>JAKFYI010000018.1 GCA_021730985.1 Hyphomicrobiales bacterium | reverse complement strand
TTGACGCGCGTCTTCGACGCACTATGGCGCGGCGGGTGAGGGGGACTCTCCATAGCAGAAATTGTGGAGACTCCCCCTCACCCCAACCCTCTCCCCGCAGGCGGGGAGAGGGAGTGCACCGGCGAATCTAAATCTTCGGAATATTCGCTTCCTTGATCACTTCGATCCAGCGCTTGGTGTCTTCTTCGATGAACGTGCGGGTCTCGGCAACGCTGCCGCTGCCCGGCGTGAGCAGAAGCTGCTTGAAGCGGTCGGCAAGCTCCGGCTCCTTGAGCACCTCGTTCAGCGTGGCGTTGAGCTTGTTGACGATCGGCGCGGGTGTCCCCGGCGGCGCCGTGATCGCGTTCCAGGTGTCGGAGATCAGGCCCGGCAGGCCGAGTTCGGCCATGGTCGGAATCTCCGGAAGCTGCGAAATGCGCTTGCCCGTCGTCACCGCCAGGATGCGCGCCTTGCCGCCCTCGTGGAGTTTGATCGCCGACTCGAGTTGCATGAAAATCACGTCGACATGGCCCGCGACCAGATCGTTCAAGGCGGGGCCAGTTCCCTTGTAGGGAACGTGCGTCATCTTCGAGCCGGTCAGCTTGTTGTAGAGCTCGGCGGTCAGGTGCGACGTGGTGCCCGGACCCTGCGATGCGTAGTTCACCTTGTCGGGGTTAGCCTTCACGTAGTCGAGGAACTCTTTGCCCGTCTTGGCCGGGAAGTCGTTCTTGACCAGCAGCACGTTCGGGATCGCGGACATGATGCCGACGAACTGGAACTTGGACGGGTCGTAGTTCAGCGACTTGTAGAGCGCGACGTTGGTGGTGATCGGCGACGGCTGCGACGCCATCAACTGATAGCCGTCCGGCTCGGCCTTGTAGACCGCTTCCGCGGCAAGGCTGCCGCCGGCGCCGCCCCTGTTTTCGATCACGAAGGTCTGGCCGAGCTTGACGCCCATGCGCCCGGTGACGAGACGAGTCACCGTATCCACGCCACCGCCCGGCGGCACCGTCACCAGGACGCGAACAGTCTTGTTGGGATAGTCAGCGGCGCTTTGAGCGGCCGCGTGCGGGGCTGCCAGCAAAACGCCGGCCGCCGCCAGGAGTGGCAAATACTTCGGCATTGTTCGGTCCCTAGACTTGTGTGTCCGCGCCGCGAATTTCTCGCGAGGCGCGCATTGGACTGACCGCTTGATTGCCGGGCCAAGACGCAAAAGTCAATTTGCCGCGGTGTCGCGCTGGTATGCGTTTCGTGCCGTCCGGCGCGCCTAATTCAGCGCCCGCAGGTAGCGGATCGGACGGCCCGGCGCGATGCTTTCCGCCGCGGCGACGATGGCGTTGGCGTCGATGCCGTAGTGCCGGTACAGGTCGGCGAGCGATCCGGTCTGGCCGAAATGCTCGACGCCGAGCCCGCGCACGCGATGGCCATACACGGAACCGAGCCACGACAGCGTCGCCGGATGGCCGTCGAGCACCGTGACCATGCCGCAGTTCGGAGGCAGATCGGCGAACAGCCGCTCGACGTGAGATCGCGCATGCACGAGGCCGCGCTCTCTGGCGCGCTGCGCCGCGGTCCAGCCGGCGTTGAGCCGGTCGGCCGACGTCACGGCGAGCAGGCCCACGTCGCGGCGGTCTTCGCCCATCAGTCCGATCGCCTGAATTGCCTCGGGCGCGATCGCGCCGGTGTAGGCCACGACGACCTGGCAATTCGGCCCGGGCTCCCGCAGCCAGTAGGCACCGTCCACGATGCCTTGGCGGAGCGCGGGCGTCATCTCGCGCTTGATCTGCTCGACCGGCCGTGTCGAGAGCCGCAGATAGATCGAGCCGCCGGTCTCGTCGCGCAGCCAGTTGCGCTCGGAAGCTTCGCCGCCGCCATCCTTCTGGATGTAATCGAGCGCGAACGCCATGATCGCTGCAAGCTCATCGACGAACGCCGGCTCGAACGCCGCAAGGCCGTCCTGCGCCATGCCGATCAGCGGCTGCGCGATCGACTGGTGCGCGCCGCCCTCGGGCGCCAGCGTGATGCCGGACGGCGTCGCAGCCACAATGAAGCGCGCCTCCTGGTAGCAGGCGTAGTTCAGCGCATCGAGGCCGCGCGCGATGAACGGATCGTACAGCGTGCCGATCGGAAGCAGCCGCACGCCGTTGATCGAATGCGACAGTCCGAGCGCCGACATCAGGATGAACAGGTTCATCTCGGCGATGCCGAGCTCGATGTGCTGGCCCTTGGGCGAGAACGACCAGTTGAACGTCGATGGAATGCTCTCGCTCTTGAAGGTGTCGGCCATCGTCTCGCGCGCGAACAAGCCGCGTCTGTTCACCCACGGGCCGAGGTTGGTCGAGACCGTGACGTCGGGCGAGGTGGTGACGATGCGCTCGGCCAGTTCGGTCTTCTCGCGCGCAATCTCGTTGAGCAGCGCGCCGAAGCCGAACTGCGTGGACATCTCCGGCTGGATCGTGACCTTGAGGTTGTCCGGCACCGGTATCTTCGGCGCCTGGAGGCGGCGCCCGCCGCCCTGCGCGAACGGCACGCGGCCGAGGAACGACTCGATCGCGTCAGGCGGCGACTGCAGGCCCTCGAACTTGTCCCACTCGTGGCCGGGGCGGACCTTCATCGCGGTGCGGAAGGTTTCCATCTGCGCCGGCGTCATCAGGCCGGCGTGATTGTCCTTGTGGCCGGCCATCGGCAGGCCGAAGCCCTTCACGGTGTAGCAGATGAAGCAGGTCGGCCGGTCGTGATCGACCTTGCGGAACGCCTCCACCACCGACGGCAGGTCATGGCCGCCGAGGTTGTTCATCAGCCGCGCCAGTTCGTCGTCGCTGCGGGACTCGATCAGCGCGGTGACATCGCCCTGGTCGCCGATCTCGTCGTTGAGGCGCTTGCGCCACGCTGCGCCGCCCTGGAACACCAGCGCGGAGTAGAGCGGGTTGGGGCAGGTGTCGATCCATTGCTTGAGTTTATCGCCGCCGGGTTCGCGGAACGCGGCCTGTTGCAGCGAGCCGTACTTCAGGATCACCACGTCCCAGCCGAAATTCTTGAACAACTGCTCGTAGCGCTCCCACAGGCCTTCGCGCACCACAGCGTCGAGGCTCTGCCGGTTGTAGTCCACCACCCACCAGCAATTGCGCAGGCCCTGCTTCCAGCCTTCGAGCAGCGCCTCGAAAATGTTGCCTTCGTCGAGTTCGGCATCGCCCACCAGCGCGACCATGCGGCCTTCGGGACGATCCGTGCCCCAGCCGTGCGCGCGCACATAGTCCTGCGTCAGCGACGAGAACAAGGTCTGCGCCACGCCGAGGCCGACCGAGCCGGTGGAGAAATCGACATCGTCGGTGTCCTTGGTGCGCGACGGATAGCTCTGCGCGCCCTTGTAGCCGCGGAAGTTCTCGAGCTTCTCGCGGGTCTGCTTGCCGAGCAGGTACTGGATGGCGTGGAAGTTCGGCGAGGCGTGCGGCTTCACCGCGACGCGGTCCTGCGGGCGCAGCACGTTGAAATACAGCGCCGTCATGATGGTGGCGAGCGAGGCCGAAGACGCCTGGTGGCCGCCGACCTTGAGGCCGTCGCTGCTCTCGCGCAGATGGTTGGCGTTGTGGATGGTCCAGCTCGCCAGCCACAGCACCTTGCGCTCCAGCTCGCCGAGCACGGTGAGTTCGGCAGGGGAGATGGCGTTGTGGGCCTGCTTGCTGTCGGGCATCGCTCTCTCCGCTCGTCATGCCCGCGCTTGTCGCGGGCATCCACGCCTTGGCTACGAAGTGAGGCGTGGATGGCCGGGACAAGCCCGGCCATGACGCCGTGGGATCCATTTCAACATTATTCTTCCAATCGCAGGGCATTGGCTGCCAAATCACACCAGTATTTCTTTCGGAATTGGTGTAATCTGCCTTCATTGAACGTAAAATAGGTGGATTATGCCAAAAAGAGAGCTGGATGCGGTGGATCGCAAAATCCTGGAGCTGCTGCAGGCCGACGGCCGCATGAGCCTGGCCGAGCTTGCGGAGAAGGTCGGGCTGTCGCCGTCGCCGTGCCTGCGCCGGGTGCGGATGCTGGAGGATGGCGTGATCTCGCGCTATGTCGCGGTGCTGGACCAGCGCGCGGTGGGTCTTCCGGTCAGCGTGTTCGTGTCGATCAAGCTGGAGAAGCAGCGCCAGGAATCGCTCGACCGTTTCGCCAAGGCGATCGAGCGCTGGCCCGAGGTGCTGGAGTGCTACCTGATGACCGGCTCGCGCGACTACTGGATGCGCGTGGTGGTTCCCGATCTCGACGCCTATGAGCGCTTCGTGAAGCAGAAGCTCACGCGGGTCGAGGGTATTGCGTCGATCGAATCGAGCTTCGCGCTCGAGCAGGTGAAGTACACCAACGTGCTCCCGGTGGCGTGAGCGGTTGATCCTCCGCTGTCGATGTGCCGAAATAGGGCGGAAAGGGTCCCGCAATGAACGACGCGAGCGACGCACGGCAGACCTTCCGCCTCGAAGAGGCGACGATCGGCGACCTGCATCGCGCGATCCAGGCAGGCGAGACCACCGTCGCCGATGTGGTGAAGCGCTACATCGAGCGGGTGCGCGCGTTCAACGGCGTCGCCAGCATGCTGGTGACGAAGGACGGCGCGGCGGTGGCGGAGGCTGTGGGCGCGGTGCGCGGGCAGGCGCCGCTGCGGTTCCCGACGCAAACCGTGAAGGCTGCGACCATCCTGCCCGACCTCGACAAGTATCAGGGCCCGCCGATCGAGTACGGGCGGATGGAGGCGACCGCGTCCGATCCGGCCGTGCGGCAGCAGCATGGCATGATCGTCGGAATTCCGAACGCGGGCCAGGTCAACGCCATCGGCACGCTCAACATCCGGGGCGAGCGTTCGGTCACCTGCAAGGGCGAGTTCGACAAGCATCCGTCGCTCGGCCCGCTGCCGCCCGGTGCGCCGCCGGTGTGCGAATTCTTCCGCCAGCAGCCCGACGCGTTGGAGCGCGCAGCCGAGCTCGACGCGCAGTTCGGCCGCAACCCCGATCTCAAGAAAAAGCCGATGTACGGCGTGGTGTTCTCGTTCAAGGACCCGTTCGACACCAAGGACATGCGCTCCACCGGCGGCGGCGACGCACGCTACGACATGGATTTCCCGGCCCGCGACCACGTTCTGGTCGAGCAGCTTCGCGACAAGGGCGCGATCATCTTCGCCAAGGCGGTGAACACGGAATACAACGGCCGCGCCGGCGATCCGGGCGGGCGGCACAAACCGGACCAGGTGCTGCCCTCGACGCTCGGCTATCAGCGCAGTTCCTGGGCCGGCAATCCGTCCAACCCTTACGACACCACGCGCTCGGCGTCGCTCGGCTCCAGCTCCGGCTCGGCGCTGTCGGTGAGCGTCAACATGGTGATGGCGTCGCTCGGCGAGGAGACGCGCGCGTCGTGCCGCGGTCCGTCCAATCACAATGCGGTGGCGTTGATCCTGCCGCACAAGTCGATGATCGGTTTCGACGGCGGCGCGATCGGGGCCGACATCTACTGCGACCGCACCGGCATTCACGCGCGCAAGATCCAGGACTGCGCCAAAATCCTCGATGCGCTGAAGGATGATGAGGCGGGCTACTACGACCCGCGCGACGTGTTCTCCACGGTGCCGCGCTCGTCGGTGCTGAGTTCGTCCTATGCGGCGCACACCCGGATGCCGGGAGTGCCGAATGCGCTCGGCGGCATGCGGATCGGCGTGATCCGCGAGTCGATGGTCTATCCGAAGGGTTCCAAGACCGAGCAGCCGATCGTCGATGCGGCAACGAAAGAGATCAAGGACGTGCTGGGCGGCCGGCTCGGCGCGACCTTGGTCGAGTCGTCCGATCCGCTCTGGCAGCGCGATCCGGACATTGAGCAGATGACGGTGGACTATCGCGTCGCGCTGGCGCGGCTGGTGCCGGTGTTCATGCCGGACCTGCTGTTCCGGCTGCGCCGCGACGGCCAGCCGCTGTTCAAGGAGTTTGCCGACGCGATCGCGCTGGCGGAATTCCTGCCGGGCAAGGTGTTTGGCTCCGGCACCATGACGCCGATCGACTATTGCGTGGCGCTGGCCGAAGGACGCATCGCGCCGCCGGTCAATCTCGATCTCGGCACCATCCAGCAGCAGGAGCTGTCCAACACGTTCCGCTTCCACATCTCGCAGTACCTGTCGCGGCGCGCCGACGACTGGAAGGCCAGGGGCTTCAAGGAAACGCTGGCCGACTGGGCTGCGCTCAACGCGCGCTCCAAGTTCTGGGGTGACGATCAGCGTTCCGCGTTCAAGAACTGGGAGGAGGTCACCGACCCGCGCAACGCGTTGAACGGCCGCCAGGGTGTCAACGAGCGGATCATGCTGCGCGAACTACTGCGCCGCGCGGACATGATGGTGATCCTGGAGAACAAGCTCGACGCGCTGGTGCGGCTGCATACACCGTGGCCGCCGGGGCTGATCGGCCACGCCTATCAGTACGACATCGCCAGCAATCTGCGGCCGGAGTCGCTGTCAGGGCCGAATGCGGGGCTGACCGAGGTGCTGATTCCGGCGGGCTATGTCACCACCGCCTACGATCCGGTCTACAAGCTGACGCCGGACGGCAAGCGCTACGTGTCGCAGGCGTCCGACAGGCCGACCACGATCCCGGCGCCGGGACTGCCGTTTTCGCTGGTGTTCCGCTGCGAGCCCGGCAAGGAGGACATCGTGCTGCGCATTGCGTCGGCTTACGAGGACGCGAGCAGACGGCGCGTTCCGCCGCCGATGTTTGGACCTCTGCCGTAGCGCTGTCGTGCTGGTCGCTCGCCCACCACGGATGTCATCACCCGCGAGAGCGGGTGATCCAGTAATCACCGACTTAAGGAAATGCGTGACACCCCGGGTACTGGATGCCTGCTTTCGCGGGCATGACAGCGAGGATGTTGTGCGAGGCCATTCCATGTGACGAACGCTTCCTCGAGGAGAAGCTCAATCCCGCCCCGCCACCTTCTTCATCAGCGCGACCGCATCGTCCGGCGCGGTGTCGCCGAGCCAGACCACATACTGGTCCGGTCGCACCAGGATCATCCGCGCCTCGTAGCCTTCGCGCCCGCCGCTGAACGTGTCGCGCGCGACCTTGAATGGCACGCCGAGCGATTTCGCCGCCTGCTCGATCGCGGTGATGCCCGTCTCGTCGGCGTCAAACGCCAGCAGCGTGAAGCCCAGCATTGACAGTTCGTCGAAGGTGTTGCCGCCCTTGGTGAGCGGCAGCGGCGTGAGATGGTGGCCGGCCCGCGCCTTCACCACATGATCGCCGTGCGCCGAGCAGACGCCGCCCGGCGGCCCGAGCACGACCGGCGAGCCCTCGTAGTTGGGCTCGTAGTTCTGCACCCGCCAGCCGACGTCGGTGCCGAACTCCTTCCAGTTCTGCTCGAACGCCGCCTTGTCTTGTTCCGGCGTCACGCGGTTGAGCTTTTCGCCCTCGCGCTTGATCCGAGCCGCGATGAAATGCTCGGCGGTCTCTTCGAACACCGGGCGGCGTTCCTCGCCGTAGGAGCGCAGCAGCGTATCGCCGCCCCAGCCTTGCAGTTTGGCGGCGAGCTTCCAGCCAAGATTGACCGCGTCCTCCAGGCCGTTGTTGAGGCCGAAGCCGCCGTAAGGCGGGTGGCTGTGCGCGGCGTCGCCCGCGATGAAGACGCGGCCCGCCCGGTAGCGCTTGGCGACCGAGACGCGCAAATCCCAGAAGCCGACGTGATCGTATTCGCAGGCCACATTGAAGCCGCAGACCTTCTCCAGCAGGCCGTGGAAGTCGAAATTCTCCCGCGTGCTGTCAGCCGGCACCGGCGCGTGGAAGAACCAGCCTTCGCCGACATCGATGCGGCCGAAGAATTGCCAGTAGCCGTGCAGGTCGGGGTGCATGACCCGGTAGGTCGAGCGCGGCGGGAATTTCTCCAACGCCTTGTGCAAGTCGCGCGAGCGGAACACCAGCAGCACCATGAGTTGGTCGAAGTCGGTGCCGCTGCGCTCGATGCCGATCTGGTCGCGCACCAGCGAACGCGGGCCGTCGCAGCCGACCGCGTAATCGGCCTCCAGCACCTCGCGCCCGGCGCCTTCGTGCTGCTCGATCTCGATCCGCACACTGTTGTCGTCCTGTTCGATCGACTTCGCGGTCCAGCCGAAATACGAATCGACGTTCGATAGCCGGTCCATCCTTTCGCGCAGCACCTTCTCGGTCTGGTACTGCGGCAGCCGGTCGTTGGGCTGGGAATAGAAGGCGCGAACCATCTCGCGGCCGGGCGGGGCGTGCCAGTAGTCGCTGCTCACGCTCTTGTAGAAGGTGACCTCGCCGATCGGGAAACCCTTGGGCGCGGTGCGCGCCGCGCGCAATTCATCGAGCAGACCCCAGAACTGGAAATGCTCGATGGTGCGCTGGGTGAGGTTCTGCCCCTTGGGAATGGTGGAGAGGCCGACGCGGGTTTCCACCAGCGCGCAGGAGACGCCGCGCATGCCGAGATCGACCGCCAGCGCGACGCCGACTGGGCCGCCGCCCACAACAATGACCTGGTAACGCTTCGCCACACCGCTCTCCCGCCGACCCGTGACAAATCCGGGAACGCGCGCGCTTTGTCAAATGCTGCGCGCGAGCCACGGCCAGGATGTTGCGGCGTGACTAATCCGCCGCAAATGAGAAGAGTGCGCGCTGCGGTTGTTGCGCCTCAGTCGAGCTTGATGCCGGCTTCCTTGATCAACGGATGCCACTTTTCGATCTCGGCCTTCTGGTGGGCGGCCAGCGCGGCGGCGGTCTGCTGCTCCGGCGGCGGGATCTGCTGGCCGAGGGTGGCGAGCTTGGCGCGAACGGCGGGATCGGTGAGGGCGGCACGCGCCGCGTTGCCGATCTTTTCGATCGCTTCCTTCGGCGCGCCCTTCGGCATCCAGAGGCCGTACCACGTCAGGATGTAGACGCCCGGTGCTCCGGCTTCATCGACCGTCGGGATTTCAGGCGCCGCGTCGAGCCGCTTGTCGGAGGTGACGGCGAACGCCTTCACGCTGCCGCTGCGCACATGCGACAGCGCGGTGATCGCCTGGTCGAACGTCAGGTCGATGTGGCCCGCTACGATGTCGCGGATGATCTCCGACGAGCCGGTCTTGTAGGGCACCGACTGGAACTTGGTGCCGGTGGACTTCTGGAAATAGACCGCGCTGATGTGCTGGCCCGAGCCGAGACCCGCGGTGCCGGCCGATGCCTTGTCGGGGCTGGCCTTGAGCCAGCTCACCAGTTCCTTGACGTCCTGCGCGGGCAGATCCTTGCGCGCCACGATGATGTACGGGTTGGCCGACAGCCGCGCCACCGGCTCAAGGTCGCGCTGGATGTCGTAGCTGAGGTTGTAGATTGCGCCGTTGGTGATGTGCGACGGCCAGTTGCCGATGCTGACGGTGTAGCCGTCGGGGGCGGCCCGCACCGCGCGGCCGACGCCGATGGTGCCGTTCGCGCCGGTGACGTTCTCGATCACGATCGACTGGCCGAGCGCCTGCCGCATCGGCTCGGCCAGCAGCCGCGCCAGCACATCGACGGGGCCGCCCGCGCCGTAGGGCACGATGAAGGTGATGGGCCGCGTCGGATAGCTCTGCGCCGAGGCCGTTCCCGCCAACGTCAGGCTGGCGAGCGCCACATAAACCGACAGTTTCTTCATCGCGCAAGGTCTCCAACGGGGTCCGGCTGGCAAACGATAGCGGCATTCGCCCTGGCTCGGAAGCCAAGACCTTGCCCAGCCGGTGCCGTGGCCTTGGGCAATTTTGGCGCACCCCCGCCGCGCAGAAATCTGTTCACAACCGTCCCGCGCATCAAGCTTGCAGGTGCCGCCGCGCGCCGCGCCGATATGTTTGCGGCGGGTGATCGGGGGCGATTCGAATGCGGCGCATCCTGTTCGGTGCAGGCCTTGCGTTGAGCTGTTCTGCCGCGCTGGCGGATAGCTGTCCGGGCAATCCGAATGCGCTCGGCGTCAGCCGGGAGATGGTGGTCAGCGCCGCCGATTACTCCCGGCTCGGCCAGATGCAGTACCGCCAGACCCTGCCGCTCGCCGACCGTGAGGTGGTTCTGACCTTCGATGACGGGCCGCTGCTGCCTTATTCGGACCGGGTGCTGGACATCCTGGCGTCACACTGCGTCAAGGCGACGTACTTCCTGGTCGGCCGTCACGCGCGGGCGTTTCCTGCCGCCGTCCGCCGCATCTACAACGCCGGCCACACGGTGGGCACGCACAGCCAGAACCACCCGCTGCGGACGATGGCGCACGGCCGCGTCGAGCATGAGATCGACCGCGGCATCGAATCCGTCACGGCCGCGCTCGGCGACGCCAAGGCGCTGGCGCCGTACTTCCGTGTGCCCGGATTGCTGCGGACGCCGAACATCGAGGCGCAGGCCAAGGCGCGCGAGCTGATCGTCTGGAGTTCGGACACGCTGGCCGACGACTGGAAGAAGATCACGGCCGGTCAGGTGCTTCACCTCGCGCTGTCGCGGCTGGAGGCCAAGGGCAAGGGCGTGCTGCTGCTGCACGACATCCAGCCGCGCACCGTGCTGATGCTGCCGGCGCTGCTGGCCGAACTGAAGCGCCGCAACTTCAAGATCGTCCATGTCGTGCCCGAGGGCGAACGGCCCGTGCTGTTCGAGCCGACGCAGGTCGCCTCCGCCTCGAACGAGGGCTGGCCCCGCGTGCTTGGCACACCGCCGCAGCGATCGACCACCGGTGCATCGGGTCAGGCGGCGGCGGCTGAGCCGGTGACGGGCGTGGAGCTGCACGACGTGCCGCTGCCGCGCGCGCGTCCGGCGCCGGTCCAGCACGCGGCCAAGCCCAAGCCCGCCGTGCTGGCGATGCGCGATCTGCACGCCGCGCAATAGAATCTAGCCGCTGCCTTTGGCGAACTGCGCGACCGCCCGGCGGTCCGCCTTGCCGGTCGGACCCGCCGGCAACACTTCGCAAAAATGGAACGCATCCGGAATTTTGTAGCGCTCGGTGCGGGCCTGCATCCAGGCGCGCAGTTCGCCTTCGCTCGCCGTGGCGCCCGCACGCAGCACGATCGCAGCATGGATCACTTCGCCGAGCCGCTCGTCGGCGACGCCCGCGCAGAGTGCGGCGGCTACCGCCGGATGCTCGCAAAGCAGGTTGTCGATTTCCAGTGGCGCGATCTTGTTGCCGCCGCGCGAGACGATGTCCTTCGAGCGTCCGGCCAGTTCGACGCGGCCGTCCGCGCGCATCCGTGCCAGGTCGCCGGTCTTGAAGAACGCGCCGTCGAACGAGTCTTCAGTAAGCTGCGGATTGTCGAGGTAGCCGAGCATCCCGAACGCGGTGTTGATCCGCAGCTCGCCGGCTTGGCCCGGTGCCGCTTCGTTGCCGTCATCCAGGCCGATGCGAAATGCGACGCTTTCGGTCGGTGCGCCGATGGTGCCCAGACCCTCGGGCTGATCGCCGGGCCTCAGCACGAAATCGCATGAGCCGGTTTCGGTCAGGCCATAGAGGTCGAAAATTCCGGCGCGCGGCGATGCGTTCTGCATCGCTGCGGCGAGCGGTTTCGGCAGCACCTCGCCGCCGGTCAGAATCTGGCGCAAGGCCGGCGCCTCATAGTTCAGGTTTGCCGTGAGCGAGCGGAACATCGACGGCACCCCGGCCAGGATGGTCGCGCCGGCGCGCAGTCCACCTGCGATTGCTTCGGTGGAGAAGCGCGGCACCAGGATCAGCCTGGCGTGGGATTTCAGCGCCAGCAGGCTGACCCATAGCCCGAAAATGAACGTGAGTTGCAGCGGCACCAGCACCACGTCGGTACTTTTGAAGGCCAGCAGCCGGTCGAGTGCGTCAAATTTGGCGGCGAGCCGCTGGTGGCCGATCACAACGCCCTTCGGTTGCCCCGTGCTGCCGGAGGTGAAGATCACCAGCGCGGCGTCCCGAAGCAGCGGCCGCTCGGGCGGCGGCGCTGTTGCGATGATCTCCAGCCGATCGGTTTCGACGAGAAAGCGCGCGCCGGTGGCCTGCTGCAACGCAAGGCCGGTGGCGGCCGCGGCATTGACGTGGAGCGGCACGGCGACCGCGCCGGCCTGCCACACGCCGAGCAGCGCGCCTAAGTCCGGCGGCCGATTTCCGATGCGGACCACGACGGGTTCATCAGGGAGGACACCGTGCCGGCGAAGCGCTTGCACCACGCGTTCGCCGGATGCGGTGATGTCTGCCGGCGTGCTGGCAGCTCCGTCCACGCTTTCGATGTTCCAGCCCAGCCCTGGCAGCGCATCCGCGATGAGCCGGCCCAGCGCGCCGCTCATGGCGGGTGCTTCAGAAAGCGGGCGTCGCGCCAGGCCAGCGCCGCCTTAAGGCCATCGCGGCGCGCGATCTCCATGAACTCGATCTTGTCCGGCGATCCGGCGCCTTCGATTGCGAGGTCGATGGCAAGCGCTTCTTCCAGCGCCGCCAGCATGTTTTGCGACTCCAACTGGCGATTGATGGCGCGCTTGGTTTCCTTGACCAGATGCGGATCGATCGCCGCGATATGCCGCGCCATCGCAAGCGCCGCGTCGTCGAGATCGGCCGCCGGCACGATGCGGTTGATCATGCCGAGTTCCCGCGCCCGCGCCGCCGGGATGCGATCTTCGCCGGTGAGGATGATTTCCTTCGCGGCCTTCGGCCCGGCGATCCAGGGCAGGATCATCGACACGATGCCCGCACCGAATTTCAGCTCCGGCTCGCCGAAGAACGCGTCCTCGCTGGCGATGGTGATGTCGCAGGCGAGGGCAAGCTCGCAGGCGCCGGCCAGGCATGGTCCGCGCACCGCCGCGATGGTCGGGCGCGGGAAATGCCAGAACCGCATGATGGTGTCGAAATCCTTCCGCAGGATCGGCCGCCATTGTTCGGCGCCCTGCGGCCGGCGCTCCATCTGCTCCTTGAGATCGAAGCCGGACGAGAACGCGGAGCCTGCGCCGCGCACGATCAGCGCGCGCACGGTGTCGTCGCGCTCGGCGTCGTCGAGCGCCTGATTGATCTCGCTGAGCATCGCCTGATTGAGCGCATTGGCGCGCTCCGGCCGGTTCAGCGTGATCCGCGCTACCGGGCCGATGGTCTCGACGATGATGGTCGAGAACGTCATCGCTATTCGCGATACGGCCGGTCGGCCTTGCGGCACCAGTTCTCCCAGGCGCGGTTCACGTTGGCCGCCGACGTGGTCGAGATGACCTTGGCGACCTCGCCCTTGCTCAGGAACTTCACCTTGCCCATCGCCTCGGCCTGCATCTGCAGCTTGGCGTTCAATTCGAGATAGATCGCGGTGTAGACGGTCTGGCGCAGGTCTGGACCGGCCACGACGCAGCCGTGGCCGCGCATCAGCGCGGTGCGGCCCTTGCCGAGCGTTTTCACCAGATCGCGGCCCATCGCCATGCTGGTGACGAGCAGGTCGGTGTCGCCGAACTTCTTGCGCTGGTCCCAAATGGGCACCTCGTGCCCGATGGTGCCGCACATGTGCATGATCGGCCGCATCTTGTTGCCGGTGACGCCATACGGGATCACGCCGGGGCTGTGATTGTGGATCACCGACATCACGTCGGGGCGCTTCTCATAGGCCGCGCCGTGGATGAAGCGCTCCAGATAAGGCTTGCGACCTTTGGCGTCGACCGGATCGCCTTCCAGCGTGAACTCCATGATGTCGGCGGTCTCGACCCGTTCCGGCGCGCGCGAGCGCGACAGAAAATAGGTCTTCGGATTGTTCGGATTGCGGATGCTGACGTGGCCGAACGAATCCACGATGCCTTGCGTGGCGAGAATCCGGTTGGCGGTGACGAGGTCTTCGATCAATTCGGCAAGCGTCGCCATGCGGCGTTCCCTCTTGTGGTGTTGACGGCTAGAATTTCAGATTCTGTTTTGGCACGGTGACCTGATCGACGCGCGGCAATTCGGGCTGGTGGCCGTACAGCCACGACATGTCGACGCCGCCTTGCGCGGTCCATTCGCCGATCACCTTGTTGCGCAGTTCGCGGTTCACGCCGGAGGCGTGATAGATTTCGCCGAACACGCGCGCCATGAGCTGAACGCGCGCGGTGCGCAGATAACGCAGGTCCTGGTATTTCTTGAACGCCGCGGCGTAGTCGTCGCCGTGCGCCACGGCCTGCTCGGCGAGGCAGACCGCATCTTCCAGCGCCATGTTTCCGCCCTGCGCGAGGTACTGCAGCATCGGGTGCGCGGCGTCGCCGAGCAATGCGATACGCCCTTGCGTCCATTGCTTGATCGGCGGGCGGTCGCACAGCACCCACATCTTCCAGGCATCGACCTTTTGCAGCAGCATGCGAACCGGCTCGCACTTGTCCGCGAATTTCTTGTGCAATTCCTCGGGATCGCCGTAGGTGTCCCAGCCTTCCTCGTAGCGGTCGGAATGAAAGACCACCACGAGGTTGAAGATTTCGCCGCGCCGCATCGGATAGTGCACCAGGTGCGTTTTCTCGCCGGCCCAGACGATCATCCGGTTGATGCGGTATTCCTTCGGCCAGTCCGCGGTCGGGATCACGGCGCGATAGGCGATGTGACCGGACACGACAGGTTTGCCGTCGCCGACGACGATCTGGCGGATCGTGGACCACAGTCCGTCGCAGCCGACCAGCGCCACACCGGATATGGTCTGGCCGCTTTCGGTGCGCACGGTGACGCCGCTCGCGTTCTGATCGACGCTGACGACCTTCTGCGATGTCGTCAGCGTGATGAGGTCGGACGCCTTGCACGCCTGGTAGATGACATTGAGCATGTCGGCGCGATGAATGACCGCGTAGGGCGCGTGATATTTTTCATAGAAGCGGTGATCGACCGGCAGATCGATGAAGGTCTCGCCGGTGATGGAGTCCCGCATTTCCAGGCCTTCGGGGAACACGGCCCATTTGTTCATCTCGGCGGTCAGACCGAGGAACTCGAACATGCGGAACACGTTGGGCCCGAGTTGGATGCCGGCGCCGATTTCCTTGAATTCGGGAGCCTGTTCGATGACGTGGACGGGGATGCCCTTGCGGGACAGCGCGAGCGCGGTGCCGAGCCCGCCAATGCCGCCGCCGACCACCAGCACCGGCGCCCGTTTGTCCTTGGCGCTCATTCACGCAACTCCCGGCAACTCACACCAATTCTTCGGCGCCACTCTAGGGGCGCGGCCGCTGCACGATCAAGCGAGAGCAGGCCGTAGGCAGCCGTGCCGAAATGCATGATACTTGAGAAAACAACAGGCATTGCGGCGAGGGGAGGGCCCGGCATGAGGAAATCGCTCGGTACGCTGTTCGCGACGGCCCTGCTGGCAGCGGTCCCGGCGGCGGCGCAGACCTATCCGTCCAAGACCATCACCATCGTGGTGCCGGCGTCGCCCGGCGGCGTGACCGACACGCTGGGCCGCCAGTTGGCGCAGCGGTTCACCGAGAAGTGGGGCCAGCAGGCGGTGGTCGAGAACCGGCCCGGCGCCAACAATTCGATCGCCGCCGAATTCATCTCCAAGTCCGCGCCGGACGGCCACACCTTGTTTATCGGGCCGGACGGCACGTTCGTCGCCAACCCGACCCTCTTTCCCAAGCTGCCCTACGATCCCGACAAGAGCTTCACCCCGATCTCCGGCCTGGTGGTGATCAACCACGCGCTGATCACCCATCCGTCGGTGCAGGCCGCCAGCGTGAAGGATCTGCTCGAAATGGCGAGGCAGAAGCCCGCCACCATCAACTACGGCACCTTCGGCATCGGCTCCAGCGGCCACATGAACATGGAGCTGTTGCAGAACATGTCCGGCGCCCGGTTCCAGGCGGTGCACTACAAGGGCGCCACGCCCGCGCTCACCGACGTGATGGCCGGCCACATCCAGATGATGTTCGTCAGCGTCGGCACCGCCGTTCCTCAATGGCAGGGCGGCAAGGTGAAGCTGGTCGCGATCAGCTCGGGAAAGCGGATGCCGCAGTTG
This sequence comes from Hyphomicrobiales bacterium, assembly GCA_021730985.1. Classification (GTDB taxonomy): domain Bacteria; phylum Pseudomonadota; class Alphaproteobacteria; order Rhizobiales; family Xanthobacteraceae; genus Z2-YC6860. The sequence continues at coordinate 45,430 of JAKFYI010000018.1, read as the reverse complement.
CAGGATGTGCCGACCGTCGCCGAGAGCGGCGTGCCGGGCTACGAGGCGGTGTCGTGGTTCGGCCTGTTCGGCCCGGCCGGCATACCGGCCGACGTGGTCGCCAAGATCAACGGCGAGATCCGCGCCATGCACGCCGAGCCGGAGTTCCAGAAGATCTTCCTCAACAAATTCTACTTCCAATCGATCGCAGGCGCGCCGGAACAGCTCACCAAGCTGATCAAGGACGAAGAGCCGAAGTGGCGCAAGATCATCCAGGACGCCAAGATCAAGGTGGAGTGACGCAGTTCATGGCCGACAAGAAAGACTTGCCCGACGATCTCAAGAAATTCCGCGACAGCTATGTCGAAATGTTCGGCACGCTGCCGCCGTTGCCGTCCGGGCGCTTTTCGTTTTCCGGCGACATCGACCCGGAAACGCTGCGCCTGTGGGAGCAGGTGCGGGCGCGCGCGTTCTACAACGACGTGTTCGACATGAAGACAACGCAGCTCATCCTGTTCGGCATGCTGCTGGTCGAGCACAACCAGATCGCGGCGCAGGCCCATGCCTCGGCGGCGCGGCGGGCCGGCGCAAGCTGGCAGGAACTGCACAAGGTGGTCGAACTGGCCGCCGCCACCGGCACGCTTTATCCGGCGAACCAGGGCAGTGCGCTGCTCAATACGCTTCGCGACAACGAAGGCGGCGGCAAGTAGGCGCCGCGCGGGAGGTCCATCATGAGAGCATTGCCGGGCATGGCTTTCGGCGCGATGGCGTCGCTGTTCGCGCTTTCGGCCTTCGCCGCGGATTATCCCGCGCCGAAGGAGGGCACCTTCATCGCCAAGGACTTCCGCTTCCACACCGGAGAGGTGCTCCCCGAGTTGAAGCTGCATTACCGCACGGTCGGCAAGCCGGCCGGCCAACCGGTGTTGATCCTGCACGGCACCACCGGCTCCGGCGTCTCCATGCTGACGCCGGCGTTTTCCGGCGAACTGTTCGGTCCGGGCCAGCCGCTCGACGCCACCCGGTATTTCATCATCCTGCCGGATAACATCGGCGCCGGAAAATCGTCCAAGCCGTCGGACGGAATGCGCGCCAAGTTCCCGCATTACAATTACGACGACATCGTCACTGCGCAGCACCGGCTGGTTCGCGAAGGCCTGGGCATCCGGCATCTGCGCCTGGTGATGGGCAATTCGATGGGTGGAATGCACACCTGGATGTGGGGCGTGACCTATCCGGGGTTCATGGACGCGCTCGTCCCGATGGCGTCGCAGCCGACCGAGATGTCCAGCCGCAACTGGTTGATGCGGCGCATGCTGATCGATGCGATCCGCAACGATCCCGACTGGAAGGATGGCAACTACACCACGCAGCCGCGCGCGCTGCGCACCGTCAACGCGTTCTTCAACATCGCCACCAACGGCGGCACGCTGGCGCACCAGAAGGCGGCGCCGACCCGCGAGGCGGCCGACAAGCTGCTTGAGCAGCGGTTGAAGGCACCGTTCAATGCCGATGCCAATGACTTCCTCTATCAGTGGGAATCTTCGCGCGACTACAATCCGTCACCGAAGCTGGAGCGCATCGAGGCCGCGCTGCTGGCGATCAATTCCGCTGACGACGAGCGCAACCCGCCGGAAACCGGCCTGATGGCGGACGCGCTCAAGCGCGTCAAGAACGGCAAGCTGCTGCTGATTCCCGCGAGCGAGGAGACGCGCGGCCACGCCACCACGGGCATGGCGAAATTCTACAAACAGCCACTCAAGGAGCTGCTCGACACCGCGCCGCGGCGGGGGATGTAGGGGCGAAGGTTATTTCCCCAGCCCCGGCAGCAGCTTCAGCGCGTTGCCGCGTTCGATCGCCGCGAGGTCGGCGGACGACAGCTTCAACCCGGCCAAGCCGTCGATCGTTTCCTCCGGCTTCCAGAACGGGAAGTCGCTGCCGAACAGCAGTTGCGACATCGGCACGATGTCCAGCACCGCAGCGAGCGCGCCCGGCGTGGTGATGCCGACCACGTCGAGGTAGAGCTTGCCCAGTTCCGCCATCACGCCGTTCGGCACCCGCGCGGCCAGCTCGGGCCGGTTCTTTGCCAGCCCGGCGAGCCGGTTCGCCACCATGCCGAGCGCGCCGCCGCCGTGCGAGAACACCCACTTGATATTCGGGCAGCGTGAGAACGTGCCGCTGAACAGCAGGCTGGTGATGGTGCGCGTGGTGTCGAACGGAAATTCGATGGTCGGCGGTGGGATGTCCTGAACGCGGTTGAAGGCAAAGCTCGCGGCGGTCGGATGGAAATAGACGACGGCGTTGCGGCGATTGAGCTCGTCGAACACCGGCGCGAACGCCTGCTCGCCGGGATACTTGTCGGCGTAGTTGGTGGTCAGCGCGATGCCATCGGCTTTCAAGGTGCCGAAGATGTATTCGATCTCGCGCAGGCTGCCGTCCACGTCGGGCAGCGGCAGAGTGGCGAAATGGCCGAACCGGCCCTTGTGGTCGGCCTGCATCTTCGCCGCGTAGTCGTTGCAGTCGCGCGCCAGTTTACAGGACTTGGCGGCATCGCCGAGCCACACGCTCGGCGTCGCGATCGACAGCACGGAAATCTCGATCCCCGTCCGGTCCATGGCTTCGATGGCATGGCCCGGCTGCCATTTGGTCAGCCGGTCGTAGAACGCGTGGGTGGTGTGCTTGAGAATGTCGCCCGCCGCGGCGATGTAGGCCGGCGGGTAGGGATGATGGTGCGTATCGACGCGGTGCAGGGCCATGAAATTCACTCGCTGGACGGGGATTGAGCAAACGCGATCCGGAGCATATCAATTCGGGCAACGAATGCAGCAGGCGGGAGGACCGCCGGGAGACTAGCATGATCATCGACGGCCCGGATTCGGTTACCAAGGCGGTGCTGGGCGAAATCGCGCACGCGCCCGATCCACGCTTTCGCGAGGTCATGTCGGCGCTGGTGCGCCACCTGCACGGCTTCATCCGCGAGGTGAAGCTCAGTGAGGCCGAATTCCACCAGGCCTGCGCCTATGTGAATGCGATCGGGCAGAACACCAACGCCTTCCACAACGAGGCAGTGCTGGCGTCCGGCTCGCTCGGCGTCTCGACGCTGGTGTGCCTGCTCAACAACGGCAACAACGGCCAGACCGAGACCACCGCCAACCTGCTGGGACCGTTCTGGCGGCTGGATTCGCCGCGCACGGAGAACGGCGGTTCGATCGTGCGCTCGCCGACGCCGGGTCCGGAGCTGTTCGTCCTCGCCACGGTGAAGGACAACCAGGGCCAGCCGGTGGCGGGCGCCGAGGTCGATATCTGGCAGTCCTCGACGGAAGGCCTGTACGAGAACCAGGATCCGACCCAGGCGGACATGAACCTGCGCGGCAAGTTTACCTCCAACGCCAAGGGTCAGTTCTTGTTCCGCAGCATCCTGCCGGCCGGCTATCCGATTCCGATCAACGGCCCGGTCGGCGACCTGCTGCGCGCGCAGGGCCGCCACAACATGCGACCCGCGCACCTGCACTTCCTGATTTTCAAGGAAGGCTTCAAGACCCACATCTCGCAGGTCTATGTGCCGGAGGATCCGCACATCGACACCGATGTGCAGTTCGGCGTCACCAAGGCACTGCTCGGCAACTACGTGCGCCACGAGCAGGGCACGCCGCCGGCGCCGGGCGTGAAGGCGCCGTGGTACACGCTCGACTACACGTTCCACATGGAGAAGGGCAAAGCGGTGCTGCCGCGCGCGCCGATCCAGGACAAGGCGACCAGCATGGAAATGCGGCCGGAGTTCCTCGCCGCCAGCCACCGCGCGCCAGCGATGGCGAAATAGCGCCGCGGATTGGCGCCGCGTTAACGGAAAGTTTGTCTGGCGAAATCGATTCCGATTCGAGACACGATTCGAAGGATTGGAACGAAGCGGGACGTTAAGCGGAACATTCCGCGCTTTCCGGCTTAACGCCGGACGCACGATCGCAGCGATCGCGTTAAGCCGGCCGCAACCGAGTCGAAGAAGGAGCGGTTCGTTCAACGAAAAAGCCGCCGCCTCGCGGCGGCGGCTTCACGCTGATCAACGAACTACTTCTTTCGCGCGTCGGCGTAGGGATAGATGATGTCGCCGCTCTTGTACTCCGGCGGCCACAGGATCGGTGTCTTTGAGCCATCGCGGAACTGATCGACATTGTTCGGGGCGAGGTTCTGGACCTGGGTGGTGAACTGCCGCGGCTTGGTCCATTCGCCGTCCTTGCCGAACGCGATGTCGCCGACCACGGTCTTGAACGTCGTCTTGCGCAGATGATCCGCAAGCTTGTCATGGTCGAGGCTCTTGGTGGCGGTGACCGCCTGCTCCAGCGCCTGGCCGGCGGCATAGCCCATCGGCACGAACGCGTAGCCGATCGGATCGGTCTTCAACTCAGGCGCCTTGGCCTGGTAGCGCTTCATCAAACTGTCGAGGCCGTCGAACTGCAGCTTCGGCGACGGCAGGAACGTTTCCGAGATCACCAGTCCGTTGGCGACCGGCCCAAGCTGCACCCGGATCGGTGTGATCAGCATGCCGATCATGGCGCCGCCGAACATCTTGGGTGTCAGGCCGATTTCGTTGGCGGCGCGGATGATGCCGACGTTATCCTGCGGATAGGCCGCCACATAGAAGATGTCGGGGTTGGCGGCCTGCACGGCGCGCACCATCGGCGTGAAATCCGTGGTGGGCGGCGGGTAGGTCTGATCGTAGATGACCTTGAACCCTTGCTTCTTCAACTCGTCGCGTGCGCCGTCCGCGGCGCTGCGGGCGAATTCGGCATCGGCGGCCAGGATGGCAACCGTCTGCGGCTTGGGCTTCTGCTCTGCAGCGAGGGTGAAGAAACCCTTGGAGAACGCGTTCACGCCATCCGGGCCGACCGGCACCATCGAGAAGTACTTGTTGTAGTTGAAGTGCCGGTTGATGCCGATCGCGGTGAGGCTGAGCGTCATCTTGTTGTGCTGCATGATCGTCGGCATGGCCGGCGCCACGAAGTTGGTGGCGTAGGGACCAAGCAGCAGATCGACTTTGTCGATCGTGATCAGCTTGGTGTAGATGCCGGGCACGTTCGAGGGCGTGCTCTGGTCGTCGTAGTGGATCAGCTCGACCTTGCGATTGAGCAGCCCGCCCTTTTCGTTGACGTCGTCGCGCCAGATTTCTAGCGCAGCGAGCAGCATTTTGCCGGGCGAGGCGCTGCCGCCGGTGAGTGAAAGCCCGATCCCCACCTTGATCGGCCCGGTCTGCGCCGAAGCGCCCGACAGCGAAAACAGAACGGCGGCGAACGCGACAGCGATCATCCGCAGCGATTGCTTGAAACCCTTCCCGCGAGACATCGTTTTCCTCCTTGGTGGGCGTTGCGTCATTATCCTAGCGCTTGGCCGCCTCGTAATACTTCGCGTCATAATAGCGCAACGGATCGGTCAGTGTCTTCTTGGGCTGGCCGTATTCGCTGCGAAGCTCCAGAACCTTGCGGACGCCGGCAACATCGACTTCGGCGGTGCGCGAGAAGCCCTTCGGCCCCACCAGCGAGTCGTAGGTCTGCGACGCGAGTTGCGGGTTCATCTGTGTATTTTTGCGCAGGATGCCGATCACTTCGTCCTTGTTGTCCGGCGCGTAGAGGTAGTTCAGACCCGCCAGATAGGCGCGGACGTAGGCCTCGAGCTTCTTCGGATTTTTCTCCGCCCATTCGCGCCGCGTGGCGCCGACCAGGCCCTGGTAATTTTTGTACAGGTCGATGGCGTATTGCAGCACGTTGAGGCCCTTGTCCTTGGCCAGGATATCGAACGGCGAGATCAGCATGGTGCCGGCATGCTTGCCGTCCTGCAGCGCCTGCCAGCGCTCCCGCGCGCCGCCGGCGCGCTCGGCCTTGTAGTCCGCGGTGGTCAGGCCGTTGCGCTTGAGCAGGTCGAACAGCACGAAAGCGTAGCCGGTGGTCATGGCATCGACCGACACGGTCTTGCCTTTGAGATCGTTGTAGCTCTTGATCTCGGGCTGCGTGACGAGCGACAGAAATCCGTTGTCACCGCCCATGAACACCACCAGGTCTGGCTTGCTTTCGAATTTTGCTTCGCCCTGGCCTTCCATGTAGGCGATGACGTTGTCGATTGCGGTGTGGCCGATGTCGAACTTGCCGTCGATCAGGTTGCTGAGCTGAAACGCGGAGCTGGGCGTCGGCGTCAGCTTCACCTCGAGGCCGCCTTTGGCGAAGAAGCCTTTGTCCTGCGCCACCCAGATCGGCCAGTTGAAGCCGCCGGGGAACACGATTACCGAAACCGTCTCAAGCGCCTGCGCGCCGGCCGGTGCCGGGGTCATGGCGAGGCCGCCGGCCAGCGCCATCGCACCGCAAAGCTGCGCCGCCGTTCGTAGCCGAAACGTCGAAGTCATCTCATTCCTCCCATGATACGGCCGCGGCTTGTCGCGCGGTCCGTTGTGGTCGGCTTACTTGTGCATTTCGTCCGTTGGCATGATGCCCCAGTAATTCGATGCGTTGGGATCCTTGGCCCAGACCTTGGGCCGTTGCGGCCGGTCACGGTGCCAGGGCCGCGGCTCGAAGTAGCCGAGGTCCTCGTTCATGCGGTCGAGCTCGGCGAACAGTTCGGTGATCAGCCCGTTCGGCGCGCGATGATAGGCGAACAGGTTGTGGCCGATGCCGTGACGTCCCGGTCCCCACAGCAGCTTGTAGCCGTTGAGGCTGAGGAAATCGCACGCGGTCTGCATGTGGCCCCAGTCGCGCAGTTCGAACGCGGTGTGGAAGTGCCGGTTGCTGCCGGTGCCCATCAGGTTGATGGTGTGATGGTCGGTGCCGCAGCGCAGGAACGAGAAGAAGTCTCCCATCCAGTCGGATTCGCGGAAGCCCAGCACGTCCAGATAGAACTTGGTGACGAGCTTCACGTCGGCGCAATGAAACGCGACGTGGCCGATCTTGTGCGGAATGATGCCCTTCTTCGGAAACGACTGGTTCTGCGGCTCGGGCCGCTTGAACACCTCCATCAGCGTGCCTTTCGGATCCTCGAACGCCACCATGTCGGAGACGGTCGGCTCGGGATCCTTGAGGCGGCGGGTTTTCACGCCCTGCGCCTGGGTCTGCTTCTCGAACGCATCGAGATCGTCGTCCGGTCCGACCTGGAAGCCGAGCCGCACGCATTGCGCCGCGCCGCCCTTGCGCAGCACCACGGAGTGATGATCCAGCGTGGAGGCGAGGTAGGCGGCGTCCTTGTCCTTGGCGATCAGATTGAGGCCCAGGATGTTGGTGTAATACTCGGTCTGCTGATCGAGATCGGGCGTCTCATAGGTGGCGTGCGCGATCTTCTTCACGCGGATCATCTGCCGGGTGTCTTTTTGGATCGTCATTTGTTGAGCCATTACTTCCTCTGCATTGAACTGAGCACGTCAACCATCACGGCAACGTCATTGTCCTCCGCCAAGCCGAGATCGGCACAGCGCTGATAGAGTTCGGCGGCGCGATCGAACAGCGGGGTCGCGCTTCCGCTGGCGGCCGCCAAATTATCGATCTTCGGGAAATAGTGCGCGAGCAAGGCCGGTGAGCCCTGTATAGGCTTGAACTTGCGCTCCGCCATCCACGGCGCGCGGATGCCGAATTGGGTCGACCCGCCGCTGCCGTTGGCAATGGCCTTGATCATCAAAGGAAGGTCGACGCCGGCTTTCAACCCGAGTGCCACCGCCTCGGCGGCTGCCGCGATGTTGACTGCGACCAGCATGTTGTTGATCAGCTTGACGTTGGTCGCCGAACCGAATGGCCCAAGATAAAGGCACATATCGGCGAAGCCTTTGACGACGGGCTCCAGCTTCTTGCAAGCATCGGCGTCGCCGGCGAGGTAGATGACCGCCTTGCGCGCCGCCGCCATGCCCGGTGTGCCGCTCACCTCGCCATCGAGGTAAGTCGCGCCTTTCTTCCCGAACGTCGCGACATGACTCTGCTTGTCCGGCACCGGATGCGAGCCGAGCTCGACGATGATCTGTCCAGGCCTCGCCGATTGAATGAGGCCATCAGGGCCGTTCACCACCTCGTTCATCGCTTCGGTGGTCGGTACGCACGAGAGCACGACGTCGCACTGAGCGCCGATCTCGGCCGGCGATTTCGCAGCGACCCCGCCAAGCTTCTCGAATTCGGCGAGCGAGCCGCGGCGATAACCGAGCACGCGGAAGCCGCTCTTGATCAGGTTCTCCGAGATCGGGAGACCGATCTTGCCGACGCCGACGAAACCAACTGTTTGCATTGCCACTCCACAAATCGCCTAGGCGATCTCCAGCGTCTGATCGGAGAAGTTCAGCCGCACGCCGAACGAGCCTTCCATCACCGTCCACTCGCGCACCTCGAAGGTGCGCAGCTTGTTGACGACGAACGGATCGGCGGATGCGATCCGGCGGGCCTCATCGGCGCTGGCGGCGCGCAGCACGGTCAGCCCGTCGCCGACCGGTGCGCCGGGCGCGGTGTCGAGCGGGCCCGATGCGAACAGCACGCCCTGCTTCTCCAGGCCGATCATGTATTCAAGATGGTCCGGCAGCACCGCGCCGAGCTGGGCGGGCGTTGCGCTGCCCTTGGAAAGGATTGCGTAAAGCTTCCTGCGCAGCATCCCCTTGGTGAGCTGCCGGATCCGTTCCTCCGCCGAAGCCGCCATGCTTTTTTGTCCAACCACGGGCGTTGTTGGGCAAGCTTAGGCAGGATGCCTACGGGGGGCAACGCCGCCCGGACCGCGGCAACCGGCCGCCGCCCATTCCGAGGCTTGCCCTGGACTCAAGCGAACCGAGCCGCCCAATGGCCCCAATGGCAGGCCGGTTTCGCCCCAGAACATCGCGCGGCGGTGGTTCATTAAGGCTCGGACAACCATTTCCGGCCCAATATCTGGGCAGTCTGCGCCCCCAAACCCCGAATTTGTCGATGTCCTTGCCAAAAGTCGCTCCGGAATTGGCCGCCCGTCTGGCGAACTACACCCTGGACGACAGGTCCCTGTTGCTGCTTCGCGAGATCGCCCCGTTGGTCGATGCGCATCTCGAAGCGGCGCTGGATCAGGTGATCGCGGGTGCGGCCAATCTGCCGAAGGTGGCGGCGGTCTATGCCAAGCATTCAGCCGAGATCAAACGGATTGAGATCGCCCAGTTTCGCGCCATGCTCCGGGCGGATTTCGGCACGAACTACTTGGAGTGCTGCCGCCAAACGGTCGAGGACGAGACGAAACTCGGCTTCGAGGGCCGTGCCCGGATCAACGCAGGGGCTGCAGTGTTCCGGGTCGCCGTCGTCCAACTGGCGCGCAAGCACCGGTTCTCGCCGAAAGCGCTCGCCGAGCGCAGCCGCGTGCTCTCGCAGGCCATCTTCTTCGATATCGCCAACACTTCGACCATTTTCCTGCAGCGCGTCGAGCAGGCGACGTCGGTTCGCCGCAAGGAGATCGACGAGGCGATCGGCGAGTTCGACGGTGCGATCGGCGGAGTGATCGAGGCGATCAAGGAAGCAACCGGCCTGCTCACCTCCAACGCATCGACCATGCGGGAAGTGACCGAAGACACCCAGCGGCGCATGCATTCGGCCTCGGCTGCGTCCGAGGAAACCTCGCAAGGCGTGAGCCAGACCGTCGCCGCCACCGAGGAACTGTCCGGCTCGATCCAGGAAATCGGCCAGCAGACCGCGCGCGGTCTTGAAATGGCGCGCTCCGCGGTCGCCGACACCGAGCGCACCCACAACACCATCCGCTCGCTTGACGATGCGGCCGAGCGGATCGGCTCGGTGGTGGGGCTTATTTCCAAGATCGCGGCGCAGACCAATCTTCTCGCCTTGAATGCGACCATCGAAGCGGCGCGTGCGGGCGAGGCCGGCAAGGGCTTCGCGGTGGTCGCAGCCGAGGTGAAGGCGCTGGCCAACCAGACGTCGAAGGCGACCGCTGAGATTTCCGGACAGGTCGCGGCGATCCAGGAGGCCACCAAGGGCGCGGTCAGCGAGATTGCCTCGATCGCGCGCAGCATCCACGAACTGACCGCGGTGTCCACGTCGGTAGCGGCTGCGGTTGATCAGCAGGCCGCAACCACGCGCGAGATCGCCGACAGCATCCAGCGCGCCGCCGGTCACACCACCCACGCGTCCGACGAAATTCGTTCGGTCGAGCAGGCCACCAGCCGCGCGGTCACCGCGGTCGGCGAGATCAGCGGCTGGACCACGCGGCTCTCGGCGCGCGCGCAGGACATGGAAACCAAGATCGGGCGCTTCTTCACCCGCGTGCGCGCGGCCTGACGCCGATCCCTCCAAACTCTCGGAATCAAGAGTTTTTTGGTGCTGCAGCCATGCGGCGCCGGACCAGAATGCGTTTGACGGGCGTTGCGCCCTATGGTCTTTTTCGGGCGCATTTGCCGCGTCCGTAAGCGTGCCCGTCGTGTTGAGCGGCGCTCGTGTGGATCGCCGGCTTGAACGGGGATTGCACGACAATGGCACCTAAATCCAGTACGGCCCGCGCGGCCGATCCCGATGTCGCGAAGGTTGAACGGCTGAGCGTGCCATACGGCACCAATGCGCCGGCCTTCGGCAGCGACGTCGTCGCCGAGACGCTGAGCCAGCTCGACATCCCCTACATCGCGCTCAACCCGGGCGCGAGCTATCGCGGCCTGCATGACTCGATCGTCAATTTCCTCGGCAATGAGCAGCCGCAGATGCTGCTGTGCCTGCACGAAGAGGCAGCGGTCGCGATCGCGCACGGCTACGCCAAGGTGACCGGCAAGGCGATGGCCGCTGCCGTTCACTCCAACGTCGGCCTGTTCCACGCCACCATGGCGATCTTCAACGCCTGGTGCGACCGCATGCCGATCCTGATCCTCGGCGCCACGGGTCCGGTCGATGCGATGAAGCGCCGGCCGTGGATCGACTGGATCCACACCTCGGCCGACCAGGGCGCGATCATCCGCAATTACACCAAGTGGGACGACCAGCCGGCGTCGGCCGGCGCGGCTCGCGAGTCGGTGCTGCGCGCCTACTGGATGTCGAACACCGCGCCGTGCGGCCCGACCTACATCAATCTCGACGCCGAGGTGCAGGAGGGCAAGCTGCCCGCGCCGCTGCCGCCGATCGATGCCAAGCGCTACATGCCGGCGATGGTGCAGGGGCCGTCCGCCGATGCGGTGAAGAAGGCGGTCGAGCTGCTCAAGGGCGCCAAGCGGCCCCTCATCATGATGGGCCGCGTCTCGCGCAGCGTCGAAAACTGGAACAAGCGGGTGCAACTCGCCGAGGCGCTCGAAGCCCGGGTCTGCACCAACCTGAAGATCGGCGCGGCATTCCCGACCGATCATCCGTTGCACATCGGCCAACCGGCGACCTTCGCCACCGACGATGTCATCGCCGCGATGAAGGAGGCCGACGTTATTCTCAGCCTCGACTGGGTCGATCTCGCCGGCACCTTCAAGGCCGCGGGCGGTCCGCCCTCGGCCACCATCATTCAGGTCTCGCTCGATCAGAACCTGCACAACGGCTGGAGCATGGACTACGAGGGCCTGCCGGCGGTGGATCTGTTTATCCCGGCGGAGACCGACGCGACCGTCGATGCGCTGCTGGCGGCGATCGGCCCGAGCAGCAAGCCGGCCAAGCCGCGGGTGGTCCGCGCGCTCGCGCCGAAGCCTGCGGCTGACGGCAAGATGGCTGCGGCCGACATGGCCAACGTGCTGCGTCACGTCGTCGGCGATCGCACCGCGACCCTGACTCATGTTTCGCTGTCGTGGCACGGCGGTTTCTGGGAGTTCAAGCACCCGCTCGATTACGTCGGCTCTGACGGCGGTGGCGGCGTTGGCGGCGGCCCCGGCATTTCGGTCGGCGCGGCTCTGGCGCTCAAGGGCAGCGGCCGCCTGCCGATCGCGGTCTGCGGCGACGGCGACTTTATGATGGGCTGCACCGCGGTCTGGACTGCGGTGCACTACCGCATTCCCTTGCTCATCGTGGTGGCCAACAATCGCTCGTTCTACAACGACGAGGTCCACCAGGAGCGGGTGGCCGTCGCGCGCAATCGCCCGGTGGACAACAAGTGGATCGGTCAGCGCATCAGCGACCCGGACATCGACATGGCCACCATCGCGCGTGGCCAGGGCGCGACCGGCTTCGGTCCGTGCTGGAATCCGGGCGAACTGGAGAAGGCACTGGTCGAAGCCGTTGCGGTGGTCGAGAAGGGCGGCGTCGCTGTTGTCGATGCGCGCATCCTCGGCGGCTACAGCCCGGCGACCGCAGCGGCGATGGCGCGTGGCGAGAAGGCCGACCGCGGCAACTGACGCCGCGCGGCCACGGGGATTGCGCAACACTCCGTTCGTCCCCGCACAAGCGGGGACCCAGGGCGACAAGGACTCAATCCAGTAGCCCTGGATTCCCGCCTGCGCGGGAGTGAGCGGATGGGGGGAACAATGCCGTCAAACCCGTCCGTGGGTTCGGACAGCGCAGGAGCGGCGACGCAGCCGCTTCTCGTGGTCGATGACATCTACAAGCAGTTCGAGACCGCGGAAGGCCCGGTGGTGGCCGTCGATCATGTGTCGTTCGACGTGGCGCCGGGCGAATTCCTGTCGGTGATAGGGCCGTCCGGCTGCGGTAAGTCCACGCTGTTCAACATCATGGGCGGCCTGCTCGACGGCTATGACGGCCATATCAAAGTGGCTGGCGAGACCCTGCGCGGTCCGCACGCGTCGGTCGGCATGATCTTCCAGGAAGAATCGACGTTCCCTTGGCGCACCGTGGTGGACAATGTCGCTTTCCCGCTGGAAATCGCCGGCATGGCGAAGGCCGAGCGCCTGGACAGGGCGCGGCACTTTGTCGAGCTGGTCGGGCTCGACGGCTTCGAGCGGCGCTATCCGTCCGAGCTGTCCGGCGGCATGCGCCAACGGGTCTCGATGGCGCGAACGCTCGCGTCCGAGCCGAAAATTCTCCTGATGGACGAGCCGTTCGCCGCGCTCGACGAGCAGACCCGGCTGTTGCTCGGCGACAAGGTGCTGCAGATCCAGCAGGACCTGAAGCAGACCACGCTGCTGATCACGCACAACCTCACCGAGGCGGTGCAGCTCTCCGACCGCATCCTGGTGATGACATACCGGCCCGGCCGGATGAAGCGCATGGTCGAGATCAAGCTGCCGCGGCCGCGCTCCTCCGAGATCGTCGGCAGCGATGCGTTCGGCCACTACGTCGCGCAGATCTGGAACGATCTGCGCGAGGAGGCGAGCAAGGGGCTCAAGGATGACGAAGCCCGGCGCGGCGGGACGCGGCGCTGATGGCGGCGCAATCGCACGGCGGAAATCGCTTCATCTGGCAGCAGGCTGTGCCGGTGCTGTTCGGCATTGCCTGTCTGTTCGCCGTCGTGGTCCTGCTCGAAATCCTGATTCGCTTCGGCTTCATCAACCGCTTCATCGTGCCGACCCCGCTCGACATCGTCGGCAGCTTCGGGCGCATCATCGTCGATGAGCATGTCGGCTCGCGATTCCTGCTGACGTTCGGCGAGGCGCTGGGTGCGACGGCGCTGCTCACGGTGTTCGGCATCTCGTTCGGCGTGCTGCTGCACCGCGTCCGCCTGATCCGGCTTGCCACCGAAACCTGGATCGCCGCGGTGGCGTCGGCGCCGCTGGTGTTGATGTATCCGCTGTTCCTGGTGATCTTCGGGCGCAGCGCGCTCACCATCATCATGATGGGCTTCGTCTCGGCGTTGCCGCCGGTGATCCTCAAGACGCTGGAGGGGCTCTCCAGCACGCGCCCGGTGCTGATCAACGTGGGACGCAGCTTCAAGCTCACGCCGTCGCAGCTATACTGGAAAATCCTGTTCCCAGCGGCGCTGCCGACCATCTTCGTCGGCGTGCGGCTTGGCATGATCTTCGCGCTGATCAACATCGTCGGCGTCGAATTCCTGATCAATTTCGGCGGGCTCGGCCAGCTCGTCAACGAACTGTCCGAGCGCTACGACCTGCCCGGCACCTACGCCGCGATCTGCTTCGTTATCCTGGTCAGCGTCGTGTTCTTCATCGTCACCGAACGGATCGAGAAATGGCTGAGACCGGGCGCCTGACCGCGCCGGCTGCGGCCGGCGGATGGGCTGCGCTGCCGCTGTCGCGGCGGGTGCTGCTGCTGCGCGTCTTCATTATCGCCGGGCTGGTGGTGATTTGGGAGGCGGTCGCAGCCTCGGGGCTGCTGTTCCGCGACGTGGTGCCTTCGCTGGTGACGGTTGGCCAAGCGCTGGTGAACATCCTGACGGTTGCCGATTACAAGGCGAACATTTTCGGCACGGAGATCATGATCCCGGAGTTCTTCCGGCATCTCTGGGTCACGGCCTACGAAGTCCTCACCGCCATGCTGATCGGCGGTCTGGCCGGACTCACGGTGGGCCTGGCGCTCGGCTCGAATCCATTCCTGAGCGGCGCGTTCGAGCGCTTTCTCTATTATCTTGGGCCGACGCCGAAGATCATCTTCTTTCCGCTGATGATCATGTGGTTCGGGGTGGGACCGGGCTCCAAGATCGCGATGGGAACGCTGTCGTGCTTTTTCCCGGTGGTGCTCAGCGCCGCGGCCGGAGTCCGCCAGATCGACAAGGTGCTGATCAGGGTTGGGCGCAGCTTCCGCGTCAACACCTGGCAGATGGTGACGAAGATCTACCTGCCGGCGATGCGCGAGCCGATCGTCAACGGCGTGCGGCTCGGCCTGGGGGTCGCCGTGATCGGGACGCTGCTGGCGGAGACCAAGCTCTCCAACCAGGGTCTCGGCTATCTCATCATCAACGCGTACACGATCTTCGAAATGCCGCGGATGTACGCGCTGCTGATTCTGCTGTTCGGGGTGTCGATCGCCGCCAACGCGCTGGTCGGGCGGGCGAGCCGGGCGAAGTAACCCGCCTCGAGAGGCGGGCTTCGAACTTAAACCTGCACCACGTTGATCGCGCGGTCTTCGATCTCGCCGCGCAGTTGCGCGTAGATGCGCGGGTTGCGCGCCGACAGGATCTGCAATGCGGCGAGTACCGCGTTGGACGGCTCCAGCACCGTCATCACCGGCACCTTGCTGGGCGCGCGCAGCGACGACCAGACATCCTCCGGGAATTCCTTGACGCTGGCGGGCACGGTGATGACCGGAATGGTGGACATCGCCGAGATCGTCGGGGCGGCTCCGTTGGAGCGCCCGATATAGGCGATCACCACGCTGTCGGGCACTTCCTGGATCAATTTGTGGAAGATGCCGGCGCCGGCGACCGGCTCCTTGTGAATGGAGCAGGTCACCACCTGCATCATGTCGGCGAGGGGCCCCAGCGCCTTTGTGAACGGCTCGGGATTGTCGCTCTCGGAGCCGCGCCACAGGATGATGCGCTGCAGCGGCACCCGGAAGTTGCCGGTGATCTCCGCCACCCGGCGGTAGGTCGCGGCCACGTCATCGAGTGCGCCGCCGTCGCGATAGACCTGCTTGTCGATGTAGGCGCCGTTGTCGAGTACGCGCCAGGAATCGTTGTCGACCACGTCCGCCAGCAGCAGGCGATTTTGCGCGTCGAAGCCGAACTCGACCTTGAAATCGACCAGGGTGCGGCCTTCGAGCTGCCACGCCTTCTCCAGCACCAGGAAGGCCTGGCGTGCCAGCCGCGACATCTCCGGATAGAGCTTCGCTTCGTCGGGACGGATGAACACCTCCGAGGTGGCGAGCGTCAGGAACGGCTTCTGCTCGTGAACCGGCTTCGAGGGGACATAGAGCTCGATCTGCGACGAGCCTTCCTTGTGGAACATCAGCGGGTCGTCGGCCAGCAGCGGCTTGCCGTTCCAGTTCTTGTCCTTGGTCTTGAGGAAGAACTCGACGATCAGCTTCGTGAACAATTGGCCCTTGGCGAAGTGCGGCGTGCGCTTCAGGTAGGAGCCGTGCGCCTCGCGCCGCACCACCACCTCGTAGGGCAGCATGGTGCAGCCGGGCGCGATGAACGACGTCGGGCTGTCCTGGTGGATGAATGCGACCGGCAGGCCGCACGACTTGAGCAGGCGGAACACGTTGCAGGCGGTCGCGGTGGCCAGCCTGCCTTTGTCCGGGATGATGTCGTGCTTGGCGCCGTCGCCGGCGGTGATGTCATCCTTTGCGACCAGAGCGACTAGGCCGGGCTCACCCGCGATCTGGTGAATCTTCTTGGTCTTGCCCTCGTTGAGAAGGGCACCGATCGAATAGCTCTTGGTCGGACGATCTTCCGTACGGGCGTCCACGGCATAATCCTGCGGTAAGGGTTCGGAACCCATTACCTAAGGCAAAAGGTGGCGGATTTGAAGGTCTGCGCCGGAGAAGGTCCTGTGGGGACTGTGCAGAACTCTAGCGTTTCGCCTTGCCCGCCTTCGGATACTCGCCGGCCTTTTTCAGCCGGGTGCACCAATATTCCCAGGCGCGGGCCTGCGGGCGCGGTTCCAGGTTGCGATCCCAGGCCTTTTTGGCTTCGCCCTTGGTGAGCGGGCTTGGCGTCAGGCCCTGCGCCTGCATCGCCGACTGCAGTTCCGCGTTGCGGTAGCTGTAGATGGTGCGGAACACCAGTTCGGTGAGGTTCCGTCCCGCCACGTTGACACCGTGGCGGCGCAACAGCATCAGCCAGTGCGGGCCCAGCGCCTTGGCGCAGGAGCGGCCTTCCTCCGGGGTGACGATCAGCAGCGAGGTGTCGCCGAACTCGTCGCGGCTATCCCAGAACGGCACCTTCTCTCCGATCTGCGCGCCCATGTGATAGAGCGGCAGCAGCGGCGCGCCCGAATTGCAGAACGGCAGGAACGCCATGCCGTGATGGTGCGACACCGCGTTGACGTCGGGCCGTGCGCGGTAGATTTCGCCGTGAATGACGCGCTCGCCGTAAGGCATGATGCCCTTGGGCAGCGGCTTCACCGGTTCGCTGTCGAGATTGTATTCGTAGATGTCGCCGGGCTCGATCAGCTCGGGCGAGCGCGAGCGCGCCAGCAGGTAGCGATCCTTTTTCGTCGGATGCCGCATGCTGACATGGCCGAATGCATCGATGATGCCCTCCAGCGCGCAGATGCGGTTGGCCACCGCGAGATCGAAGCGTGCCTGGGTGAGTGGGTCGGGCATTGTCGACTCCTGTGCTTGTCAGAACTGCCAGCCGATCAATCGATCGACCGAAATCGGCCCGCCGCCGTGGATCGCGAAGTACAGCACGCCGATCGCCCACATGGCGGGATATTCCAGCCCGACCTTGTTCCAGAAATAGCCGTCATACTTGGCGTGGTCGTAGGCTGAGGCGGCGAGCAGCAGGAACAGCACCAGCGCCATCGGCCGGGTGAACAGGCCGAGCGCCACGCAGGGTGCGGCGACGAACTGGGTCAGCACCGTGCCATACGCCCACAGCCAGCCCGGCTTGTAGCCGCGGCGATCGTAGAACGCTGCGACTTTCGACACGCTGTCGACCGGGCCGCCGGTGCCTTGGAAATAGCCGAGGCACATGCGCAGTCCATGCGGCACCATCGCGCCGCCGACCGCGACGCGCAGCAGCGCTTCGGCCCAAGGTCCGAGCGATTGATAGAGCGCGCCGAGCGCGGGGACGATCAGCGGCGTTTCGGTCATGCGAAGACTTATTCCGCCGCCACGTTGGCGCGGTCGGCGTAGCGGCTCGGCGGGCGCGGCAGGCCGAGGTGCTCGCGCAGTGTCCGGCCGGTGTATTCGGTGCGGAACAGGCCGCGCCGCTGCAGCTCCGGGATCACCATGTTGACGAAGTCGTCGAGCCCGCCGGGCAGGAACGGCGGCATGACGTTGAAGCCATCGGCCGCGTCTTCCTCGAACCAATGCTGGATGTGATCGGCGATCTGTGACGGCGTGCCCTTGATGACGCTTTTGCCGCGCGCGCCCGCGATGCGCATCGCAAGCTGGCGGATCGAGAGGTTCTCCTTGCGCGCCATGTCGATCGCCGGCTGCATCGTGCTCTGGCTGCCGCCAGTCATCGGGATTTCCGGCAGCGGCCCGTCGAACGGAAATTTCGACAGGTCGTACCCGCCCAGGATGGTGGATAGGATTTCCCGCGCCACCACCGGATGGATCAGCGACTGCATGTACTCGTATTTCTCGTTCGCCTCGCTCTCCGTCGCAGCGACAAAGCAGGACAGGCCGGGCATCACCTTGAGATGATCCGGGTCGCGGCCGAACTTGTCGGCGGCGCGCGTCTTCACCTCCTGCGAGTATTTCTTGCAGGCGTCGATCGACCAGTGCGCCGAGAAGATCACCTCGGCGAAGCGGGCCGAGATGTCCATGCCGTCTTCCGACGTGCCGGCCTGCACGATCACCGGATGGCCCTGCGGCGGGCGCGGCGTGTTGAGCGGCCCCTTCACCTTGAAGTGCTTGCCGATGTGATTGAGCGTGTGCAGCTTGGCGGGATCGAAGAACAGGCCTTGCGCCTTGTCGCGCACGAACGCGTCGTCGTCCCAGCTGTCCCACAGCCCGACCACGATCTCGGCGAACTCGCGGGCGCGGTCGTAGCGCTCGGCGTGGCCGAAATGCGCATCGCGGTTGAAGTTGTAGGCCTCGGCGAAGGTGCCCGAGGTGACGAGATTCCAGCCGACGCGGCCGCCGCTGATGTGGTCCATCGTCGCGAACTTGCGGGCGACGTGATACGGCTCGTAGTAACTGGTGGTCGCGGTGCAGACGAGGCCGATGCGGCTCGTCACGGCGGACAGCGCGGCGATCAGCGTCATCGGCTCGAGATTGGATATGTACTGCGCGGAGCGCGATAGCGCCTCCATGCTGGCCTCGCGCATCGCCAGGTTGTCGGCGAGAAACACCATGTCGAATTTGCCGCGCTCGGCGGTCTGCGAAATCTCGACGTAGTGCTGAAAGTTGACGTTGGCGTCGGCCTGCGCGTCCGGGTGACGCCACGACGCGACGTGATGTCCGGTCGGATTGAAAAAGGCGCCGAGCCGAAGCTGGCCCTTGCGTTTTGCCATGGTGCGCTCCCTCGCCGGAACTGTGCCCCGGCGACTGAATGCACGCAAGAAGCGCGAACGCCGGACGGCGTTAGTTCGGCGCGGCCGGCCGCGACTGGCTGCTGAACTCGGTCTGCAGTTCAGCTTGTGAGGGATGATGGAACAGCATGTTGGCTCCCATCATGCCCAGAATGAGCGCCACGATGCCGGCCGAGAAGGCCATCATCATGCGCGTCTCGCGCTTGACGTTGTCGTTGTTGTCGTTGCTGTCATTTGGCATGGCGATGCTCCGCTTTTGCCGCCGCCCGAATGCATCGTCGGACGAATGCTCTGGAAAGCCACGTTAAATTTTGGACATCTTGAAGCCTGCTCTGCCCGTAGCGCTCAGCCGTTGAAGCCGCCGATCACGTCGCCCGCGCGCAAACCGACGGTCGCGTTGATCAGTCCGCCGACATAGCCGGAGGTGGGACCGCCGTTCAGCCCGCCGATGGTCGATCCCGCGGCGTAAAGGCCGGGGATCGGCTTGCCGTTCACGTCGATCACCGCGGCGTCGCCGTTCACGACGATGCCGCCCATGGTGTTGGTGATCGCGCTGCAGATCGGTACGGCAAAGAACGGCGCCGCCTTGATCGGCCACGGCTTGTGCGGGCCGCTGCGCGGCGGCGAAAGTTGCGGCAGCGTGCCGGCGTCGAATGCTTTGTTGTAGCGGTCGACGGTGTCCTTGAGTTGCTGCGGTGGCAGGCCCGCCAGCACCGCCAGCTCCTCTATCGAGTTGGCGCGATGCACCGTGCCGCCCACCTCGGGCAGCAGCGGATTCGGCGGCTGCACATGGCCGCGGCCCGGCGGGCCGTCCCAGATCGCTGAGTCGAAAATCGCAATCGTGCCGAGCGGATCGGCGAGCCGCGCGATCGCGTTCGACAGATAGATGCCGCCGAGCCCCTCGTCGGCGAAGCGGCGGCCCTGCGCATCGACCACGATGCCGGCGGCGGCCAGATCGTCGGCTTGCGGGCGCGGCCAAAGCAGCGGATTGCTCATGGCGTCGCGGCTGTGCAGGTGGCCGTAGAAATTCGCCATGCCGGTCACCGCGGCGCCGATCGCCTGCGCCATCCGCAGCCCGTCGCCGGTCGCGGTGCCGCCGTGGCGCGGCAGCAGCTTCTCCGGCGCCGGCGAGATGTGCTCGCGCACCATCTCCATGTTGGCCTGAAAGCCGCCGTCGGCGATCACAACGGCGCGCGCCGTGAAGGAGACTGCGCCCTCCGGCTCGGCCGCCTGGATTTCGATTCCTGATCCCGCCAGTTTCAGGGCGCTGGCGCGCGTGCCGCGCAGGATCGCGCCGCCGCGCTTCTTGAGGTTCGCCTCCAATTTCTGCAGCGTGACGTCACCGGCATAGCCGTCCCACTTGAAGCCCGCGCCGCTGCGCCAGGCCGGCGACAGCACATTGGTGTGGTACTGGCCGAGATTGGTCAGCTCGATGCCCTCGGCGCGCAGCCATTGCATCAGCCGCGCGCCGTAGCGCGCCACGGTGTGAGCCAGGTCCTGGCGGGCGAAGCCATCGGTGCAGGCGACAATCGTGGCGTAGAGCTTGTCCTCGCCCGCCATCACATCGTTGAAGTTGATGTGAAACGTGCCGTAGGTGTACCGCGAGTTGCAGATGTACTTGTCCGCCGCGCCCTTCTCCAGCACCACCGCGCGTTTGCCGAGCTCCGCGGCGCGGTTGGCGGCGACCAGTCCGGCGAGCCCGCCGCCGATCACGACAACATCGGTGTCTTCCGTCCTGCCCATCGCTTCCATTCGCTCCGTGTCCCGCGCTATCGTACATGCAAATTGCAGATCGGAAGGGTGTGTGATGGCGGCAGCGCGGCCTCACGTCGTGATCGTCGGGGGCGGAATCGGCGGCCTGTTCGCCGCCAATGCGCTGCTCGCGCTAGGCCTGCGCGTTTCGGTCTATGAGCAGGCGCCCGCCCTCGGCGAGATCGGCGCCGGCGTGATGCTCACCCCCAACAGTGTGCGCCATCTCAAGCGGGTCGGATTGGAGCCGGCTGTCGAGAAATGGGGTGCCCGGCTTGGAACCGGCTCGCGCTATCTCCGCCATGACGGCAAACCGATCGCGCCCGTGCAGGTCACGGACGCGTTCGGCTGGAATGCCTTGTTCGGCATGCATCGCGCCGACCTGGTGGACTTTCTCGCCGCGGCGCTGCCGCCGGACATCGTGCATTGCGGACACCGCGCCACCGGGTTCGAGCAGGATGGCGGCGCGGCGCGCGTGACATTCGCCAACGGTGCCGTCGCCGAGGCCGATGTTGTGGTTGCCGCGGACGGCATTCATTCCGAGTTGCGGCCGTTTGTCTTTCCGCCGTCCAAGCCGGTGTTCCACGGCACCATTTCCTACCGCGGGCTGGTGCCGCGCGAGCGGCTGCCGGACTGGCCGATGGACCGCTGGGAGATGTGGGCCGGGCCGTCCAAGCACTTCCTCGTCTTCCCCGTGCGCCACGGCACGATGTTCAATTACGTCGGCTTCGTGCCGACCGACGAGGAAATGAAGGAGTCGTGGTCCGCGCCCGGCGATGCCGACACGTTGCGCGCCGAATTCGAGGGCTGGGATCCGCGTATCGGCGCGGTGCTGAAGCAGGTGGACCATTGCTTCCGCTGGGCGCTGTACGACCGCGAACCGCTGCCGACCTGGACCAGGGGACGGCTGACGCTGCTCGGCGATGCCGCGCATCCGATGCTGCCGCATCTCGGCCAGGGTGCAAACCAGTCGATCGAGGACGGTATGGCGCTGGCGACCATCCTTGCGGAAGTGGACGCCGCAGGCGCTCCTGCGGCGCTGAACGCCTACGAGCGGCTGCGCCGCGAACGCGTCGCCGAGGTCCAGCTTGGCGCCCGCAAGAACGGTCTGCGCGTCGATTCGATGGACACCTACACGGACCTGCGCAAGCGCGACGCGGAACTCGCCGCCCATGCTGATTTTCGCAAGCACCTCTATGCCTATGACGTGGTGCCCGAGGCGAAAGCCGTTGTCGCGGCGTTGGGGTAGTTGTCAGCCGCTTGCGGCAGGCTCGTCAGGACGCCGCGCGCTGCACGTTGGTCATCTTCGCCGTGTCGCCTGCCAGGAAGCACCGCATGTTGTGCTCCAGGATCGGCATGGCGAGATCGACGTAGGTGTCGCAGAAGCCGCCCTGGTGGGTGGTGATGATGACGTTCTTCATCGACCAGAACGGATGATCGGCCGGCAGCGGCTCGTGCTCGAACACGTCGAGCGCGGCGCCTGCGATCTTTTTGTCGCGCAACGCATCCACCAGCGCGGCCTCGTCCACCACGCCGCCGCGCGCCACATTGATGAGGTAGCTCGACGGCTTCATCGCGGCGAACACCTTGGCGTCCACCATGTGGTGCGTGGCGGGCGAGTAGGGCGTCAGCAGCACCAGGTAGTCGAGCTGCGGCAGCACGGCGGGCAGTTCGTCGATGCCGCGCACGCTGTCGAAATTCGCAAGCGGGCGCTTCACCGAGGTGACCCCGATCACATTCATGCCGAACGCCTTGCACTTCGGCGCCAGCGCCTCCGCGATCACGCCAATGCCCAGGATGCCGACGGTCTTGTCCTGCAGCAGTTTGGCCGGCCAGCGGCCCCAGGTCTGGGTGTCCTGGTTGCGCACGAAACGGGGAATGTCGCGCGACAGCGCCAGCATTCCGGCCATCGCCGCTTCCGACACCGGCGCGCCATGCACGCCGTGCAGGCTAGTGACGGTGACGCCCGCGCCGAGCGACGGCTGGTCGGTGATGCCGTCGAGGCCGGTGCCGAGCGCCTGCACCCACTTCAGCTTGTCGGCGCCTTCCAGCCCGAGATCGAGGTTCTTCATCATCTGCCCGAAGGTGATGAGGATGTCGGCGTCCTTGAGCGCCGCCTGCGCCTTGTCCTTTTGCGACGCCACGTCGACCGTCAGGCTGGGGAACAGCTTGCCAAGCCGCGCGCGATATTGCTCGGTGACATCAGGCGGCAACGTGAGAAGGATGAGCAGACGGGACATTGCGGAACTTGCTGTGTGGGCTTTGACGGTGACTTCCAGACGAAAGTGACGCGTTACGGCCGCTCACGCGGCGGCGCGTAACTTTCCTCGACGCGCGTCCAGTCGGCAAAGCCGGTGATGTCCTTGAAGCCGGCGAAATCGACCAACTGGCCGGTGTCGGCGGGCTTGCCGGCCTTCATGTCGGCGAGTGCCTTCTCGACGGTGCGCGCGACGCGAAAGATCAGCGTGGTCGGATAGGCGACCATGTTGAAGCCGAGGCGTTGCAGTTCGTCGGGCGGCAGCACCGGCGTCTGGCCGCCGCCTTCAACCATGTTGGCGAACTGGCCGACGCCCTGGAACGTCCTGCCGACCTTCGCCAGCTCCTCGACCGTCTGTGGCGCTTCGATGAACAGGCCGTCGGCGCCGGCTTCGAGATACATCTCGCCGCGCCGCAGCGCATCGTCGAGTCCATGTACGGCGCGCGCGTCGGTGCGCGCGATGATGTAGAAGTCGCGACTCGACCGCGCGGCCGCTGCGGCGCGGATCTTGCTCACCATTTCGCCGGCGGGGATCACGTCTTTGCCTGCCATGTGACCGCAGCGCTTCGGTGCGACCTGGTCTTCCATGAAGATCGCCGACACGCCCATGCGCTCGTAGCCCTGGATCGTGTAGGTGACGTTCTTCACGTCGCCGTAGCCGGTGTCGCAATCGACCAGCACCGGAAGCCGCGTGGCGCCCATGATGTCGCGGATGCCGGCGCTGATTTCGCCGAATGCGGCAAGCCCGATGTCCGGAATGCCGTAGCGCGAGCCGACCAGCGCATAGCCGCCGACCACGTAGGCTGCGAATCCGGCGCGCTCGATCAGCCGCGCCGACAGCGCGTCATAAGCGCCGGGCAGGAGCAGCGGCTTTTCGCGCTCCAGCAGCGATCTCCAGGTCGGGCGGTTCTCTGCGCTCATGGGCAAACCATAGCGGGCTTTGGCGAGGGCCGTCTATGCAGTCCGCTACGCGACCAGTTCGCGCATGATCGAGTAGAGCGCGGATTGCCCCTCGAAGCCGATGCCGGGACGGTCGGTGAGTGTGAGAGTGCCGCCCTCGACGCGGTGGTCGTCGGCGTATCCCGCGAATGGGCCGAACACGCCGGGGTAGGACTCCGCACCGCCCAGTCCAAAGCCCGCGGCGATGGCCAGCGACATCAAGTTGCCGCCGTGCGGGAACAGCCCGCTGCGCGGCCAGTTGTGCCGCGCCAGCATGTCAAGGGTGCGGGCGTATTGCGCGATGCCGTAGGCCTGCGGCGGGTCGATCTGGATCACGTCGTTGCGCGCGGCCTTCATGCCGCCGAACCGCACCAGGTTCTCGACATCCTGCGTGGAGAACAGGTTCTCGCCGGTGGACAGCGCGCCGTCATAGACCGAACCGACTTCCGCCAGCGTCGCGTAGTCGAGCGGGTCGCACGGCTCCTCGAACCAGCGCAGCTTGAAAGGCGCCAGCGCCTTGGCGTAGGCGAGCGCCTCGTCGCGATTGAATTTGCAGTTGGCATCGACCGCAAGCTGCGTGCCGGCCGGCAGGATCGACTTCACCGCCTCGACGCGCCGCATGTCGTCGGCGAGCGGCAAGCCGCCGACCTTCATCTTCAGCATGGTGTAGCCGGCGTCCATGTGCCGGCGCATCTCGTCCTGGACCGTTTTGTGAGTCTCGCCCGGCGTGTACCAGCCGCCGCCGACGTAGCAGAACACCTTGTCCGCAAGCTTGCCGCCGTTGTAGCGGTCGGCCAGCACGCGATGCAGCGGCTTGTCTTCGATCTTGGCGAGCGCGTCCCAGATCGCCGTTTCGATGGTGCCGATCGCAATCGAGCGCTCGGTGTGGCCGCCGGGCTTTTCGCCGCGCAACATGCGCGCCAGCGCCTTGGCCGGATCGAGCTTGCCGGCTGAGTCGAGCAGTTCGTCCGGCGGTGTCTTGAGCAGGCGCGGGATGAAACGGTCGCGCATCTGCGCGCCGCAGGCGTACCGTCCGGTGGAGTTGAACGCAAAACCCGCGACCGGCTTGCCTGAGCGCATCACGTCGGTGATGACCGCCACCACCGACGTGGTCATTTCGGAGAAATCGAAGACCGAATTGCTGATCTGCGATTTCAGCGGGATCGCGGTTTCACGGATATCGACGATGCGCATGATGTTGCTCCGCCCTCATCCTGAGGAGCGGCCTCTTGGCCGCGTCTCGAAGGATGGGGCGGCCTCGTGCTTCGAGACGGCGGCTTCGCCGCCTCCTCAGCATGAGGCCGAGTTGGTTTCGGCAATGCAGCGAACGATCAATTGCTCTGCTTGATGTTCGCGTCCTTGATCACCTTGCCCCATTTGGCGATCTCGACCTTGATCTGCGCCGTGAACTGGTCGGGCGTGTTGCAGATGATCTCCAGGCCAAGCTGCTCCATCTTCGCCGTTACGTCCGGCGCCTTGGTCGCCTTGACGACCTCCTGGTAGATGAAGTCGGCGATGTCCTTCGGCACGGCCGCCGGCACCAGCACGGCCTGGAAGGTGTCGGCCTCCTGGTCCGGAATGCCGGCCTGCGCCAGCGTCGGCACATCGGGCAGCACCGCCACCCGCGTCTTGTTGGCGACCGCGAGCGCACGCAATGAGCCGCTCTTGATGTGCGGCACGGCGGGCGGCAGCGATGTGAAGGCGAGCGGCGTGTGGCCCGCGATAATGGACTGGATCGCCGGACCCGCGCCGCCGAACGGCACATGCACGGTGTCGAGCTTGTAGGTCAGCTTGAACAGCTCACCCGACAGATGCGGCGTGGTGCCTGTGCCGGCGGAGGCGAAGGTGAATTTGCCGGGGTTTGCCTTGATGTGGTCGGCCAACTCCTTGGGCGAATTGACCGGCAGCACCTTCGGATTGACCAGCAGCACGTTGGCCGCGGTGGCGGCAATCGTCAGCGGCCGGAAATCCTTGTACGGATCGTAGGGCACCTTGTCGTACAGGCTCGGATTGACCACGTAGCTCGATGACACGAACAGGATGGTGTAGCCGTCGGGCGCGGCCTTGGCGGCCTGGCCCATGCCGATGTTGCCGCCGGCGCCGGCCACGTTCTCGACGAAGAACTGCTGCTTCAGGTTTTCCGTCATCTTGGCGGCGATCAGCCGCGCGGCGATATCGGTCGGGCCGGCGGGCGCGAACGGCACGATGATTCTGACCGGCTTGTTGGGATAGCCGCCGGGGCCCGTGCTTTGCGCGTGCGCGGCGCCGGTGATTGCAAGCCCGGCCGCAAGTATCCCAAAGAGCAGCTTCATTCTCATTCCTCCCAAAACGCATTCGCGCGCCGCTTTTGCAGCGGCGCGCGAACTCTATGGCAAGTCCGGCTGGATGAGGAGGTCAGATTTTCGGAATCTTGGCTTCTTCGATCACCTTCTTCCACTTGGCGATGTCGGCTTTGACATAAGCCGCGAACGAGGCCGGCGAGTCGCCTTCGGGCACGATGCCGAGCTCCAGAAGCTTCGCCTTCATGTCAGGCGCATTCACGATCTCGGCGATGTTCTTCTGCAGGAGATCGACGATCGACTTCGGCGTGCCGGCCGGGACGAACACGCCGGTCATGGTCTCGGCCTCCTGGCCCTTGATTCCGATCTCTTCCAGCGTCGGGACATCGGGCGCGGTTTCCAGCCGCTTCTTGGTGGTGACGGCGAGTGCCCGGATCTTGCCTTCCTTGATCAGGTTCATCGAGTTGCCGATCGCGCCGGCGACGATCGGCGTGTGGCCGCCGAGCAGCGACTGCGTCATCGGGCCGCCGCCGGCAAACGGCACCACCACGAAGTCGAGGCCCAAACCGAGGCGGAGCATCTCGATCGACAGCGACGGCGTGGTGCCGGCGCCCGGCGAACCGACGCTGTGCTTGCCCGGCTCTTTCTTGATGAGATCGATCAGCTCCTTCATGGTTTTGGCCGGAAAATTTGGATTCACCAGCCACGAATTTGGCGAGCCGCCCGCCTTGGTCACAGGGATGAGGTCTTTCTCTGCGTCGAACGGCATCTTCTGATAGAGGCTCGGGTTCACCGTGATGCTCGATGACGACAGCAGGATGGTGTAGCCGTCGCCTGGCGCGCGCGCGACGTTTGCCATGCCGAGGTTGCCGCCGGCTCCGGCCTGGTTTTCGATGTAGAACTGCTGGCCGAGCTTCTCCGACAGCTTCTGCGCGATCAGCCGTCCCGCGATGTCGGTCACGCCGCCGGCCGGAAACGGGATCAGGATTTTCACCGGCTTGGCCGGATATTGCTGGGCGTTCGCCGCGCCGCAGACCAGCAGCGCCGCGCCGAGCGCGGCCAATCGAACAAAAGCTTTCATAGGCAATCTCCCTGTGGTCGCACCCCCTAAAGGCCCGGCCTTGATCGCGACCGTTTTGTTGGTGCTATCATTGCCTTTGACCGGGCCGCAGTAAACTTCAAAACTGTGGTCGCACCCCCGATCAGGGCTGGCGCAAACGGCTTTCGTGAAGTCCCAAGGAGAAGCATGAAGCGTCGCGCTTTCATCGGCCTTGTCGGCGCAGCGGCAGCAATGCCGGTCGTGGCGTTCGCGCAGGAGCGCGTGCGCCGGATCGGCATCCTGATGAACGTGATGGTGGGCGACCCGGAAGCGCAGGCGCACGTCACCTCGTTCCAGCGGGGGTTGCAGGAACTGGGCTGGATTGTCGGACGCAACGTCATCATTGAGATCCGCTGGGCCTCCGGCGACTTCCAGCGCTATTGGCAGGCCGCGACGGAGCTGGCGGCGCTGTCGCCGGATGTCCTGCTGGTTGCCGGCGCCGGCGTAGCCGCGGCACAGCGCACGAACCCCAACGTGCCGATCGTGTTTCCCCAGGCGATCGATCCGGTCGGCGCCGGTTTTGTCGCGAGCTTGGCGCGCCCCGGCGGCAACACCACGGGCTTCGCGCAATTCGAATTCAGCCTGGCCGGGAAATGGCTCCAGATACTCAAGGAGGTCGCGCCCGGCGTCACGCGCGTCGGGCTGTTGCGCGAGCCCGCCAATCCGGCCGGAATAGGACAATGGGCCGCACTGCAGGTGGCAGTCGAACCGCTCGGTATCGAGGTCAGCCCGCTCTCGATCCGCAACGCCGAGGAGGTGCGGCGCGACATCGACGCATTCGCGCGTGAGCCGAATGGCGGTTTGATCGTTGGGGTCGGCGCCGGCGCGGTGGTGCACCGGCAGATTATTATCGAAGCCATAGCGCGGCATCGGCTGCCCGCGATCTATCCGTATCGCTACATGGCCACGGAGGGCGGGCTTATGGCTTATGGGGTCGATCTCGCCGCCCAGTATCGCCGCGCTGCCGGGTACGTAGACCGCATACTGAAAGGCGAGAAGGCCGGCAATCTGCCGGTGCAGAAGCCGACCAAATACGATCTTACCCTCAATCTCAAGACCGCCCGAGCGCTCGGTTTCACAATGCCGCCCGCGCTGCTTGCGCGCGCCGATGAAGTGATCGAATAAGCGGCCGGGTCATTCACACGATCTATCGAATCTGTGTTGAGAAAAGGAAATGCCATGCCAGCCAAGAAGTACACGCGTCAGGACCTCAGCGACGCCGCGGAGAAATACAAGAACTGGGGCAAGTGGGGCCCGAACGACGAGATCGGCACGCTGAATTTCACCAGCGCCGAGGACATCGTTGCAGCGGCCCGGCTGGTGAAGAAGGGCAAGGTGATCTCGCTGGCGCTCAACTTCGATCACACCGGCCCGCAGGGCGCCAAGAGCAAGTATCCGGCGATGGGCCGCACCAATCCGATCCACACCATGCTGCGCACCGGCACCGACGCCTATTCCGGCGTGCTCGACAAGCGCGGCATTCGCGCCGCCGACGATATGGTGACCATGCCGCTGCAATGCGGCACGCAGTGGGACGGGCTCGGCCACATCTTCTACGAGAACTACATGTGGAACGGCTACGACTGCCGCGAGGTCACCTCGGCCGGCGCGCAGAAGTGCGGCATCGAGAAGACCAAGCACAAGATGGTCGGCCGCGGTGTGCTGCTCGACGTGGCGCGCTTCAAGGCGGTGGAGTCGCTCGACGACGGCTACGGCATCACCTGCAAGGACCTCGACGACACCGCCAAGGCGCAGAAGGTCGAGGTCAAGCGCGGCGACTACGTCATCGTGCGCACCGGCCAGATGGAGCGCTGCCAGAAGCTTGGAAGCTGGGACGGCTATCCGGGCGGCGATGCGCCGGGCTTCGCGTTCGAGACGCTGGAGTGGATCAAGCGCACCGAGCTCGCCGCGCTGGCCTCCGACACCTGGGGCTGCGAGGTCCGCCCGAACGAGAGCGAAGAGGGCATCAACCAGCCCTGGCACTGGATAACCATCCCGATCATGGGCATGACCATGGGCGAAATCTTCGAATTGAAGGCGCTGGGCGAGGATTGCGACGCCGACAAGGTTTACGAGTTCCTGTTCGTGGCGCCCGCCATCCCGATTACCGGCGCGGTGGGCTCGCCGGTGAACCCGCTGGCTATTAAGTAACGTCTTGTGTCCCGGACGCGGTGCGGCACGAAGTGCTGCGCCGCTGATCCGGGACCCCGGTTTGCTTCAAGAAAGCTGGGTCCCGGGTCTCGTTTCACTCGCCCGGGGCACGAGAGCGGTGATCAAGGAGACACCCATGTCCACCAAGACCTTCCCCGTCACCCGCGCCGAGGCCGAATGGCGCAAGCTGCTCACGCCCGAGCAGCACCAGATCATGCGCGAGCACGGCACCGAACGGCCGGGCTCGTGCGCGCTGCTGCACGAGAAGCGCGCCGGCACGTTCTCCTGTGTCGGCTGCGACCAGCCACTGTTCGCCGCCAAGATGAAGTTCGAGAGCGGAACCGGCTGGCCGAGCTTCAACGATCCGGTCGAGGGCTCGGTCGAGACCACGAGCGACAGCAGCTACGGCATGGTCCGCACCGAGGTGCACTGCGCCCGCTGCGGCAGCCATCTCGGCCATGTTTTCGACGACGGCCCGCCGCCGACCCATCTGCGCTACTGCATCAACGGCGTGGCGCTGAAGTTTCAACCGGCCTAGCAGCGGAACGTTCGCTCCGGTTGTGCGTTTCACCTCCCGCGCCTGAAGGGAGCATCTTGTGCCGCTGTCCGACGACGACCTGAAGGCGCTTCGCGCGGCGGTGCAGTCGCTGGAGCATCCCGGACTGCCGGCGCGCCTGGCCGGCATGGTCGGGCGCCCACTCGATCTGCTGGCGCAGGCATTGCCGCCTGGCGCCACCCAGATCATCTCGTCCGCCACCCAGAAGGGGCTCGAAGCCGCGCTCAAGGTGGCGGTGCTGACCATGAAGGACTCGCCAGGCGAGGGCTCGCGGCTGCTGCACAAGAGCCTGGCGGTAGCGTCAGGCGCGTTCGGCGGCGCGTTCGGACTGGCCACGCTGCCGATCGAGCTTCCGGTCTCGACCATCATCATGCTGCGCTCCATCGCCGACATCGCGCGCTCCGAAGGCGAAAGCCTGCACGATCCGGACACGGCGCTGTCGTGCCTCCAGGTGTTTGCGCTGGGTGGCGGGTCGCAGAACGATGACGCCGTGGAGAGTGCCTATTTCGCGGTGCGGGGCCTGATGGCGAAGTCCACCGCGGAAGCCGCGCGCTATATCGCCGAGCGCAGCCTGCTGGAGGAGGGCGCGCCGATGCTGGTGCGATTTCTCACCCAGGTCGCGGCCCGGTTCGGCGTGGTGGTGACGCAGAAGTTCGCGGCCCAGATGGTCCCGGTGATCGGCGCGTTCGGCGGCGCGGTGATCAACTATGCGTTCATCGACCATTTCCAGGACGTCGCGCGCGGCCATTTCACCGTGCGCCGGCTGGAGCGAAGCCACGGCAAGGACGCGGTGCGCGCGGAATACGACCGCATCCTCGGCGAACTGGATTGAGACGAGCCGGTCATCACAGCGTCAGAAGAAGCCGATCGACTCGCAGCCGGTGCCGGCGCTGAAGCTGCGCTTGTGCCGGCGGCCGGGAATGTCGATGACGTGAACCGAGCCGTCGCCTTGGCAAGCGACAAACAACTCGTCGCCCTGGAACGCCATGTCCATCGGCTGGCTGCCGACCGTGATCGCGGTCTGGCTGGCGAACGACGGGTCGATCAGGCTCACCGTGTTGCTGTTCAGGCTGGTGACGCCGATCAGGCTGTTGTCCGGCGCATAACGCGCGATCTGCGCGGCCTTCGGCACACCCTTGAGCACGAGCTCCTCGCGCACGCGGCCCGCGGCGGTGTCGATCAGGATCAGCTTGGGCTCCACGTCATCGACCGCAACCACGGTGCCGCCGTCCGCCGAGATCGCAATGCCGGCCAGCGCGCGCGGCGTGGCGATCTTGCCGAGCAGCTTGCGCTTCGGCAGGTCGATCACCGACACCGTCGCGTCCTCTTCGTTCTCGGTGTAGAGCCGTTGCCCGTCCGCCGAGATGATCAGGCGGTGGCCGTTGGTCGAACCGGAATCGATCGATTCGACCACCTTGTTGGTTTTCGGATCGATCACCGCGACCGCCGCGCTGTTTTCGCAGGTGATGTAGATCAGGCCGTCGGGGCCGAGCTTCAGCGTGTGCGGCGCGATCAGCGGGCGCAGGTCGATGTCGCCGACGTGCGTGCGCTTGTGCAGATCGATGATGCAGAGCAGGTGGCCGGGGTTCGGATTGCGGCCGTGGATGCCGTCGCCGAAGATCGGCACGTAGGCGACGCCTGCTTCGGGCATGACTAGCAATTCGTGAACGGTCTTCTGGAAGCCGTCGATCACCACCTGCGTCTCGTGGGTGACGGGATCGAGGAACAGCACCTTCGTTCCCATCTTGTCGACGGCGATCAGTCCGTTGGATGGGTTCGTCATCGGGCCATTTCCTGGATCGGCGCGGAACTGTAGCGCATCGCCACATATTGATGCGCTATTTAATCCGGATCTTGACACCGGATTATTCAAAAGCGGGTCCTTTTTGCCAAGTCGTCACAACGAATCGGGACTATCATGCATTTGCATTCGGCTCTTTCGACATGGAGCGCGAAATGGACACCTCGCTGTCAGTCCTTGTGGTTGACGATTCCCAGACGATCGGTCTGGTCTTGACCAAGCATCTACAGAAACTTGGATTTTCCGACATCGATCTGGCGCGGGACGGCAGCGCTGCGCTTGATCGTTTGCGCGACAAGCAGTACGGGCTGGTGCTATCCGATTGGGAAATGCAGCCGATGGGCGGCGACGAGTTCCTCAAGGCGCTGCGCCGCGCCACGATCCACAAGGTGCCGGTCGTTCTGATCACCGGCACGACGAGCCGGGGCACGGCATGGCTCGCCGGTGCGGATGCCTATCTCCCCAAACCTTTCGGCGATAAGGATTTTGAAACCGCGATCAAGCACGCCCTGGCGAGTTGATGGGCCGTGGGGAGCGCATCGGGCGCGCCGCGGCTATGAACCCCACACCTCGCGCGCCGTCTGCACGACCAGCTCCAGCTTGCGCTTCTGGTCGTCCTCGCTGAGCGGGTTGCCTTCGATGGTCGAGGCGAAGCCGCACTGCGGGCTCAGCGCCAGCCGGTCCAGCGGCACCACCTTCGCCGCCTGGTCGATCCGGCGCTTGAGTTCGTCTTTGTTTTCCAGCTTCGGCGATTTGGTCGTGACGAGGCCGAGCACCGCGACCTTGCCCTGGCCGAGATGGGCGAGCGGCGCGAACGAGCCCGCCCGCGGTGTGTCGTATTCGAGGAAGAAGCCGTCCACGTCGATCTCGCGGAACGACACCGCGACCGGATCGTAGCCGCCCTCGGCGAACCAGCCGCCGGCATGGTTGCCGCGGCACATGTGAACGCAAACGGTCATGTCATCCGGCACGTCGCGCACCGAGTCGTTGATGAGCCTGGCGTAGCGCACCACCAGGGCATCGGGGTCTTCGCCCTCCTTCTGCGCCGCCGCGCGCAGCGCCGGATCGGAAAGGTGCCCCGGGATATTGGTCTCGTCGATCTGCAGATAGCGGCAGCCGCTGGCGTACAGCGCCGCGATCTCCTCGCGATAGACCTGTGCGATGTCCTCGTACAGTTTCTCGACATCGGGATAGATCGTGCTGTGCATGCGCGAGCGCGTCGAGCGGAAGTGCAGCAGCGTCGGCGATGGGATGCATTCCTTGGCGATGAGGCCTGCCGCGACCGCGACCGGCTTGAGCTGCGCGAAATCGGTTCGCGTCAGGCTCTGCGTCCGCTTCAAGGGCGCGTACAGTTCCATGCGCGGCGGCGAGAACTCGACGCTGCCGTCCGCGCTCTTGAAGCGCACCGCGAGCGGCTCGCCGAACCGCAGGCCGTCGATCCGCTCGATGAAGTCCATGAACCAGTGGCGCCGCCGAAAATCGCCGTCGGTGGTGTGCCGGAAGCCGCAATTCTTGTGCAGTGCGACGGCGCGCTTGATTTCATCGTCTTCGATGCCGCGCAACTCCGCGTCGGGCAGCTTGCCGGCCTGGTTCGCCGCGCGCGCGTCGAGCAACCGCTTGGGCCGCAGCAGGCTGCCGACCGTATCGGCGTGGAAGGGAGGGGTCCGCATCAGTTCAATCTCAGCTCTGTGATGTGTTTCGGGTCGGGCTTGAGTTCGCCGCGCTCGACGCGCGTCACGATGTCGGTCAGCGTTGCGTTGGCGCGGCAGGGCAGGCCGAGCTTCTCGCCCTCGCGCACCACGAAGCCGTTGAGGAATTCGATCTCGGTGCGGCGGCCCTTCTGCATGTCCTGACCCATCGAGGGCTTCTGCGTCGCGGAGGTGCGTCCGCTGTCCTTGAAACGCTGCTCGTCGCAGATGCGCGTCGCCTCGGCATCGCCTTCGCCGGCGCGGGCGATCGTATCGGGCGGCAGGTGCAGCACCTCTTCGAGCTGATAGCCGTGCGCCTGCCCGACGCGGATCGCTTCGCTGCCGAGCCGCGTCGAGAAGCGCCGCAGCGCGTCGTCCTTCAGCATGGCGCCGCCGCCGAGGCCGGTGCAGGCGGAAAGCCCGTTCTGCATCGAGTTGGCGACCAGCTTGGACCAGCGCTCGCCCCACAGGTTGTTGGTCACCTTGGCGCTGTCGGCATACGCGACCAGGCGGCAGACCTCTTCGGCGCGCGGCGTGATGCGGCCGTGAGCCTCGCCCGTGCGAAACACCGTGTGCGCCGCGCCGTGCTTGGCGGCGCCGCGATGGATCAGCCCGGGCTCCGGCAGATTCACCGTGATCGAGCTGGCGATGCAGCCGAGCGTCTTGCCCCAGCCGACGATGCCCGCGATGGTTTCCTCGTTCATGCAATTCTGCAGCGAAACGACATAGCCGTCCGGCGCGAGATATTGCCTGATCATCATGGTGGCCCAGGCGGTGTCGTAGGACTTCATGCAGACGAAGGCGATATCGACCGGCTTCTCCTTGGCGAGTTGCTGCGCGTCGGTGACATGAAGCGCGCGCACCGGCACCTTGAATTCCGGCTCTTTCATCGCGTGCGTGACGCGAAGGCCGTGCTTTCGCATGTGCTCGACGTGCTCCGGCCAGGGATCGATGAACGTCACATCCTCGCCGGCCTGCACCATATGCGCGCCCGCGTACCCGCCGACCGCGCCCGCTCCGACGATGGCAATCTTCCGGCCCACGCTTGCCTCCCTGCATGACTGTTGATCGAAGGTAGCGCGCGCCGCGGGTGGGTCACAACGGCGCACAAGGCAACAAATGAGCGCGTTGCGGCGCTCAATTGCCTGCTATCTGCTTGTTATTGCTACTTCCGCGATCAACCGATCATGCTCCGCGCCTTGTAATTGACCCACTTATTCCGTATATGATGCAGATCGATATGGCCGGACAACTGGGCCGCTCCGCCTCGTCACTGACGGCGCGCACGTTTCAGACCTTCTTACCAAATCGACGAACCGGGAAATCGGCCACGATGTTCGTGCGCCGGCTCCTACGTGCACACCGTTAGTGAAAGGATTTTCAATATGAATACGGGCACCGTTAAGTTCTACAACGACCAAAAGGGTTTCGGTTTCATCCAGCCGGATGGCGGCGACAAGGACGTGTTCGTCCATGCAACCGCTCTCGAGCGCGCCGGCATTCAAAGCCTGCGTGAGGGCCAAAAGGTGAAATTCGACACGCAGAACGATCCGCGCAGCGGCAAGGTTGCCGTCGGCACGATCGAGCTCGCGTAACGTCTGAATGCGGAGACGCCGCCTCACGGCGGCGTCTCGAACCAGAGACCGAACGCATGCGAATCTTTATCTTCAAATCGGCGGCGAAGGGCGGGCTGCAAGCGTTTGCCGGAGATGCCGATACGCGCGTGTTGCCGACCAGCCACGGGCCCTGGCATCCGGTCGGGGTCATTCGGCCAGAGAACGATCCGCCTTACAATTTCAAGCGAGCGGCCATTGAAAAGGCCATCGCGAGTCAGGGATTTCAGCTTTTCCGCTTGAAGAAAAAGCCGGCTGCTGTATAGCGCCTATTGCAATCAACGGACTGCAGACATTGGACTTGGAGACAAATCGCGCGCCCGACCAGGGCCGCCGCTGGACGCGCCTCCTGGCCCGCTATCGCGAGCCGAGCCATGTCCGCAGCGCCATCGAGGTCGCCATCACCCTTATGCCGTTCGCGGCGTTGTGGGTTTTGAGCCTGACCGCCGTTTCATTCGGGTATTGGGAGCTGTCCCTGCTGCTGGCGATCCCGGCTGCGGGGTTTCTTGTGCGGCTCTTCCTGATCCAGCACGATTGCGGGCATGGTTCGTTCTTCCGCAACCGTGCGGTCAACGATTTGATCGGCCGCGCGATCGGCGTGCTGACGCTGACGCCCTACGATGCCTGGCGCCGCGCCCATGCCAGCCATCACGCCAGCTCCGGCCACCTCGAACGCCGCGGGATTGGCGACATCGACACCCTGACCGTGCGCGAATACAGCGAGCGATCCGTCTGGGGACGCGCGCGTTATCGCCTCTACCGGCATCCGCTGGTGATGTTCGGCATCGGCCCGGCCTACCTGTTCTTCCTGCGCAACCGGTTTCCCAACCAGCCGAT
This sequence comes from Hyphomicrobiales bacterium, assembly GCA_021730985.1. Taxonomy (GTDB): domain Bacteria; phylum Pseudomonadota; class Alphaproteobacteria; order Rhizobiales; family Xanthobacteraceae; genus Z2-YC6860. The sequence continues at coordinate 9,563 of JAKFYI010000018.1, read as the reverse complement.
CAGCGACGACTGGCAGAACTGGCTCAGCGTGATGGCCACCAACGCGGCGATCGCGGCGATCGCCGGCATCCTGATCTGGTTCATGGGCATTTGGACGTTCCTGCTCGTGCACCTGCCGATCACGCTGCTGGCGGCGTCCGCCGGCGTCTGGCTGTTCTATGTGCAGCACCAGTTCGAAGACACGTTCTGGGCCCACAGCGACGAATGGAGCCGTCACGACGCCGCGCTGCACGGCAGCTCGCACTATGTTCTGCCGGGCATTCTGCGGTGGTTCACGGCGAACATCGGCGTGCATCATGTTCACCACCTGTGCAGCGGCATTCCGTACTACCGGCTGCCGCAGGTGCTGAAGAACCACCCCGATCTGAGCGATATCAACCGGCTCACGCTGTTCGAAAGCCTTCGCTGCGTGCGGCTGGTGCTGTGGGATGAGGTGCAGCGGCGGCTGGTGTCGTTCCGCGAGGCCCGGCAGTCGATGGGACCGGGGCGCGTCTAGCCGTCCGCGCGCGGCGATTGCTCCGAAATCGCCGGTTCGATTCGAAACCGACACAGGTTGTTAAGCGCCGCGCGCTACGGTCGCAGCACTATCTTGCAATCGCCGCCCGCATCTGCGCGTCCGCCCATGGCGGCGTGTCTTTCACACATTCTTTTTGTCCTTGGAGAGTCCGATGAGAAAAACATTGCCGGAGAAAATGTTTTTCGATGCGGATCAGTCCCGATTGTCGCTGCTGCGCACTTGGGTTCTGGATTCCAAGGTCACCGAGATCGAGATGAACGAGAAGCAATTCTGGAATTTCGCGCAGCTTCAGCCCGCCGCGGAAAAGCCGTGGGTCTCCTTCATGGGCCGTTCGATTTTCGTGTCCGACATGCCCGAGGCGGCTCGCCTGAGCCTCGGCTTTGCCGCCGGCGCGCCACAGCCCGCCGCCTGACGCTGCCGCGCTGCCAGCGCGCGAACTGCCGTTTCCTGGAAAAAGCCGCTCGTGAAGCACGGCCGGTCGAAGCGGCGAGCGGGCACCTGTCGCCCGGTCAGCCGGCCTGTTCCTTGAAGCCGGGCACCTCCGATAGGGGCAGGAATCGATCCGCCCTCGGTTTCGTCGCAACATGGATTTTGCTATGACGGCAGGGCCGCAGCGTCGATGGCCCGCTTTCGCGGGCCATGGCGTTAGAAAAGACAGGCGCATCGGGGCGCCATTGCGAAGGACCGGATCGTGCTGGATCGGATCAAACGCTCGAACGTCAACGAACTCGCCAAAGACAAGCTGTTTGCGCTGCAAAACACCATGCCGCTGGACGGCCGGGTCAGCTCCTACCCCGCCAGCGCCACCGGGTACTCGGTCACCAACTGCTACCTGCTGCGGCAGCCCGATGCGGCGTGGCTGATCGACACCGGGTTTGGCGGCGACGAGCTTTCGCTGCGCGGCCAGATCGAGTCGCTCATTCCCCGCACGCTGCCGCTTTCGCTGCTGCCGCTGCGGCTCAACGAATTCATGTCGATCCAGAACATCGATCCGTTCGTGCAGCACTTCAACGTCAAGGAGTGCTTCACCGGCAATCCGGACGCCGCGTTCTGGTTCGATTTCGGTGCCGGCTCCGATTCCGGGCAGAACACCCTCGATCGGCTCAACATCACCACCATCAGCCGCGAGGAAACGATCCCGATCGGCAGCCAGGGCCGGCCCGTCGTCGTCTATCAGGCGCCGATCCGGCTGATCGCCACGCGCTGGATTTACGATGCGGCGACCAAGACGCTGTTCACCTCCGACATGTACACCCACACCTGGCGCGACCGGCCGGACGGCCCCTGGATCATCCAGGACGGCGACGACGATCCGACCGACTTCGACCATGTGCGCTCGTTCCTGCTCAACACCCGCTACTGGTGGCTGGAGGGCGTGGACACCGCGAAGCTGCGCAAGGGCATGAACGACATCCTGAACAAGCACGACATCGAGACCATCGCGCCGGGCTACGGCTGCATCCTGCGCGGCAAGAAGACGGTCGCCAAGCACATCAAGCTGGTCGATGACGTGCTCAAGTCGCTCGACAAGAGTGTGGCGACGTCGCGCTACGTCGGCCGCGACGAGGAAAGGTGATCGGAATGACCATTCGTCATCAGGGCACGCTCAACCGCCCCAACCCGCTGCCGCGCGAGGTCGCGCCCGGCATCTTCTGGCTCGGTGAATGCCTGGAGCAGCGCCAGCAGGGCAAGATCTATCACGGCTGCAATGCCTGCTTCCTGATCGTCGGTGAGACGGCGTCGATGCTGGTCGAGACCGGACATCCGAAGGACTTCCCGATCATCGAGGGCCAGCTCAACAAGCTCATGTCCGGCAAGCCGCCGCTGAAATATCTGTTCGTCACCCACCAGGAGACGCCGCATTGCGGCGGGCTCGGCCGCGTGCTGTCGCGCTATCCCGAGGCGATCCTGTGCGGCGACATCAGCGACTATCATCTCGCGTTCCCGCAGTACGAGCATCGTATGCGCGCGATGAAGGAGGGCGACGAGATCGATCTCGGCGGCCGCGGCTTCCGCGCGGTGGAGCCGGTGATCCGCGACATGCGCTCCACCTGGTGGGGCTTCGAAACGCGCGACCGCGTGCTGTTTCCCGGCGACGGCTTCGCCTACAGCCACTATCACGAGGACGGTCACTGCGGCCTGGTCGCCGAGGAAGCGGCCTCGCTCGATCTGCAGGACACCACGGCCGTGTTCGCCGATCTGGCGCTGTGGTGGACCAAGTGGGCCGACATGCGGAACTACTGCGAGCGGCTCGATCTGCTCATGAACAGGCTCGCGGTGAAGACCGTCTGCCCGACTCACGGCCTTGTCATCACCGATGTCGCCCGCACCATGCCGAAGGTGAAAGAGGGCCTGCTGTTCGGCTCGAGCGTCGCCGAGCGCGGCACCAACGACGCAGGTTTCGGCACGAAGCCGGCGCCGGTGCCCGCTGCCGTCGGCTGACGCTCCGCTTTTCTAAAAGATTCTCCGCCCGCCAACTGGACCAGTGGAATCATCATGCTTGGACACAACCGTAAAATGTCGGGCGCCGAGTGCATGGCCGACATGCTGCAGGCCTACGGCGTCACGCACGTCTTTCATGTGCCCGCGGTGCTGCGCAAAACCTTCGCGGTGATGGAGAGCCGGACCTCGATCAAGCGCCTCCATGTCCATAGCGAAGCCACCGCGGCCTACATGGCGGACGGCTACGCCCGCGCCTCCGGCAAGCCCGGCATCTGCATGGCGCAGGTGATCGGCGCGCTCAATCTCGCCGCCGGCCTGCGCGATGCGTGGCTGGCGCATTCGCCGGTCATCGCCTTCACCGGCGGCCGCGAGCCGAAGACCAAGTTCCGTCAGGTCTACCAGGAGGTCGATGACGTGCCGGCGTTCGAGCCGGTCACCAAGTGGAACGCCACGGTGGACGAGGTGACCCGCTTCCCTGACATGGTGAGGCAGGCGTTCCGCGTTGCCACCAGTGGCCGGCCCGGACCGGTGCACCTGCAATTCCGCGGCAACGAGGGCCAGGTTGACGGCGAAGAAGGCGAGATGGAGCCGATGATCGAGCCGGAATTCGCGCGCGTGCCGCCGTTCCGGCCGGAGCCGGATCAGGCCAGCGTGCTGGCGGCGCTGAAGGTGCTGCAAGAGGCGCAGCGCCCGGTGATTGTCGCCGGCGGCGGCGTGCGCCACTCCGGCGCGGCACGCGAACTGGTCGCGTTGGCCGAGGCACTGCAGATTCCGGTCGCGACCTCGCTCAACGGCAAGGACACCATCACCAGCAGCCATCCGCTGTCGGTCGGCGTTGTCGGCACCTATTCGCGCGAGAGCGCCAACAAGGTCGTCAACGCGGCCGACCTGATTTGCTTTGTCGGCACCACCACCGGCGGCATGACCACGCACTTCTGGGCGGTGCCGAAGATCGGCACGCCGTCGATCCAGATCGACATCGATCCGGAAGCGCTCGGCATGAATTATCCGCTGCAGGCGCGCGTCAACGGCGATGCCAAGGCCACGCTGAGCAAGATGCTGGCGGCGTGCGACAAGTCGAGCGCCGGCAAGCGCAAGGCCTGGGTCGAGCAGGCGCAGTCGATCTGCAAGGAATGGTACGGCAAGTACAAGGGCGCGCTGGAGTCGGACGCGGTGCCGATCCGCCCGGAGCGCATCTGCCATGAACTGTCGAAGCATGTGCCCGACGACGCCATCGTCGTGGTCGATACCGGCCACGCCGGCATGTGGATGGGCGGCATGTACGATCTCAAGAAGCCGAGCCAGAGTTACATACGCAGCGCCGGCCATCTCGGCTGGGCGTTCCCCGCCGGTCTCGGCGCGAAGTGCGGCGCGCCCGAGCGTCCGGTGGTGACGTTCACCGGCGACGCCGGCTTCTGGTATCACATCGGCGATATCGAGACAGCGGTGCGCTGGAAGATCAACGCGGTCACCGTCGTCAACAACAACGGCGGCGGCAACCAGAGCAAGCGCGGCTTCGACCGCGTGTACGGCGGCCAGCAGACCGAGCAGGCTCGCGAGCTGTGGACCTTCCGCAAGACCAACTTCGCGCGCATCGCCGAGGAGATGGGCGCGCTCGGCATCCGCGTCGAGCATCCGAGCGGCATCCAGAGCGCGCTGGCGCAGGCGCTCGCCGCCAACCGTCCGGCGGTGATCGACGTCGTGACCGACATCGACGCACTGGCGCCGGTCGCCGTCAGTTGAGGTTGAGGACTTCGGCGATCGCTTCGCGCAATTGCGCGCCGGTCACGGGCTTCGCCAGCACCGGCGCACCGGGCATCACGCGCTCGATATGCGCGCGCGTGGTCGGGTCGCCGTAGGCGGTGATGAAGATCACCGGCGTGCCGCGGTTTTCGCGAATCCGGCGCGCCGCTTCGATGCCATCCATGCGGCCCGCGAGCCGGATGTCCATCAGCACCAGATCGGCGTCGAGGTCGCCCGCCTGCTCGATGGCGCCCTGGCCATCCGGCACCAAGCCGCACACCTGCAGCTTCTGGTCACGCACCAGTGCCTCGAGCTGCCAGGCCACCAGAAGTTCGTCTTCCGCGATCAGCACGCGCGGCGCTTCACCTGATTTACGCGCCGGTGGTGTGCTTTGCGGAGCAGGGGTCATGACGATCGCCCTCATTGCGCTTCGTCACAACTGTACCTTTTTTGCGACTGCGTGCCAGCGGGTCGGCTCGCTCCGGTGTGAATAGAACGCCCGGATTCAGCAAAGGTCCGTTCAGAGTTCCGGCACCAGCGGGGGAGGATAGACATCCTTGCTGGAGTCCCAGACCGGCCGGAACATGGCGTCGGCGCCCTGCACGATGACGGCGGCCTCGCGGCCGTTGGTCTCATCGAGGTGGGCAAGCGCCACAGCATCCTTGAAGGCGTCGCGCTGCCGTGGATACGGCTCCGAGTTCTCGCCGTCGCACTGGATCGTCCAGCCGCCGCCGTCGAACATCACGTAGTAGTGGGATCTGTCCATGACACACTCCGTCTATGTAACGCGCCCCACATAAGGGCTCGGTTACGACGGCAATGCGACGAACCCGTGTCCCGTTCCTTCACAGTCTCGTATGGCGTGTATCGTCTGTGAGTTGTGTGGATAACTTCAGGCCGCGTCGGCGATCTGTTTGATCTTGGGCCAGCTTTCCCGGCCGTTCCGCTTCATCAGGTCGAGATAGCCGGGGTTTTCCCAGCGCACGATCGCCCCCTGATAGCTCGGCCGCGCCTGGATGCGGCGGTACCAATCGGCGACGCGCGGCGTGGCGTCGAGCAGGCCTAGCACGTCCAGATGGTCGAGCCGCACCACATAGGGCGTGAACGCAGCGTCGGCGATGGAGTAGCTGTCGCCGGCGAGCCAGGCGGTCTTGCCAAGCGCCGAGTCCATGTCGCGGTACAATTCCATCAGCCGCAGGATCGCGATCCGGAAAAATTGCGAATCCAGTCCCTTCTCGATCACATCGCGGCGCCGCTCGCGCTTGATCGGGTCGGGGATGCTTTCCAGCATCTTCTGTCCGGCGTCGCCCTTGGTCAGATACTGATGGCGGAATGCCACGCCGAAGCTCAGCACCGCGATGCCGGCATCGTGCACGCCTTCATCGAGCTGCTTGGTCCACAGCCGCATCCGGGCGCGGCCGAACGGATCGGCCGGCTTCAGCGGCGGATCGGGAAAGCGCTCGTCGAGATACTCGTTGATGACGTTGGATTCCGGCACCACGATGTCGCCGTCGATCAGCGTCGGCACCACAGCGCGGGGGTTGAGTTTGACGTACCAGTCCTGCTGGTGCTCGCCGGCGCGCAGGTTAAGGTGGCGGTCCTCCCACTTCAGGCCCTTTTCGGCGAGGCAGAGCCGGACCTTCTGCGCGCAGCTCGACATGTCGTTGTGATAGAGCGCGAGCATGGGGTTCCTCCGATTCTGCATGACCGCCATGGCATTGCGGCGCCGGCAGTGTAGCCGGTCTGCGGCCACCTGCTACACTGCATGCAATGTTGCGCCGGTCCAGGGATGGAAAATGCCGAAACTGCCGATCACGTTCGCCTGCGGCCTCTATGACCGCATGTTGCCGCTCTACACCGGCGAGGTCGCGGTCGAAGGCGTCGATCTGAAATTCGAGGTCGAGGATAATCCGCGCATTATCTTCGACCGCATGGCCGCCGAGCAGGCCTACGACGTCTGCGAGTTCTCGTCCTCGGAGTTCATCTCGCGCTTTACCGGCGGACAATGTCCGTTCGTCGCCATTCCGGTGTTCGCTTCGCGGGTGTTCCGGCACAGCTTCATTTTCATCAACCGCAAGCACGTCAAGAACCCGAAGGAGCTGGCGGGCAAGCGGATCGGCGTGCCGGTCTACACCATGACCGCCGCGATTTTCATCCGCGGCCTGCTGAGCGACGAGCACGGCATCGACTTCGCGAACTGCGAATGGGTCGAAGGCGACATCAACAGCGCCAAGTCGCACGGCAATCCGGCCATCCTGCCGACGGTGAAGAAGCTTTCGGTCACCGCCAACCGGTCCGGCAAGTCGCTGAGCCAATTGCTGGAGGAGGGCGAAATACAGGCCATCATCGGCACCGGCGTCCCCGAGGCCTACGGGCGCAACCCGGATATCGTGCGCGTCTATCCGGACTATCGCGCCGCCGAGATGGAGTACTACCGGCGCACCAAGATCTTTCCGATCATGCATCTGGTGGTGATCCGCCGCGACGTCCACGAACGGAATCCGAAGCTCGCTGGCCATCTGTTCCGCGCCTTCAACCAGGCCAAGGACATCGAGCGCAGCAAGATGCGCTATCGCGGCACGCTGCGGTACATGCTGCCGTGGATGCACGCCGAACTCGACGAGATCGACGCGGTGTTCGGCGGCGATCCCTGGCCCTACGGCATCGAGCCGAACCGGCCGACGCTCGAAGCGCTGGTGCGCTATCTGGCCGAGCAGGGCGTGATCGCCAAGGCGCCGCGGGTGGACGATCTGTTCGTCCCCGTCGCGTAACCTGAAACGTCCAGCGATGCGGAGTTCGACATGAAGCTCGCCAGTTACATTGCCGGCGGAAAGCCTGCGTTCGGCGTGGTGGTCGATGACGGCGTCGTCACATTGAATGGCCGCCTCAAGAGCGGCGCCGCGACATTGCGCGAGGCGTTGGCGGCCGGCGCGCTCGATGAAATCCGCGATGCGGTAAAAAGCGCGAAGCCCGACCGCAAGCTGTCCGACATCCGTTTTCTCCCGGTCATTCCCGACCCGCAGAAAATCCTGTGCGCCGGCATCAACTATCGCTCGCACGCGGCGGAGGTCGGCCGTGAGTTGCCCAAGCAGCCGAGCATGTTCATCCGCTTCACCGACACACTGGCCGGTCATGACGGCGAGATGTTTCGGCCGCGCCGTTCCGAAAATTTCGATTTCGAGGGCGAGTTCACTGTGGTGATCGGCAAGGGCGGCCGTGACATCCCGGAGGCGCGCGCGCTCGATCATGTCGCGGGCTACACCTGCTTCGTGGACGGCAGCGTGCGCGACTATCAGAAATTCTCGGTCACGTCGGGCAAGAATTTTCCGGGCACCGGCCCGCTCGGGCCGTGGCTGGTGACCACGGATGAAATCCCCGATCCCACCAGGCTCACGCTGACGACGCGTCTCAACGGCCAGCAGGTGCAGCATTCCGGCACCGACCAGATGATCTATTCGGTGCCGCAGATCATCGCGTTCTGCTCGCAGTTCACGCCGTTGCATCCCGGCGACATCATCGCCACCGGCACTCCGGAAGGCGTCGGCCACGGCCGCAAGCCGCCGCTCTGGATGAAGCCCGGCGACGTGCTGGAGGTCGAGATCAGCAAGATCGGCACGCTGCGCACCCGCATCGCCGACGAGACGTAACGCGGCCAGCCGCCGCAGCCGGTGCGGGCGGTGGCGATTGTGCCGCGGTGGGCAAGTGGGCAGTATGCGCCACGAACGCAAAACGAAGGGCGCGCCGCTCAGCGCCGCCAGGGAGGAATGCAAATGGTGAAGTCGATCCTCGCAGCGCTTGCGATCTGGATGGCTGCGACAAGCACAGGCTTCGCGCAGGAAAAGCTCAAGGTGGCGATCCCGCAGCGCGGCTTCTGGGACAGCTCCTGGGTGGAGTTCGGTCAGGCCGCCGGCTTCTTCAAGGAAGCAGGCCTTGAGGTCGAAATATTCTGGACCGATGGCGGCGCGCAGACTCTGACCGCCGCCGTTTCGGGCAGCGTGGATATCGCCCTCTCCAACGGCACGCTCGGCGTGGTCGGAGCCTATGTGAAGGGCGCGCCGATCAAGATCATCTCGGCGGAGATGACGGGCGCCACCGAACTGTACTGGTGGGTGCGGGCCGACAGCCCGTACAAGACCCTCGCGGACGTGCCGGAGGGCAAGACGGTTGCGTTCTCCTCGCCCGGTTCCTCATCGAACCTGATCCTGCTCGCGCTGCTGAAGCAGTCCGGTTCCAAGGCCAAGCCGACCGCCACCGGCGGCGTGCCCGGCACGACGACGCAGGTCATGTCCGGACAGATCGATGTCGGCTGGTCGGTGGTGCCGCTCGGTTTGCTGGATGTGCAGGAGGGCAAGCGCCGCATTGTCGCGCGGTCCAACGACGTGACGGAGATGCGCAATCAGACCATTCGGGTGAACATCGCCAACACCGAGATCCTCAAGACCCGGCGCGCGGCGATCACCAAGTTCATGGAGGTCTATGCCAAGTCGATCGAGTGGGCCTACAGCAACCCGCAGGCGATCGAGATGTTCGCCAAGAACATGAAGGTGCCGGTTGCGGTCGCCAAGCAGGGGGTGGACGAGTTCTATCCCAAGGCGGCGATGCAGATGGGCGAGATTCGCGATCTGGACCGTACCCTCAAGGACGCACTCGACGCCAAGTTCATCCCGTCGCCCAAGACATCCAAGGACGTCGAGGGGATGATCGACATCGTCTACAGGCCCAAATAAGGCAACGGTAACCCCTTGATGGGGTTGCCGACTGCTTGATCCACGAATGAGGCGGCGCCGGTTCCGGCGCCGCCTTTTCTTTTCCACAGGCCCCGAACATTGCCGCCAATTTAGTTGGTGGGCGGGGTACGGGG
>JAKFYI010000029.1 GCA_021730985.1 Hyphomicrobiales bacterium | reverse complement strand
ACTCGGCGCCGCCGCCGCAATCCGCCGGATAGTTGGTGTAGGCAACCGGCCGGATGGTTCACATCGGGCAAAAAAAGACCCCAGACCGGGAGGTCTGGGGTCATTCGCCGAGGGGCTGTTCGGGGGTATGGGGGTGCCACCCGGCGTACTTACAACCGACAACGTCACGATCGGGGTTTGGTTCCCGCTGGTTTCGCGCCCGCCCATAATTATCCACAGGCGCGGCGCCGCCAGGGCGGCCGCCACAGCGCCGTCACCGATCCGACTTATCGAGGGAACGGGCCGGGGGGCCGGACGGGAAGCCGGAGGGGCGATGAGTGCTGTGATGATCCGCTGCCCACGAACGGATCGGGCGGTTTCGACCCAGATCGATACCGAAGCGTCGGTGTTCCATCGGCTCCCCGAGGTGCAGGGCCGGATGCAATGCCCGGCCTGCGGTGAGGAGCATATCTGGACCGCCAGTGAGGCATGGTTGGAAACCGTGACGTTGGCGCCCGGTTTACCTGCAAACAAGTAGGCGTGGACATTCCCCGGAGCGCCGTGCGCTCCGGGAATGTCGTGACAACGATCAGTTGATCGGCTGGATGCCGACCTCCTTGGCGAGCTTCACGGTCGAAGCGACGTCGTCGTGAAAGTATTTCTTGAATTGTTCGGGCGACATCTGCAGTGCGCCGGTGGCCATCTTCGCCAGCCGCTCGCGCACCGCGGGTTCGGTCAGCGCCTTGGCGGTTTCCTCGTGCAGCCTCTGGATGATGGCCGGCGGCGTCTTGGTCGGGACGAACAGCCCCGTCCAGAAATGGTAGCTCGCGTTCGGCAGCCCGCTCTCGGCAGTGGTGGGCACGTTCGGCAGATCGGCCGAGCGTTTGTCTGAACCGACCGCGAGCGCCACCACCTTGCCTTCGCGCACCAAGTGCAGCGCCGGCGCGAGCGGCAGGAAGTAGAAATCGACTCGGCCGGACACCACCTCGGCGAACGCCTCGGTCGGGCCGCGGAACGGAATGTGCTGGGCCTGAATACCGGCGGCGTGGCGGAATCGCTCGGCGGACATATGCGACGTCGAGCCGATGCCCGCCGAGGCGAAATTCATCGAGCCCGGCCTCGCCTTGGCGGCCGCGACCAAGTCGGCGACGGTTTTGTACCCCGTCGTCAGTCCTGTCACCAGAACGATCGGCTGTGCCCCGAGCGGGATGACCGGCTCGAAGTCGTTGAGCGTGTCGTAGGGCAGCGTCTTGTGCAGCACCAACGCGGCGCTGAACGACGACGAGTGCAGCAGCACCGAGTAGCCGTCGGGCGCCGCCTTGGCCACCTGGTTGACGCCGAGGGTGCCGCCGCCGCCCGGCCGGTTTTCCAAGACGAAAGGCTGCCCGATCTGCCGGGACACCTGATCGAACACCACGCGCCCAACTAGGTCGCTGGCGTTGCCGGATGTGAACGGACTGACCACCTGGATCGGCCGTGTCGGCCAATTGGTTTGGGCTAAAGCCTGCGAAGCGCCGGCCGCGAGCAGCGCAAGCGCGGACACCCACATCCGAGACGATGTCATCGACCCCTCCCTGGACTTCGGGACAGGATGCGCGCTCGCGCAAGGGTCGGCAAGTCGCAGGGAAGGGCCTGCGACAGCAGGACACTCCGATCCGGTGGTGGGTTAGCTCGCGTCCCTGATCCGCACCGCCGCCTCGAGATCGACCGAGACGAGTTGCGACACGCCGCGCTCCGCCATAGTGACGCCGAACAGGCGGTTCATCCGCGCCATGGTGATCGGGTTGTGGGTGATGATGACGAAGCGCGTGTCGGTCGAACGGGTCATCTCGTCGAGCAGGTCGCAGAACCGTTCGACGTTGTGGTCGTCGAGCGGCGCGTCCACTTCGTCCAGCACGCAGATCGGCGCCGGGTTGGTGAGGAACACCGCGAAGATCAGCGCCAGCGCGGTCAGCGCCTGCTCACCGCCCGACAGCAGCGACAGCGTCGCGGGCTTCTTGCCGGGAGGCTTTGCGAAAATCTCCAGTCCGGCTTCGAGCGGATCGTCGTTCTCGATCAACTGAAGCTCCGCGCTGCCGCCGCCGAACAGTTCGGCGAACAGCCGCTGGAAGTGCGAGTTGACCACGGCGAACGAGGTCAGCAGGCGCTCGCGCGCCTCCTTGTTCAGATTGATGATGCCCTGGCGCAGCCGCTTGATGGCTTCGATCAGGTCGTCGCGCTCGGCGGTGAGCTTGGTGTGCTGGGCCTCGACCTCGCCCAGTTCCTCCTCGGCGCGCAGGTTGACCGCGCCGATCCGCTCGCGGTCGCGCCGCAGCTTCTCAAGGTCGGCTTCGATCGCCTCGACCTCGGGCAGCACGGTGCCGGCCTCGATGCCGGCCAGCGCAGCCACGCCGTCGGGCTCGACCTCGAGCATGTCCTTGATCTCGTGGGCGATGTCCGAGAGCCGGCGCTTGGCGCCTTCGACCCGCTCGGTCGAGCGGGCCTGCTCCTCGCGGGCGGAACCCAGCGCCTCCAGCGCGCCGCGCACCGCGCGGTCACGCTGCGTCAGCATACTCTCGGCCTCGGCCAGGCGATCGGCGGCCTGGCGGCGGTCGGCCTCGGCCTTCTCGATCTCGTTGATGATCGCGAGCCGCTTGTTGGCGAACTCCTCCGGCGCGCCGGCCAGCGCCGCGCGCTCCTCGTCGGTCTCCCGGCTGCGGATCTCCAGCGTGCCGATCTGCGCGCGCGCGCTGTCGCGCCGGTCGCTCCACTGGGTGTGGTCGGTGGCGATGGCGTTGAGGCGGCGGTCGGCGAGTTCGGCCTCGCGCGCCAGCGCCTGCGCTTCGGCGCGCACCTGAGCGGCATCCGTGCGCTTGCCCTCGATGTCGGCGCGCACCGCCGCGAGCTTTTCCTCGATCTCGGAGGTGGGCTGTAGCGCGGCCAGCGCGGTTTCCGCCTCGTGCCGGGCCGCGAGCGCTTCGTTGCGGCCGGAATCGAGCCGGGTCTTGGCCTCGGTAAGGGCGGACACCCGCGCAGCGTTGCGAGCGACCTCGCGTTCGGCGGAGGCGTGCAACTCGCGCGCCGTGTCGGCCTCGCGCTGTGCAGCCAGGCGCTGCTCGCGGGCGGCGGTTTCGGCGGTTGCGGCGGTTGCGATCAGCGCGGCCGCGGCTTCGACCGCGCTGCGCTTGCCGTCGAGCGTGGCGCGCGCATCGGCGAGTTCAGCGTCAATCTCGGCCAAACGGGCGCGCTCGGCGAGGCGGCGTGCCGCGCCGGTCGGGGCATGGGCGTCGGCGGCAAAGCCGTCCCACCGCCACAGGTCACCTTCCCGGGACACCAGCCGCTGGCCGGGCTTGAGCTTGGCGACGAGTGCGGCGGCTTCGCCGCGCGTGACCACGCCGATCTGCACCAGGCGGCGCGCCAGTTCGGACGGGGCGGTGACGTGCTGCGACAGCGACTCCACGCCCTCCGGCAGCGCCGGATCGGATGGGTCGATGGCGGCGCCGGCCCAGCGCAGCGGCGAGGACGGATCGGCGGGCGCGTCGAGGTCGTCGCCGAGCGCGGCGCCGAGCGCCTTCTCGTAACCCTTGGTGACCTGGATGTGGTCCGTGATCGGCGGCCACATGTTCTTGGTCTCGACCGCGAGGAGCTTCATCAGCGTCTTGGCTTCGGTCTCAAGCCGCTGCGCCGCGCGCTCGGCGTCGGTGAGGGGCCCGCGCGCGGTTTCGAGTCGCTGGCGGGCGGCGACATGCGAACTTTCGGCGGCAACCGCGGCCTGCTCGGCTTGCACCACCGCGCCCTGCGCGCGCTCGAACGTCTCGGCAAGACCCGCGAGATCGGGACGGCTTTCGCTGGCGGCGGCGAGACCCGCCTCGATGTTGGCGATCTCGGCCTCGATCCGGGCGATGCGCTCGGACTGGTCGCGCATCGCGCCGCCGAGCTGGTTGCGGCTAGCGGTGAGGTCGGCCAGCGCGCCGGTCAGTGCCGAGAACGATGCTTCGGCGGCGGAGAGCACGCTCTCGGCTTCCGCGACGCGGCTGTCGGCGCCGCTGCGCTGCTGCGCGATGCCTTGGACCTCCTGCTTGAGCGTCTGCTCCTCGGTGGTGAGACGCTCCAGCGTGGCTTCCGCGTCGGCCACCAGCGCTCGCTCGCGCAGGATGTCTTCGGTCAACTGGACAAGGCGCCGCTCGAGTTCGGCGAGCCGGTCGCGGGCGCGGGTTTCTTCCTGGTCGAGCGCATCGCGGGCGCTGAGCAGGCGCTGCAAGGCGGCGCCGGCGCGCACCTCGGCGTCACGCAACGGCGGCACCGCGATGGCGGCTTCCTCGCGCTGCTTGCCGGCTTCGGTCTGCGCGATGGTGGCGTCGGCCACGGCGCGCATGCCCAGATCCTTGGCGCGTTGGGAATCGGCCACCTCAGCCTGCGCGTTGATCCAGCGCAGGTGAAACAGGGTGGACTCGGCCTTGCGGATGTCGGCTGCGACGACGCGATAGCGGATCGCTTGCCGCGCCTGGCGCTTGAGCGCGTCCATCTGGCTGGCGAGCTGATTGACCACGTCCTCGACGCGGGTGAGGTTCGCCTCGGCTGCGCGCAGACGAAGTTCCGCCTCATTGCGGCGCGCGTGCAGGCCGGAAATTCCGGCGGCCTCTTCAAGCACGCGGCGGCGCTGCTCCGGCTTCGCCTGGATGATCTCGCCGATGCGGCCCTGGTGAACGAGCGCGGGCGAGCGCGAGCCGGTGGAAGCGTCGGCGAACACGGTCATCACGTCGCGGGCGCGAACATCCTGTCCGTTGATGCGATAGACCGAGCCCTTCTCGCGCTCGATCCGGCGCGTGATGTCGAGCGTGTCGTGCTCGTTGAACTGACCCGGCGCCTCGCGCTTGGAATTGTCGATCCGGATCGCGACCTCGGCGGTGTTGCGCGCCGGACGGTTGTTGGTGCCCGAGAAGATGACGTCGTCCATCTCGGACGCGCGCATCGACTTGTGCGAGGTTTCGCCCATCACCCAGCGCAGCGCTTCGACCAAGTTCGACTTGCCGCAACCGTTCGGTCCGACCACGCCGGTCAGGCCGGGCTCGATCAGGAAGTCGGTCGGCTCAACGAAAGACTTGAAGCCGAGGAGGCGCAGTCGCGTGAGTTTCATTCTTTTTCAGTCCTATGTGCCGCCCGCGCCGGCGGAAAACCGGCCCGCTCGGGCGCGTGACTTGGCCCGCATTCGGGTCGAGGTCTGCGGCATTGCGCGGAGAATGAATTTTCAGGCACCCAGGGGCAACCCAACGGCGGGGTTATCCCAGCCCAAATAACCTGGGCAAAACCAAAAAACGCCTGTTTTCAAAGGGGTAGACGTGGATCAGCCGCTTCGTTGCGGTTGAGTCCAATGCCCGTCACGCGGCAAAGTTGGCTGCTTCCGCGGCTCCACTGCCGGTTTCAGCGCCAGCCTGATTCGCGCGGCAAGATCAGCTTTTGACCAGCGGATCGATCGCTTTCGCCAGTTCGTCGATCGACAGCGCGCCGCGGTAGACCGTGCCGTTGATGAAGAAGGTCGGCGTCGATTCCACCTTGAAGCGGTCGGTCGCGCGGGTACGGACTTTCTCGATGCCGTCGAGCATCGCCTGGTCGCGCAGGCAGGCGTCGAACGTCTGCTGGGTGAAGCCGGTCTGGCGCGCGATGGCGAACAGCGGCTCCAGCGGTTTCTGTACCGCCCAGTTGCGCTGCTGCTGGAACAGCGTTTCGACCAACGGGAAGTATTTGTCCTTGCCGGCGCAGCGCGCCAGCATGAAGGCGCCGGCGGCCAGCGGATCGAGCGGGAATTCGCGCAGGATGTAGCGCGCCTTGCCGGTGTCGATGTAGCGCTTCTTGAATTCGGGGTAGGTGTTGATGTGGAAGGTGGCGCAGTGTCCGCAGGTCATGGAGGCGTATTCGATGACGGTGACGGGCGCGTCCGCCTTGCCGATCGACATGTCCTCAAGCGCGCCCGGCTCCAAGAGCTCCGCGGCGGAAAACGAGGCGCCCTGCGCCAAGGCTGTAGATGCAACGGACGCCTGCAAGGCGGCCACGATCGCCAGCGCACTGGTTCCCGCGACGAATTCCCGACGTGTAATCACGCGAAGCTCCTGAATGGTTTGTCGAATGCGACAATGTGCAGCGAATGTGGCACCGGTGGGCCCGTTCGCCAAGAGGTGAAAGGGCTCTCCGCAGGCTTGTAGAGGGAGCCGGAACGGGCCGCAGTCACATTTGCTTGACCGCAGCGCCGAGCTTGGCGAGTGCCATGCGCAGGTCGTCGTCACCGACCTCGGTCAGCGTGGCGGCGATGCGGGCCGCGGCCTCGGCGTTGGCCCGGGGCGGTGCGGCAGCGGGGCGGCGCTTGAGCGGCGCCTGGCGCAGCGCCAGCCGTCCGACCGCCTGCCAGCCGAAAAACCGGTTGATGCGTTCCAGCACGATGTTGGACTGGTGCTGGATTTCGATCGCCGCCGGACCTTCGACGCGCAGGACCAGGGTCGCTGGTTCCGCAGGCTCGCCGTCGTGGGTGCGCGGCCATTGCAGCTTGACCGGTTCGGCGTGCCTGGCGATCTCAGGACCCACGATCTCCGGCCAGCGGGTCACCAGTTCGGTCGAGGCAAAGCCCTGCCGCTTGAAGCTCTCGGCCAGCAGGCCGTGGGCCAGTTCGGACAGCCGTCGGGTGGGGCGGGGCTTGTTCATAGCAATGACGAACCGGTTCTCCGTCGCTTCCATGCTCAGTATGGTTCTTCTATGAGGCTAGCAGGCACCGCTGTCCGGAAAAAGCGCGACGCTGCCGCTTGTGCGGAACTCGCGGCGCCGGATCCGCAGGCGCTGCTCGCCTGGTACGACCGGCACCGCAGGCATCTGCCGTGGCGCTCGCAGCCGGGCGTTCGGCCCGACCCGTACCATGTGTGGCTGTCCGAGATCATGCTGCAGCAGACCACAGTGAAGGCGGTCGCACCCTATTACATCAAGTTCCTCAAGAGCTGGCCGACTGTCCGCGCGCTCGCGGCGGCCAAGCTCGACGACGTGCTCAAGGCCTGGGCCGGGCTCGGCTACTACGCCCGGGCGCGCAACCTGCACGCCTGCGCCAAGGCGGTGGCCGGGCAGCACCGTGGCGTATTCCCCGACACCGAAAACGGCTTGCGCGCCTTGCCGGGGATCGGCGGCTACACCGCGGCGGCGATCACGGCGATCGCGTTCGACACGCGCGCGGTGGCGATCGACGGCAACATCGAACGTGTGATCACGCGCTTGTATGCGGTCGAGACGGTGTTGCCCGTGGCGAAGGCGGAAATTCGCCGCCACGCCGAGACGCTGGTGCCGCAGCTTCGGCCCGGCGACTTCACGCAGGCGATGATGGATCTCGGCGCCACGATCTGCACGCCGAAGAAGCCCGCCTGCGCGCTGTGTCCGTGGATGGCGCCCTGCGTGGCGCGGACGCGCGGCGACCAGGAGACGTTTCCGCGCAAGGCGCCCAAGGTCGAAGGCAAGCTGCGCCGCGGCGCGTCGTTCGTCGTCACGCGCGCCGACGGTCGTGTGCTGGTGCGCAGCCGTCCGGAGAAGGGCTTGCTCGGCGGCATGACCGAAGTGCCGTCCACCGCCTGGTCGCGGGACTTCGACGAAGACGCAGTGCTCGGCGCAGCACCGTTGAAGGCAAAGTGGCGGCGGCTGCCGGGCGTGGTCGAGCACGGCTTCACGCACTTCCCGCTGCAACAGTCGGTCTATGTCGCGAGCGTGCCCGCGAAGACCAAGGCGCCGGCCGGGACGCGGTGGGTGGTGCTGGCCGAACTGCACGGCGAGGCGCTGCCCAACGTGATGCGCAAGGTGCTGATGCACGCGGGGCTCGGCGGGAAGCCTCGCATTTGAACGATCGCGTTAGGCGCGCGTGCGGAAACTGCACCTTGACCATTCGCCCGATGCAATGATGCCACGCGCGCCGGCGCCTTGTGGCCGGTGCCGGGACAGCGCAGTCTGATTTCGCCGGATCGCGTCTTTTCAGGGAAATCCGATGGCACTGTTCTGCAAGTTCGCCGCGGCGTGCGCCGCAGTCCTCCTTGTCGCGCTTCCGGGCAGCGCTGCCTGGCCGCAATCGTCGCGCACCATCCGCCTGATCGTGGCGATGCCGCCCGGCGCCTCGACGGACATCGCGGCGCGCCTGATGGCCGAGTACATCGGCAAGACTCACGGCGTCACGATGGTGGTCGAGAACCGCGCCGGCGCCAGCGGCATGATCGGCAACGAATACGTCTCGCGCGCCGCTCCCGACGGCAACACGCTGCTGGTCACGCCCAACACCTTTCTGATCGATGCGCAGACCCGGAAGGCGAGCTATCACCCGGTCACCGCGTTCGATCCGGTCTGCCTGCTGGTGGACACTCCGGCGGTGTTCATGGTGAACAGCGGTTCGCCATACCAGGAGCTCTCCGATCTGGTGGACGCCGCGCGCGCCAAGCCCGGCGCGCTGTCGATGGGCAGCGTCGGCCCGGGCTCCACCTTTCAGTTCGGCTACATCAGTTTCACCCGCCAGGCCAACATCGACATGACGTTCGTGCCGTACGCCGGCAGCGGACCGGCGATCACGGCGGTGCTCGGCGATCACATCACGTCGGCGTTCACCGGGATTGGGGCGGCGGCGTCGCAGGTGCAGGCCGGCAAGATGCGCGCGCTCGCGGCCGCCACACAGAAGCGGATCGCGACGCTGCCCGGCGTGCCGACGTTCGAGGAGCTCGGCTACAAGGGCGTCGATGTCGACGTCTGGTTCGGCGTGGTCGCGCCGGCCGGGACGCCCAAGGACATTCTGGCGCAACTGAACAAATGGTTCACCGAGGCGCTCAACGCTCCCGAAGTGAAGGCCAAGTTCGGCGCCACGCAGCTTTACACGGTCGGCACATGCGGAGACGATTTCGGCAAGCTGATCCGCAGCGCCTACGACAACTACGGCCGCATGATCGAAGCGGCGGGCATCAAGAAGGAGTGACATTCTCCGTTCATTCCCGCGAGCGGCTGGTGTCCACTTCGAACCCTAGAACCCGTAAAGCTTGTTGGCGTTGTCCACCAGGATACGCTTGCGGGTCGCTGCGTCCGGCACCCATTCGAGCAGCAGATCGACCAGGTCGCCGTCGTCCGGCATCTCGCGGCCGTCGAGATTGACGTGCGGCCAGTCCGATCCCCAAACGAGACGCTCCGGCGCGTGCTTCACCAGCGCGTGCGCCATCGGCGTCACCGACGGGTAGGGCACGTTCTGCGGCGTGCAGCGCATCGGGCCGGACAGCTTGAGCCAGACCTTGCCGGTGTCGAGCATCTTCATCACCGCCTTCATGGCCGGCTGATCGATGCCGCCCTCGGCCGGAATGCTGGCGAAGTGGTCGAGCACGATGTCGTTCGGCAGCGACAGCAGCTTGTCGGCGTATTCGGCGATGTCGGTGCCGTGCGGATAGAACTGGACGTGCCAGCCGTGCTCGTGGATGCGGGCCGCGATCCCGGGCGCGAAGTTCGGCACATGCTGGCCGCGCTGGGCGCTCATCATCCGCATGCCGCGCACGCCGAGCTTGGTCAGCCGCGCCAGCTCCGATGTTGGAATGTCGTCCTTCACCAGTGCGATGCCGCGAAAGCGGTCCGGATACTTCGCCAGCGTGTCGGCGAGCAGCGAGTAATCGCGGCCGTAGGCGCCGGGACTGACGATCACCGCGGTGCTGAGCCCCAGCGTGTTCTGCAACTCGAACAGCATCTCGGGCGGCGCTTCGCTCGCGACATAGGGACTGTCGGACGCCACCGGATACTTCGCCGCGGGCCCGAACAGATGGATGTGGGTGTCGCAGGCGCCGGGCGGTAGGGCGAGTTTCGGCTTCTTCGATTTGGCATTGGCGGTGGCGGTGAGCTTGGGCATTTCGATTGTCCTGCTGGCAAATGGCGCGCGGTCGTGCATTGATCCTGCGAAACTCGCAGGAAACAGGGAGGCTGACAAATGACAATCCAGCGTTTCGAGAACGGCCCGCGCATGAGCCGCGCGGTGGTGCACGGCGGCACGGTCTATCTCGCGGGCCTCACCGCCGAGAAGACCGTGGGCCAGAGCGTCGGCGAGCAGACCAAGGAAATCCTCGGCCGGATCGACGCCCTGCTCAAGCAGAGCGGCACCGACAAGTCGAAGCTGCTGCAGGCGGTGATCTGGCTGCAGGACATCCGCGTGGTCGATGAGTTCAACAAGGAGTGGGACGCCTGGGTGGTGGCGGGCTCCTGCCCGGCGCGCGCCTGCATCGAGGCGCGGCTGCAGTCGCCGGCCAAGATGATCGAGATTCAGGTCACGGCGGCGAAGTAAAGCGGACGCATTCTCTCTCTGCCTCATGGTGAGGAGCCGCGCGAAGCGCGGCGTCTCGAAACATGGGCGGCCCCATCCTTCGAGACGACCGCCACGCGGTCTCCTCAAGATGAGGCCGGAGAAGGACACAGAGCAAGTAGCCCGCATGGAGCGAAGCGGAATGCGAGAACTCAGGTGAACCGGCCCGAACCGCCCCACCCCGCTATCCTCGCCCTGGCCCTGTGCCCGGACCCCGGATAGTGTTCTCCATCCAGCCGGGAGTGCGTGCGTGAACATAGGCCCATACATAAACAAGGCCATCTTTCCGCTCGGCGTGCAGATCCGCCGCATGCTTCCGCCGCCTCCCGTCGATCTCAACATCTACCGCGACCACTACGCCCCTGACGCGCAATTCTATTGCATCGGCTCCGGCTGGTGGTCGCATCCGCGGTGGAAGAACGTCGATGTGCCGAGCGAGTGGTACGCTCCCGTGCAGGGTACTGCCGGAATCGACGTGCCCTGGGACATTGCGACGGGCGAACCCGTCCAGATCGCGACGGCCTCCGCAGAGGCTATATTTTGCAGCCATACCACCGAACATCTGCGCGACCAGGACGTGCGTCATCTGTTCAAGGAGGCCCACCGCATTCTCAAGCCGGGTGGCTTCTTCCGGCTCACCTGCCCCGACATCATGCTGTATTACGAGTTCTACCGGCGCCGGGACCGCTCCATCGCGCCCTACGCCGTGGGGGAAGCCTTCTCGATCCAGGATATGTTTCTAAACGAGTTTGCCTCGCAGTTCTCCAACATCATGCGCGTGGGCAACCCTGATGGAGCCTCGACCGTTCGCTTCTCCGACGAGGAGTTCGACCGTGTGTTTGAGACCATGCCGCTCGACGACGCGCTCGATTTTTTCACCACCAAGATCGACTACGCCCTGCAACGCAAGACGATGGGCGCGCACATCAACCGGTGGCACTTCGACAAGTTCAGGCGATACTTGGAAGCCGCCGGGTTCCGAAACGTCCGCCTCTCCGGCTATGGGCAATCCTTCTGTCCGGCGATGCGGGACATGAAGTTCTTCGACCAGACCCACCCGCAGTTCAGCATCTACGTCGAGGTGGAACGCTGACTGGCCTTGTGTCCGCCCTTCGGCGTCTGAGCATGGCGGATGGGCTCGACGTCGATCCAGGTCAGGATGATCCGGGCACGTCCAGCAAATAGCCCGCATGGAGCGAAGCGGTATGGGGTATCCAGAGAGGGAGGCATACTTGGTTGCGCTTCGCTTATCTGCGCTACGTCGGTTAACCCAACGCGCGCTTTACCGCCTCAGGCTCCTTCTCAATCACCGTCAGATAAGCCCGAGCCGCGCTGTCGGGAACGGATCGGCCTTGCTCCCAATCTCGCACGCGCGCAATCGTCAGATTGTAACGGATCGCAAACTCCTCCTGCGTCAGGCGGAGGCGCCTACGCACCGCCTTGACGTCAACGGACGCAGGGACGCTGACCTTGTAGGTCTTGGGGTCGGCTTCGCCGCGTGCGATCGCGATGCCTTCCTTGGCCGCCGCGATCAGCTTCTTTCCAAGCTTGCTCATGTCTTCTCCATATTCGATTTCAATCGCGTCCGCGCCGTCCCAAGTCCCTGGCCTTCCTCGTGATCCCTTTTCGGTATTCCTCGGCATAAGTTGCTAGTGACGCTTTGATGTCGTTGCGCTCTGCCTTGCTCAAATTATCTCGTGCGCCTTTGTCCACGAGCGCGAGCAACAGGATCGGGACATCGTCTCCGGCAAAATAGTGCACCGTCCGATAGCCGCCGCTCTTGCCTTTGCCCTTGCCGGGGAAGCGCACCTTGCGGCAGCCGCCGGTGCCGACCATCAATTCTCCCATCGTCGGTTCGCGAGCGATGGCGGATACCATCGTCATCTGATCCTCTTCCGAGAGCCTCGCGTCCGCGGCGTCGGCAAGGAAGATGCTGGTGCGAATGACGGTCTGCACATTCCCTAACTACGGAAGGTCCGTAGTGTTTTCAAGTCTTGACTATATTCCTATTTTCCTCTACGTTCCCTCCATCTCATCCACCCGAGGGGCGTTCTCATGAGACGTCATTTGAGCGGGATGGGGTGCGGCGCCTGCGGGCCGGTCTCGTAAACCGGCTTCCGGGAGGCCCGGGTCACCGTCCGCTCTAACTATGTGGAGCTGCCCTTGAATGGGCTGGTGGGGACCGGAGGAAGGCGGGCGAAAGCCAGGCCGATCCTGAGGTGGAAGGTCCACCCATCCGGTCCTGAAAGTTACGGTCCCGAGCGCCCAAAATCGCCGCGATGCAGCGCCGAGAGGCGTGCGCCCTTCGCCAAGGGCGCGGCACCGAAGGTGCCAACCAAGATGTTGCGCCGCTCGGCGCTCCATCCCCTCGGACTTTGTCCGGGGTGTACGAAAACCGAAATCCTCGGACGATCATCGCCGCGAGAAGGAGAAGCCGTGCGTGCTGTGAAAGAGCGACAAACTCAGGTGTCATCCCCGCGAAAGCGGGGATCCATTTCTCGGCGAACTCGTTGCTCGATGGGTCCCCGCTTTCGCGGGGACGACAGCGGAGAAAATCGCGCCACAACTAGGACCACGAAATCAATTCGCCTTCGCCGCCTGCATCTGCTGCATCCGCGCCCGCTCGCGCTGGTCGTCGAAGTGCAGCGGCTCCATCGCCCACGAGGCCTGGTCGTAGCCGTTGGCGTAGTTGCGCGCGGTTTGGATCGGATTGCGGTTGACCAGCGGCCGCAGGCACATCGGATGGCTGAGGCTTCGCACCTCATGCTCGATCGTGAACAGGTGCTTGCCGGTGTCGAGGTCGGTGATGTCGCGGAAGCGGTACTGGAACTGGTTGTCCTCGCGATTGACCAGGCCGCGCTCGCCGAGCCGCTTGTGCGGGCCGGAGAAGTTCACGACGTAGATCTGCACATGATGCTCGTCGTAGTCCGGGGCGGGCTTGTCGGTCTCGCGGAACATCAGGTGCTGGTTGCGGCCGACCGTCACCTTCGCGGTGGTGCCGTCGCCGTTCACCACTTCGGCCGGGACGTCGATCATGTGCTGGTAGAATTTCGCGATGCCCTTGGCGGTGCCGGCCGGCACGTCGAACTCGACATAGGGAATGCCGAGCTGGATGCGGCCGAAGCGGGCGGGATCGGGCTCGTGCACGCGGATGCTGTTGCCCCACGGGCAGGTCGCCTCGACGTAGTCGTTGTGTTCCTTGAAATCGAATTTGGTATCGGCGAGCTTCGGCTTCACCGTGGCGAGGCGCTTGAGCAGGTCCTCGCGTCCCTCGACGATCAGTCCGGTGCGGCCGCGCAGCACCTGCGCCTTGCCGGAGGGCAGGTGAAACTGGCTGCGCCCCACGTTCATCCACATGTTGTCGTCCATCACCATCAGGTACGGATCGCGGGTGAGGCCGATGCCTGCGCCGTAGAACAGCGAGGCGATCCGCTGGTCCGGGATCGCGACGTTGACGTGTTCGAGGTGGATGGCGTTGCCGAGGTCCTCGGCGGCGCGGTCGAAGGTCTTGGCCATCTGGTTCATGAGACATTCCTGCAGGCGTGTGAGGGCTGCACTATAGCATGGGCGGCGGGCGCGGCGGCAGGCTTCCAAGGCCGGCAGCCCTGCTATGCTGTCCCGGAAAATGGGGGGAGGACCGATGTATCCGACTGCGACCGCGCCCGTGGTGCTGACCGAGCGGCTGCCCGACCCGGCGGTGAGAATCCTCGATCCGAGCTTCGAGAAATACCGGCTGCTGCTGGCCAGCGTCGAGCGGCTGTCCCAGGGCTACAGCTGGGCGGAAGGCCCGGTCTATTTCGCAGATGCGAGATGCCTGTTGTGGAGCGACATCCCCAACAACCGCATCATGCGGTGGGACGAGGAGACCGGTGCGACCACGGTGTTCCGCAAGCCCTCGAACTACGCCAACGGCAACACCCGCGACCGCCAGGGCCGGCTCGTCACCGCCGAGCATGGCCGCCGCGTCACCCGCACCGAGTACGACGGCACCATCACCGTTCTCGCCGACAAGATCGACGGCAAGCGCCTCAGCTCGCCGAACGACGTGGTGGTGAAGTCCGACGACTCGATCTGGTTCACCGACATGACCGCGGGGATCGACGGCAACTGGAATGGCGAGACCGGCGAGCAGGAGTTGCCGCAGCGCGTCTATCGGATCGACGGCAAGACCGGCAAGGTCACGGTGGTGTCCGACGGGTTGATCCAGCGGCCGAACGGGCTCGCGTTCTCGCCCGACGAGAAAATTCTTTACGTCATCGAGAGCCAGCCGAAGGTCCGCACGATCTACGCGTTCGACGTGAACGGCGAGAAGCTCGCCAATGGGCGCAAGTTTATCGTCTGCGGGCCGGATGAAACGCCGGACGGCTTTCGCGTCGACATCAGCGGCAACCTGTGGTGCGGCTGGGGCATCGGCACGGCCGAACTCGATGGCGTGCGGGTGTTCAATCCGGCTGGCAAGCCGATCGGGCATATCTCGCTGCCCGAACGCTGCGCCAACGTCTGCTTCGGTGGCCCCAAGCGGAACCGCCTGTTCATGACGGCGAGCCACTCGATCTACGCGCTGTACGTCAACACCCAGGGCGCGACGGTCGCGGGCTGACGCGGCCGAAGCCGCCGCGGCTCAGGAAGCCGCCGCCTTCCGCACTGCAAGCGCCGACATGACGATGGCGATGCCCATCATCAGCATGTTGATGCCCGCGAGCAGGCCCAGCACCCATGTTGCCGTGCCCGGCAGACCGGACAGGATGATGAGAGCCAGCACGATGTCGATCAGGCCGCTGCCGAGCAGCCATGCCCAGGCGCCCGGCACTGCGCTGCGATAGCCGAAACCTAGCATGATGCGCGCGATGCCGCCGGCCAGCAGATAGGCGGTGAACAGGATCGTCAGCGTGACGACGCCGGCTACGGGCCGTGTCAGCAGCGACAGTCCGGCCAGCAGGCAGACCATCGCGGTGAGCAGATCCCACCAGAAGCCCGGCATGGTGCGGCCCGCCGATATCACGCTCATCAGTCCGAAGGCGCCGCCGATCAGCAGCAGCCATCCGACCATGATCTCGACCGCGAGCGTGGCGAAGCCGGGTGCTGCGATGGCGAACAGGCCGAGCAGCGCCATCACGACGCCGTAGCCGAGAAACCAGTTGCAGTATTTGCGGAGCGTCGCGGGTTCTGCGGGCAATCCGGCAGGCATGGCACCCACTCCTTCAATCGGGGATCAAAGGTCTCTGGTGGGCCGATGTTAGGCCGAACGGCGGACGGTGGATAGGCCGGGCGGGTTACGCGTCCGCCATCTGCGCGCGGAATTCGGCGCGCAGCGTGTCGATCGAGATTAGGCCCTTCGGCGTCTCGACATGCCAGAACGCCCAGCCGTTGCAGGCGTCGAGTCCTTGCGCCAGCGCGCCGATCTTGTGGATCGAGCCGACCGCTTCGCCGAGCGAGACCGCGCCGTCGGCGCGCACCAGTGCCTTGTGCCGCTTCTTGGCATCGACCAGTTTGGCGCCGGGCGAGATCAGGCCGCGCTCCAGCAATGCCGCGAACGGCACGCGCGGGGCCTCGCGTGCGGTCATGAACGGCGCCAGCGTCGGCGCTTCCAGCGGCTCGACCGAATTGATGCGCTTCAGCGCGGCTGCGGCATAGGCCGGATCGCGCTCGATGCCGATGTAGCGCCGCCCGAGATGGCGCGCAACCGCGCCCGTCGTGCCGGTGCCGTTGAACGGGTCGAGCACGAGGTCGTCGGGCCGCGACGATGAAAGGATGACGCGCGCCAGCAGCGCCTGCGGCTTCTGCGTCGGGTGCAGCTTCTTGCCGTCTAGGCCCTTGAGCCGTTCCTCGCCGGTGCACAATGGGATGGTCCAGTCGGAGCGCACCTGGATGTCTTCGTTGCCGGCCTTCAGCGCTTCGTAGTTGAAGGTGTAGCCCTTGGCTTCCGCGTCGCGCGTCGCCCAGATCATGGTCTCGTGCGCGTTGGTGAAGCGCCGGCCGCGAAAGTTCGGCATCGGGTTGGTCTTGCGCCACACCACGTCGTTGAGGATCCAGAAGCCGAGATCCTGCAGCACCGTGCCGACCCGGAAAATGTTGTGATACGAGCCGATCACCCACAGCGTGCCGGCGGGTTTGAGCACGCGGCGGCAGGCGGTCAGCCAGGCGCGGGTGAAGTCGTCGTAGGCCTTGAAGCTCGCGAACTGATCCCAGTCGTCGTCCACCGCATCGACTTTGGAATCGTCGGGGCGTTTGAGATCGCCGGCCAGTTGCAGATTGTAAGGCGGGTCGGCGAACACCAGATCGACCGAACCGGCCGGCAGTTTCGCCATTTCCGCGACGCAATCGCCGACAAGAATTCGCGCGCTCGGCGCGGACTCACGACGCGATGCTTCGGGCTCTAAACTGACGCGGGGCGCCCTAGAGGACGCCCCGCGACGCGACACACCCATGACTCAGTACTCTGATACTCAGGCGACGCGGCCGGTGACGCGGGACCTACAACCGACAAGAATGAAGATGCCTCGCCAAGGTAAACATTCAGTTGATGGCCGCGGCGCAATTTTCCGGGTAACGTCTTGCAAACCATGCGGAACCAAACCAATTCAACACTGTTCAATTGGTGCCGCGCGAAAGTGCGATTGGACTTGGTGTTTGCGCTCGGCAAGTATTGCCGGGTGATGCCGACGGAGAGCAGCAATGCGCTGGGATGATCTGCCGCAAAGCGACAACGTTGAGGATCGCCGCGGCGACGGCGGAGGATTCGGCGGCGGAGGCGGTGGCGGATTTCCGATGCCCGGCGGCGCCGGCGGTCTCGGCATCGGCGGCATCATCGCGATCGGCCTGCTCGGCTGGGCGCTCGGTATCGATCCCGGCCTGCTGCTCAGCGGCGCGGAAATTCTCACCGGCGGCAACCAGCGTCAGGAAACGCCATACCAGCAAGGGCCGCGCGCCCCCACCGCGAAGCCGACCGACGAAACCGGCAAGTTCGTTTCAGCCGTGCTCGGCAGCACCGAGGTGACGTGGAAGAACATCTTCCAGCAGGAGGGCCAGACCTACCGCGCGCCGCGGCTCATCATCTTCTCCGGTGCGACCCAATCCGCCTGCGGCTCCGCGCAGAGTGCGATGGGGCCGTTCTATTGCCCGCCGAGCCGCGAGGTTTATCTCGACACGTCGTTCTTCAGCGACCTGGAGCGGCGCTTCCGCGGCTGCACCGGCGATGCCTGCCGGTTCGCCCAGGCGTATGTGATCGCCCACGAGGTCGGCCACCACGTTCAGAACCTTCTCGGGATTCTTCCGAAGGCGCAGCAGGCCCAGCGCGCCAGCGGCGACAAGGTGCAGTCGAACCGCATCCAGGTTCGCGTCGAGCTTCAGGCCGACTGCTTCGGTGGCGTTTGGGCGCATCACGCCGAGCAGAAGTGGAAGCTCCTGCAGCCGGGCGATATCGAAGCGGCGCTGCAGACCGCGTCCGCGATCGGCGACGACATGCTGCAAAGAAAAAGCCAGGGCCGCGTCGTGCCCGACAGCTTCACCCACGGCTCGTCGGCCCAGCGCCAGCAGTGGTTCATGACCGGCTTCAAGTCGGGCAGCGTGAAGGCCTGCAACACCTTCGGGGCAGGGCAGGTCTGACGCCCGCCGCCACGGCAGGCTTCGCCCGCGCTCCGCAATGACGTAGAACACCGTCATGCCCGGTCTCGATCAAACCCGCCAATTCGTCCCGCTGAAGGTCGCGGTGCTCACGGTGTCCGACACGCGCGTGCTGGCCGACGACAAGTCGGGCGCGACGCTGGCCGAGCGCATCGAAAAGGCGGGTCACGCGGTTGCCGCCCGGGCCATCGTCGAGGACGACGTCGAGGCGATCCGCAAGCAGCTCCGTGCCTGGATCGCCGATCCGGCGATCGACATCGTCATCACCACCGGCGGCACCGGATTCACCGGCCGCGACGTCACGCCCGAGGCGGTCGAGCCGCTGTTCGAGAAGCGCATGGACGGCTTCTCCACGGCGTTTCACATGATGAGCCACGCCAAGATCGGCTCATCGACCATCCAGTCGCGCGCGACCGCGGGGGTGGCGAATTCGACCTTCATATTCTGCGTGCCGGGATCGCCCGGCGCATGCCGCGACGCCTGGGACGAGATCCTGGTGCACCAGCTCGACTACCGCTTCCGGCCGTGCAACTTCGTCGAACTGATGCCGCGGCTCGACGAGCACCTGCGCCGTCCCAAGGCGAAGGGCGCGACCGCCTAGCAGCCGAACAGCAGTATCAGCGGTTATTGAGTGCTGTGCCCGGTCTTGCGGCGCGCGGGCTTCTCGGCGACGAGATAGCGCGGGTTCTCGGTGCACCATGTCCCCGGCGATGCGTTCATCCAGGTGCGGCAAGCCTCGTAGGTCCGAAGGTCGCAGCGGCTGCTGATCACGCCATTGCCGCCTCGCTCGTAAGCGCACCAGGCGCCCTCGTAGTAGGCGTGGCCCGGTTGCGCATCGACCAGTGCGGCCAGCGCCAGTGCGCCGATCGCATGTGTGATCTTCTGCATGGTCGTTTCCTTCGTTGTTTGGCGGTCCGACCTCCGCCTCGACAAATCCGGTTACTTCGCGCGTTTCTTCTTTTTCGCCGTTCGGGACCGTTTCTCCGGCGGTCCGGCGTACCGAGGATTTTGCGTGCACCATGTGCCGGGCAGCCCGCCCATTTCGGCGCGGCAGGCCTCGTAGTTCGGCAGGTCGCACCGTGACGTATAGAAGTCCCGGCCCGCGCTCATGTAGGCGCACCACGGGCCTTCATAGGCCTGACTAGGCTGCGCGACACAAATCGCGGCTGCTGACAGCGCGCCGATCAAAATGACATTCCGCATTTCAGGTCTCCAGCATCGTTCGGCGAACACTCTACCGGCCGTCCACAGAAACAACGTTCAATTTGGGCGTTCACTTCACAATGGCGCGATTTTTTTTGTGTATCGGCGGTTCTGTTTTGTTCCAATTCACATATTGGGTTCACATCATGGCGCGCTCCTCAGCCTTCGAACCCCGCCGGCGTTGGTGCCCTCCGCGGCGGCGGGGCTTGTCCCCGATGCGTTCGGGAAAGGCGTCGCCTGCGCCGCCCCAACGCGAAGGGCGCGACCGCTTAGCCGTCGAACATTTGGCCGCGGTTCGCTAT
Source organism: Hyphomicrobiales bacterium (assembly GCA_021730985.1). GTDB lineage: Bacteria > Pseudomonadota > Alphaproteobacteria > Rhizobiales > Xanthobacteraceae > Z2-YC6860. Next base: position 45,066 of record JAKFYI010000029.1, on the reverse strand, counting down.
TGAGTATGCCGCGCCTTGCGGCGCGCGGGCTTTTCGGCGACGCGATAGCGCGGGTTCTCCGTGCACCATGTCCCGGACGATGCATTCATCCAGGCGCGGCACGCCTCGTAGGTAGGCAGATCGCAGCGGCTTGAGATCGCCCCTCTGCCGGCCTTCTCGTAGGCGCACCAGGCGCCCTCGTAGTAGGCGTGGCCCGGTTGCACGCCGATCAGCGTGCCCAGCGCCAGGGCGCCGATCGCCAGTGTGATCTTCTGCATGGTCGTTTCCTCGCTGGTTTGGCGGTCCGACCTCCGCCTCGAAAAACCGGCTACCTCGCCTGCTTTTTCCTTTTCGGCGTACGAGACGGCTGCGCCGGCGGTCCGGCGTAGCGCGGATTTTGCGTGCACCAGGTGCCGGGCATTCCGCCCATTTCGGCGCGGCAGGCTTCGTAGTTCGGCAGGTCGCAGCGCGACGAATAGAAATCCAGGCCCGCGCTCATGTAGGCGCACCACGGGCCTTCGTAGGCCTGACTGGGCTGCGCGACACAAATCGCGGCCGCCGCCAGCGCGCCAATCGACCAGATATTCCGCATCTCACAGTCTCCAAATCGTTCGCCGGAGTCTCTACCCGGCCGCCCACAGAACCAACGCCCAATTTGCGCGTTCACTTCACAATGGTGAGATTTTTGTGTATCGGCGGATTTGTTCTTGTTTTGTTCTAATTCACATACTAGGTTCACCTCATGGCTCGCTCCTCAGCCCTTCGAACCCCGCCGGCGTTGGTGCCCTCCGCGCCGGCGGGGCTTGTCCCCGACGCGTTCGGGACCGGCGTCGCCCACGAGCGGCGCCGGGGACGCGGCACGCTGTCCAACGCATCCGGCCGCTACGAGCCGATCGCCCGGATCGCGTTCGACGACGGCTGGCAGAGCCTGGAGGAACTGCCGCCATTCCAGACCACGGTGTCGATCGATTCCACCCGCAAGATCATCACCCGCAACGACTCGCCGGACATTTCGTTCGATCGCTCGATCAATCCCTATCGCGGATGCGAGCACGGCTGCGTCTATTGCTACGCGCGGCCGACCCATGCCTTCCTCGGCCTGTCGCCGGGCCTGGATTTCGAGTCCAAGCTGTTCGTCAAGCCGGACGCGCCGCAACTGCTTGAGCGCGAACTGTCGGCGCCGGGCTATCAGCCGCGCACCATCGCGATCGGCACCAACACCGATCCGTATCAGCCGATCGAGCGCAAGTATCAGGTGATGCGCGGCATCCTCGAAGTGCTGGAGCGTGCCGGCCATCCGGTCGGCATCGTCACCAAGTCGGCGATGATCCTGCGCGACCTCGATATCCTCGCCCGCATGGCGGAGCGCAATCTCGCCAAGGTGGCGATCTCGGTGACGACGCTCGATGCCAAGCTCGCGCGCGTGATGGAGCCCCGCGCCGCCACTCCCGGCCGCCGGCTGGAGGCGTTGCGGCAGTTGTCCCGTGCCGGCGTGCCGACCACAGTGATGGTGGCGCCGGTGATCCCTGCAATCAACGACATGGAAATCGAGAAGATCCTAGATGCCGCATCGCTCGCCGGCGTCCGGGGCGCGGGCTACGTGCTGCTGCGCCTGCCGCTCGAAGTGCGTAACCTGTTCCACGAATGGCTGCAGGCGAATTTCCCCGACCGCGCCGCCCATGTGTTCAAGCTGATCCGCGATACCCGTGGCGGCAAGGACTATGACTCGACCTTCGGGAAGCGCATGAAAGGAGAGGGCCCCTACGCCTGGATGATCGGGCGGCGGTTCGAAACCGCTTGCGAGAAGCTCGGCCTCAACGAGAACAGGGCGTCTCTCACCACCGAATATTTCGCGTCGCCTAAGCCGCGCGCGAAGCAACTGAGCCTGTTTGCCTGATGAGCAGCCAGCCCCGCCTTACCGTTGTGACGCTTGGCGTGCGCGATTTCGCCGCTAGCTTGCGGTTCTACGAGGCGCTGGGCTTCGAGCGGAAGCTTCGCGAGACCGGCGATGCGATCGCGTTCATCGATGCCGGCGGTGTGGTGTTGGCGTTGTGGCACTGGGACATGCTGGCCGAGGACGAGGCGTTGCCGGTCGAGCCGGCCTCGACCTATCGCGGCATGAGCCTCGCCTGGAACTGCAGGACAAACGAGGAGGTCGATGCTGCCTTCGAGCGGGCCGTCGCAGCCGGCGCCAAGGTGCTGCGGACACCGTCCAGCACCGACTACGGCGGCTATCGCGGCTACTTCGCCGATCCCGACGGCCACGCCTGGGAGGTGGTCTGCGCGCCGGGCTTCGAATTCACCGACGATGGCCGGCTGATCCTCAAGGACTGATTTGTCCCCGCCATTCACGGCGGAAACGAGCCACAATTGACTTGAGACGGGCGTGGCGCACTGTTCGCGCCATGAGTCGCATCGTCACCGGTCGCACCGCCACTAGTCGCATCGCAACGGCCAAGGTTTCGCGCCTCGATCTGCACGAGGCGATCGTCCGCCCGACGTTCCGCCGCGAGCGCGCGGCGCTGAAGCGAGGGGTCTGGCCAGTGGCCGGCTGCGACGAGGCGGGGCGCGGGCCCCTCGCGGGACCGGTGGTGGCCGCCGCCGTGATCCTCGACCCGGCGCGCATTCCGCGCGGGCTGAACGACTCCAAGAAGCTCGACCGTGAAGAACGCGAGCGGCTGTACGAAAAGATCTGCGCCACCGCCGAGGTTGCGGTGGCGTTCGGTTCGACCGCGCGGATCGACCGCGACAATATCCTGCGTGCTTCGCTGTGGGCGCTGGCGCGCGCGGTTCGCGCTCTGCCGGTGCAGCCGAAGCTGGTGTTCGTCGATGGCCGCGACAAGATCGATTCCGGCTGCGATTGCCAGGCGGTGATCTCGGGCGATGCGCTGGTGCTGTCGATCGCGGCTGCCTCGATTGTCGCCAAGGTGACGCGCGACCGGCTGATGGCGCGGCTCGGCGTCGCGCATCCCGGCTACGGTTTCGAACGCCACATGGGCTACAGCGTGCCGGAGCACTTCGACGCGCTGATGCGGCTTGGACCCACGATCCACCATCGCCGCTCGTTCGCGCCGGTTGCGGCGTGCTACGCGCCGGTCCAGCAGGCCGACGGCGAAACGCGGTTGCCTCTGTAGCGCCCGCGCGCTTATCTGCCCGCTCATTCTCGGACGCGCCTTCCGGCGCTTGCAGCAATGCGTTGGGTTTCCCTGGCAATCGAATTGCTGCGCACGCAGCCGGTCGCGCTCTTCTGGGCGGTGGCGCTGGCGCAGGCTGCGCTGTGGACGCTGGTGCCGTCGCTGTTCTATTCGGCGCCGCCCGGCCAACTCGCCGAGTTTCTGGGCGTGGCGCGCGAACTGGGGCTCGGCAATCCGTTCGGCCCGCCGCTTGCTTATTGGCTGGCCGAGATCGGATTTCGCGCAGGTGGAATGCCCGCGGTTTATCTGCTCTCGCAGATCTGCGTGCTGGTGACGTATTGGGCCGTGTTCTCGCTTGGCCGTATCGTGGTCGGCGATCGTCACGCGACTACCGCGGTGCTGCTGATGGCGGGCGTTGCGGTGTTCAGCGTTCCCACGCCGGAGTTCGGCACTCCGATCCTGGCGATGGCGTTGTGGTCGCTGATGCTGCTGCACGTCTGGCGCGCGGCGGGGCAGGGGCTGCGGCTCTATTGGCTTGCAGCCGGGCTGGAAGCAGGCCTGCTGCTGCTGACCAGCTATTCCGGGTTCGTGCTGATCGGGCTGCTGATCGGCTTCATGCTGGCGACGCGGCGTGGCCGCGAGCAGTTCAAGTCATTCGAACCGCTGGCCGGCGGCGCCGTCGCGCTGCTGGTTTTCTTTCCGCATCTCGTGTGGATCGAGCAGACCGGCGCGCTCGACGGGCTGCGGCTGAATCCACTGGCCGGGATGGTCGATAACCTCTGGAGTTGGGGAACGATCCTGAGCTTGCTCGCCGCGGGACATGGCGGGTTGCTCATTCTGCTCCTGGTCGGGCGCGGGTTCACGCCGGGACCGCGCGGCTCCGCCGCCGAGATCGAGCGTTCGCCGGTCGATCCGGATGCGCGGCTCTATGTGATTTTCTTTGCGCTGGCGCCCGCCGCCGCCATCGGCTTGCTCGCGCTGTTCACTGGCCGCGCGGACAGCTTCCTGCCGCCGACGCTGGTGGTGTTGTCGGCGCTTGCCGTGATCGTTGTGGCGCCCGACCGCATCCGCATCGTTCACCAGCGCCTCATCCAGTATGTCTGGGCGGCGCTGCTTTTGCTGCCGCCTCTGATCGTGGCGGTGGCGGTGACGATCCTGCCGTGGACGCTGGGGATCGATCTGCGGATCGCGCAGCCCGCCTCTGAGATGGGACGGTTTTTCCAGGAGAATTTCGAACGCCGGACCGGGCGTCCGCTTGAGATCGTGACCGGCGACGATCATACCGCGGCTCTCGTTGCGCTTACGGCGCCGAACCGCCCGAGCCTCTACTTTCTCAATACGCCGGAACGCTCACCCTGGGTGAAACGGCAGGACATCGACAGCAAAGGAGCCGTGGTGGTGTGGCCGGCTTCCAGCACACGCGGTGTGCCGCCGCCCGCGATCCAGGAGCGTCTGCCGGGATTGGTGCCCGAGGTGCCGCGCGCGTTCGAGCGCCGCTTCCAGGGCCGCCTTCCGCTGACCCGGATCGGCTGGTCGGTGGTTCGTCCGCCGACGCCCGCGCCCGCGCGCTAGTAGTAGCCTTCGCCCTCGCGAACCTTGCCGCGGAAGATCCAGTACACGAACACGATGCATGTCATCGTGGCTGTTGAATTCCGCAAGAGAGCGGATGATCGCGCCCCGCGCAGCGGCTATGCTTGGATTGCCGGTCTGGGCAGCGGGGGCTGTTGTCATGAACGACTTTCTCGACAGGTACTTCGGACTAAAGCAGCACGGCACCGACGTGCGGACCGAGGTGATCGCGGGCGTCACCACGTTCCTCACCATGGTCTACATCGTGTTCGTCAACCCGGCGATCCTCGCCAACGCCGGGATGGACAAGGGCGCGGTGTTCGTTGCGACCTGTATCGCGGCGGCGGTTTCGACGCTGATCATGGCGCTCTACGCCAACTATCCGATCGCGCTCGCGCCGGGGATGGGGCTCAACGCCTTCTTCGCCTTCACGCTGGTGCTGTCGTACAAATACACATGGCAGCAGGCGCTCGCCTTCGTGCTCGTGTCCGGTCTGCTCGCGCTCATCATCTCTCTCACGCCGCTGCGCGAATACGTCATCAATTCGATCCCGAAGAATCTCAAGTTGGCGGTGTCCGCGGGCATCGGCCTGTTCCTGTTCATCATCGCGCTGGAGCAGTCCAAGATCGTGGTCGATCATCCGGCCACGCTGGTGACGCTCGGCGACCTCAAGGCATGGCCGGCCATTCTGGCGCTGGCCGGCTTTGCGCTGATTGCGGCGCTCAACGCGCGTGGCATACTCGGCGCGACTCTGATCGGCATGCTGGTGGTGACGCTGATCGGAATTCCGCTGGGAATCGTCAACTACACCGGCGTCGTGTCGCTGCCGCCGTCGCTGGCGCCGACCTTCCTGCAACTCGACTTCTCGCGCGTGTTCGAGACGACCGCGCTGATTGTCATCTTTACGCTGCTGCTGGTCGATTTCTTCGATACCGCCGGCACGCTGATCGGCGTCGCGCACCGCGCCAATCTGCTCGACAAGGATGGTAAGTTGCCGCGTATGCGTCAGGCGCTGGTGGCGGACTCGTCCGCAACTGTGGTCGGGTCGCTGCTCGGCACTTCGAACACCACAAGTTATATCGAGAGCGCGGCCGGCGCCTTGGCCGGCGGCCGCACCGGCCTGACCGGGGTGGTGGTGGCGGCGCTGTTCCTGCTGGCGCTGTTCTTCTCGCCGCTAGCCGGGATGATCCCGGCCTACGCGTCGGCCGCAGCGCTGCTTTACGTCGCGGTGGTGATGGCGCGCGGACTTGCCGAACTGGATTGGGACGACCTCACCGAGTCCGCACCCGCTGTGGTGGCTGCGGTCTCGATGCCGCTGACCTATTCCATCGCAACCGGCATTGGTCTCGGTTTCATTACCTATGCGGTGATCAAAATCGTGGCCGGCAAAATCCATGAAGCATCGCCCGTCGTGCTGGTGTTGGCGGTGCTGTTCGCGATCAAGTTCGCCACAGGGTGATGCTACGATCGCCCGGCTGAGACTGCGCGCCGTTGGCGCGCTGTTCAGCGCCTAGCGCACGCCGAGACGCGCGAACTCGGCCTCGATGTCCGACTGCATGGTTTTCGCGGACGCCATGTCCGTGCTCGCGCCGGCCTTGTCGCCCTTCTTCATCTTGGCGAGGCCGCGGCCGTACAGCGCGCCGGGAATTTTCGGATTGAGTTTGAGGGCTGCGTCGTAATCCTTGATGGCGTCGTCCATCTTGCCGAGCTTGAGGTTGACGAAGCCGCGCGTGTCCAGCACGTCGGGAGCGTCGGCCTTGAGCTTTAGCGCCTCGTTGCAATCCGAAAGGGCTTGCTGCACCTCGCGGCCGCCGGCGGCGCGCACCCAGCAGCGCGCGGCCCATGCGTCCGGGTTCTTCGGCTGTAGCTTGGTCACTTCGCCGTAGTCGGCGGAAGCGCGGGCGAAGTCGCCCTTGCGCTGGTGGCTCGCGCCGCGATTGTTGAAGGCGTAGATCGACTTCGGATTGAGCTGGATGGCTTTGTCATAGTCCGCCATGGCGCGGGTCATGTCGCTCTTGGCTTCGTATGCGCCGGCACGGCCGTTGAGATAGTCCGCCTCGTTCGGATCGATCGAGATCGCCTGGCTGTAGTCGGCAATGGCGCGATCGAAGTCCTTTTTGCTGAGGTTCGCGGCGCCGCGGAAGTAGAACGCGGCGGCGAGATTGCGGGCCGTGTCCTGGATCACTGCGTTGCAGCCGCCGATCGACGCGTCGGGCTGCACCGACTTGTCCGAGTTCTGGCAGCGTGCGGAATTCTGCGCGAGGTTGGCGCCGCTCTGCGGCTGGTTGGCCTGCACCTGAATGGGTGACGCCGATTGTGAAGACGATGAGGAGGAGGACGATGAACTGCTGGATGATGTCGATGACGGCTGCGACGGCTGATGGCGTGGTGCCGGTTGCGGCGACTGGTAGGTTTGTGACGGCTGCGACGGCTGATAGGTGACCGAGGGGCGCGTCTGAGTTTGATACGATTGCGCGCTCGCAGTTGCAGTGGCGCAAGCCGTCATCGCAGCAACGGCCGCGGCGAGGGTGGAAATATTCCGTCGATCGAGCATGGTTAAAATCCCGACACGTTCGTCGCGCGGGACAATGCCACAGCGGAACGACTTCGCGCGATGAAGAGTGTGCGGTTTTTGCCGTTCAGGTTAATGCGCGCGGGCGGCGCGGCGCCGGTTCAGCCCAGCGCCTTCTTGATCGCCAGGAAGTCGCGCCAGGCGAGGCGCTTGGCGATCGGCGACCGCAGAAGATAGGCGGGATGCAGCGTCGCCATGGCGCGGATTTCGCGCGTGCCGGTCTGATACGAAAGCCAGCGGCCGCGGTTCTTCAGAATGCCCTGCAGATTGAGCAGGCCGCCCGCGCTCGGGCCTCCGATGCAAACAAGAATGTCGGGATTGGCGAGTTCGATCTGCCGCTGAATGAACGGCAGGCAGATTTGCGTTTCGACCGGCGTCGGCGTGCGGTTGCCGGGCGGCCGCCAGGGCACGATGTTGGCGATATAGACTTTGGTGCGGTCGAGCCCGATCGCGCCGAGCATCTGGTCGAGCAGCTTGCCGGAGCGTCCGACGAACGGCACGCCCTCGATGTCCTCTTCGCGGCCGGGCGCTTCGCCGATCAGCATCAGCCGGCCTTGCGGGTTGCCGTCGGCGAACACCAGCCGGCTCGCGGTCGCCTTCAGCGCACAGCCGTCGAACTTGTCGAGCAGTGCGCGCAACTCGTCGAGCGTGGCCGCGCTTTTCGCCGCTTCGCGCGCCGCCATGACCGCAGTATCCGGCGCGGCAGGCGGAGCCGCGGGGGGCGGAGTTGGAACAAATGCTGCTGGGCTGGCCTTGCGTGCCGGTGTCGCCGCGGGCGAGGGCGCTTTCGGTTGGTCTTGTGCCGCGTCGCCGGCAGGGGCGGCCGACGGGGCGAGCGCGGGCGCCGACAGATAGTCGTTCGCGGTCTCGCCCACGGCCGCGTCCACGCCGGCCTCGGCGTAGAAAGTGAGCAAATCTCGCGGTGGAATGAGATACGGCGTCATTCCGGCTGATCTATCACGCCGGCCTGTGCAATGGCGATTGTGGCGCTGCGGCAAACGTGGAAAAAAAGAACTGAGGAGATCGTCATGGCCGAACTGCCTGCCCGCGAGGCGATGGAATTCGATGTGGTCATTGTTGGCGCAGGACCAGCGGGTCTCGCAGCCGCGATCCGTCTCAAGCAAATCTCGCCCGAAATCAACGTCGTGGTGGTGGAGAAGGGCTCCGAGGTCGGGGCGCACATCCTGTCCGGCGCGGTGATCGATCCGATCGCGCTGGATCGGCTGCTGCCGGATTGGCGCTCCGAGGACACGCCGATCAAGACCGCGGTGACCGACGACCGCTTCTATTGGCTGTCGGGATCGCGCGGGTTGCGGCTGCCGAATTTCATGATGCCGCCGCTGATGAGCAATCACGGCAACTACATCGTCTCTCTTGGCAATGTCTGCCGCTGGCTCGCCACCAAGGCGGAGGCGCTCGGCGTCGAAATCTATCCGGGCTTTGCCGCGGCTGAAGTTTTGTTCGAGGGCGATGCCGTGGCCGGCGTTGCGACCGGCGACATGGGCGTCGGCAAGAACGGCGAGGCGAAAGACGGCTTCACCCGCGGCATGGAGCTGCGCGCCAAGTACACGCTGTTCGCGGAGGGCGCGCGCGGGAGCCTGTCGAAGCAGTTGATCGCCCGCTTCGGTCTGGCGGCGGGCCGCGAGCCGCAGAAGTTCGGCATCGGCCTGAAGGAAATCTGGCAGGTCGCGCCCGACAAGCATCGCCCGGGATTGGTGCAGCACTCGTTCGGCTGGCCGCTCGACAATTCGACCGGCGGCGGTTCGTTCCTCTATCACTTCGACGACAACCTGGTGTCCGTCGGTTTCGTGATGCACCTCAACTATGCGAATCCGTATCTGTCGCCGTTCGATGAGTTCCAGCGATTCAAAACGCACCCGCTCGTCCGCGATACGTTCGCCGGCGGCAAGCGGCTGTCATATGGCGCGCGCGCCATCAGCGAAGGCGGCTACCAGTCGGTGCCGAAGCTGACGTTCGCCGGCGGCGCGCTGCTCGGCTGCTCGGCCGGTTTCGTGAACGTGCCGCGCATCAAGGGCAGTCACAACGCGATGCTGTCTGGAATGCTGGCCGCCGAGCATGCCGCCGAGGCGCTGGCGGAGGGCCGCTCGCGTGACGAGCTCACCGGCTACGATGCATCATGGAGCGACGGCGATATCGGCGCCGACTTGTGGAAGGTTCGCAACGCCAAGCCGCTGTGGTCGAAAATCGGCACGTTCGCCGGCATCGCCGCGGGCGGCTTCGACATGTGGACCAACACGCTGGGTTTTTCGCTGCTCGGCACGCTGCGTCACGGCAGGCCGGATTCCGACACGCTGAAGCCGGCCGCAAACTTTTCGCCGATCGCGTATCCCAAGCCGGACGGCAAGCTCACCTTCGACAAATTGTCCTCGGTGTTCATCTCCAATACCAATCACGAAGAAGATCAGCCTGTACATCTGAAGGTCGCCGATATGAGCCTTCAGAAGAACTCGGAGCACGATATCTACGCGGGCCCCTCGCAGCGCTATTGCCCGGCCGGCGTGTACGAATGGGTGGAAGAGGGCGGCGTGCCGAAGTTCGTGATCAACGCGCAGAACTGCGTTCACTGCAAAACCTGCGACATCAAGGACCCGAATCGCAACATCACCTGGGTGCCCCCGGAGGGCGGCGGCGGGCCCAATTATTCGAATATGTGAACTGGGAAAGCGGCTGGCGGCCACGATGCTGCCACACCCCGCCGTTCAACAGGGCGGCACGCTCCGCAAGGCGGCCGCTCCTTGCGGGAGAGGGCCAAAAAGGTCATTCTGGCCCCTGACTCGACCGGGAAGCGCGCCTTCCGCCCGCTCCATGGAGACCAGCGACCTGTGATTGCATCGATCTCAACCCGGCGCCTGGCCGCCGCGGCGCTCGGCGCTGTGGTGCTTATGCTGCCGTCCACGCTCTCCGCCCAGCGGGCATTGAAGAATTCGACGCCGTCGGAACTGCCGCCGCCGAAGGAGATCGAGCGGGTTTCGCTGTCCGGCACCTATCTCGCCGCGCGCCATGCCAGCATCCAGCGGGATTCCGCCGCTGCTTCTGCCTATTATCGCGCCGCCCTCAATACCGCGACGAAGGCCAATCAGTTCAACAGCGACCTGCTCGAACGCGCCTTCCTGTCGGTGCTCGCCGACGGCGAAATGAACGAAGCTTTCCGTCTCGCGGATCGCCTGCTCAAAGCGGATCGCAATCATCGCTTGGCGCGGCTGATCGTCGGCGTGCGGGCGCTCAAGCAGAAGTCTTATCCGGCGGCGCGTCAGAACCTGACGCTGTCGATGCGCGGCCCGGTTCCCGATCTTGCCGGTACGCTGCTCACGGCGTGGGCACAGTTCGGCGCCAACGATGCCAAGGGCGCGGTCGAAACGATCGACAAGTTGCAGGGCGCCGAGGGCTACGCGGTGTTCAAGGATCTGCACGCCGGGCTCATGCTCGATCTGGCCGGCAACCGGAAGGAAGCCGGCAAGCGCCTGGAGCGCGCCTACAAGGCGAACGCCACTGCGCTGCGCCTCGTCGAAGCCTACGGCTCCTGGCTGACGCGCAACGGCAGCCCGGATGAGGGGCTCAAGATTTACCAGGCATTCGACGTCCAGTTGCCGCGTCATCCGCTGATCGTCGATGCGATGAATTCCATCAAGAGCGGCAAGCAAATTCTATCTCCGGTCGATTCCGCGCAGGCCGGAGCATCCGAGGTGTTGTACGGCCTGGGCGCTGCGCTCGGCCGCCGCGGCGACGAAGTGCTGGCGCTGATCTATCTGCAGATATCGCTCTATCTCACACCCAATCAGCCGCTCGCGCTGCTGGCTTTGGCCGACCTTTATGAGCAGATGAAGAACGGCAAACTCGCCATCAAGTTCTATGAGCGCGTGCCGCAAGGCTCACCGCTGCGGCGCAACGCCGAGATCCAACTCGCCGTCAATCTCGACACGCTTGAGCGCACCGACGAGGCAAAGCAGCGCCTCGCCAAGCTGGTGAAGGATAATCCGACCGACATCGAAGCGATCATGGCGCTGGGCAACATCCAGCGCGGCCGCAAGGAATTCGTCGAATGCGCCGACATGTATGGCCAAGCCATCGGCACCATCGGCACGCCTGAGCAGACGCATTGGCTGGTCTATTACTTCCGCGGAATCTGCAATGAGCGGGCGAAGAACTGGGGCGGAGCCGAGTCGGATCTGAAGACTGCGCTCAAGCTGTTCCCTGACCAGCCGCACGTTCTCAACTATCTCGGCTATTCCTGGGTCGACCAGGGTGTCAACCTCGACGAAGGCATGCGGATGATCCGCCGCGCCGTTGAGCAGCGGCCAGACGACGGCTACATCGTGGACTCACTTGGCTGGGCGCATTATCGGCTCGGCAATTACGAGGAAGCCGTGAAGCATCTCGAACGCGCCGTGGAACTGCGGCCGGACGATCCGACCATCAACGACCATCTTGGGGACGGCTATTGGAAGGTCGGTCGCCTGCTGGAGGCCAAGTTCCAGTGGTCGCATGCGCAGGACCTCAAGCCAGAACCCGAGGAGCTTGAAAAGATCGTGCAGAAGCTCAAGGTCGGCATCGCCGAGGAAACGTCCTCGTCCGCCGACGCCCAGAAGCAGAAGAAGCCCGGCAACGGCGGCTGATCCGGTTTCCTGTGTCGTCGCACTCCCGCGCCGCGCTTGTCGATACCGCACCTGCCAAGGTCAATCTCACGTTGCGCGTGATCGGGCGGCGCCCCGACGGCTACCACACGCTGGAAAGCCTCGTGGTGTTCGCGGGCGTTGCGGATAAACTCACGTTGAAAGTCGGCGTTCCGCTCGCGCTTGCCATGCGCGGCCCCAACGCCGCTGCGGCCGGCCCGATCGAAAACAACCTCGTGATCCGCGCGGCCCGTGCTCTGGCCGCGGAAATCGATGGGCTGAAGCTCGGCCGCTTCACGCTAACCAAGCACCTGCCCGCTGCGGCGGGTATCGGCGGCGGCTCTGCGGATGCTGCCGCGGCGCTTCGCTTGCTGGCGCGCGCCAACAGGCTCAAGCTTGCCGATCCCCGCATTCTGCGCGCCGCGGCCAAGGTCGGCGCCGACGTGCCGGTCTGCGTCGATCCGCGGCCGCGGGTGATGCGCGGCATCGGCGACATCCTGTCCAAGCCTCTGGCAGTGCCGCGTTTTGCCGCCGTGATGGTCAACCCGGGTGTTGCTGTCCCGACCAAGGACGTGTTTGCGGTGCTGCATCGCTCGACGCGTCAGGACCAACCTGCGGCCCAAGCGCACAGAGTGCCGCAAGAACGCAGCGCCTATCTGGCCTTCCTGGAGCGCCGCGCCAACGATCTTGAGCCTGCCGCGGTCGAACTCGCGCCGGCGGTGGCGCAAGTGCTTGCGGCCTTGAGAAAATCGCCGGGTTGCGTGCTGGCCAGAATGTCGGGCTCGGGCGCGACCTGCTTCGGGCTCTATTCATCGCCTCGCGCGGCGGCTGCGACGGCTCGCGAGATTGCTGCGGCGCAGCCGCGATGGTGGGTGTGCGCGACCCATCTGGGATAGTATGCTGAGCGCCTAAAAAATAAGAATTCTGAAATTCGGGGAGGAAGATATGATCAGCCGCCGCCGTCTCATCAAGCTGTCCGCTGCGTCCATCGCGGCACCCACCATCATCAGCAGCGCAGCATGGTCGCAAGCCAGCGCGTGGCCGAACCGGCCGGTTCGCGTCGTCATTCCGTTCACGCCGGGTGGCGGAGCGGACACCATCGCGCGGCTCGTCTCGATCAAGATGAGCGAAGTGCTGGGCAACCAGTTCTACGTCGAGAGTAAGCCGGGCGCCGGTGGCAACATCGCGTCCGAGTTCGTGGCCCGCTCCGCGCCGGACGGCTACACCATGTTCCTGGCGGGCGACCATCACGCCACCAACAATCATCTCAATCCAAACCTCAGCTACGACGCGGTCAAGGACTTTGAGCCGGTATCGCTGATTGTGCAGTACCCGATCGCGATGGCGATCCCCGCCAACTCGCCGCATAAGACGCTGGCGGATTTCATTGCTGCGGCCAAGGCCAACCCGGGCAAAATGACCTACGGGTCGCCTGGACACGGCGCGGTGCCGCATCTGTCCGCCGAATTGTTCGTGCGTGCCGCCAAGATTCAGATGGTCAACGTGCCGTATCGCGGCGCGGCGCCGGGCATCCAGGATCTGATCCCCGGGCGGATCGATTCGTTCTGGAACAACGTCGCTCCGATGGTGGCGCTCCAGCAGGACGCCAAACTGCGCATGTTGGGAGTGACCACGGCAAAGCGTTCCCCGATGTTGCCGGACCTGCCGGCGATCGGCGAAACGCTGCCGGGTTACGACGTCACCGGTTGGTACGCGCTATTTGTGCCCGCCAGGACGCCGAAGGACATCATCCAGAAGATGTATGCAGGCGCGAAGGCTGCGACCGACGATGCGATCGTGCGGAAGCGGTTGGAAGACCAAGGGATGATTGTGGTGGGCGGGACGCCGGACGAGCTCGGGAAGTTCCACAAGGAGGATCTCGCCAAGTGGGGCCCTGTCATCAAGGAAGCAGGCCTCAAGTCGAACGAATAGGCTGCTGCCAGCTAGTGGGTTCTGCCGGTGCAGAACTCCACGGTCTCTTCGAGCGCCAGTTTCATGGCGGAGTCGGGGAACAGGGCCAGCGCGTCGCGCGCCATGACGCCGTAGTGCTGGGCGCGCTTGACGGTATCCTCTAGCGCGCGATGGCGCTGCATGAGTTCGATCGCCGTTTCGAGATCGCTGTCGCTGACCTTGTTCTTTTCCAGCGTGCGCTCCCAGAAGGCGCGCTCGCTCGGTGTGCCGCGCCGGTATGATAGCACGACCGGAAGCGTGATCTTGCCCTCGCGGAAGTCGTCGCCGACGTTCTTGCCAAGCGCAGCATCCTTGCCGCCGTAGTCGAGCGCGTCATCGACGAGTTGGAATGCGATGCCGAGGTTCATGCCGAACGAGCGGCACGCCGCGGCCTCCGCCTTCGGACGGTTGGTCAGCACGGGCCCGACCTCGCAAGCGGCGGCAAACAGTTCGGCGGTCTTGGCGCGAACCACCGCCAAGTATTCGTCCTCGGTCGTGGCCGTGTTCTTCGCGGTGCCGAGTTGCATTACTTCGCCCTCGGCAATCACGGCGGCCGCGGACGACAGGATTTCGAGCGCACGCAGCGAGCCGACCTCGACCATCATCTTGAAAGCTTGGCCGAGCAGGAAGTCGCCCACCAGCACACTGGCCTCGTTGCCCCACAGCATGCGAGCGGCGAGGCGGCCTCGCCGCATTTCGCTGTTGTCCACGACGTCGTCGTGCAGCAGCGTCGCCGTGTGCATGAATTCGACCGCCGCCGCGAGCTTGACATGGCCGTCGCTGGAATAGCCGGTGAGCGCCGCCAACGCCACGGTGAGCATCGGTCTGAGCCGCTTGCCGCCGCCGGCGATCAGGTGGTTGGCGACCTCCGGGATCATCGTAACTTGCGATCCGGTGCGCGAAAGGATGGTGGCGTTGACGCGTTCCATGTCGGGGCCAACGAGTTCGACCAGACGGTCGATCGAGGGCTCCGGCTGGCTGAATGGGAGAACGACGGCCACGCGCTTTTGCTCCGGAATGCTGCGGAAAGGACGGGCGACAATAGAAACGCTATGGTATGGGGGCAAGTGCGCCGGCGCGGGTGCGACAAGGGATTCATCGCAGTTTTGGCCGAGGCGGGAACAAAACGTATGTCGGAATCTCAGGCCGCGGCGGTGGCCGACATTGCGGGCGGGCAGCGGATCGCAATTCTGGTGCCCTGCTACAACGAGGAGATTTCGGTCGGCAAGGTCGTGGCCGACTTTCGCGCGGCGCTGCCCTCGGCCACCATCTATGTCTACGACAACAATTCGACCGATCGCACGGCCGAAATTGCGGCCGCCGCCGGCGCCGTGGTCTGCCACGAACCGCGTCAGGGCAAGGGGTATGTGGTGCGGCGGATGTTCACCGACGTCGAGGCCGACGTTTACGTGCTGGTGGATGGCGATGCCACCTACGATGCGCCAAGCGCGCCAGCGATGGTGGCGCGGCTGCTGCGGGACCGGCTCGCCATGGTGGTGGCGGTCAGGGTGGACAACGAGGTGGCGGCATACCGGCGCGGCCACCGGATGGGCAACTTGTTGCTGACCGGCTCGGTCGCCCATATTTTCGGCGATACCTTTACCGACATCCTGTCCGGCTATCGCGTGTTCAGCCGGCGCTTCGTCAAATCCTTCCCCGCTCTTTCCGGTGGCTTCGAAATCGAGGCTGAGTTGACCATTCACGCGCTAGAGCTGGAACTGCCGGTTGGCGAGGAGCGCACGCCTTATTATTCGAGGCTTGAGGGCTCGGCCTCGAAGCTTCTGACATGGAGCGATGGCCTCCGGATCCTGTCTTCCATTCTCAGGGTCTATCGCGCCGAACGTCCGCTCGCCTTGTTCACCTCCATCGGGCTGTGCTTCTGCATCGTGTCGATCGGGCTCTCAATTCCGATCTTCATCACCTATGCGCTCGAAGGCGTGGTGCCGCGGCTGCCGACCGCCGTGCTGGCGACCGGGCTGATGCTGCTCGGCTTCCTCTCGATTGCGTGCGGACTCATCCTCGATACCGTGACGCGCGGCCGCCGCGAGCTCAAGCTGCTTGCCTATCTGGCGCAGCGCGCTCCCACCGAAGAGCGCCGGCAACGCTGAAAGGCAGTTCGCGTGCAGGAACTGGTTCGCACCAACAACGCGGTGCTCATCACCGCGATCGAGGCCCTGCTCAAGGGCGCGGAGATCCCGCACATGGTGCTGGACCAGTACATGAGCGTTCTGGAGGGCTCGCTCGGCATCCTGCCCAGGCGGATCTTGGTCGATGACGAGCACCAGCGCGCGGCGCGGCGGCTGCTCGCCGACGCGGGACTTGCTCACGAGTTGCGGCCGCTGCCGCCCGGTCAGCAGGAGGATGTCACCGACGACGAGGTGCTGGGTGGCAGGCTGCGCCTGATGCAAAAAAAGAAGGGCCATCGGGTCGGCCACGATGCAATTTTGCTGGCGGCGGCAACCGCCGCGCAGCCCGGCGATCGCGCCGCGGATCTCGGTTCCGGCGTCGGCGCGGCGGGACTGACGCTGGCGTGGCGCGTACCGGGCGTCAAGGTGACGCTGGTGGAGCGCGATCCGGAACTAGCGGCCATCGCCGCCGAGAACATCGTCCGCAACGGCCTGGACAGCCGGGCGGACGCGGTCGTGCTCGATGTGACGGCGGCCTCGGATGCTTATGCCGCAGTTGGTCTCGGACCGGGCTCGATGGACCGCGTGCTGATGAACCCGCCGTTCAATTCGCCCGCGCGGCAGAACGTTTCGCCCGATCCGGCCAGGCGGGCGGCGCATGCCGCAGGCGACGGCGATATTCCCCACTGGATTCGGGCGGCGAGTTGGCTGCTGCACTCCGCCGGCACCCTGACGCTGATCTGGCGGGCGGATGGGCTTGCGCGCGTGTTGACCGCGCTGGAGCCGGCGTTCGGCGGCATTGCGGTGCTGCCGGTCTACGGCCGCGCCGGGCAGCCGGCAATTCGCGTGCTGGTCAGTGCCGCAAAAGGCAGCCGGGCGCCGCTGTTGCTGCTGCCGGGGCTCGAACTCAACGATCTATCGGGACGGCCCACCGCGGCCGCGGAGGACGTGCTGCGCCATGGCAAGGCGCTGGCGGTCTGACAGGCGCCTCACGCTAATCGACGACCTTCGAATCGGCCATCGGCCGGGCCGGCACGGCGAGGTAGGCGATCATCACGATCGACGACATCAGGACAAACAGCAGAAGGGTCTTCATTCCTGAGTGCTTCCGTTTTTCTATTGCCGCTGGGCATATGGGATAAGCCCGTGCTTGGGCCCGCGTTCCTGCTAAAAAACATTCATAGGTTAACAATGGATGACTTGAGGCCGATCCATGGCCGTCTTATGTCCTGACTCATGGCTGAGACCTCCACGTTCGATCGGACGCTCGAAACGCTTCGCCCCTTCATTCCGGCCCGGTTTCGCAGCGATATTCCTGTGGTTCCGGTGGTTCGGATGTCCGGGGTCATCGGCATTTCCACTCCGCTGAAGCCGGGGCTGACCGTCGCCTCGGTCGCGCGATCGTTGGATCGTGCGTTTTCGACAAGCAAAGCGTGTGCCGTTGCGCTTGCAATCAATTCTCCGGGAGGCTCCGCGGCGCAGTCTAACCTGATCCACCGGCGGATCCGGCAGCTCGCCGACGAGAAGAAGATTCCGGTCATCGCCTTCATCGAGGATGTCGGCGCGTCCGGCGGCTACATGATCGCCTGCGCGGCCGATGAGATCGTCTGCGACGGCTCGTCCATCGTGGGCTCGATCGGTGTGGTCGGCGGCTCGTTCGGCTTCCATCGGTTGATCGAGAAGATCGGCGTGGAGCGCCGCCTCTATACGTCCGGCGAGCACAAGGCGATGCTCGATCCGTTCCTACCGGAAAACCCCGAGGACGTGAAACGCCTCAAGTCGATCCAATCGGAAATCCACCAGAGCTTCATTGCGCTGGTGAAGGACCGCCGCGCCGGCAAGCTCAACGGCCCCGAAGACGAACTGTTCTCGGGCGAATACTGGACCGGAAACCGCGCGAAGCAACTGGGCCTGGTCGATTCGATCGGCGACCTGCGCGCCACCCTGCGCGAGCGCTATGGCGACAAGGTCAGGACGCCGCTGATCGCCGAGCGCGGATTGTTTGGCCGCCGCACCCAAGGCGTAATTGCGCAATTCGACGGCTTGCTCGGCGGCGCCGGGTTGGCCGAGGATGCGATCTCGGCACTTGAGGCGCGCGCGATCTGGGCGCGCTACGGGCTGTAAGGGACGAGCATATGCCGCAGGCTTTTCTTTTCTTGCTCGGCACGCTGGGCGCCGCCCTCGCGGCGAAGCTGATCGCCAAGGAATGGCGCCGCGTCAACGATGAGCTCGATCAGGCCAGGTCCAGGCCCGCGCCGGCCGATGCCGTGCGCGATACCACGACCGATCTTCGGCGCGATCCCGCGACCGGCGTGTACCGGCCGAAGCGCTGACCTCAGGCTGCGATCGTGGGCGACCGCGGCGAAGGCCGTTCGCTCGACTCGGCTTCGCCTGTGCCGGTATCGGCTGCACTCCCGAACAGGTTGGGATAGATCGCCGAGAACAGCAGCAGGTGTCCGAGCGCGGCAACTGCAATGAAGGCGCCGACGAACGCTAAGTAGAGGGCGTAGGCGAGCATGAAAATCTCCCCCGCTTGGTTGTCCATTTTCCGGTGACCGCAACGGCCGTTGGCAGGCCGCGGCACCACCAATTCACTAGACGCTTCGACTTGCCGGTGCGTTACGCGCCGGAACCGGATACCGCTGGCCTTTGAATATTGCCCTGACGAGCCAACGGACTCCGGCAAAACAAACTCATTCCCTGCAAGCATTGTTCCAGGGAACTGTGTGTTTTCTTAATCGGCAAATGCGGATTTGAATCGGATGTTGCGGACTTGCCGCGAGCAAAACCGCGGCAAGCCGACCGTCTGCCGATTAAATTGGCGGCAGCGCAGGCCGAAGCGTTACGGTTCCTTGATGCCGCGCTCGCGAACCACGGCGCCCCAGCGGTCGAACTCCTCCTTGAGGAATTGGCCGAACTCGGCGGGCGTGTTGGCGACCGGGATGGCCCCGGACTTGATCAGCTTGTCCTTCACCACCGGATCGTTGACCGCCGCGACAAACGCCGCGTTGAGCTTGGCGACGACGGCGGGCGGAGTCTTCGCCGGGGCGAGGAGGCCGTACCAGTTGCCCGAGGAGGTGTCCTTGTAGCCCACCTCGGCCAGCGTCGGGACGTTGGGCAGCATCGGGTTGCGTTCGCTGGAGGCAGCCGCGAGCGGGCGGACTTTGCCCGCCGCGATCTGCGGCATCAGCACCGGCACGTCGCCAAAGAAGCATTCGACCTGGCCACCGAGAATGTCGGTGACCGCGGGCGCAGCGCCCCGGTAAGGCACATGAACGTATTTGAAGTCCGCGGCGGTCGCCCACATCTCGGTCGCCAGGTGTGTGGTGGAGCCGACGCCTGTCGTGGCAAACGGCAGCGCTCCGTTCTTCTGCTTGGCGATTGCGACGAATTCCTGCGCCGTCTTGGCCGGGTGATCGGCTCGCACTATGGCCACCGTGGTGTTGCGCACCACCAGCGTGACGGGGGCAAAATCGCGCAGCGTGTTGTAGGGCAGGTTGTCGCGCAGGTGCGGCGTGATCGCTATCGCGCCGACAGTGGACAAGAAAATGGTGTGGCCGTCCGGCTCGGCCTTGGCGACGAAGTCGGCGCCGATGGCGCCATTGGCGCCGGGCTTGTTCTCGATCAGCACCGGCTGTGGCAGCAACTCCTTGAGTTTGTCGGCAATGAGCCGGCCGACGAAGTCGGTCGGTCCGCCAGGCGGGAAGGCAATCACCATTCGGATCGGGCGGGTCGGGTAGTCTTGCGCCTGAGCGGGCGCTGAGGAGAGAACGGCAAGCGCGGCCGCGAACTTGGCCCAATGCGCAAGCATGGTATCCCTCCCTGGCCCGCCATTGTCATGCCCCGCGAAAGCGGGGCATCCAGTAGCCTCGGTGGTTCCTGTTGATATTGCAAGCATCGGGAGTACTGGATCGTCCGCTTTCGCGGACGATGACACCGGTGTGTTATTGACCCCCCGGATACCCGCCGTTAGGTCTCAAGCCACACGCTGGAATTCTTATGACCGACGACCTTCCCGCCCACATGCGCCCGGAACGCTCGTTTCAGGGCCTGATCCTGACGCTGCAGCGTTTTTGGGCGGATCGCGGCTGCGTGATCCTGCAGCCCTACGACATGGAGGTCGGCGCGGGCACCTTCCATCCGGCGACCACGCTGCGGGCGCTGGGGCCGAGGCCCTGGAACGCGGCCTACGTGCAGCCGTCGCGGCGGCCTAAGGACGGCCGCTACGGCGAGAACCCCAACCGGTTGCAGCACTACTACCAATTCCAGGTGATCCTGAAGCCGTCGCCGCCGGACCTTCAGGACCTGTACCTGAAGTCGCTCGAAGCGATCGGCGTCGATTCCAAGCTGCATGACATCCGCTTCGTCGAGGACGACTGGGAAAGCCCGACGCTGGGGGCGTGGGGGCTCGGCTGGGAGTGCTGGTGCGACGGCATGGAGGTGTCGCAGTTCACCTACTTCCAGCAGGTCGCGGGCTTCGAATGCGCGCCGGTGGCGGGCGAGTTGACCTACGGCCTGGAGCGCCTCGCGATGTACGTGCAGGGCGTGGACAACGTCTATAACCTCAACTTCAACGGCCGCGAGGGCGCCGAGAAGGTGAGCTACGGCGACGTGTTCCTGCAGGCCGAGCAGGAGTATTCGCGGCACAATTTCGAGCACTCCGACACGGGCATGCTGTTCGAGCAGTTCAAGATGGCGGAGGCGGCCTGCCGGAAGTATCTCGAAGCCGGCTGGGACAAGGCTGCGGGCGACAAGACGAAGCACCTGATGGCGCTTCCGGCCTACGACCAGTGCATCAAGGCTTCGCATGTTTTCAACCTGCTCGACGCGCGCGGCGTGATCTCGGTCACCGAGCGGCAGAGTTACATCCTTCGGGTTCGTGAACTGGCGAAGGCCTGCGGCAATGCCTGGCTCCATACCGAAGCGGGAGGGATGCAATGACGACGACACCTGAAATCGGCGGCCGCCAGCCGCTGCCCATCAACGTGGAGGCTGGCAAGAGCTATTGGTGGTGCGCCTGCGGGCGCTCGAAGAAGCAGCCGTTCTGCGACGGCTCGCACAAGGGCACACCGTTCTCGCCGGTGGAGTTCAAGGCCGGTAAATCGGAAGAGGCCTGGTTCTGCGCCTGCAAGCGCACCGGCAAGGTGCCGATGTGCGATGGGAGCCACAAGAAACTCTGATGCCCGACCTTCTGCTCGAGTTCTTCTCCGAGGAAATCCCGGCGCGGATGCAGGCGCGGGCCGCGGAGGATTTGCGAAAAATGGTCACCGACAAGCTGGTGGCCGCAGGCCTGACCTACGAGGGGGCCAAGGCGTTCGCGACGCCGCGCCGCCTTGCGCTCACCGTGCAGGGCGTGCCGGTGCGGCAGCCCGACATCAAGGACGAGCGCAAGGGGCCCAAGGTCGGCGCGCCGGAGCAGGCGATTGCGGGATTTCTGCGCGCGGCGGGACTGACGTCGATCGATCAGGCCAAGGTGCAAGCCGACAAGAAGGGCGACTTCTACGTCGCGGTGATCGAGAAGGCGGGGCGGCCGGCCATTGAGGTGATCGCGGAGATCGTGCCCGACGTGGTGAAGGCATTTCCCTGGCCGAAATCGATGCGCTGGGGCGCGGCGTCGGCGCAGCCGGGCAGCCTGAACTGGGTGCGCCCCCTGCACTCCATCGTCGCGACCTTCGGGCCGGAGACCGAGGAGCCCGACATCGTGAAATTCGAGGTCGGCGGCATCGCGGCCGGCGACACGACGCATGGCCATCGCTTCATGGCGCCGGCGCCGATCAAGGTGAAGCGGTTCGACGACTACGTGTCGAAGCTCAACGCCGCCAAGGTGGTGCTCGATCCGGCGCGCCGCGCCGAGACGATCCGCGCCGACGCCAAGAACCTCGCGTTCGCGCAAGGCTTCGAACTGGTGGAGGACGAGGGCCTGCTGGCCGAGGCCGCGGGCCTGGTCGAATGGCCGGTCGTGCTGATGGGCAGCTTCGATGAGGCGTTCCTGAAAATCCCCGACGAGGTGATCCGCGCCACCATCCGCAACAACCAGAAGTGCTTTGTGGTGCGCGATCCGAAGACCGGACGGCTTGCCAACAAGTTCATTCTTACGGCGAACATCGAAGCGAGCGACGGCGGCAAGGCCATCGCCGCCGGCAACGAGCGCGTGATCCGCGCGCGGCTGTCGGATGCGAAGTTCTTCTACGAGACGGATTTGAAGAATTGGCGAGAGGTCGGGCTCGAGGAGCGACTTAATAAGTTCAAGTCGATCGTCTACCATGAAAGACTTGGAACGGAGTGGGAGCGCATTTGGCGCATTGAACAGCTGGCTGCTGAGATCGCACCCGTTGTCGGTGCCGATAAGAAGAAAGCTCGGCGCGCAGCACGATTGTGTAGGGCCGACCGGCTTACTGAGGTGGTGGCAGAGTTTCCCGAGCTTCAAGGATTGATGGGTCGGCACTACGCACTAGTGCAAGATGAGGATGCTTCTATCGCTGCGGCTTCGGAAGATCACTACAAGCCGCTTGGCCCAAATGATCGTGTGCCGTCTGATCCCGTTTCTCTCGCCGTTGCGTTGGCCGACAAGATCGACACATTGGTAAAATTCTGGACGATCAATGAAAAGCCGACCGGTAGTAAGGATCCGTACGCACTACGCCGCACGGCGCTTGGCGTAATTAGACTGGTCCTGGAAAGAGAAATCAGGCTCGATCTCATGTCGGCGCTAATACCAGCGCGTGTGATGATTGGTGACGAGTTGAAGCACCAAATGCTGGACTCCTTGGTGGAGAGGCTGAGAGAAAAGGGCTATACGAAAAAAAGCATTCGGGAGATTTTGAAGGAAGAAGAGAAGCGAGCTTTTCCGGATAAATTACCTCAGGCTGAAATCGATTCAGCGGTCGCCGAGCTTGAAGACCTCCTTTCCTTCTTCGCCGACCGCCTCAAGGTCCAGCTTCGCGAGCAGGGCGCGCGTCACGACCTCGTCGATGCCGTGTTCGCGCTCGAAGGCCAGGACGACCTTCTCCTGATCGTCCGCCGCGTCGAAGCGCTCGGCAAATTCCTCGACACCGACGACGGCAAGAACCTGCTGGCCGGCACCAAGCGCGCCGCCAACATCCTGCGCATCGAGGAGAAGAAGGACAACAAGTCCTACACCGGCGCGCCCGACGCCAAGCTGTTGACCCAGGCCGAGGAGCGGGAGCTTGCCCGCGCCGTCGGCGTGGCCAAGGCCGAGGCCTCGGCGGCGGTCGCCAAGGAGGACTTCGCCTCGGCGATGACCGCGATGGCGAAGCTGCGCCCCCACGTCGATGCGTTCTTCGACAAGGTCACGGTCAACGCCGAAGACAAGGCGGTTCGCGAGAACCGGCTGAAGCTGCTGAACGAGATCAGGGAAGCCACCCGGGCGGTGGCGGATTTCTCCAAGATCGAGGGGTAGGGCGCCAACGACACCGGTTGTCATGCCCGCGCAAGCGGGCATCCAGTACCCTCGGTGGCGCAAAGTGCACTGGATCGTCCGCTTTCGCGGACGATGACACCGAGTAAAGTGGATAGAACGAAAAGCCGATTGAGGAAGCGCCGGGGAAGGGTCAATACAGCCCTGTCGAGACAGCGAGAGTTGCGATGACACGCCGTCCTGCCCCCCGGAAGAAATCCAAGCCCGCGAAAGCGGCCAGGCGTGCCAAGGTTGCGCCGAAACGCAGCGCTAAACCGGCCGCCAGGGGCGCAGGCAAAGGCCTGGCAACGGGCAAATGGGTCTACGCGTTCGGCGGCGGCAAGGCCGAGGGCAAGCCCGGCATGCGCGAACTGCTCGGCGGCAAGGGCGCGGGCCTCGCCGAGATGGCGAGCCTCGGCCTGCCGGTGCCGCCCGGCTTCACCATCACCACCGCGGTCTGCACGCACTACTACGCCAACGGCGACACCTATCCGGCGGCGCTGCGCGCCCAAGTCGAATCGGGCCTCGCCCACATCGCGCGCATCACCGGCAAGACGTTCGGCGACCGCAGCAATCCGCTGCTGGTGTCGGTGCGCTCCGGCGCGCGCGCCTCGATGCCCGGCATGATGGACACGGTGCTGAACCTCGGCCTCAACGACGAAACGGTGGACGCGGTGGCGAAGCAATCCGGCGATCCGCGCTTCGCCTACGACAGCTACCGCCGCTTCATCACCATGTATTCCAACGTGGTGCTCGGCATCGAGCATCACAACTTCGAGGACATTCTCGAAGACCACAAAATCCGCAACGGCATGACGCTCGACACGGAACTCGCTGCCGACGACTGGGCGGAGCTGGTGACGCGCTACAAGGAGCGCGTGGCGGAGGAGCGGGGCAAGCCGTTCCCGCAGGATCCCGGCCAACAGTTGTGGGGCGCGGTCGGCGCCGTGTTCGGCTCGTGGATGAACCAGCGCGCCATCACCTACCGCCGCCTGCACAGCATTCCGGAAAGCTGGGGCACCGCGGTCAACGTGCAGGCGATGGTGTTCGGCAACATGGGCGACACCTCGGCGACCGGCGTCGCCTTCACGCGCAATCCTTCGACCGGCGAGAAGCGCCTGTACGGCGAATTCCTGATCAACGCGCAGGGCGAGGACGTGGTCGCCGGCATCCGCACGCCGCAGGAGATCACCGAGATCGCGCGCAAGGAGGCCGGCTCCAACAAGCCGTCGATGGAAAGCGCGATGCCGGAGGCATTCAAGGAGCTGACGCGCATCTACGGCAAGCTCGAGCGCCACTATCGCGACATGCAGGACCTGGAGTTCACGGTCGAGCAGGGACGGCTGTGGATGCTGCAATGCCGCGGCGGCAAGCGCACCGCCAAGGCGGCGCTTCGCATCGCGGTCGAACTGGCGAACGAAAAGCTCATCACCAAGGACGAGGCGGTGGCGCGGGTCGATCCCGCCTCGCTCGATCAGTTGCTGCATCCGACCATCGATCCCGATGCCGAGCGCAACGTGATCGCGAGCGGCCTGCCGGCGTCGCCGGGCGCTGCATCCGGCGAGATCGTGTTCAACTCCGACGAAGCGACGCGTCTCAAGGCCGACGGCAAGAAGGTGATCCTGGTTCGGGTCGAGACCTCTCCAGAAGACATTCACGGCATGCACGCCGCCGAGGGCATTCTCACCACGCGCGGCGGCATGACTTCACATGCTGCCGTCGTCGCGCGCGGCATGGGCAAGCCTTGCGTCTCGGGCGCGGGCCAGCTTCGCGTCGATTACAACGCCCAGACCATGCAGGCCGGCAACGTCGTGCTCAAGCGCGGCGAAATCATCACCATCGACGGCTCGACCGGGCAGGTGCTGGCCGGCCGCGTGCCGATGGTGGAGCCCGCGATGTCGGGCGAATTCGGCACGCTGATGGGCTGGGCCGACAAGGTGCGCGTGCTCGGCGTGCGCGCCAATGCGGACACTCCGGCCGATGCGCGGCTGGCGATCCGGTTCGGCGCCGAAGGCATCGGGCTGTGCCGCACCGAGCACATGTTCTTCGATGAGGAGCGCATCCAGGCGGTGCGCGAGATGATCCTGGCCGACGACGACAAGAGCCGGCGTCTGGCGATCGCCAAGCTGCTGCCGATGCAGCGTCAGGACTTCACCGAATTGTTCGAGATCATGGGCGGCCTGCCGGTGACGATCCGGTTGCTCGATCCGCCGCTGCACGAGTTCCTGCCGCATGGCGAAGCCGACATCGCCGAGGTTGCGGCCGCGATGGGCGCCGATCCGAAGAAGCTTGAGAACAGGGCGCGTGAGCTTGCCGAGTTCAACCCGATGCTCGGATTCCGCGGCTGCCGCATCGCCATTGCCTATCCCGAGATCGCCGAGATGCAGGCGCGCGCCATCTTCGAGGCGGCGGCGGAGGTCGGCAAGCGCACGGGCAAGACGGTGGCGCCGGAGGTGATGGTGCCGCTGATCGCCACCAAGGCGGAGTTCGATATCGTCAAGGCGCGCATCGACGCGATGGCGCAGGAGGTGGAAAAGGAAACCGGCGCCAGGCTCAAGTATCAGGTCGGCACCATGATCGAGCTGCCGCGCGCCGTGCTGATCGCCGACGAGATCGCACAGAGCGCGGAGTTTTTCTCGTTCGGCACCAACGATCTGACGCAGACCGCGTTCGGCATCAGCCGCGACGACGCCGCGAGCTTCCTCGGCATCTACGTGGCGCGCGGCATCCTGCCGGGCGATCCGTTTGTATCGATCGACCGTGCCGGCGTCGGCGAACTGGTCCGCATGGGCGTCGAGCGCGGCCGCAAGACCCGCGAGGGCCTCAAGGTCGGCATCTGCGGCGAACACGGCGGCGATCCCGCCTCGGTCGCGTTCTGCCACGAGGTCAAGCTCGACTACGTGTCGTGCTCGCCGTTCCGGGTTCCGATCGCGCGGCTCGCTGCAGCGCAGGCGGCGTTGGGCAAGAAGGCGGCGGGCCAAGCCTGATCCGGGTTGCCGACTTTCGGCGGGTATTCGGCCGACGCATTGCCATGCTAGCCTTCCTCCGGGGGACGCGTTCAAAGCGGTCGAGGGGGAAATGGCGGAGGGGTTAAAGCCGGCTGCGGGCGCGCCATCGCTCGCCGTTTCCGAAGACAAGATCAAGCAAGCCGAGGCCTATATCGAGGCCGAAGAGGGTGCACTCAATCGCCTTTCGGGCATTGCCGGCATCGCGGTGACCACCATCGCGGTCACCATGTCGCTGTTCCATCTCTACGCGGCGCTGGCCGGCGCATGGCCGCTGAACGACGCGCCGCTCATCACCACCCAGCCGCTGCGCTACACGCACGTCGCCTTCGTGCTGATGCTGTCGTTCCTGCTGTTTCCGATGTCGCCACGGTTCCGCGACCGCATCCGCTGGTGGGACGTGATCGCGGGCCTCGCGGGCGCTGCGATTCTGATCTACGCGATCGAGGGCGGCGAGGATTTCACCGACCGCGCCACGTCGCCGACCCAGCTCGACAACATCCTCGGCGTCATCTTCATCGTGCTGCTGCTCGAGGCGACGCGCCGCACCACCGGATGGATCGTGCCGGTCATTACGCTGGCGTTCATCGCATACGCTTATTTCGGGCCGTACCTGCCCCAGCCGTGGACGCACCGCGGCTTCGATATAGGTCAGCTGGTCGGGCACCTGTTCATCACGCTGGAGGGGATTTTCGGCATACCGGTCGATGTCTCGTCTAGCTTGATCATCCTGTTCACGATCTACGGCGCTTTCCTGCAGCACTCTGGCGCGGGCAAATTCTTCATCGACTTTTCAATGGCGCTGATGGGCAACAAGCCCAATAGCGCGGGCCGCACCGTGGTGCTGGCCTCGTTTCTGCTTGGCGGGCCATCGGGCTCCGGTGTCGCCACGACGGTGACGGTCGGCGCCGTGGCCTACCCGATGATGGAGAAATCGGGGTTCGAGAAGAACGCGGCTGGCGGGCTGCTCGCGGCAGGCGGTCTTGGCGCCATCATCTCGCCGCCGGTGCTGGGCGCGGCGGCGTTCCTGATCGCCGAGTTCCTGAAGATCAGCTATCTCGATGTGATCGCGATGGCGACGATCCCGACCTGCCTCTACTACCTGTCGCTGTTGTTCATGGTCGAGCTCGACGCCAAGAAGTTCGGCGCCCAGATCGTCGATGTCTCGACCACGCTGACGCTCTGGCAGATGACGAGGCGGTACGGCTTCCACTTCATCTCGCTGATTTCCGTCGTCATATTCATGCTGTGGGGCTTCTCGCCGACGCTGTCGGTGTTCTGGGCGACGGTTGCGACTTTCGCGTTGAGCTTCCTGACGCGCGAAACCGCTCTGGTACCGAAGAAGCTGGTCCGCGCGCTGTCGGAAGGATCGGTCAGTGTGTTGACGGCGGCCACCACCTGCGCGACCGCCGGCATCATCGTCGGCGTCGTGACGCTCACCGGCCTCGGGTTGAAATTCTCGGCCATCGTGATCGGTTACGCTGGCGGCAGCCTGTTGCTCACCGCGATCTACACGGCGCTGATTGTATGGATCGTCGGCCTCGCCGTGCCGGTCACCGCGTCCTACATCATCTGCGCGGTGATCGCGGCGCCTGCCTTGATGAAGCTCGGTGTGCCGGATGTCGCGGCGCACATGTTCATATTCTATTACTCGGTGCTGTCCGAGGTCTCGCCGCCGACCGCGCTGTCGCCGTTCGCGGCTGCCGCCATCACCGGAGGCGATCCGTACAAGACGACGCTGCAGGCGTGGAAGTACACGCTGCCCGCATTCCTCGTACCGTTCATATTTGTGCTCGATCCTCAGGGCGTCGGTCTGCTGCTCAAGATTCCGGCAGGCGGTTCCTGGGTTGATATCGCCATGATCACGGTCAAGGCGACGCTCGGCCTGGGCGCGCTGGCGGCCGCAGCGCAGGGTTGGGCGCTGCGCCGCACCACGACGGCGGAGCGAGTGCTGCTTATTCTGGCCGGGCTGTTTCTGGTGTTCCCGAGCCTGCTGGAAGCCTTGATCGAGGCGATGATCGGCCGTGACATCAGCTATACCGCGACAATTGGCGTGGTCATCGGCGTCGCGGTCCTGCTAAAACAAGTCATGCAGCCGGCCCTGCCAAAAGCGCCGGCATAGGGATCCAGGGAGGGAGCACTTGATGAACCGCAGAGAATTGTTGTTATCCGGCGCATCGCTGGCCGCGAGCACGGCCTTGCTGGGCGGCCCCGCGCTGGCGCAACAGGTCAACATCGCCATCGCAACCGGCGGCACCGGCGGCGTCTATTACCCGCTTGGCGGAGGCATGGCGAACTTGCTCACGAAGTACGTGCCGAACGTCGCTGCCACCGCGCGCGTCACCGGCGGCTCGGTCGACAATCTCAAGCTGATCGGAACCAAGCAGAGCGAAGTCGCGCTGGTGATGGTCGATGCCGCGATCGATGCGCTCAAGGGCGAGGACAAGTTCAAGGGGCAGCCGGTTCCGGTGCGCACCCTGATGGTCCTTTATCCGAACTGCATGCATGTGGTGTCGGTCGAGGGCAAAGGCATCGACAAGATGTCCGACCTCAAGGGCAAGCGCGTCTCGACCGGCTCGCCGGGCAGCGCCACCGAAGTCATGGCGTTCCGCGTCATCGAGGCGGCGGGCCTCGACAAGGACAAGGACATGCGCCGTGAGCGGCTGGGCGTCGCCGAATCGACCAATGCCATCAAGGACGGCAAGATCGATGCGTACTTCTGGGTCGGCGGTCTGCCGACCGCGGCGGTCACCGATCTCGCCGCCAGCCCGGGCATCAAGCTCAAGCTGGTGGATCACTCCGAGGTGGTCGAAAACATGAACAAGAAATACGGCGGCATCTACAGCGCGGGCGCTATTCCGCCCAAGACCTATCCGGGCCAGGACAAACCGAACACGATATCGATTGTGCAGAATATCCTGGTGGCGAACGCCGACATGCCTGAAAAGGTCGCCTACGACATCGTCAAGACTTTCATCGACAAGCGCGACGAACTGATCGCAGT
The DNA here is from genome assembly GCA_021730985.1 of Hyphomicrobiales bacterium. Classification (GTDB taxonomy): domain Bacteria; phylum Pseudomonadota; class Alphaproteobacteria; order Rhizobiales; family Xanthobacteraceae; genus Z2-YC6860. Next base: position 15,679 of record JAKFYI010000029.1, on the reverse strand, counting down.
GCACGGTGAGGCCAGGAACATTCTGCTCGCGAACCAGTTGCCGAAGAACTCGCCGATCCCGTGGCATCCGGGCGCGACCAAGTACTTCAACGAAAGAGGCGTGAAGATGTGATCGAGCCACGCTCGAACCGATCTTCGACGGGCGGCCGGGCACAACCCGGCCGCCCGATTGTTTTGGTGCTCTGGTATGGCCTGATGGCGGCGGGCGGATTGGGCTTCGGCGCGATTGGCGACCGCCGTCCGCTCGGACCCGGCATGCTTTTTCACCCGCTAGTTCTATATTTTGTCGTTGCCGGCGTTGCGCTGCTCGCTCTGCGCATCGTGCTGGCGCGCCCGGTGCCCGAAATCATTTCCGATCGCGCGCTGGTGCTCGGTTGCGTCGCAGGGAGCGCTGCATTTCTTGCCGGGAACTTCCTCGCTGCTCATATTCTGCTGCGCTGAAACGAAATCGCGCGCGTTGACGGTTCGTTTACCAACGTTGTGCCGTGCCTGCGCGCGGCATGAAACGCGGCGCGATTAACGGCTTCGCAAGGATAATCCGACAATAACAAAACGTGTCGCATTGTCGTCACGTCGATGCCTTGCGCCAGTGTGTATTCGCGTAGCGTTGCGTTGCTTAGAAAGTTGCGTGAGCTGTGCATGGTTGTGTCGCGTAACAGGCCGAAGGGCGCCCGTGTCGGCCCCTTCGGCCTCAGCGTTCTCGCGCTTAGCCTGGTGCCGACACAGATCGGCTATCAGGATCTCGCCGCGCTATTGGTCCGTCAGCCCGATGTGTCGCAGCGTGCGCGTGCTTACGCGCTGGCGTCTCCATTCGGCACCATCCATGCCGCGACGTTCAGCTTTCCGCGCCCGCTCGGCACTCAGATACCGGAGCCGCCGTCATACCGGCTGGCGAGTCTTCACGACGGCGATGTGACTGGATCGGTGAGGCCCGATTTCCTTCCCGAGGATGAGCCCCGGCCAATCGAACACCCGATGGTGAACCGCAGACTCAAAGGCGACAAACTGACCGCGCGCCCGGAACAGAACCCGCAGCCCGCCCCGCGCAATGTCACTCCGGGCAAGGTCAAGACCGTGTCGTTTCCGCGCCCGCCGCACAATCCGCAGGCGATTGAAGGCGCACGCTCACCCGCATTCGAGTTGAACGCTGAGCCCGCGCCCACGGAAATGTTTGTGCCGCGGGCTACGGAGGTTCCGCTCGCCGAGGCGCCGGTGGCCGAAACGCCGCTATCCTCCGATCAATTGGCGGCCGACATCGACACCGATTCCGAGACTGAGGTTGGCGACGCGCCGCAATCTTATGCGGTTGCTTCGCTGCCTCCGGCCGAGGTTGGACTGCCGCCGAAGGATACCGAGGCGTTCGATCCGATCGATGGCTACGATCCTGCCGCGCGCGCCGCGCGGTTGTATTTCGGCGGAATGCCGGTGGGCCGGAATGTCGGCCCGATGGAACGCTGGCCGGGTGACGAACCCGTGCTGCTGTTGCCGCCCGCGGCCGATCCCGAAATCAAGCGGTCGGCGCTGGCGCCGCTCCACGTCAACCCGGACGCGTCCCGCCCCGGTGAGATGGTGGCGCCGAAAGGCGAGGTGACCGGTCCTTCACAGCGGCCCAAAACACCGGCCGAGCGGCTGGCGCTCAACATGAAGGAACGGGCCAAGGCGCAAAAGTGCCTGGCCGAAGCGGTCTATTTCGAATCGCGTGGCGAGCCGAAGCGCGGCCAGATCGCAGTGGCGCAGGTGGTGATGAACCGGGTGTTCTCCGGCTACTACCCGAACAATGTTTGCGAGGTCGTGTACCAGAACGCCCACCGCTACAACGCCTGCCAGTTCACCTTCGCCTGCGACAAGGTCAAGGACGTGGTCAACGATCCGCCGCTGTGGGCGCAGGCCAACGAAATCGCCCGCGATACGCTCGACGGCAAGTTGTGGCTGTCCGACATCGGCAAGTCCACGCATTATCATGCCTACTGGGTGCATCCGTGGTGGGTCGGCACCATGCGCAAGCTATCGACCATCGGCGTACACAAATTCTATCGGCCGAAACGCTGGGGCGACGGCGCCGATGCACCGACCTGGGGCGCGGGGATCACTCCGAGCACGGCGAAGCTGTAGGGTTCGCGGTCCGGCGCGTAAGCCCGGCGGGCTTGCGGTGGGATCGCGTGACGCAGTAACAGCTTCATTCAGTGCGCGAGGCTGACACCAAGACATCGATCGGATTGGCGCTGCCGCGTGCGCTGGCGGCGCGAACGCCGTTCTATTACGGCTGGATCGTTCTGGGATGCCTGTGCTGCGCCGGGTTCGCGCGGCAGGGACCGGCGGTGGCGACCCTTTCAATTTTCATCGACCCGCTGACCGCCGATTTCGGATGGTCGCGCACCGCTGTGTCTGGTGCCGTTTCGCTCGGCGGCCTGCTGGCCGCGCTGGTGTCTCCGCTGATCGGGCCGCTGCTCGACCGCCGCGGCTCGCGGCTGGTGCTGTGCGTCGCGGTTCTGATGAATGGCGTCGCGCTGCTATTGCTCTCGCTGACGCCCTCGTTGCTGGTGTTCTACCTGCTGTTCTGCATTGCGCGGATGAATTGGGCCGGGCCGTTCGATCTCGGCATCTATGGCGCGCTCAACAATTGGTTTTTGGCACGCCGCACCGCCGCGGCCTCGATCGCCAATCTGGCCCAGATGCTGGGGCTGGTGGCGATGCCGCTGATCGCGCAATTCGCGATCTCGCACGACGGCTGGCGGGCCGGCTGGGTGGCGCTCGGCGTGGTGACGCTGGTCGTTGGATTTTTACCGGTGTGGCTGTTCCTGGTGCGGAGGCCGGAAGATTTGGGTCTGGAGCCCGATCGTGCCGCGCCCGTCATTCAACAGCCGGGAGAAGCCGCGGCGGCGCCTGAGCCTCGCTTTTCGCGCCGCGCCGCGATCCGCACTCCGGCCTTCTGGCTTTTGATGCTCTACACGGTGATGGTCTATCCGGTTCAGGCCGGTGTGAGTCTGCACCAGGCGCCGCATCTGGTGCAGCGTGGCCTCGACCCGACCACCGCGGCTTTCATTGTCAGCGGGTTCTCGTTCCTGTCGGTGGTCGTGACGATCGCCTGCGGGTTCCTGCCGCGGCGATGGCCGATCCGCTGGCCGCTGGCGCTGGCGGGAGCAATGCTGGTCGTGGGCACATGGCTGATGCCGGAAGTCGATACGGCTGCGACCGGTTTCCTCGCCGCAGGATTGTTCGGATTGGGGATCGGCGCCGTTCTGACATTGCTGCCGGTCGCGTGGGCGGACTATTTCGGACGACAGAACTACGGTGCGATCCGCGGGCTGGCCCTGTCCACGCAGGTGCTGGCGCAGGCGACCGGGCCTTTGCTGTCCGGCGCGCTCTACGACCTGACAGGCACCTACGAGATTTCCTTGCGCGTGTTCACCGTGCTCTCGCTGCTCAGCATTGTTGCAGCGGTCGCGGCACGGCAGCCGAAAGGCCTCGGCTGAACTGTCGAGCGCCGCGACGTCAAATCTCGATATCGAGCGCCACATCCATGTTCGGCGCCGAATGCGTCAACGCGCCGGACGACGCGTAATCCACGCCGGTCGCCGCGATGGCTGCGATGTTGTCGAGCGTGATGCCGCCGGAAGCCTCGATCACCAGACGGCCCGCCACCATCTCCACCGCCTGCTTCATCGCCGGGATGTCGAAATTGTCGATCAGCACAACGTCGGCGAGGCCGGCGGCGAGCACCTCTTTCAACTGATCGAGCGAGTCCACTTCGATCTCGATCTTGACCAGATGGCCCGCGGCGGCGCGGGCCCGCTCCAGCACGGCGCGGATGCCGCCCGCGACCGCGATGTGGTTGTCCTTGATCAGGATCGCGTCGTCGAGGCCGAAGCGGTGGTTGAAGCCGCCACCGCAGCGGATCGCGTACTTCTGCAGCGCGCGCAGGCCGGGCGTGGTCTTGCGGGTGCAGCAGATGCGGGTCTTGTGGCTGCCGATCTTGCGCGCGTAGGCAGCCGTCGCCGTCGAGATGCCGGACAGGTGGCCGAGAAAATTCAGTGCGGCGCGTTCGGCCGAAAGCACGGCGCGGGCCGGGCCGGCGATGATCATCAGCGAGGTTTTGGCCGCGACCGTGTCGCCGTCGCGCGCTTGCGCGGTGATGGCGATGTCGGGCGCGAGCCGCGCAAAGCACGCCGCCACCAGCGGCAAACCAGCGATGGTGCCGGCCTCGCGCGCCACCACGACGGCGCGGGCCGGTGTGTGCTCCGGGATCGTGGCGATCGAGGTGACGTCGCCGGCGCGGCCGAGGTCCTCGGAGAGCGCCCGCGTCACCGCGTCGTCGATTTCCAGAGGTGAGAGAAAACCGCTGGGATAGAGCAGGGCCGGTGCCGGCATGGTCAACTCTTCAGGTGGATCATGCGCTCCACGGCGCGGCGCGCCTTGTCGGCGATGAGGGGATCGACCACGACCTCTTCCGTCATATGGAGCAGGCTGTCGAGGATTTTCTGCAGCGTGATCCGCTTCATGTGCGGGCAGAGATTGCACGGTCGAACGAACTCGACGTCGGGCAACTCCGCCGCGACGTTGTCGGCCATCGAGCATTCGGTGACCATGACCACGCGCTTGGGCCTGTGCTGACGCACGAAGTCGATCATATGCGCGGTCGAGCCGGTGAAGTCGGCCTCCGCGATGACCTCGGGCGGGCACTCCGGATGCGCGATGATCTGCACCGACGGATCGTTGGCGCGCACCAGCCGGAGTTCTTCGGGGGTGAAGCGCTCGTGGACCTCGCAATGGCCCTTCCAGGCGATGATCTTCACCTTGGTCTGCGAGGCGACATACTTTGCCAGGTACTCGTCGGGCAGCATGATGACGCGCTCGGCGCCGAGACTCTCGACCACCTGCAAAGCGTTCGAGGACGTGCAGCAGATGTCGCTCTCGGCCTTCACCTCGGCCGAGGTGTTGACATAGGTGACGATCGGCACGCCGGGGAAGCGCTCGCGCAGCAGCCGGACGTCGTCGCCGGTGATCGAGGATGCCAGCGAGCAGCCGGCCTTGAGGTCGGGGATCAGCACGGTCTTGGCCGGGTTCAGTATCTTCGCGGTCTCGGCCATGAAGTGCACGCCGGCCTGCACGATGATGTCGGCGTCAGCCCTGCTGGCCTCGCGCGCGAGCTGCAGGCTGTCGCCGACGAAATCGGCGACGCAATGGTAGATCTCCGGCGTCTGGTAATTGTGCGCCAGGATGACGGCGTTGCGCTGCTGCTTCACCGCATTGATCGCCTTGATGGTGGGCGCGAAGAACGGCCACTCGACCGCCGGAATGACGTTCTTGACGCGCGCGTAGAGATGCGCGGTCTCGCGCTCGACCTCGGCGTTCCATTCGAGCGAAGGTGCGGGCAGGCGGCCGTGCTTGCGCAGCGCGTCGCCGCTCGAAGCGCTCATCGGCGGCGCGGCGTGCCGCGACGTCACCGGACCCAGTGTTTCCCAGACAGGCATCGGGGCCTCCTAACGCAAATATACTCAATATGAGCATATTTGGGGTCGAAAACATCCGGCTTGCGCCGGCAGTCCGTTCTGAATTCCCAGGGCGGGAATGGTTGCCCTGGCTCCTTATTCTCATTTCGAGCAAATATATAGCATGCCGCTCACCGGTTCGCCAGTCCCCTGGCGTTGGCGAGCCATGCGCTTCGCATATCGTTGCCATCACGAACTTTCGCTTTGGCGCCCCAGGGCCAACCCCTATGTTCGCCATCCTGCGTGTCACCGTGCGCAGCGCTTTCCGGAGCATCCCATGTCGACTGCGACCGTGCCCTCAAAGCTGGCGGGCTGGCGGACGCCGGCGGTTCTGATCGCCTGTGGCTGCGTCATTGCGGTTATCAGCTTCGGGCCGCGATCGTCGCTCGGCTTCTTCCTCACGCCGCTGAGCAGCGCCAACGGATGGGGCCGCGATGTGTTCGGCCTGGCGCTGGCGATCCAGAATCTGCTTTGGGGTCTCGGCCAGCCCTTTGCCGGCGCCATCGCCGATAAGTACGGCGCGCCGCGCGTGCTCAGCGCGGGTGCGATCCTTTATGCGGCCGGCATTTACCTGATGGCGCAATCGAACACGCCGGGCATGCTCTACATTTCCGCGGGCGTGCTGGTCGGCTTCGGGCTCTCCGGCTGCGCCATGCCGGCGATCATCGGTGCGCTGGGCAAGCTCGTGCCGGAAAGCTGGCGTTCGCTCGCGTTCGGCGCGGGCACCGCGGCCGGTTCGTTCGGGCAGTTCCTGTATTCGCCGATCGCCGTGGGCCTGATGGAAACTTACGGCTGGCAGACCACGCTGGTCGTGTTTTCCTGTCTGCTGCTGCTGATTTTGCCGCTGTCGCTGACGCTGATGGCACCACGCGGCGTAGCTCCCGCGCCCACCACGGTGCCGCCGCAATCGGTTTCGCAGGCGCTGGCGGAAGCGTTCCGGCATCGCTCCTATGTGCTGCTCGTGCTGGGCTTCTTCACCTGCGGCTTCCAGCTCGCGTTCGTTACGGTGCACCTGCCGTCCTACCTGGTCGATCGCGGGTTGTCGGTCCAGATCGGCGGCTGGACGCTCGCCATCATCGGCCTGTTCAATATCATCGGATCGCTCGGCTCGGGCTATCTCGGCGGCTTTATGCCGAAGCGGTACATCCTGTCGGCGATCTACTTCGGCCGGGCACTGTCGATCGTGGTCTTCATCCTGCTGCCGGCCAGTCCCACCGCAACTTTGATATTCGGGGCGGTGACCGGCCTGCTCTGGCTGTCTACCGTGCCGCCGACGTCCGGCCTTGTCGCGCTGATGTTCGGCACCAAATGGCTCACCATGCTGTTCGGTTTCGCGTTCTTCAGCCATCAGGTCGGCGGTTTCCTCGGCGTGTGGCTCGGCGGCGTGCTGTTCGAGATGACCGGCTCCTACAACATCGTCTGGTGGCTGTCGGTGTTCTTCGGCATCGCGTCGGCGGTCATCAATCTGCCGATTGTCGAGAAGCCGGTGCTGCGTCCCGCCGCGGCCGCGGCCTAGGCACCGGCCGCAGCTCGGCATGGTCACGACGCATTCAACATGGCGCACGCCCGCGGTCATCCTGACCTGCGGCTGCCTGATCGCCGTGATTGCATTCGGTCCGCGTTCGACGCTCGGTTTCTTCATGACGCCGATGGTGTCGCTCAACGGCTGGGGCCGCGACGTCTTCGCATTCGCGATCGCGATCCAGAATATCCTTTGGGGATTGGGCCAGCCGTTCTCGGGCATGCTGGCCGACCGGTTCGGCACCTTGCCGGTGATGTGCGTCGGCGCGTTGCTCTATGCTGTTGGCCTCGCGGTGATGTCGGTATCGACCACGCCCGGCATGCTCGATCTTTCGGCTGGCGTTTGCATCGGGCTCGGTCTGTCCGGCTGCTCGTTCCCGGTGGTGCTGGCGGCCTTCGGCAAGATACTGCCTGAGCAGTACCGCTCCTTCTCGTTCGGGCTGGGCACAGCCGCGGGCTCGTTCGGCCAGTTTCTGTTTTCCCCACTCGCCGTGCTGCTGATGGATGCGGTGGGCTGGCAAAACACACTGCTGGTGTTCGCCGTGTTGATGCTGTTTGCGATGCCGCTGGCGATCGCGCTGGCAACACGCCGTGCCGTCGATCCCGTGGCGGCAGGCAGCGTGCCGACTCAGTCGCTCAGACAGGCTCTGACCGAAGCACTCGGCCATCGCTCATATGTGCTGCTGACGCTCGGATACTTCACCTGCGGCTTCCAGCTTCAGTTCATCACGCTCCACATGCCGGCCTACCTGATCGACAAGGGGCTGTCCGCCCACGTCGGCGGTTGGACGATCGCCGCTATCGGCCTGTTCAACATCGTGGGCTCGCTGGGATCCGGCTGGCTCTCCGGGATATTCCCGAAGCGTTTTCTGCTATCGATCATCTACTTCAGCCGGTCGGCGCTGATCCTGGCCTTCATCTCGTTTCCGGTGACGCCCTTCACCTGCATCCTGTTCGGCGCGTCGATGGGTATTTTCTGGCTCTCGACCGTGCCCCCGACCACCGGGCTGATAGCGTTGATGTTCGGAACGCGCTGGCTGGCCACGCTGGCGGGCTTTGCCTTCTTCAGCCACCAGGTCGGCGGCTTTCTTGGCGTTCTGCTCGGCGGCATCGCCTTCGAGCGCGCCGGCTCCTATGACCTGATGTGGTGGCTTGCAATTTTGTCCGGCGTGCTGTCTGCGATCATCAATCTGCCGATCGTCGAGAAGCCGGTCGTGCGGGCCGCCGCGGCTTCGGCATAGGTCGCCGAGGTCACAAATCTGCGCCGTTTGCGCCGCAGATGATCTAGCTTCACGTCAGCAGCGGGGACGCTTCGGGGAGGCAACGTGGCAACATTCAAGGCAATCGTCATCGACAAGGCCGACAAGGAGCAGTCGGTCAGCCTTGCGGAATTCGACGAAGGCAATTTGATGGACGGCGACGTCACGGTCGCAATCCACTGGTCGACGGTGAACTACAAGGACGGTCTGGCCATCACCGGCCGGGCACCGGTGGTGCGGCGCTTCCCCATGATCCCCGGCATCGATTTCACGGGTGAGGTCGAGTCCTCGTCCAATCCCGAATGGCACCCTGGCGACCGCGTCATCCTCAACGGCTGGGGTCTCGGCGAAACCCATCTCGGTGCCTACGCCGAGAAGGCGCGCGTGAAGGGACAGTGGCTGGTGCGGCTGCCAGAGGGGATGACGCCACGCGAAGCCATGGCCGTCGGGACCGCCGGTTACACCGCGATGCTGTCGGTGATGGCGCTGGAACGTCACGGCCTCAAGCCGGACAGCGGCCCGGTGGTGGTGACGGGGGCGGCGGGGGGCGTGGGTTCGGTCGCGGTCACGCTGCTGTCGAAGCTCGGCTACCAGGTCATCGCATCGACGGGCCGGCCCAACGAGGCCGCCTACCTCAAGGAACTGGGCGCCATAGACGTCATCGACCGGGCGGAGCTCGCGGGAGCCCCGAAGGCTCTGTCGAAAGAGCGCTGGGCGGGCGGCATCGATTCAATCGGTTCCACGACGCTCGCCAACGTCCTGTCGATGACGAAATACGGCGGCGCGGTCGCCGCCTGCGGGCTGGCTGGGGGCATGGACCTGCCGTCGAGCGTCGCCCCATTCATCCTGCGGGCGGTGTCGCTGCTGGGGATCGATTCGGTCCAATGCCCGCAAAAACTGCGTCAGGAGGCGTGGCGGCGCTTGGATTCCGACCTCGATCGCGGCAAACTCGAAGCGATGACCACGCAGATCGGGCTTTCCGACGTCATCGAGACCGCCGCAAGTATTCTCGAAGGGCGGGTCCGGGGGCGTATTGTCGTCAAGGTCCGGTAGGGCGTTCAGGAATTGTCCACCATCATGGGCCATGATCGGCGGGACTCGTATGGTAACCGAACCGTTAACGGCGCTGTGGCGTTCGTGGTGTTCACGAAGTGGAGTGAGGGCATGTCGGGGAAGCTTGTCGGTCTGGGCATCGTGTTGGCCGCCATCGCGAGCGCCAAACCAGCCGCCGCCGACGATTTGAAGGCCGAGGAAGCGCGCCGCTTCATCGCGGGCAAGCAGTTCACTTACCAGTGCTTCGAAGGCACCAGCGGCAAGGGCCGCATCAACGCCGATGGCTCGGTGGCCGGCTATATTTCGATCCGCGGCACGCAGGCGCCGCGGTTCGTCATGCTGCCCGCGGGAACGCTGCGCGTGAAGGGCGATCAGTATTGCGCCTCCATGAGCGGCCTGCCATTCGAGCCATGCTTCCATCTGAACAGGACCAGCACCGTCAGCTTCCGCGGCGCAGTTTCGGGCTTTGGCTTCGCCTATTGCGACTTCAGCCGCCGCAGCGCGCGCGCCGACATGTCCAGTCCGCCGTTACGGCTTCGCAATCAGCGTTCGACGTCGGCTTCCGCCTCGGCCTTCGCGGACGACTGACCGTCCACATTCTTTAGTGCATCGTCGCAACGCCCACGCTTTCGAGTCGTGGGTGGCAGTCCGATTCGTTCGCGACGCTGATGCGCTGCTCTTTGGTTAACGCCGAGCGGCGGCGCCACACGGATCGGTTCCAAGCCCACGTATTTACTGCGTTCGCTAACCAGGAAATCAGAACTGGCGTGGCATCCCACAGCCGATCATGCAGATTGAATCAAGTAGAGATCAAATCAAGCGTGTTCGGTTCATGGAGTTCCCTATGCCAAAGCCGCTCCGCGTTGTCCTTGCCGCCATCGCTGTTCTCTCCGCCGTTGTCGCCGCTTCATCGCCGGCGTTCGCGGAGCGTCCGATCAGCGGCGCTGAGGCGCAACGCCTGCTGGCGGGCAAGCAGTTCCGAATTCAGTGTGTCGATGGCACGCAAGGCCATGGCGTGTTCAACGCCCACGGCCTGGTCACCGTGGCCTACCGCCGCTTCAATGCCAGCAACGATGCGCCCGACATGCGCGATCGCGCCACCGTCCGCGCGCGCGGTCACGAGATTTGCCTGGCCTGGAAGGAATTCGATGGCGGCGGCGACGGCTGCTATCCCGTGGCCGAGAAAGATGCCGGTCATTACCGCATCGGCAGCGCCATGCGCTGGTGCGAAATCAAGGCCCGCGCGAACTAATCCGTTCGGAAAATATAGTTTCACGAGGCCGGCGTCATGCCGGCCTCTGCGTTTGTGGGGCGGCGCGGAAACAGCAGCCGCTGATACAGCCAGCCGATGCCCACCAGAACCAACCCGAGGACAATGAACGACAACGCCCGCCATGCGCCGGTCAGGTCGGCCATATCGATCAGGAACACCTTGCCGATGGTCAATGCCGTTACCAGCGCCGATGCGAGCCGCGCCGGCTGCGACCGCAGATAGATGCCAGCCAGCAGCAGAACGATCGCGTAGGTGAGCCAGACCGCCGAGTAGGTGTACTGCTCCGCGTTGCTCGTACCCCCGCCCGTCAGCACGGGCCCGTGATAGAGCGTCCGCACCTCAAGGCTGAGATAGGCGAGCGAAAGCACGAACGCCGTGCCCGCCGCGACCCAGCGATATGACATCGGGCGGTGGTTGCGCGTGGTCAGCGCCAGGATGATTGCGAGCACTGCCGGGAAGCCGTAGCCGAGCATGATGAGGTTGAAGAACATGCCGCCGACCGGCTCGCGGGTGTGCAGTGGATTGGCGGCGATCAGCAGGCCGAACACGATGCCGATGAACGTCAGTGCACCGACGATCTGGGCGCCGATGTCGTGGACCACGCTGCCGGTGCGGCGGCGGACGTGTTCGAGGCCCAACGTCATGGCAAGCCCGGTGCAGACCTGCAACGCAAGCTCGGCGAGGCGGCTGGTTTGGCGATAGATGTCGCCGCCGTTCATGAAGTGGCGGATTTCCAGGAACATCAGCAGCACGGCGAACAGGATCGCGGCGGAGTCCACCATGCGTGATGGCGTGTCGTCGTCACGTTGACGCATCAGATAGCCTGCGTACCAGAACGACGCCGCAGGCACGCCGTAGCCGTACAGGATCCAGTTGAAGATCGGCGTGGTGCCGACGTCAGCGCCGGCGATGCGGGGATCCCAGCCGATCCGCAGCACCACCAGCACCGTGATCGCCGCGGCCAACGTGCGCAGCATCGGCAGCGGGCGTTGTTGTGTGATCCAGGCGATGCCGGGAACCATCAAGGCGAGGGCAACCGTGAGCCAGCCTCGCTCCAGCGCAAAAGTCATGGCGAGCGCAAGCGCTGCGACCGCGCCGGTCGCAAACAAGGCTTCGGCGGCAGCCGAGCCGGGCTGGGGCTCGCGCTTGTTCAACAATTCGGTGGCGATGCCGTAGAGCGCGGCCATCAGCAGAGCGACGCCGGCGAACGGAATCGAACGCTCCAGTCCCGAGACCCGGTAGTAGAGCGCGATCAGGATCAGGATCGGACCGATCACGCCGGCCGCGCTCCAGAGTATTGGAACGGTTGCCGCGACCGAACGGCCTTGCGCCATGAAGCCGGCGGCGCCGAACAGCACGGCGAAGCCCGCGCCCATCATCATGTTCATGCTGGTGCCGGTCAGCATCGGCACCGCGGGCCCGCCGGAACGCCCGGGCTCCGCGGTCAACTGGTTGATCTCCACGTCGAAGGCCCAGCGCCCGATCACCATCGCGGCGAGCACGGCCGCGGCAGGCACCACGGCGGCGGCGGACTCGGCGCGCCATGCAACGGCCAGCGCCGCCACGGTCAACGCGGCGAAGGCGGTAAGCGCCAGCGGATGATGGCGCGTCGCCAGCACGAACAGAGCGGCCGCCGCCACGTAGACCAGCACCGCGACCGAAGACAGCCCGTCGATTTTTCCAGGCACGGCGCTCGGGCCCCAGAATAATCCGGCGACGATGAAGGCCGCGGCAAGCGCGAAGCCGACAGCCATATTGAACACATGCGCGGGCAACTCGGAGACGGCATCCTCCGAAAGCCCCGGCAGCATCCAGAACAGGTTGAAGGCCAGTGCCGTAACTGCGAGCCACAACCACAGCCGGTAGTTTGCCAGCGCGTAGGCGGCAGCGGTGACCACGGCGAGGTAGACGTAGAGCGCCCAGTAGCTCGGCTCACTCGATGCGACCAGCATCGGCGCCACGTATGCGCCGACGAGACCGAGGGCAGCGAGCGCCGGTCCGTGCAGCAATGCTGCGGCGAGTGTGGCCAGCGCGACCGCGCCGAGAATGACGAAGGCAAACGGAGGCGATAGGAATCCATAGAGCGCGTAGGCCGCGTAGACCGTGGCGTAGGCGATCGTGGTGCCGGCGGCGGTCAAAATGCTGGGAATGTGCGCGGTCGGCAGGCCGGCGAAGCCGGACAGCTTCTCCTGGCGGCGCGCCCATTCGCCGCCGGCAATCAGTGCACCCGCGAGCAGCGTGCTCAGGAACAGGCGGACCTTCGGTCCCAGCAATCCGGCTTCGATTGAATAGCGCACCAGGAAAATGCCGCCGAGCGCAAGCGCGAGGCCGCCGATCCAAACCACCCATCGGGTGCCGAAGCGCTCCTCGAAGCTGACCTCCGGCGCCGATGGCCGGGCGGCTGCTGCGACTGCCGGTTCAGGCTCGGGAACCGGCTCGGGCTGCTTCTCGGTTTCAACGGGAGGTGGGGCGGGCGCTACAAAGGGCGCGGCAACGAACGCGGGCGGCGGTTCGGTGGTGGCGGGCGCGGCGGCTACGGTACCGGTTGCGATGCGGCTTTCGAGCTCGGCGAAGCGCAATTCCACCCGGCGCATGCGGTCGCCCAGGCCAATGGTCTTGACCAGCGCAACGATCGCCACGATCGGGAACGACAGGACGATCAGCCCAAGCAGAACGAATTCCATGGCAGCCCCCGGCAGGGCGCGATTCTAGGTCAATTTCCTCGCGCGGTATGCCGGGGTTGGTCGCAATGCACCGGAATAAGGTTCATGCGGGTGGCCGCCTTGCGGCGCGCTCAGCTCCGGCCGCCGACCCGAAGTCCTGGCGCCGGCCGCTCTTGCGTCACGTCGCGGCGGAAGCGGAAGACGGCCGCGGGCCGCCCGCCGGTCGCGGTCGATGTCTCGCCGGTCGGCTCGACCAGCGCCGCCGCTTCGACCAGCCGGCGGAAGTTCTGCTTGTGCAGATGCCGGCCGGAGATCGCTTCGACGGTGCGCTGCAGTTCGGTCAGCGTGAACTCCGCGCCCATCAGTTCGAACACAACGGGACGATACTTGAGCTTGGCGCGCAGACGCGCGATGGCGGTCGCCAGAATCCGCCGGTGATCGAACCGCATCGGCTCGCCGAGCGGCGGGATTTTGCCGGGCGCGACGATGGCTTGGCGGCCGTCGCGGCGCGCCTCTTCGACGAGGCCCGCCTCGTAGAGCAGTTCATAGCGATCGAGCACCTTCTCCTCGTCCCACGGTGAGCCTGCGGTGCCGAAGCAGTGCCGCAGCCGTTCGCTGCGTCCGGGCGGACGTGCCGGGTCGTCGCGGCCGCTTTTGGTCCACTGCTCGAGCAAGGGCACGATCGCGGTATCGAGGATACGAGGACGGCCGTCGCGCCAGTCCTCCCAGGGGAAGAAGCGGTACCAGGGCTCGAAGCCCGCGCCGGCTGCGCGCAGCGCGGCGTTGTTGGACATCTGGGTGAGCGCGAGATAGCCGACCGAAACCACATGCGCGCCCGTGTCGTCCGGCTGCGCATGGCGGCCGCGGTCGCCGAATGTGTAGAGCTGCTCGACATAGCCCACATTGAGGGCGGTCTGGGCCGACACCCATGCCCGCAATCCGATCTCGAAGGTGCGGTGCGCCACCGGGTCGAACGTGCCAAAAGGCAGGCCGGCGCGGATCTCGTTCTTGGCGTCGGCGGACACCAGGATGCGCGGCTCGTCCGCCTCCACCGCGACAATCGCCGCCGTCAGTCCGATCTCGATCGAGGTGTGCGAGGCGTCGGCCATCCTCACTCCAGATCGAGACGGAACGGATCGCCCTCGATGGAGGCGCGGCCGGTGCCGATGGCCTGGATCGCGCCGATCATGCGACCGCGCCGTTCCAGCAGCCGGTCGGCGAGGGTCACGATGCGCATGTTGGGCGTGGCGGTCGCCGAGCCGTCACGGATCGCCTGCGCGATCTTCGCCTCGCTGCGGCCCGGATTGAGCGCGCAGGCTGCGACGAAGGCACCTGCCGTCGAGCGGCTGATGCCGGCGTAGCAGTGGATCACCATCGGGGTCGTGCGATCCCAGCCCTGGCTGAACTTGATCAGGCTGGCGACATGCTCCTCGCCGGGGTGGGTGTAGCCGTCCATCGGCTCGGTGATGTCGTCCATGCCGAGAATGAGATGGTTGATTTCATCGACGCTGGCCGGCCTTTGTACGCGGTCGACGATGCGCAGCAGAGTGACGATGTGGCGTGCGCCGGTTTCGGCGACCGTGTTATGCAGGCGCGCCAGCGAGCAGACGTGAATCATCGGTGTTTCCCAAATTCCCAACAAAGATATAGATCGCCGCCGTTCGCTCCGGAAGCGTCACTCGCGGGTCAGGCTGACCAGCCGCTCGCGCAACCGTTCCTCCGCCACCTCGGCCGGCCAGGGCGTCAGGTAGTCTCGTTCGACCGCCACCGTCAGCTTCGGCGGCGGCCCGAAGAAGCGCTGCGCCTCGGCCGCGGCAAAGCCGGCGAGCCGGGTGGCTTCGAGATAGGCGGCCGACCGGTCGGCCTGCTTGATCAGGGCCTCAAGCTCAGTCTCGCGCTGTACCGGCAGGCCGAAACGGAGGTGGATGGCCGCGAGCAGCCGTGCCTCGACGCCCTTGTAGGCATCGCCGATCACGGACTTGAACGGTGAGATCATATCGCCGATCACGTACTCGGGCGCGTCATGGAGCAGGACGGCGAGCCGTCTCCTGCGATCAAGCCTTGGCGTGCGCATCCGCGCCATCGCTTCGACCAATAGCGTGTGCTGTGCCACGGAGAAAATGTGCGCGCCGGAGGTCTGTCCGTTCCACCGCGCGACGCGGGCGAGCCCATGCGCGATGTCTTCGATCTCGACATCGAGCGGAGAGGGATCGAGCAGATCGAGCCGGCGGCCGGACAGCATGCGCTGCCAGGCGCGCGGCGCGGGCTCGGCGCTGCGCCGCCGCGGCTTGGCCGGCTTCATTTGCGTTTTCTGCTGCCCAGCACGCAGCAAGGCTCGTGGCGGTGGCACGTCACCAGATGATCGTTGACCATGCCGACCGCTTGCATGAAGGCGTAGACGATGGTCGGGCCGACGAACTT
>JAKFYI010000025.1 GCA_021730985.1 Hyphomicrobiales bacterium | reverse complement strand
GGCACCGTGCCGATCGGCACCGGCGAGTTGCGGATGATCCATTCGCGGGTGTTGTGGATGTTGCGGCCGGTGGAGAGGTCCATCACCGTGTCGGCGCCCCAGCGGATCGACCACACCATCTTGTCGATCTCCTCCTCGACCGAGGAGGTGACGGCGGAGTTTCCGATGTTGGCGTTGATCTTGGTGAGGAAGTTGCGGCCGATCGCCATCGGCTCGAGTTCGGCGTGGTTGATGTTCGAGGGGATGATGGCGCGGCCGCGCGCGATCTCGTCGCGCACGAACTCCGGCGTGATGAACAGCGGCACCGAGGCGCCGAAGCTTTCGCCATCCTGCTGCGCCCATTCGGCGCGGTCGAGCTGCGTCTTGCGGCCGAGGTTCTCGCGCTCGGCGACATAGATCATTTCCTTGGTGACGACGCCGAGCCGTGCCCATTCGAGCTGGGTGACCGGCTTGCCGTCCAGCGCGCGCAGCGGCTTGTGCGCGACCGGGAAGGCGCGGGCAAGGTATTTGCCGGTGGCGTTGCCGTTGTCGATCGGCTGCAGCGCGCGGCCTTCGTATTCTTCGACGCCGCCGCGCTCCTTGACCCACTCGATGCGGGCGCGCTTGAGGCCCTGCTCGACGTCGATCGCGACGTCGTTGTCGGTATAGGGCCCGGTGGTGTCGTACACCGGCAGCGGCGGCTCGTTGGCGGACGGCGTCAGCGCGATCTCGCGCAGCGGCACGCGAAGGTCTTTCGCTGCGTCCGGCGTCGAATAGATTTTGCGCGAACCTTGGATCGGGCCCGTCGTCACCTTCGGGGTGGTGAAGTCGCCAGTGGCGATCGGCTTGTTCATGTCAGTCTCCATCGGGCTCGCGGAAGTCCGAGGATACCGGCTTGGGATTTGGGTTTTGCAACGTGCCCCGTCCCTTCGCCGGCATGACCCGGATCAGGTTCAAAGGGTCTCCGCGCGACGACAGCGCAATCTCAGCCGGCTGCGGCCGGCTCCCCTCGGAATCTGCGTTTAATGTAGGCGCGCCGGGGGGAGGGGTCAACGCGGGGGCGGGCGTCCGAGCCCTGAAGGAACCAGGCCGCGGCTAGGCCTTGGTGAGCTTCCACTTTTGATAGAATACGGCGTTGAACGGCCGGGACAGCGCCCCCGTCATGCGGACGATCGCCCCGAGCAGCATCGGCACATAGGACGGCCGCAGGATGTCGATGAACATGCAATAGCGGGGCTTGTCGGAATTGTTCGCCGACAGGTGCAGCAGCGTGTCGTCGAAAATGAACAGCTTGTCGTCCTTCCAGTAGCTCACGGTCGGACCGACCTCGATGAAAGCCGACTGGTCGTCGAATTCGTTGATGTTGTAGAGCACCCGCAAGCTGGCGCGCATGAAGCCGAAGTGCTCGTTGGTCGTTTCCCGCTTGTTGAACACCGAGACGCCGATGGTCTGGATGTATTTGTAGTCCTCGTGGAAGGCTGGAATTTTCAGATCGTTCTCGACGTTGGCGCCGTACCACTTGAAGAAGAACATGCTGCGGTTCTGGCCGCGGGTTTTTTCTTCGAGCTTGTCGGCCAGATTGTTGCTCACGGCGGCGTCGAGCACGCGCTTGAGTTCCTCCCGATACGGAGCGGGAAGGTCCTCCAGCTTGTAGACGCCCTTGTTCCAGTAGGGCAGGCAAAGGATGTCCAGCAGCGAATTGAACGGAGACATGAGCCAGGTAAAGACGCCGTTGCCCAGGAAGTACTGGGACAGAAGACTGCGATTGAACTTCTTGTTCCGCAGCACGTCGTAGACGCCGAACAGCGCGTAGAACGCGAACAGCTTCGGCACGAAGTAGACGGCGGGCACGGCGACCACTGCCCCCTTGCTGAAACGTTTCAACGTCCGAAGCCAAGCGGGCTTGGCGCGTCTCACCTGAACCGGTGGCGCTTCGACGGTCATGGAATTTTACCGAGGCTCTTTGTTCCGGTTCGTACTTTGCCCAATTGGGACTTGGTTGAACAGCCCGACTGGGCCGGTGGCCGTTGCGGCCGCAAGAGTCCGTGCGGCGCCAATGAGTTACGGCAGCTTCGTCACCAGCGCGCGGGCGGTTCCGTCGACTTCGGCGATCACGCGCAAAGTTTTGGCGTCGAATTCGATGCCGGCGAGGCGCACACCGGTGACGGAGGCCTCGACCGCCACGCCGTCCGCCGGCTTCTTGAAGTCGGTGAGCGCGGTCTCAATGCTCTTGCGCGCGGTCGCCGCGAACGGCTTGAGATCGATCACCGCCTTCTCGGCCAGCGTGCCTTTTATGTAGGGGATCGCGGCGCGCGCCGCGGCACCGGCCAAGCCGAACGCCGCCTCGGAATCGACGTCGAGTTCCAGGTCGGTGAAGCGCAGGATCTGGTCCTTGTTGTCGAGCGCGGGCTTGCCCCAGACATACACGTCGGCGTCGGCGCCGAAACCGAACCAGCTCTTCTTCTCGTTGGCCTTGACCTTGAGCTGGATCAGCAGCCGGTCGCCGGATGCCGCGACCGTGGCCTTCTGCACGGTGACATAGACCGGCGCGTCCTTCTCCTCAGGCAACGTCTTGCCCTTGAGCTGCGCCTCCAGCACGCGGTTCAGTTCGGTGAACGGCACGTCGATCGGCATCGCGATCGCCACCTTGCCCTGCTCCATCGGCGGCACCAGGTCGAGCTTGGCGGGGAACGGGCAATCGGGCTTGGTCTCGCTCGTCACGATCCGCGTCTCGGCATCGACGCCGAGCGTGAGGATCACCCAGTTCGGATCGATCTTGGGCTGCGCCGCCACCGCGCGCACCGGCTTCACCTCGAGCCACAGCGGCGGCAGGTTCGCAGCCGCGGCGCCCAGCGGCACCGAGCGGCACATCTTCGCCCACTCGCGGCGCGCGGTCTGCTCCATCATCGGGTCGTTGCGGATCTGCGCCTGCAGCTTTGCCATCTGCTCGTTGACCGTGCGGTCGAGCATCGGCTTCACCTCCTGCGTCACGTTCAGCTTGACGCCGGAGATGTTGGCCGAGCGATCGGCCAGCGCCACGTTCGCGGTGAGGTTGGGCTCGATCCGCCAGTTCGCCAGCAGCGCGGGCTTCGCCGTCACCGTGACGTTGCCGTTGATGTCGAGCTTGTGGTCGAACGGCTTGTTGGCGAGCTTGCTCACCTCGCGGCCGATGGAGCCGCCCAGCAGGTTGCCGATCGCGCTGGCCTGCTCGCCGACCTGTCCGGTGGCGCGCAGCAGGCCGGAGATCGTGGTGGTGATGTTGAGAGCATCGCCGCGGCCGGCCACCGCCAGCGGCCCGCGCTTGACGTCCCAGCCGATCTCGACCTTGCCGATCAGGTCGGCGAGGGGATTGTCGCGCTGGCCTGTGACACTGCGCGGCGCCTGCGCTTCGATGGTGTCGCGGATCGCGTTGTTGGCGACCGCGACCGGCGCGATGATTGAGGAGAGCCGCGCTATCGGCTTGAGTGGCGGCGGCTCGGCGAGAGCCGGCCGCTTGGTCGCCGAAGAGCCGCCCCAGAACGTGTCGAGCGCCCACAGCGTGCCGCCGAAAAACGCGGCGACGACCACTGCTCCGATCAGAATTCTTCGCATGTCACCGCCCCGATTCGGTGGCCCGTGATGCTAGCCCTATGCCGGCAGGGTGTCGCCGAATTGGGGCCGCAATGGGCCGATCCTGGATTCTACTGCCGCCCCATCTTGTGCAACTTGAGCATCGCATAGACCGCGCTGTTGGCCGGCGTCGGCACGCCAAGCTCGCGGCCGAGCGCCGCGACCTTGCCCGCCAGCCAGTCGATCTCCAGCCTGTTGCCGCGTTCGAGATCGTGGACCAGCGACGCCTTCATGGTCTTTGGCGAGGCCTGCGCGAGCTTCATGCGGTCGTCGGCGAAATCGGGCGCAATCGCCACGCCCCTGGCACGGCCGACCGCGACCACCTCGCGCATCAACGCGTGCAGGAATTCGCGGGTGTCAGTGTCGTCGAGGATCGGGCCGAGCGTCTGGCGCATCGCCGCGGTCGCGCCTGAAATCCCGACCAGGAAGGTGAACTTCTGCCAGCGTTCGACTTCCATCGCGGGCGAAACGGTAATGTCGATGCCGGCGTTCTTTGCGGCTTGGCCGAATTCGTCGAGCTTCGCGTCGGGCTTACCATCGACACGGCCGCACACCAATCGCGCGAACTGGCTGGTGTGCGAGACGACCCCGGGCTCCCGCATCACGCTTGCGATATAGGCGCTGCCGCCCACCACCTTGTCGGTGCCGAGGATCGGCGCGATTCGCTCGACGCTGTCGATGCCGTTCTGCAGCGTGATGATGCGGGTCGAAGGTCCGACCAGCGGGCGCGCGAACTCCGCCGCCTTCTCGGTGTCCCAAAGCTTGACAGCGAACAGAACCACATCGACCGGCCCGACCTCGCCTGGATCGGGGGTCGTCTTGGCGTCCTTGATGTGGACGCCGCCGAACGTGCTTTCGACCTTGAGGCCGTTCTTGCGGATCGCGTCGAGCAATGCGCCGCGGGCGATGAAGCTGACGTCGTGTCCCGCCGCGGCAAGCCGCGCTCCGAAGTAGCCGCCGACCGCTCCCGCCGCCATAGCCGCAATACGCATGTCACACTCCACCGATCGCAGGATGTAGCGGGGTGGGCAGGGGGGCCGTCAAGCCCGGCACGGGCATGACGAAGGATAGAGGCGCGTAGCGGCTGCGCGAGGGTCGCGCACGCGGGATCGCTGCTCAGGTCACGCCTGCAGGGCGTGGATGTCGTCGGTGAACGCCCTGACGCGTTCGCGAATTTGCCGGCTCTGGCTGCTGATGCTGCCAGCCGCGCCGGTCAGTCGCGTGGCGGCCCGCGAGGTTTCTTCGGCCACGTCCTCGATCTCGCCGATCGCGCCGTTGACCTGACCGACGCTGGACGAAGCTGCGTTGGCGTTGACGGCGATCTCGCGTGCCGCGTCGGCCTGCTGCTCCACCGCGGCCGCGATCCTCGCGGAGAACAGGTCGAGCTCCCGGATGGTGCGGGAGATCGCCTGAATGGCCTCGACCGATCGGCCGGTTGCGGTCTGCATCGCGGCGATCCGCTTACCGATATCCTGCGTTGCGGTTGCGGTCTGACCGGCCAGTGCCTTCACTTCCTGGGCGACGACCGCAAAGCCGCGGCCGGCTTCGCCCGCGCGCGCGGCTTCGATGGTGGCGTTGAGGGCAAGCAGGTTGGTTTGGCCGGCGATGGCGCTGATTAGCTCGGTCACCTTGCCGATCTCGCGGGCGACGGCGGCCAGTTCGTCGATGGTCTCGTTGGTCCGCTGCGCCTCGGTGACGGCCTGCGCCGCCAGCCGCGACGATTGCGCGGCGCTCGATCCGACCTCTGAGATGGTCTGGGCGAGCTCGTCGCCGGCCTGCGCGGTCGATGTCACTTTGTCCGCCGTGTCCTCGGAGGCGACCGACGCGGTTGCCGACTGGATGCTGGCGTGGCTTGCGGCGCGCCCGAGGCTGTCGGCGTTGGATTCCAGATCCTGCGCCGCCGAGTGGAGCACCTCGGCCGATTGCGACATCTCGTTGTGAAAGCGGGCCAGGAGCTGGCTGAGACCGTCGGCGCGGCTCGTCGTCTTGGTGAGAGTCTTTTCGCGGGAGTCGGCGAGTTGCTTGAGCGTCTCCGCCGACTTTTCCGCATCTTGCCGGGCGTCGGCGGCGCGCGCGAAAGCGGTGCGGATCGTACTGGCGACGTAGATCAGGATCGCCGTTTCGATCACCACGACGACCGCATGAACCACGACGCGCACGTAGTCCGTACCGCCGGGGTAGACCGCCGACGGAAGTACAGTGTTGAGGCTGAGATGATGGACGGCAATCATCGCGGCGGCGGCGAGCAGCACCGTCCAGTCGCAAAAGCCCACCAGCATCGCCAGGATGGCGAAGTAGTAGAAGTGCATCTCGACCTGCCACGGATGTCCGGTCATGGCGTAGACGAGCAGTGACGTCTGCCCGACCAGCGCGATGGCGATCGCAAAAAATGCGACCTTGAGCGGGCGCTGCATCGCCATCAGCGCGGCCGGAGCGGTGGCAAGCAGCAGCGAGATGCCGGCGATCGCGGTGGCGTCGCGGTTCAGCATCCACGCGACGATCGTGAGGATGGGAACGTGGGCAAACGCCAGGGCGGTCAGGGCGCGGACGATCCTGCGCTGGAATACTTCAAGGTCGGTCATGTGAGTTCAATCGCTGCGGATTTTGAGATTCGGCAGGCAGGCCGCCAGGGCTTTCGGATCGACGACCAGCCAGGCTCCAGCGGAGAGAATCCGGGATGGGTAGTCGAGGTCGTCCGGAACGACGATGGCGATGAACGAAAATCCGCCGAACCGCACGAAGCGGCTGCCGGTTGCGACGGCCTGGCTCAGCGTGGCGTCGGGCGCCGTCCACGGTGAGAAGATCACCGCGATGCCGGACTGCGGGTCACGCGGCGTCAGGCCCACTCGCGCCGTGGCATAGAGGGCGCCGATCGACAGACATGCCAGAAATGCGATGTCGAGGGAGCGGCCAAGAATGGAGCCGATGGAGTTCAAAAGACCGCCTCACGCGTCGCAATGCTGCGCTTTGTAGCTCCGCGTAGTTAAGAATTTGCTTAGGAGTTACCAAAGGCAACGAACGGCGTCCCGCCGGTTGACGGGCGCCGTTCCACAACTTTTGATCGACGGCGGAGAAGCTTAGTAGATCCGGGAGGCTGAAGGGCCGAACAGCGGGAAGGCGCTGAAAAACGCCGGTTCGCCGACAGGATCACGATATGCCGGTTCGCGATAAGCCGGCACTTCGGCGCGCGGGCGAGACGCCTCGGCGACCGGATCCTGATAGCGCTGCGTGCGAGCGGCCGGCACGGGTTCCGGTTGCGAGACCCGTGCGCTTGCTGCGGTGTCCACCGAGCGCAACTGCGGATCGTTCAGCACCACGACCTTGGCGCCGAGGCCGACGCGGTTGTAGAGGTCGATCGCGTCTTCGTTGGTGAGGCGGATGCAGCCCGACGACATGCGCTGTCCGATGGTGGAGGGCGCATTGGTGCCGTGGATTCGGTAGACCGAGTTGCCGAGATACATCGCGCGCGCGCCGAGTGGATTTCCCGGGCCGCCGGCCATGAAGCGCGGCAAGTAGGGCTGGCGCGCCAGCATGTCGGCTGGCGGATGCCAATCCGGCCATTCCGTTTTGCGAGCAACCGTCTGCGTGCCCGACCAGGTAAAGCCCTCGCGGCCGACGCCGATCCCGTAGCGGATCGCGCGGCTGCCGCCGAGCACATAGTAGAGATAGGTGTTGGGCGTATCGACGATGATGGTGCCCGGCGCTTCGCGGGTCGGATAGTTCACGACCTGACGGCGCAGATGCGCGGGCAACTCCGCGGTTGCTTCCGCTTCTGAAGGCGCGGTGGTCTCGTAACGCGGCATCTGGCGCTCGTAGGCAGGCTCGGACGGCATTACCTCGCGGAAAACGGAGTTGGGATAGTTGGTGCTGTCTTGCATCGCCATCGGCTGGGCGAGCGCGGGTGCGGAGATGGCGGCCAAGACAAGCGCAGCCCCGACGGCGCGTGGAAGGTACGGATGACGCATGAGGTGGCTCCCGACATTCGATCTCTAATCCGTGGTCTGGGATCACAACGTGCGGTTTCGTCCACGGTTCCTTGGACAATTAAGGCGCCGGCCGGGCATGGGTTCCTGGCCGGCGCAACGCGTCGCACTCTTGTCTCAAGTCGGTCGCGCGAGCGCGGCGTAAGGTTCAAACCGGATCGTTCGAACCCTTCGCGTGCCAGCCAACCACCGCGTCGGGAATGGAATCGCCGCTGGCAAAATAGGGCTTGATGTCGAGGAGCGGGGTACCGTCGAGGCAATCCACGCCGACAATAGAGAGTGTATTGCCCTCGACCTTGAGCAGTTTCACCACGCTCATGGCGATCGGGTTCGGCCGCACCGGCGAGCGCAAGGCAAAGGTGCCGCGACCGGTTCCGTAGTGGCCGGGAACTTGGACCACGAGGTCGCGCCGTGAGCGGTCCATCCAATAGAGCAGGATCAAGTGGGTGCAGGTTTCGACACCCTTGAGCGCGGCCGCCCAGCGCTCATCGACCTCGATGGTGCAAACCAAGCCGGATTCCCGGGATTCCCGGGCGTTCTTCGGGCAGTCCTTGCGTTCGGTCCAGGGCGTCCGGATCCGGCCGATGAAATAGAGCGAGGCATCGGGTTGCTCGGGCAGGGGGGCGGATACCTCACCCTCCCGGACGCCGAAGGGGTCTTTTTGCTGGGTCATGGCCTGACTTTGTCCCCTCCGGCCCGTATCGCCAAGGCGGCATGGCCTGAGTCGGAAAATGCTGCCCTTGCTCCGCCATAGTTTAACGGTATAAGCATATCTTTATATGATGGGATATGTCCCATGGACGATCCGGCTGCCCACCTGACCTTCGACACCCTGAACGCAGCCCTCAAGGCCGCGGGTGAGGCGACGCGTCTTCGTGTTCTGGCTCTGGTGGCCGAAGCAGAACTCACCGTGTCCGATCTGACCGACATCCTGCGCCAGTCGCAGCCGCGAATTTCGCGGCACCTCAAACTGCTGGTCGAGGCGGGTCTGGTCGAGCGCTTCCGTGAAGGCGCCTGGGCGTTCTTCCGTCTCGCCGAGGGCAGCGGCAGCGCGGAACTGGCCCGTGCGCTGGTGGCGAGGCTCGATCCGCGCGACCCGATGGTGCTGCGCGACCGCGAGCGGCTGACGGCGGTGCGTCGCGCCCGCGCCGAGGCGGCGCAGGCCTATTTTCGCGCGCACGCGGCGGAGTGGGATCGCATCCGCAAGCTGCACGTCACCGACGAAGCCGTCGAAGGCGCGATCAGCGACGCGCTGCGCGACAAGCCGTTCCGATCGCTGCTCGACCTCGGCACCGGCACCGGGCGCATCCTCGAACTGTTCGGCGCTCACATCGAGCGTGGGCTCGGCATCGACATGTCGCTCGACATGCTGCTGCTGGCGCGCGCACGCCTTGAACGTACGGGTCTGCGGAATTGCAGCGTGCGGCAGGGCGACATCTACGACCTGCCGGTGCCGGCCAATTCGTTCGACGTCGTGGTCATTCACCAGGTGCTGCACTTTCTCGACGACGGCGGCCGCGCGATCCGCGAGGCGGCGCGCGTATTGGCACCGTCGGGGCGATTGGTGGTGGTGGACTTCGCGCCGCACGATCTCGAATTCCTGCGCGAGGAGCATGCCCACCGCAGGCTCGGCTTTGCCGACGAAACGGTGTCGCAGTGGATGGCGGCGGCTGGTCTCGACGTGGCATCCCACAAGAGCCTGCCGCCGGAGCCCGGCTCCGACGGCAAGGTCGCGGTCTCGATCTGGCTCGGCCGCGATCCGCGCATCCTGATGGCGAAGTCCGCCCGCGAGGTTGCGTGATGGGTGGCATCCGCGTCTCGTTCGAGTTCTTTCCGCCGAAGTCCGAGGAAATGGAGCGCAATCTCTGGGAGGCGGTGGCGCGGCTTGCGCCGCTGTCGCCGAACTTCGTCTCGGTGACCTACGGTGCCGGCGGCTCGACCCGCGAGCGCACCCATTCGACCGTGCGCCGCATCCTGAACGACACCGCGCTGACGCCGGCGGCGCATCTCACCTGTGTCGCCGCGACCCGCACTGAGATCGACGAGGTGATCCGCAGCTACTGGGACGCCGGCGTGCGCCATATCGTGGCGTTGCGCGGCGATCCGACCGGTGGCGTTGGCGACAAGTATGCGCCGCATCCCGGTGGCTACGGCACATCCGCCGATCTGGTGGCCGGCATCAAGCGCGCGGGCGATATCGAGGTGTCGGTGTCGGCCTATCCGGAGAAGCATCCGGACAGCGCCGACGTCGAATCCGACATCGACATGCTGAAGCGCAAGATCGACGCTGGTGCGACGCGCGCCATCACGCAGTTCTTCTTCGAGAACGATCTCTACTTCCGCTATCTCGATCGCGTGCGCGCGCGCGGCATCGAGATTCCGATCGTGCCGGGCATCCTGCCGGTGCAGAACTTCAAGCAGACCACGAACTTCGCGCAGCGCTGCGGCGCCTCGGTGCCGCGCTGGCTGGCGGAGCGCTTCGATGGCCTCGATGAGGACGTGGCGACGCGCAAACTGATTGCGGCAGCCGTTGCTGCCGAGCAGGCGCTCGATCTCGTGAAGCGCGGCGTCACCGACTTTCACTTCTACACCATGAACCGCGCCGATCTCGTCTACGCGGTCTGTCATCTGTTGGGCCTGCGGCCCACGGCAAAAAAAGCAGCTTAGACATGCCCACACCGTCCCATACCGGCGCTCAAGCCTTGCTCAGAAAGCTCGCTTCGGAGCGCATCCTCGTGCTCGACGGCGCGATGGGCACCATGATCCAGGAGATGAAGCTCGACGAGGAGGGCTATCGCGGCTCGCGCTTCGACGCGTGGAACCGTGAGGTGCGCGGCAATAACGATCTGCTCAATTTGTCCCGGCCCGACGCGATCCGCGAAATTCATCTCGCCTACTTCCGTGCCGGCGCCGACATCGTCTCGACCAATACGTTTTCGTCCACGTCGATCGCGCAAGCCGATTACGGCCTGTCGGAGATTGCCACCGAGCTCAATCGCGAGGGTGCGCGGCTGGCGAAGGAGGCGGCGGCGCAGGCCGAGCGCGAGGACGGTCGCCCGCGCTTCGTCGCAGGCGCGCTCGGGCCGACCAACCGCACGGCTTCGATCTCGCCGGACGTATCGAACCCCGGCTATCGCGCCGTGACATTCGACGATCTGCGCAAGGCATACGGCGAGCAGGTCGTGGGCTTGCTCGACGGCGGCGCGGACATCTTATTGATCGAGACGATCTTCGACACGCTCAACGCCAAGGCCGCGATCTACGCCATCATCGAAATCTGCGAAGCGCGCGGCGTCGATATGCCGGTGATGATCTCGGGCACCATCACTGACCGGTCGGGCCGCCTGTTGGCTGGACAGACTCCGGAGGCGTTCTGGAATTCGGTCACGCACGCCAAGCCGGTGTCGATCGGGCTGAACTGCGCGCTCGGCGCAACGGAAATGCGCGCGCACATCGCGGAATTGTCTCGCGTGGCCGGCACGCTGATCTGCGCCTATCCGAATGCTGGCCTGCCGAATGAGTTCGGCCATTATCACGAGAGCCCCAAGGACATGGCGCGCCATCTTGGCGAATTTGCCGCGGCCGGCCTTGTGAATATCGTCGGCGGCTGTTGCGGCACCACGCCGGAGCATATCCGCGCCATCGCCGACGCGGTGAAGGGCAAGGCGCCGCGTTCGATTCCGGAGCAGGCCGCGCTGCTTCGGCTGTCAGGCCTTGAGGCGTTCACGCTCACGCCGGAAATTCCGTTCGTCAACGTTGGCGAGCGCACCAACGTCACCGGCTCGGCCAAGTTTCGCAAGCTGGTGACGGCGGGCGACTACACCGCGGCGCTCGCCATCGCGCGAGATCAGGTCGAGAACGGCGCGCAGATCATCGACGTCAACATGGACGAGGGCCTGCTCGATTCCGAGAACGCGATGACCACGTTCCTCAATCTCACCGCGGCGGAACCCGACATCGCCCGCGTGCCTGTGATGGTGGATTCGTCAAAGTTCTCGGTGATCGAAGCCGGACTGAAGTGCCTGCAGGGCAAGCCGGTGGTAAATTCGATCTCGCTGAAGGAAGGCGAGGCGGAGTTCATCCGGTACGCGCGGATGGTGCGCCGCTATGGCGCCGCCGTCGTTGTCATGGCGTTCGACGAGCAGGGGCAGGCGGACACTATCGAGCGCAAGGTCTCGATCTGCGCCCGCGCCTACAAGATACTGACCGAGCAGATCGGCTTCCCGCCCCAGGACATCATCTTCGATCCCAACATCTTCGCGGTCGCGACCGGGATGGAGGAGCATAACGGCTACGGTGTCGCCTTCATCGAGGCAACGCGTCAGATCCGTCAGCAAATGCCGTGTGCGCATTGCTCTGGCGGTGTGTCCAACCTTTCGTTCGCCTTCCGCGGCAACGAGCGCGTGCGCGAGGCGATGCACTCGGTGTTCCTGTATCACGCCATCAAGGCAGGCATGGATATGGGTATCGTCAACGCCGGCCAGATGGCAGTGTACGACGATCTCGACGCCGAACTGCGCGAGACCTGCGAAGATGTGGTGCTCAACCGTAGGCCTGACGCGGCCGAGCGGCTGCTTGCCATCGCCGGGCGCTTCGCCGGACAGGGCAAGGAGGCCAAGGAGATCGATCTCGAATGGCGTTCGTGGCCGGTTGCCAAGCGGCTCGCCCATTCGCTGGTTCACGGCATCACTGAATTCATTAGCGAGGACACCGAGGAAGCGCGGCTTGCGGTCGAGCGGCCGCTGCACGTCATCGAAGGCCCACTGATGGACGGCATGAACGTGGTGGGCGATTTGTTTGGTTCCGGCAAGATGTTCCTGCCGCAGGTGGTGAAGTCGGCGCGGGTGATGAAGCAGGCGGTCGCGCACCTGATGCCGTACATGGAGGCCGAAAAGGCTTTGCGTGGCGGCACCGAGCGCAGCAGCGCCGGCAAGGTTATCATGGCGACCGTGAAGGGCGACGTTCACGACATCGGCAAGAACATCGTGGGCGTCGTGCTCCAGTGCAACAACTTCGAGGTCATCGACCTTGGCGTCATGGTTCCGGCGGCGAAAATCCTGGAGACGGCGAAGGCCGAGAACGCCGACATCGTCGGGCTCTCGGGCCTCATCACCCCCTCGCTCGACGAGATGTGCCATGTCGCCGCCGAAATGGAGCGGCAGAACTTCGACCTGCCGCTGTTGATCGGCGGCGCCACCACGAGCCGCGTCCACACCGCGGTGAAGATTCACCCGAACTACCGGCGCGGCCAGGCGGTGTACGTCACCGATGCCAGCCGCGCGGTTGGCGTCGCGTCGGCGTTGATGTCGCGTGAGGGCCGCGAGAAGTACGTCGGCGAGACGCGCACCGAATACCTGCGGATCGCGACGGCTCATGCCCGCGCTCAGGACGACAAGCTGCGGCTGCCGCTCGCCGATGCGCGGGCCAACGCGCTGAAGCTCGACTGGTCGAATTATGCGCCGCCGGTGCCGGCCTTCATCGGCACCCGGATGTTCGAGGACTATCCGGTCGAGGAGCTGATTGAGTACATCGACTGGACGCCGTTCTTCTCGACCTGGGAGCTGACCGGAAAATATCCGGCCATCCTCACTGACAACATCGTCGGCGAGGCGGCCCGCTCGCTGTTCGAGGACGCGCAGAAGATGCTGCGCGAGATCGTCGAGCAGCGATGGTTCAAGGCCAATGCGGTGGTCGGGTTCTGGCCGGCCAATTCGCATGGTGACGACATCGAGTTGTTCGCCGATGCGGATCGCAGCGCTCCGATCGCGCGATTGCATACGCTGCGTCAGCAGCTTGCGCGCCGCGCCGGCCGCGCCAACGTTGCGCTCGCCGATTTTGTGGCGCCCCGCGGCCACGCCGACTACATCGGGGCGTTCGTCGTCACCGCCGGGATCGGAGAGGACGCCGTCGCCGACCGCTACAAGAACGCCAACGACGACTACTCGTCGATCTTGATCAAGGCGCTGGCCGACCGGCTCGCCGAGGCTTTTGCCGAACGGATGCACCAAATGGTCCGCAAGGAACTTTGGGGCTTCGCCGTGGACGAGACATTGAGCAACGCCGATCTGATCGAGGAAAAGTACCGTGGCATCCGGCCGGCTCCGGGCTACCCGGCGCAGCCTGAC
Source organism: Hyphomicrobiales bacterium (assembly GCA_021730985.1). Classification (GTDB taxonomy): domain Bacteria; phylum Pseudomonadota; class Alphaproteobacteria; order Rhizobiales; family Xanthobacteraceae; genus Z2-YC6860. The sequence continues at coordinate 56,382 of JAKFYI010000025.1, read as the reverse complement.
CACACTGAGAAGGGCACGCTGTTCAAACTGATCGGCGGCGATCGGATCGGCGTGAAGCTCACCGAGAGCTTTGCCATGTGGCCCGGTGCCTCGGTCAGCGGTCTTTATTTTAGCCACCCGGAGAGCCACTACTTCGGGGTCGGCAAGATCGAGCGCGATCAGGTCGAGGACTACGCGCTGCGAAAGGGCTGGACGGTGGCGGAGGCCGAGCGGTGGCTCGCTCCCGTCCTCAACTACGTGCCGGCGGCCGTGCGGCGAGAGGCTGCGGCCTGACCGCTCTCGTGGACAGGTAGTGCCTCAAAAGAAAACACCGGAGGTTTCCCTCCGGTGCCGCTTGGCCGTTTGACGGCCGATAAAGCTGTGTTGGCAAACCGATCTTTAGAACGCTCCGAACAGCACCGCGGAGACGAATCCGATCGCCGCGAGCACTGCCAGCAAGTTCATCCGCAAGGTCAGGTCCACCTAAGGCCTCCGTCGGCTGGACATGCCTTGAGTCTAGCAGAGTCACGGACCCCACCAAGAGCCAAACGTGCTGCATTGCCGCACGGTTTCGGCGAGCACTAAGACTTCCTATCGAATTGAATTGATTGCATAATTATTTGTCACGAGGGGTGGTTATCCACATTGATCAAGGTGCGACCAAACGCACATAGTTTGGGCTATCGCAACTCACGGGGGTGTGGAGAGCCGCGCGTCTCGACCGGACCCCGGCGCGCGCGCCAGGCATCTTGGAGAGTTTGCCTCGCACAATTGATTAACCATTCGAGACCGCGCGTCCTTGAGCAGTCCTTAAGAGAATTTCTCGCATTGTCCGCATCATGGTGCGTGACGTGCGTTGGTACCTCTCCGGGTGCGTGATCCTTGTTGCGTTGGCGGGCTGCGGACGCGGCCTGGTCCAGTACATGCAGCGTGAGCCGTGGCGCGAGCAGGCCGAGGTGGCGTGTCTGCAGTCGGGTACCGTGCGCGAGAACGCGGGCTTGGTGCGCATCGCTCCGATCGAAGGCCCAGGCGTCTGCGGCGCCAGTCATCCCATGAAGATCGCGGCGTTTGGCGTGGGCTCCAGTTACGGCTTTGCCGATGAAGCCGTGCGGCCGCCGGGCGGCATTCCAGGATCGCAGCCACGCTGGCCGGTCGCATCTCAATCCAATCCGCAGCCGGCTCCGATGATGGGGCAGCCGCGCTACGTGCCGTCCAACGAGCCGCGCATGCTGGCGCCACCCGGCGCGAACAACCACCCGCCGCCGGTTCAGGACCGTTACGCACCGCCGCCGCGCCCGATCGGCTCGCCTCTGTCGATCAGCCCGCCGGGCGTCGATCCCCAGGCCAGCGCGCCGCAGCAGAACCAGTATCCGTATCCGCAGCGTCCTGCGCTCGATGCACCGCGCGGCGCTTATCCGCAGGGGCCCGCGCAGCGCCGGGCTGGCGAGCCCGACGATGACGAGGATGACGACGCCCGCGTGCAGACAAGGCCAGCGGCGCCCGAGCCGTCGTACAACAGGCCGCTGCCTTCGCTCGGCCCCCAGCGCGGTGGGCGCATCACCGGCTCAGTGACGCCGGTCGAGATCAAGCCTGCGGCGACGCTGGCGTGCCCGATCGTTTCGGCACTCGATCAATGGCTCGCGAGTTCGGTGCAACCGGCCGCGCACAAGTGGTTCGGCCAGCCGGTGGTGGAGATCAAGCAAATCTCGGCCTACTCCTGCCGCGGCATGAACGGCCAGGTTGGCGCGCGCATCTCCGAACATGCGTTCGGCAACGCACTCGACATCGCAGCCTTCGTTCTGGCCGACGGCCGCCGCATCACGATCAAGGGCAGTTGGAACGGCTCCGCCGAGGAGCAGGGCTTCCTGCGCGACGTGCAGGCCGCGGCGTGCGACCAGTTCACCACCGTGCTGGCGCCGGGCTCCAACAAGTATCACTACGACCACATCCATGTGGACTTGATGCGGCGCGCCAGCGGCCGGCGCATCTGCCAGCCAGGTGCGGTCGATGGCGATGTGGTCGCCGCGCGGGTTCGCAAGGGCGGCAGCATGATGGCGCAGCGGCCGTTCGAGCCGCCCCCGACGCGGCGCTATGACCCGCCGTTTGACGCCCGCAACGACCCGTTCGCCTGGCGCGGCGACAGTGTGCGGCGCAGCGACCCCGCAACCACCGGCTCGATTGCCGCAAAGCGCAAACCGCCGATCGAGGCCAGCGCCGAAGACCTTGATTGGATTGAAGATCCGAGCCCGCGTCCGCCGATCGACTGGAATTCCGACCGTCACCAGGTGCGCTAGCCTCAGACGGGACGTGCCGCCTGACGTTGTGCAGAGCGGCATAGCGTCGCGGCTTTCCACCCCTCGCCACCACGCATTGTCAAACTTGCGGCACATTGAATGTGATACGTTGGGTTGGCACGGCCCTCGTCACTGGCGTGGGGGCACCCTTTGAGGCCGTGGGCAGCCACTACCGGATCCGGTGATGGTTTCCCACATGACGCCTCGAAGGCAAAAAACGACGCCTTGGGTCTCGATGACCCGCAGAGAGGAAACCGCATGTTTCGCAATAGATCGCTGATTGCGTTCTTGGCCGTTGCCGCCACGCTCGCGTTCGTGGCCGTCGAGGCCATGGCCGCTCCCAGGATGAATTCCGGCAGCCGCGGAAACCGCACCCAGGCAGCGCCGCCCGCCACCCAGAGCGCGCCGAATGCCGCGCGTCCGATCGATCGCACCATGACCACCCCCGGACAGCCGGGCGCGGCCACAGCCGCGCGTCCGGCCCAGCCGGCAGCGCAGCCCAGCGGCGGCCTGTTCGGCGGCCGTGGCGGCATGCTCGGCGGCCTCGCCGCTGGCTTCCTCGGCGCCGGCCTGATCGGCATGCTGATGGGCAACGGCTTCATGGGCGGCATGGCAGGCTTCGCAGGGATGCTCGGCATGCTGATCCAGATTGGCCTCGTCATTCTGGTCGCCTTCCTGGCCTACCGCTGGTGGCAGCGCCGTTCGCAGCCTGCGGCGGCGGCTTACGCCAGCGGCCCGGCGATGAACCGTGACTCGACGAGCATGGGCATGCAGCCTCAGCCGCAACAGCAGCAGGGCGGCAGCTTCCTCAACGGCTTCGGCATGAACGGCCACAATGCTCCGGCGACCGATGTTGGCGAGCCGATCGAAGTCAAGCCCGAGGACTTCGACGCGTTCGAGCGCACGCTCGGCGAAGTCCAGGCTGCCTACAGCAACGAGGACCTTGCCGCGCTGCGCCTGCGCGTCACGCCCGAGATGCTGTCGTACTACTCCGAGGAACTCGCGGCGAACGCGAGCCGCGGCGTGATCAACAAGCTGTCCGACGTGAAACTCGTCCAGGGCGATCTTTCCGAGGCATGGCGCGAGGGTGACGACGAATACGCCACCGTCTCGATGCGCTACAGCCAGGTCGACAAGCTGCTGGACCGCAACTCCGGCAAGCTGGTTGAAGGCGGCGATACGCCGGACGAGGGGGTCGAGTACTGGACCTTCCGCCGCGCGCGCGGCGGCGCCTGGATGGTTTCGGCGATCCAGCAGACCGACTGAGTTCGGGTACGGATGAAATGCAAATGGCCGGGCAATCTGCCCGGCCATTTTTATTTGCGGCGTGAAGCGCGTAGCTGCTCCATCTTGATTGGGGCTGCAAACGATCAAACATCGCTCAACCGTTGCTCGAATATTGGCCTTGCGCGACCGCCCGAAGAGCCGACAATTGCTCAAAGTAAACAGAGCCCAAGCCGCATATCGAAGGCGCTGCCGACCCGATCGGTTGCCGCCGAATCCAACCTTCCATCCTCCCAGGAGGCCCTGATGAGTTTGTTTCGCCTGGTCGCGTCCGCCGTGCTGATCCTCTCGCAGCTCGGAGTCGCTGCGGCCCAGGAATATCCGACCAGACACATCACGGCGATCGTATCGTTTGGCCCAGGCAACAGCGTGGACATCTTCGCCCGCATCATGGCCGCGCACATGTCGGAGGTTCTGGGCCGGCAGGTCATCGTCGAGAACGTCGGCGGCGCCGGCGGCGCCACGGGCACCTTGCGGGCGGCACGCGCCGCGCCCGACGGCTACACGATCGTCATCGGCGGGACGGACACCATGGCGCAGAACCAGTGGTTGTTCGAAAAGCCGCCCTACAATCCCGCGACCGACTTCATTCCGATCGTGCTCGGGGTCGAGATGCCGCTCGTTCTGGTCGGGCGCAAGGGCTTGCCGCCGAACGACCTGAAGGAACTCATGCCCTACATGAAGGCGAACCAGGACAAGATGAATTTCGGCTCGTCGGGCATCGGCGGGGTGACGCATCTGGCCTGCGCTCAAGTTGTCAACGCTCTGGGCGTGAAACTCGCTCACGTGCCCTACAAGAGCGCTGCTGCCGGCATTCAGGACATGCTCTCCGATAACCTCGATCTCTATTGCCCGGTGGTGGCGGGAGCGTTGCCGCACATCCGCTCCAAGGCCATCAAGTTCTACGGCGTGCTGACGGCCGAGCGGTCGCCATTGTTGCCGGATCTGCAGACGGTGGCCGAGCAGGGTCTGCCGGGAATCCAGGGCGGGTATTGGCTGGGCATCTTCGCGCCGGCCGGAACGCCGGAACCGATTGCCGCGAAGCTGACACAGGCGGCCTTGTCCGCTCTCGCGTCGCCTGCTGTCGATGAGAAGCTGCGCAATGTCGGCGCTGCGGTGGTCGCTCCCGAGCGCCGGACGCCCGCCTACCTGAAGAAGTACATCCCCGAGGAGATCGCCACTTGGGGGAAGATCATCAAGGAAGCCGGCGTCGAAGCGAAGTAGCACAAACCGAGCTGCGCGTCTGCACGAAGCCTGAAGGCTACGGTTCGGGCTTTCCGTAGCCTCCCGCGGTCGGCGACTGAACGATGATCGCCTCGCCCGCATCCACCACGGTGGCGTCGGCGCCCTTGAGCCGCTCCATCGTGCCATCCTTCCGTCGCACGTAGTTTTCGCCGATCTGGCCGTCCTCGCCGCCCGCCAGCCCGAACGGCCGGATGCGGCGATGGCCTGAGAGGATGGTGTATTCCATCTTCTCCAGGAAACGCATGGTGCGGCGGATGCCGTCGCCCGCGCGCCATTTGCCCTTGCCGCCCGAACCCTTCCGAATGTGGAAGTCCTCAAGCACGACCGGGTAGCGGAACTCCAGCACCTCGGGGTCGGTGAGGCGGGTGTTGGTCATGTGGGTGTGAACCGCGTCGGTGCCTGGGAAGCCTGGGCCCGCCGGCGAGCCTGAGCAGATCGTCTCGTAGTACTGATACTTGTCGTTGCCGAAGTTGACGTTGTTCATGGTGCCTTGTGCGCCGGACATGGTGCCGAGCGCGCCGAACAGCGTATCCGTGACAAACTGAGAGACTTCGACGTTGCCGGCCACCACCGCCGCCGGATACTTCGGCGCCAGCATCGAGTCTTCCGGGATGATGATCTTGATCGGCCGAAGGCAGCCCGCGTTCATCGGGATGTCGCTGTCCACCATGATGCGGAATACGTAGAGCACCGCCGCCCGCGTCACCGGCTCCGGCGCGTTGAAGTTGGTGCCCTGCTGCGGCGAGGTCCCGGTGAAATCGACGGTGGCGCTGCGGTTCTTCTTATCGACGGTGATCTTCACCTTGATGACGTTGCCGTGGTCGGCCTCGTAGCTGAACTCGCAATCGTGCAGCACCTCGATCACGCGCCGCACGCTCTCGTCGGCGTTGTCCTGTACATGGCCCATGTAGGCGTGGACGACGGGAAGGCCGAACTGCGCGACCATCTTGTGCAGTTCCTGCACGCCCTTCTCGTTGGCGGCGATCTGGGCCTTCAGGTCGTTGACGTTTTGCAATGGGTTGCGGGCCGGGTACTGCGCCTCGGTGAGCAGCTTGTAGAGTTCCTTCTCGCGAAATTTGCCGCGATCGACCAGCTTGAAGTTGTCGATGTAGATGCCTTCTTCCTCGATCGAGGTGGCCTTCGGCGACATCGAGCCCGGCGCGATACCTCCGATGTCGGCGTGATGGCCGCGTGACGCCACCCAGAACAGTATCTTGCGCTTGGCCTTGTCGAACACCGGTGTGCAGACGGTAAGATCGGGAATGTGGGTGCCGCCGTTGTAGGGCGCATTCAGAAGATAGACGTCGCCCGGCCTGATGCTGCCTTTGTTCTCGCGGATGATGGTTTCCACCGCGCGGTCCATCGAGCCGAGATGCACCGGCATATGTGGCGCGTTGGCGACCAGCGTGGCATCGGCTGCGAAGATTGCGCAGGAGAAGTCGAGCCGCTCCTTGATGTTCACCGAGTAGGCGGTGTTCTGCAGCGACACGCCCATCTGCTCGGCGATCGACATGAACAGGTTGTTGAACACCTCGAGCATGATCGGATCGGCCTTGGTGCCGACCGCGCTCTGCCGCTTGAGCTTGACGTTGCGGTCCAGCAGCAGATGGTTCTTCGTCGTGACGGAGGCGCGCCAGCCGTGCTCGACCACCACGGTCTGGTGCGGCTCGATGACGATGGCGGGGCCTTGCACCCGCGCACCGGGCTTGAGCTGATCGCGGGTGTAGACCGCGGCCTTGTGCCATTGGCCGTTGGAGAAGAACTGGGTGCGCCGGGCAGGCGAGGGCAGCTTGCCGCGGCTGGTCTTGCCGGCGCGCTCGCGGAACGTGGCGCCACCGCCGACCGCTTCGACCGAAGCTGCTTCGACAACGAGTTGCTTGGCGCGGTCGATGAAGCCGAACCGCGCCTTGTGCGCCTTCTCGAAGGCGGCCTTCATCTTGGCGAGCGGACCCGCATCGACCACCAGCGCAGTATCGGTGCCGGCGTAGCGGACGTGGGCGCGGACGTGGATTTGGATGCTCTTGGCCGGCACGCCCTGGCCCGCGACCTCGGCCTTGGCGTCCTTGCCGAGCCGCTTCCCCTCGCGCTTGAGGGAACCCAGTGCCTTCGGACCGAAATTCTCCTCGATCGCTTGCTGGCGCGTGGCGCGGATGTCGGCGAGCCCCATGCCGTAGGCCGACAGCAGCGACGAGAACGGATGGATCAGCACCTTGGTCATGCCGAGTGCGTCGGCGACGAGGCAGGCGTGCTGGCCGCCGGCGCCGCCGAAGCAGTTTAGCGCGTAGCGCGTCGCATCGTAGCCGCGCTGCACCGAAATCTTCTTGATCGCGTTGGCCATGTTCTCGACCGCGATCTTGATGAAGCCGTCGGCGATTTCCTCTGGCTTCTTGCCGCCGACTTCCTTCGCCATCACGGCGAACGCCTGGCGCACCGCGCGGTTGTCGAGCGGCTGGTTCTGCTCGGGACCGAAAATCTTCGGGAAGAACTCAGGGATCAGCTTGCCGACCATCACATTGGCGTCGGTGACGGCGAGGGGCCCGCCGCGCCGGTAACAGGCCGGGCCAGGATTGGCGCCGGCGCTGTCGGGGCCGACGCGGAATCGCGCGCCGTCGAAATGCAGGACCGAGCCGCCGCCTGCCGCTACCGTGTGGATCAGCATCATCGGCGCGCGCATCCGCACGCCCGCCACTTCGGTTTCGAACGCGCGCTCGTACTCGCCGTCGAAATGCGACACGTCGGTCGAGGTGCCGCCCATGTCGAAGCCGATCAACTTGGTGAGCCCGGCCTCGCGGCCGGTCTGCGCCATGCCGACCACGCCGCCGGCAGGGCCGGACAGGATCGCGTCCTTGCCCTGGAATAGCTCCGCCGCTGTCAGTCCGCCGGACGACATCATGAACATCAGGCGGATTGCTTCGTCATCGGCGGTGCGCTCCCTCCCCCGCAAGGGGGGAGGTGAGACCGAGTTTGCCGCGTCGCCTTTCAACTCACTGGCAACGGTGGCCACGTATCGGCGCAGGATCGGGGAGAGATATGCATCCACCACCGTGGTGTCGCCGCGCCCGACCAGCTTGATCAGCGGCGAGACCTCGTGGCTGACCGAGACCTGCGGAAAACCCATCTCGCGCGCCATCTTTGCCACCGCGCGCTCGTGCTCGGGGTAGCGGTAGGCGTGCATGAATACGATCGCCACGGCCTTGATGCCGTCGGCCTGGGCGCGCTCCAACTCAGCCCGTACCGGCGCGAGGTCGAGCGCGCTCTCGACAGTGCCGTCGGCCAGCACGCGCTCGTTGACCTCAACGACACGCTCGAACAGCATTTCCGGCTTGATGATGTGCTTGGCAAAAATCTTCGGCCGCGCCTGGTAGCCGATGCGCAAAGCGTCTCTGAAACCCTTGGTGGTGAGAAGGAGTGTTCTGTCGCCCTTGCGCTCCAGCAGCGCGTTGGTGGCGACGGTGGTCCCCATCTTCACCGCGCCGACGCGTCCGGGCGGAATTGGCTCGCCCTTTGCAAGGCCAAGCAGGTCGCGAATGCCTTGCACTGCGGCGTCTCGATAGGCTTCCGGGTTCTCCGAAAGCAATTTATGTGCGGCCAGCGTCCCGTCCGGGCGGCGTCCCACCACGTCGGTGAAGGTGCCGCCGCGGTCGATCCAGAAATCCCAGGATTTCGAGATTGGGGCCTTCGACGGAGCTTTCTCTTGCTTCATGCCAGTTCCAAACGCCATCATCGTGTTCCGAGGGGATGTTATGCGGGTTTTTCTGGATAGGCTCTACCTTTACGCGGGCTATGCAGCCGGCGCGTTCATGGTGGCCATCTTCGTCCAGATGATGGTGCTGTCGGCCGGCCGGCCGGCCGGCATCAATATCCCGGCGGCCGACGACTTCGTGTCCTGGTGCATGGCGGCGATGGCATTTCTCGGCCTCGCGCACACCTTTCGCCACGGCGAGATGATCCGGGTCGGGCTTCTGATCGACAAGATGCCCGAACGCGCGCGGCATTGGGTCGAACTGGGCTGTCTCGTCATCGGTACGGGGTTCATTGCCTTCTTCGCCTATCACGCGGTGAAGATGAATTACCAATCGTACCTGTTCGGCGACATGTCGCAGGGCGTGGTGCTGGTGCCGATGTGGATACCGCAGATCGGCTATTCGACCGGTCTCGTCATTCTGCTGATCGCCTTCGTGGATGAATTGATCCACGTCGCGCTTGGAAATCCGCCCCGTTACGAGAAGCCCAAGCCGCAGACCGCCGAGGAGGTGGTTGAGCGCGCGGTGCAGAGCGGGGTGTGAGATGACGATGTCGGCAGCCCCCGCTTTCGTTGCGCAGCTTCTTGGGTGGCCGCGCCGGTCCCTCATGTCGCTTCGCTCCACTCGGCGGCGCGGCGGGCAGAGCGGGGTCTAGATGGAGCTGCTCCAGATCGCAGGCCTGCTCCTGGTCCTGCTGGTTGCACTGCTGGCTGGCGGGTTGTGGATCGGCATCACGCTGATCGCCTGCGGCTTTGCCGGCATGCAGTTTGCGGGCGCGACCATTCCGCCGGGACCGGTGCTGGCGACGACGATCTGGGGCAACAGCGCGTCCTGGACGCTCGCAGCCTTGCCGCTGTTCATCTGGATGGGCGAAATCCTGTTTCGCACACGGCTGTCTGAAGAGATGTTCCGCGGCCTGGCGCCGTGGCTCAACTGGCTTCCGGGACGGCTGATGCACGTCAATGTGCTGGCCTGCGGCATCTTCGGCTCGGTCTCGGGATCTTCGGCCGCGACCACCGCGACGGTCGCCAAGATCGCGCTGCCCGAGTTGAAGAAGCGCGGCTACGACAAGATGGTGAGCCTGGGCTCGCTGGCCGGCTCCGGCACGCTCGGCATTCTCATCCCTCCGTCGATCATGATGGTGATCTACGCGGTGCAGGCCAACGTCTCGATCATCCAGGTTTTCCTGGCAGGCTTTATCCCGGGCTTGATCGTGATGATGCTCTACTCCGGCTACATCATTGTCTGGTCGTTGTTCAACCCGGACAAGACGCCGCCGCGCGATCCGCCGATGCCGTTCCGGGAGAAGCTGCGGGAGTCGGCCAAGCTCGGTCCGGTGCTGCTGCTGATCGCGCTCGTTTTCCTGTCGCTGTTGATGGGGTGGGCGACCGCCACCGAATGCGCCGCGTGGGGTGTGCTCGGCTCGCTCGCCATTGCGTGGTGGCACGGCATGCTGAGCCCGGCATCGTTCTGGCAGAGCGTGATGGGCGCGACGCGCCTGACCTGCATGATCATGCTGATCCTGGCCGGCGCCTCGTACATGTCGACCTCGATGGCCTATACGGGCGTGCCGCAGGCGCTGGCGGCGTGGGTCGGCGACCAGGGCTTTTCGCCCTACATGCTGATCGCTGCGCTCACCGTCATGTACATCCTGCTCGGCACCGCGCTCGATGGCATTTCCATGATCGTGCTCACCACCGCGGTGGTGATCCCGATGATCAAGACTGCGGGGTTCGATCTCATATGGTTCGGCATTTTCGTCGTGCTGGTGGTCGAGATGGCGGAGGTGTCGCCGCCGGTCGGCTTCAACCTGTTCGTGCTGCAAACCATGTCGGGGGAGGATTCCAACACCGTGGCGCGCGCCGCACTGCCGTTCTTCTTCCTGCTGGTGGTGGCGGTTGCCATCATTACGGTGTTCCCGGACCTCGTGATGTGGCTGCCACGGCTGGCGTTCCCCGCGTAGGGGCGGCACGCCAATTGCCGTGCGCTTTCACAGCCTGATAACCTGTTGCCAGGGCCTCCAACCGAAAGGCAAGAGCCATGAACTATCAAGTGAAATCCCTCGCTTTCGCGGCCGCCGCGTTGGCGCTCGCGGCCGCGCCGGCTGCCGCGCAGACCAAGTGGAACCTGCCGAGTGCCTATCCGATCGATAATCCACACCTCGAAAACATCGGTCTGTTCGCCAAGGACGTCTCGGAGGCGACGGGCGGCAAGTTGACGATTTCCGTCCATGCCGGCGCTTCGCTGTTCAAGGGGCCGGAGATCAAGCGCGCGGTCGCCACAGGCCAGGCGCAGACCGGTGAAATCCTGATCTCCATTCTGGAAAACGAAAGCCCGATCTTCGGCATCGACGTGGTGCCGTTCCTGGCCACCTCGTTCCCGGAGGCGAAGAAGCTGTGGGCGGCGTCGCGTCCGTTGATTGAGCAGAAGCTCGGCGCCCAGGGCATGCAGGTGCTGTTCAGCGTGCCGTGGGGCCCGCAGGGCATGTACGCCAAGAAGGACATCAACACGATCGATGACATGAAGGGCCTCAAGTGGCGGGCCTACAACGTCGGCACCGCCCGCATCGGCGAAATCGTCGGCGCGCAGGCCGTGACGGTGCAGGCCGCCGAACTCCCGCAGGCGCTGGCGACGGGGGTGGTCAACTCGTTCATGTCGTCGGGTGCGACTGGATACGACTCAAAGGTCTGGGAGACGCTGACACACTTCTACGATCTGCAGGCCTGGATCCCGCGCAACATCGTGTTCGTCAACAAGGCGGCGCTGGCCGCGCTCGACAAGCCGACCCAGGATGCGGTGCTCCGCATGGCCACCGCCGCCGAGGAGCGCGGCTGGAAGATGTGGGAGACCAAGACGCAGTGGTATCACGACGAAATCGCCAAGCGCGGCATGAAGGTGCAGAAGGCAAGCCCGGAACTGCAAGCCGGCTTCAGGAAGGTCGGCGAACAGCTCACCACCGATTGGCTGAAGCGTGCCGGCGCCGAAGGGCAGGCGGTAATGGATGCCTACAAGAAGATGTGACCGGCCCGCGCGCTGCGGCGGACGAAGGCCAAGTTCTGTGCAACGCCGCGCCTCGTGCGCGGCGTTTTGCTCATTGGCGCAAAGACAATTCGATTGCGGCTGCCGGGACAAAATGGAAATCTGAAAGACAACCACGCGGCCATCCGCGCGGCCAAGGAAGGACAAGGGGGAGGAATGCCGCGCAGCTTGAGGCTGGCCATCGCGCTCGCCGTTTTCGCTTTGGCGCCGTCGATCGCGCCGGCGCAGGAGTGGCCCAATCGCCCGATTCGAATTCTGGTGGGCTTCGGCGCCGGCGGCGGCACCGACCTTGCTGCCCGCATCATGGCGCAGCCGCTTTCGGAAATTCTGGGGCAGCCGGTGGTGGTGGAGAATCGCCCGGGTGCCGGCGGCGTGACGGCCGCCGATGCAGTGGCGAAGTCTGCCAAGGACGGCCACACCGCGCTGATGATGAGCAATGCACACGCCGTATCGGCGGTGGTCAACAAGGCGCTGCCCTACGACCCCGTGAAGGACTTCCAGATGCTGTCGATGGTCGGCACTGCCGGCCTCATCATGGTGACGGCGCCCGACTTTCCGGCCACCGACGTGAAGGGCGCCGTCGCGGTGCTCAAGGCCAGCGCCGAGAAGTTCAATTTCGGCACGCCGGGCGTCGGCACCACGCAGCATTTCGCGGCCGAGCTGTTCGGCCAGCTTGGCGGCTTCAAGGTCACCCACATTCCGTATCGTTCGACGCCGCAGGTCACCACGGCGTTGCTCGCCAAGGAGATCACCTACACGTTCGAACTGATCCAGACCGTGGTCGGCCAGATCGATTCCGGCACGCTGAAGGCCATCGCGGTGACGTCGCCCGCACGCTATCCGTCGGTGCCCAACGTGCCGACCTTCGCGGAGTCCGGCCTGCCGGGCTACGACGTCACGAGCTGGTACGGCATCTCGCTGCCGGCTGGGACGCCCAAGCCGATCGTCGATAAATTCCACAAGGCGATGGTCGATGCGCTCAACCGGGAAACGGTGCGGGCGCAGATCCTCAAGGCGGGCGCGCTGTACCGCAGTTCGACGCCGGATGAACTGTCCGCCCACGTCGCGGCGGAGATCGCGAAGTGGAGCGCGGTTCGGGAGAAGGCCGGAATTCCGCAGCAATAAGGCACGGCAAACAAAACAACGCCGGATCACATTTCGGCAGGGGAGGTTGCTCATGTCACGGACGTTCAAGCTTGCAATCGCGGCGCTCGCCGCCATCGTTCTGCAATCGGGCGCGGCCGGCGCGCAGCAGGACTGGCCGAACAAGCCGGTGCGCATTTTGATCGGCTTCGGCGCGGGCGGCGGCACCGACGTTGCGACCCGGATCGTGGCCGAAGGCTTGTCGGAGGTCCTTGGCCAGCAGTTCACCGTGGAGAACCGGCCGGGCGCCGGCGGCACCATCGCCGGCGGTCTGGTGGCCCGGGCGCCGAAGGATGGCTACACGGCGATCGCGCTCAGCATGGGGCATGCGGTGTCCGCGGTGATGGTCAAGTCGGTGCCATACGATCCGATCGCGGACTTCGCGCCGATCGGCATCTTCACCAACTCCGCCATCGTGGTCGCGGTCGGCAAGAACTCGCCCGCCACCGATCTCAAAAGCCTGGTGGCGCTGATCAACAAGGAGTCTGGCAAGCTGAACTATTCCACGGTGGGCTTGGGCTCGACCCAGCACCTGATCGCCGAGGACCTGGTGCAACGCACCGGGATGAAGGCGCAAGCCGTGCCCTACAAGACCACCGGCGAGGTGGTCACCGCCCTGATCCGAGGCGACAGCGCCTTCGCGGTCGATCTCTATCACGCGATCCGAGGCCAGGTGGACGCGGGCGAACTGCGCGTGCTGGCGACCTCGACGCCGAAGCGCTGGACCGCGATCCCGAATGTGCCGGCGGTCGCGGAAACGCTGCCGGGGTTCGGCGTGCTCGGCTGGTACGGGCTCGCATTTCCGGCCGGCACGCCGCAGCCGATCATCGACAAGCTGCGCGGCGCGCTGCAGCAGGTGCTGGCGCGTGATGCCGTCCGCAAGAAGCTCGAAGGCGTGGGCGCGGTCGCCAACCTTTCGACGCCGGAGGAGTTCAAGAAGACCATCGAATCCGACATCAGCGGCTTCAAGGAGGTCGCCGGCAAGGCCGGCCTGCAGGCCAATTGATGGGGCCACGGCCAAACCGGCATCGCCAATGTGCGCCTGCCTGTGCTAGGCAGGCGGCTTGGCGCCATCGATAACCAGACGATTGCCCATTTAACGGGAAGGGACTGATATGGCTGAGAAGCTCAATATTCTTGCGATGTGCGGCAGCCTGCGCAAAGGCTCTTTCAACCGCATGCTGATGAACACCTCCATTTCGCTAGCGCCGGAGGGCATGGCGATCAAAGAGGGCCCGTCCTACCTGATGCCGATCTATAACGCGGACGATCAGAACTCGAAGGGCTTTCCGCCGGAGTCCGATGCGCTTGCCGCCGCGGTGCGCGCGGCCGACGGTCTGCTGATCGTGTCGCCCGAATACAACTGGTCGATCCCGGCCGGTTTGAAGAACGCCATCGACTGGCTGTCGCGCTACAAGGAAGTCCCGTTCACCGGCAAGCCGCTCGCCATCCAGTCGGCGGCCGGCGGCCTCCTGGGCGGCTCGCGCATGCAGTATCACCTGCGCCAGGTCATGACCCCGATGGACTGCCACCTGTTCGGCCGTCCCGAGGTGATCGTCACCTTCGCACCGCAGAAGTTCAAGGAAGGTAAGCTCGAAGACCAAGCCACTGCGGACATGATCAAGGCGCAGCTTGCGGGCTACGAGAAGTATGTGCGCAAGCTGACCGGGAAGTAAGTCAGTTTTTCCCGCGCTCGGGCCGCACACGAAATGTCGTCCCCGCGAAAGCGGGGACCCAGTACTCACTGAACTGACAGAGTTTACTGGATGCCCGCTTTCGCGGGCATGACACCGGTGTGCTGCGCTATTGCGGTGGTTACAGCTTCTTCCCCTTCAGCCAGTCCGCGCCCTTGGCGTAGAGCGCATCGACCTCCGGTCCGTCGGTGCCGGGCAGGTCGGGTTTCACCTTGAAGCCGCCCTTGGTCTGCAAATAGGCGAGGTGGCGGTAGCCCACCGGAAAGCGGTCGAGAATATCCTTGTCGAGTTTGATCGACGCCGCGGGGTCGAGCAGCACCAGCCGGTCCATCTCGTAGATCAGCCGCCGCAGCACCAGGCCCCACTTGCCACTGCGCTGCTCGAAGAAATCATAGAACCGCCCGGCGCAGATCACATCGCACGGTTCGCCGTCGATCTTGCCGCGCTGGGTGATCGTCATCTTGGTCATGGCGATGGCGCGCTTGCCGTTGATATCGGCTGTTGTGCCGCCGAGATGGTGGAACACCCGCACGCCGCCGGCGTAGCCCTTTTTGCTGACCTCGATGAACTCCTCGGCCGAGCCCTGGAACCAGGTCGCCCACATCTGGCCGTCCTTGTGCCAGACGGTGCGGAAGCGATCCCACATCAGGCCATCGCGAAAAATCACCCAGTTCTCGATCAGCTCGCGGATCGCGAGCTTGTCCTTGGTGTCCGAAGCCATCATCTCCTCCGCGCTGGCGCGATACGCGACACTGCACTAGAGGGCCTGCCGGTTCAATGAACCGGCAGGCCCTCTAGATTCCTTGCGTTGCGCATGTCCTTTTTCGGCGAACCGGTATCCACTTCGCCGGGACATGCGCTAACCTTTCGCAGCGATCCAGAAGGGCGGAGACGGACATGCGGTTGGAAGGGCGTACGGCGATCGTGACCGGCGGTGCGGTGGGCATCGGCCGGCACTATTCTCACGCGCTTGCCGCCGAGGGCGCGCAGGTGATGATCGCCGATATCAAGGACGGCACCGCGGTCGCCGAGGAGATCGCCGCGAAGTACGGCCGCAACTCGACCGCCAGCGTGCAGTTCGACGTCAGCGACGAGACGCAGTGCAAGGCCGTGGTGGCGAAGACGCTGGAGCGGTTCGGCAAGATCGATGTCTTGGTCAACAACGCCGCGCTCTACGCTCCGCTCGCGCCGGTCGCGGTGACCGATATCGATGTGGATCTTTGGGATAAGGTGATGTCGGTCAACGTGCGTGGCCTGTTTCTGATGACCAAGCACGTCGCGCCCCACATGATCGCGCGCAAGTACGGCAAGATCATCAACATCGGCTCGGGCACCGCCGCGCGCGGCATCCCGGATTTCGCGCACTACGTCACATCGAAGGGCGCGGTGACCTCGTTCACCCGGGCGGTGTCGCGCGAACTTGGCCAGCACGGCATCTGCGTGAATACCCTGGCGCCGGGGCTGACCATCAGCGGCGAGCAGAACGCCGATCATCTGGGCCAGTCGCGCGGGCCAACCATTGCGCGGCGCGCCATCAAGCGGGACCAGGTCCCGGAGGATTTGACCGGAACGCTGGTGTACCTGGCATCCAAGGACAGCGATTTCCTCACCGGCCAGGTGCTGGCGGTGGACGGCGGGTCGAATAACACCTGAAAAGCCCTGCAAACCGGGCATAGCGGCTGCGGCGGAGCCAACTCTGTTAAACAGGCCCGGAAATCGCTATGTTCCGGCCAACAACGGCCGGTGGGAGCGCCCCAAGGCCAGCAATTCCAAGGAGGATGTGATGTCCGTCGCAGCAGCCGATCCCAAGCACAACGTCCAGACCGTCCGCCAGAATTTCTACGACAAGATCAGCAAGCAGGACATGACGCCGCTGTGGGAGGTGCTCCGCAACGTCGTGACCAAGGAGCCCAAATCCAAGGCGTCCGCGAAGGTCTGGAAATACGACGACATCAAGAAGTCCATCCTTGAGGCCGGCGAGCTCATCACGCCGGAAGAGGCCGAGCGCCGCGTGCTGGTGCTGGAGAACCCCACGCTGCGCGGTCAGAGCCGCGCCACCAACTCGCTGTTCGCCGGCGTCCAGCTCATCATGCCGGGCGAAGTGGCCGACGCGCACAAGCATGTCTCGTCCGCGATCCGCTTCGTGCTGGACGGCGAGGGCGCCTACACCGCGGTGGAGGGCGAGAAGGCCAACATGGCGCGCGGCGATTTCATCCTGACGCCGAACTGGGCTCCGCACGATCACGGCAACCCGGGCAAGAACCCTGTGCTGTGGCTCGACGTGCTCGACATGCCGACCATCAATCACTTCGAGACGTCGTTCATGGAGCACTACGACGAGAAGGCGCAGAACACCAACCGCGAGGACGGCGATTCGCTGGAGCGCTACGGCTCGGGCGTTCTGCCGGATGGGCAAACCATCGACACCTTCAAGCACCGCAGCCCGGTCATCAATTATACCTACGCCCGCACCCGTCCGATCTGCGAGCGGCTGATGAAGACCGGCGATGTCGATCCGAGCCACGGCGCGCGGGTGCGCTATTCCAACCCGGTCACCGGCGGCCACGTCATGTCGACCATGGGCGCTTGGCTCGCGATGTTCCCGAAGGGCTTCAAGGGCAAGGACTACCAGTCGACCGACGGCATGATCTTCGTCTGCGTCGAAGGCCGCGGCTCGACCAAGGTCGACGACAAGGTGCTGGAGTGGGGCCCGAACGACGTGTTTGTGATCCCGCCGTGGAAGAAGTACGCGCACAACTGCCCGGAGCAGACCGTGCTGTTCTCGATCTCCGACCGGCCGGCGCAGGAAGCGCTCGGCATCTGGCGCGAGGGGAAGTAAACTCCGCGCTGTCGTGAAACGAAACGCCCCGCGAAAGCGGGGCGTTTTTCTTATGCAGGCTTGAGCGACGCCGCTTTCCGCCGCAGGTGCTCTGCAATCAACAAAGCAGCCGAAACGGCGATGCCGGCGACGTTGATGGCATGGCCGGTCATGCCGAACGGATCGGGCGGCAGCAAGATCAGGCAAGCGGCCACGCCATAGGCCACGCGCCAGGGCATCGACAGCAGCGTCAGCGCGAAGCCCAGGATCGCCGCCGTACCGACGTACAGCCCAAAGATGATGCGGGCGAAATTCCAAACGACCAGGTGCGACGGGCCGTCCATCAGTAGGCTCGGCGTCAGCACGAACAGGAACGGCAGCACGAAGGTGCTCCAGCCGACCAGGCAGGCGACCCAACCCGTGGTCCACCCGTCAGTGCGCGCGATGTTGGCGGCCGCATAGGCCGCGAACGCAACCGGCGGCGTGATCATGGACAGCATGCCGTTGTACATGACGAACATGTGCGCGGCCATCGGCGTCACGCCGAGCTTGATCAGCGCCGGCGCCAGCAGCGTTGCGGTGAGGATGTAGACGCTGACGGTCGGCAGGCCGATGCCGAGCACGAAAGCCAGGATCGCGATCAGGATCAGCAGCAGGTAGATGTTGTCGCCGGACAGCGCGACGAGCTGTAGCGTCATGCTGAAGGCGAGGCCGGAGATCGCGAGGATGCCTACCATGATGCCGGCTGCGGCGCCGATCAGGATGATGTCGAGCGAAATCCTTCCTGTGTCGATAATGGCCTGGCCGAGCGTCAGCAAGGTGGGGCGCTTGCCGCGATAGCCGAAAACGAACGTCAGGATCATCAGCAGAACGGTGGACACGATGGCGGCCTTCTCGGGCGTCAGCATGGTGACTTCGGGATAGACCAGCGCGAACACCAGGAACGCGATCGGCACCAGAAAGTGCCAGCCCGATTTCATCACCTCGCGAAACGACGGCGCATCGGGGTCCTGCACCGCACCGATCTTCTGTTTGGCGGCGTCAAGATCGACGTGAATGAACAGGCAGGCGTAGTAGAGAATGGCGGGGATGGCGGCGGCGATGCACACCGTGCCGTAAGACACCTGCAGGAACTCCGCCATGATGAAGGCGGACGCGCCCATCACCGGCGGCATCAGCTGGCCGCCGGTCGAGCCAACCGACTCGATGGCGGCCGCCTTGTAACGCGAGAAGCCCGCTTTGATCATCGTCGGGATCGTCACGATGCCGACTGCGAGCACGTTCGACACCGCGCTGCCGGAAATCATGCCGAACAGCGCCGAGCCCACCACCGCGATCTTGGCCGAGCCGCCGCGGAAGCGGCCCATCGCCGCCATAGCAACGTCGGAAAAGAAGTCGGCGCCGCCGGTGCGGGCCAGAACCTGCCCCATGATGGTGAATGGGATCACGATCAGCACGGCGACGCCCAGGATCGCGCCAATGATGCTGTTGGTGTCGAGGCCGAGGTAGGCGACCAGCCGTTCCGGCGACACCCAGCGGGTCTGGAAATCGCCCGGCAGGTTCGGGCTGATGTAAATGTAGACCGCCATTGCCAGGATGATGGCGACGAAGCCGAAGCCCGAGCTGCGGCGGCTTCCCTCCAGCACGAGGAACACCAGGATCGCACTGCCGACGATGCCCTCCACCGGCAGCATGGCGAGTTCGTAGGTCAGCGGCTCGTATCGCACGAAGATATAGCCGCACAGCAACAGCGACGTCACGGCGGCGGCGTAATCAAACCAGCGCGCGTATTTCTCCCTGCTGGCGAGGAGGGTCCACGCCAGCGCCAGCGTCAGACCGAGCCACAACAGCGCCGGGATATTGAGCGGATTGGGAAATCGGTAGGCTATATAAATCAGGATGGTGACGACGGCGATCGCGCCGGCCGGATCGATGGCGCGGTAGTCCCGCCTGGTCTCCACGACGAACGCCAGCGCGAGGGTGAGACCCAGGCACACCGTGAGTAACTGCTCGGTGTAAAACGAGATGTTGAAAACCTGCCTGGGGATGTCCATCACCCAGAGCACAACGCAGGCGACCAGTACGCCTTGGAGGATGTTGGTCAGAAGGACAGTGGCCTTCGACGAGGTGGCGGCAAACTCCTCCGCGCTCGATAGGAATCGCTCTTCGGACGCAGCGGACTGGCCCACCGCGCCCGAAGCCGGTCTCGCGTCGTTCACTGGATCGCCTTGGCTTCGATGTTCTTGTCCTTGAAGTACTTCAAGGCGCCAGGGTGATAGGCGAACGGATACTTCTTGTTGAGGTTGGCGGCCGAGTACTCACGCAGCGGGGGCGCCACCGCGATCAGATCGGCCTTGTTGGCCTCAAGCGTCTCGATCAGCTTGTAAACCACGGCGTCGGACACCTTGGCGTGGGTGAACAGGATGTTGTCGATGGTGTAGGTCTTCATCGGCTTCTCGACGCCGACGAACACCGGTCCCGGCGCGATGTCCGACAGGTAGCCGAATGGCGAGATCTTGTCGGCGGCGGCCATGCCGGGTGAGTCCGGGATCGCGAGGAAGCGCGTGCCGCCGACCGTCACATCGACCTCGCGCACCTTCGGCGCGCCGAACGCGAACATGAACATGTCGGCCGCGCCTGCCACAAAATCGTCCGCCGATCGCACCACATTCGGCACCAGCACCGGCTTGATGTCTTTTTCCGACAGGCCGCCTGCCGCGAGGATCGCGCGCGACATCGGCTCCAGCGCGCGCATCGCGGAGTAGCCCATCGTCACGCGCTTGCCCTTGAGGTCGGCGACGGTCTGCATCCCGCTGTCCTTGCGGACCCAGAAGCCGGTCTTGAGCGTGTAGATCGGCCCGATCATCCGCAGGTTCGGGTTGCTGGCGATCAGGCCGCCGAGTTCGGGTGCGTTCGCCATGGCGAAATCGGCCTCGCCCTGGTTCACGATGGCGATCATCACGGTCTCGCCTGCGGTGGGCTGTACCAGCGTGTTGAGCCCGCCCTTCTCCTTCAGAACCTTGGCGATGGCGGAACTGGCGGTGTGGTTGAGCGATCCCGGCTGCATCGCGGCGAAGCCGTAGGTCTGCGCCGAAGCCGCCTGTCCGCCGAGCGCGGCCATGGCGATCGACGCGGCGAGCAATCTGAACGTCCTGGCATTCATGAATGGACCCTCTCTTGCGTTTGCTTTGTTTCGGCTCGGCGACCGCTTCAATCCAGCGCCTTGGCGGTGAGATTGCGTTCCTTGAAATACTTCAGCGCGCCCGGATGATAGGGCACGCCGTATTGCTTGTATCCGGCCTCCGCCGAGAACTCGCGTAACACCGGCTGCACCGCGATCAGGTCGGGCTTGTTCTTCTCCAGCGTGTCGAGAAATTTGTAGATCACGTCGTCGGGAACCTTTGCCGAGGTTAGCAGAACGTTGTCGAAGCTGTAGACCTTCATCGGCTTTTCGACGCCGATGAAGACCGGCCCCGGCGTAACCTCGGTCAGATACGCCCACGGCATGATCTTGCGCGACGCGGCCATGCCTTTCTCGTCGATCGTGAGCACGCGGATGCCGCCAACCGTGGCATCGACCTCGCGAACCTTCGGCGCGCCGAACGCAAAGGTGAAGGTGTCGTTGGCGCCGGCGATGAAATCGTCGGCACCGCGCACTACGTTGGGGACCAGCACCGGCTGCACGTCTTTCTCGGTCAGGCCGGCCGTCGCCAGCATGCCGCGAGCGACGCCGTCGATGTTGCGCATCGCCGAGAATCCCATCGTCACGCGCTTGCCCTTAAGGTCGGCAATGGTTGTCATGGCCGACGACTTGCGGACGAAAAACGGCGTGCGCAGCGCATGCGCGGCCACGATGATCCGCAAATCCTTCTGGCCCTTCTCGAAGCCGTCCTGCGATTCCATGATGTTGGCGATGCCAATCTCGGCTTCTCCGCGCGAGACCATCGGGATGATGACGTTGTCGCCCGCGGTGGGCTGAACCAGCACATTCATGCCGGCCCGTTCCTTGAGGACTTTGGATATCGAACTGGCGGTGGTGTGGTTGAGCGTGCCCGGCGGCAGCGTGGCAAAGCCGTAGGTCTGCGCGGCGGCGGTGCCGGCACTCAGGCCAAGGGCAGCGATCGCAGCCAATGAAATTAGGACGAACTTCGACATCGCATCCTCCCCTGGCCGACCGTGTTTGCTGATTTACGGTCCGGCGTGCTTGTTCTTGTTGGCGGCGAATTCAGGCGCCGCAACCGAATGATAGGGGACAATGCGGAGCCGAAACAGCCCCTCGGCCATCCGTTCCTGCGCGCCGCTACGGCTCGACCCGGAAGCCGTCGGCGCGGTCGAGTGCGATGCGGCCGGCCCGCGCGGCCGCGGCCCAGCGTCCCGTCCCGGCCAATCCGCCGAACGAATAGAGGTGCGGGACCACATGGCCCAGCCGGTTCGCCGCAGCCGCTTCGGCCAGCGACCGGATTATGGCGTCGGGCGTGCTGGTTCCGACCAGATGTTTGAGCAATCCGGCGTTCCTGGCGAGACCCTGCGCGGAGGCGCGCACCCCGCAGCGACGGGCGTAGCGCATCAGAGTCGAAAGGTCGGTCGGGCCGGCCATGCCGATCCGTACCGGATGCTCGATCCCGCGGTCGCGCAATCGCACGATCCAAGCCAACAACGTCGCGGCGTCGAAGCCGAATTGCGTGACGATGTGGACCGCAAGCCCGGTCTGCACCGCCGCCTCGGCCTTGGCCGCCAAAGCCTGTTCGAGCGCAAGGAGTGATATGCGCGGATGGCCTTGCGGGTAGCCCGCGATGCCGACCTCGCGGATGCCGTGCCGCTGCAGCAGGCCGCTCCCGATCACGTCGATGGCGCCGGAAAATGGGCCTGCGGGCCTGTTACGGTCGCCGGCGATCACGAGGATGCGGCGCACGCCGAGTGCGGCGAGCCTGGAGAGGAAGTCGTCGAGCATCGTGATGCTGGCTACATTCCGGACCGCCAAGTGGGGCACCGGCTCGAAGCCTGCGGCGCGCAGGCGCTTGGCCGGCTCGATCATGCCGGCCAGCGGCCGGCCCGGCACGCTGGTGAGGTAGACCGGCGCGCGCAACCGCACGGACTGCAGCGCGGCGATGTCGGCTGCGTCGAGCCGCGCTGTTTCCAGCGAAAAACCCTCCATGAACGCGACGATTCGCGCCACGGACGGGTTTGGCGTTTCGGCTTCGGCATCGACTTGGGCGAGCGCAGGCATCGGCAAGCCTCCGGTTTCGCTTTAAGTCAGTCGCGCCGGCGCGAGATCACGTAAGACTCGTCGTAGAACCACAGCGCGCCGTGCTTCTGCAGCACCTCCTGGGTGGCCTGCAGATAGCGGCCGTCGGCAGCGGCCTCTGCGACGCGATGATCCTCGACCTGCGACACATAGATCGCGGCATTCCAGGCTGCGAACAGCGTCGAGGTGCCGATCGCCGACGCGCCGGTGATCTCGCTCGGCAGCGTGTGCATGTCGTAGCGGAACAGCGATCGGTTGTCGGCGTAGGCATTGAAGTTGAGTTCGCGCCCCGCGGGTCCAAGCTCGTGCTTGACCGCCTTCATGATCTGATGGCGGTCGTGAATGAACGGATTGTCGCCGGGCCACACGCTCTGAATGATCTCCAGGCCCGGGTCGTTGCCGTGCGAGTGAATGGCGATCATTCGTCCGCCCGGACCGAGCGCGCGCGCCAGCGGCGCGATGACGCGCTTGGCCTTGAAGTCGAGCGAGGCGCGGGCGCGATAGGGCTGCGACGCGATGACGAGATCGTAGTTCGCCACCGTGCCGCCCGGTTTCGGGATGATCGGATCGAGCAGGAATTTGTGATCGTCGCGATACACCACCAGCACGACCGGCCGGTCGTAGACCGGGTTGCCGGTTTTTGGGCTCACGCCGGCCTTCCAGTTCTCGTCGAGGAACGGCACCAGATCGGTGATCTGCTGCTCGAACTGGTGCGACGTGGAGCCCGTCAGCCCCACTTCGTGCCAGACCATGCTCGATGCGGCGGACAGCGATTTCACAGCGAGCCAGGGCGCGTCGGCATAGGCGAGGTTGGTCAGCACCAGCACCGTGGCCGGATGCTCGGTGAAGCGATCCGCCATCTTCTGCATGGTCAGGCGGACGTCCTCGAGGCTGATCTCCTTGCCGACCACGTAGAACGGCGTGTGCGGGAAGCGGTCATGCATCGAGCGCATGACGCGGCCCAGCACAGTGCCATCGCCGACGCCGGCGTCGAACAGGCGCAGCGCCGGCGGGCGCGGGTGGATGTTGGCGAGCTCCAGCGAGACGCGATTGCCGACCACCCATTTTTCGCTGCAGGTGTTGACGAACAGCAGGTACTTCTGGCGATTGTCGAAGAAACGGAAGTTGCGTTGCGGATCCGGTCCATCGCCCGATGACGGCATGGCGGGGACCCTCGGCGCGGCCGGCGCAAGCGGCGAGCTCGCCGTGGCGATGCGCTCCGGCGCGCGCGGCATCACGGCGGGCCGTGCGCCAGCCTCCCGGTTCGACTGCATGAAGGAGCGGATGCGGTCGAGGGTCTCGGTGGTGATGCGGCCGCCGTGGCGCAGCCGGCTCGCGAGCTTGCCGTCGTTCACCGCGCGGCGGCCGAACGTGGATTCGGCCAAGCCGGTGTGGCGGCAATATTCGGAGATCTCGTGCAGCAGTTCTTGCGCATTCATCGCGGCACCCCGGCGGTTTCCTCGGTCGTCCCGCGAAGGCGGCTTTTTGCGCGTCTCAACAGATGCGGGACGCTTGAAGCGAACCAAATCCTGCCAATAGGGGTCAACCACAATATGTCCCACTGCCTTAGTGGGCGAATAGATGGGCAATAGCCCCACTTATCAACACACTGAAATAGTTTGCGTAATTTAGTTGATCGTGGGCAGGGCGCGAATGTCTGTGCTTTGCGCTGGCGGGTAGGGCCATGCCCACGACCTGCCCACCACAAACTCTCACGAGTTCAATGACTTGAAGACGCCGACCTTAAAGCGCGTTGAGCACCGCATTCGTGACGGCTGCGGTGCCGTCTCTGCCGCCGAATTCGAACGGCTTGAGGCCGGTGGCATAAGCTGCGTCCACCGCCTTCTCGATCCGCGCTGCGGCTTGTGCCGCCGGGCCGTGGCTGTGCTTGTCGGCCAGCCAGTCGAGCATCAGCGCGACCGAGAGGATCATCGCCGAAGGGTTGGCCTTGCCCTGGCCCATAATGTCGGGCGCGGTGCCGTGGCAGGGCTGGAACACCGCGTGCTTGTCGCCGATGTCGGCGGACGGAGCCATACCCATCCCGCCGATCAACCCCGCAGTGAGGTCGGACAGGATGTCGCCGAACATGTTCTCCATCACCATCACGTCGAAATCCCACGGTCGCCGCACCAGCATGGCGGAGCAGGCATCGACGTACAGCCGATCGGTCGGCACGCCCGGATGCTTCGCCGCGCACTCGTCGAACATGCTGCGAAAGAAGGCGTAGGCTTTGAACGCGTTCGCCTTGTCGACGCAGGTCAGTTTGCCCTTGTTGGGTCCGCGCGATTTGCGCCGTGCGGCATAGCGGAACGAGAAATCGAACAGCCGCTCCGAGGTCTTGCGGGTGATGACCAGCGTCTCGCGGCCTTCGTCGTGCGTCACCACGCCCTTGCCCATCGAGGCGAACAGGCCTTCGGTCGACTCACGGATTACCACCAGGTCGATGCCGTGCTTTTCGGCGCCGACGATCGGGGAGGGCACGCCGGGAATGAGCCGGCAGGGCCGCACGCCGGCGTACAGGTCGAAGATGAAGCGCAGTTCGACCTGCGGCATGATCTCGGTGTTGTCGGGATATCGCACCGACGGCAGCCCGCAGGCGCCGAGCAGAATGGCGTCGGCCTCCTCGCACAGCTTGATGGTGGAATCCGGCATCGACTTGCCGGTCTCTTTGTAGTGGTTGGCGCCGGCCGCTGCTTCGGTGAAGCGGAATTTCAGGCCGGGCGTGGTCGCCTCGATTTTTTTCATCACCTCGAGCGCCGGCGCCATGACCTCGGGCCCGATACCGTCGCCGGGCAGCACTGCGATATGGAAGGCGTCGTTGGCGAGCATGGCAGTCCGGATGGTGCGAGGGGCGGGAAGTGCGCTAGATGAATGGGCACAATCACCTCACGCAAGCCGGAAATCAACATGCCCCGTCTCGCCGCCAACGTCGCCTACCTCTTCACCGAGCGGCCGCTGATCGAGCGGTTTGCCGCCGCCGCTGCCGCGGGCTTCAAGGCGGTGGAGTTGCAGTTCCCGTATGACCACGCGCCGGCGGCGATCAAGGCCGAATTGACAAAGCACGGCCTCACCCAGCTCGGCGTCAATACGCCGCCCGGCGGCGGCAAGGGCGATTCAGGCGTGGCTGCGATCCCGGGCCGGGAAGCCGAGTGGGACGCGCGCTTCAAGCAGGCGCTCGAATACACGGTGGCGATCGGCGGCAGCGCGGTCCACTGCATGACCGGCCCGGTGCCGCCGAACGACCGTCCCGCGGCGGACAAGGTGTTCGTCTCGAATCTGACGCGCGCCGCCGATCTCGCAAAACCGCACGGGGTCACGCTGCTGATCGAGCCGATCAATCCGCGAGACCGGCCGGACTACTTCCTCAACCGGGTGGAGCACGGCGCCGACGTGATCGCCAAGGTCGGGCGTCCGAACGTCAAAATCCAGTTCGATTTCTATCATGTGCAGATTGTGAGCGGCGACTTGATCCACCGCTTCGAGAAGCACCTGCCGCTGGTAGGCCATGTGCAGATCGCGGCGGTGCCCTCGCGCCACGAGCCGGACGAGGGGGAGATCAACTATCCGGAAATTCTCAAGGCGCTCGACCGGCTCGGCTGGTCGGGTTGGACGGCTTGCGAGTACCGGCCGCGAGGCAACACGGAGGAGGGCCTCGGCTGGGCGCGTTCGTACGGGATTGCAGCCAAATAATTGTGGCAGGCCATTGTGGCCACAACCATTTCGCTGTCTCGGCTGCGACTCGGCTGATAGATTCGTGGCATGTGGGGCCGCAAACGAAAAGTCGCCGAGGACACAGCACCGGTTGAGCCGACCGCGCTGAAGGTGGCTGTGCGCCAGGCCCGCATCGAGACCGCCGAACGCACCAGCGTCGTGGTCGAATTGCGCGACGCGGAACTGGCCCGGCTGGAACTGCTGAACGAATCGCTCGACCCGCTGTTCAACGACATCCCCGCCGACATCGATCTGTTCGATCGCGGCATCAGTCACGGCGACCAGCCGCGATTGTGGATCGACGTCGTTGCCCATGTTGTGATGGGGCGCGACAAGCGCCAGTACCGGCTGGTGCAAGACACCCGCTACGGCCGCAAGGTGCTGGCGGAAAGTGCTGAGATTCCCCGTATGACCGAGGCGATTACCCACTATGTCGCCGCGCGGATGGTCGAGCGCTCACGCGCGCTCACCGAGGATTCCGCCACACAGGCGGTGGAACTGCGACAAGACGTTCGGGTCGCGATGCGTCGGCGCCGCTGGCGGATGGTGCGCGCGTTCCTGTTCGGGCTGATCATCGGCTGTGTGTCGCTGTTCGCGGCGCTGTGGATCGTCGCGTCGCGGATGGTGAAATAGCCTCGGCCAATCGCTGCTCCGAAAACCTCTAAGACGCTTCAGATCAGCAACTGGCGGCCGACTTCACGGATCGCGCCGTCTTCGCGGTCGAGGCTGCGCCGGATCGCCGTGCACTGCCACGCGCCGGGCTCGCCGCCGATTTCGAACAGGTTGTAGCCCGCCGGCTCGTCGTGGCTGTCCGGCGCGCCGGATGCGGACGGCGCCCCCGCGCAGGGAACGTTGTCGCGCGGACCGGCCAGCCAGATCAGCGAACTCTCGTGCAGGTGGCCGTGCAGCACCAGGTCGGCGCCATGCTTGCGCAGCACGTCGCGCAGCGCCGGCGCATCGCGCAGATGGCGGAAGCGGTTCACCCCGGCGATCGGCGGATGATGCAGCAGCACGACGCGGAACACGTCCTCTTTCACGAGTGAGGCCAGCACCACGCCGAGCCGGTCCAACTGCGCCGCTCCGATCTGCCCGGTCGCCGAGAGGGGCAGTGTCGGCACCGCGGTCGAAACCCCGACCAGCGCAACGTTGCCGCGCCGCCGCACGAACGGAAACGGCTCGCCGTGGTCGCCCCGCATGTATTCGCCCCATTCGCGCGTGGCCTGCCCGGAGATGGAGCGCACGTAGGCGTCGTGGTTGCCCGGCACGAAAGTGGTGTCGGTCGCGCCACCCAGGCCTTCGAGCCAGCTGCGGCCGGGCGCGAACTCGTTGCTGAGCGAGAGGTTCACCAGGTCGCCGGTCACGGCGATGTGGTCGGGCCGCTGCGCTTTGAGATCGGCGATCAGTGCATCGAGCACCTCGCGGCGATGGATCGCGCGTCGCTTGCGCAGCCAGTTGATGTAGCCCAACCCCCGCTTGCCGATCAGTTCCGCGAGCCTCGGGGGAGGCAGCGGAGCAAGGTGGATGTCGGAGATGTGCGCCAGCAGGAACATCGGAAAGGCCCGGCAAGGCGCTTAAACCGGCCTCGCAAACCGGATATGGGAGACCATTCAAGAAGGGATCGCCGATGGCAACACTTTTCCGCCGCACCTATTGGCTGGGCGTGCTGATGCACTTCTACTGGCGCATCTCGCGCGGGCTCACCGTCGGGGTGCGCGGCATGGTGCTCGACGCTGAGGGCCGGGTCTTCCTGATCGAGCACAGCTACGTCGATGGCTGGCATCTGCCCGGCGGTGGCGTCGAGGTCGGCGAGACGATGGTCGAAGCGCTGCGGCGCGAACTCGCCGAGGAGGGTTCGATCGAGATCACCGGCGAACCCGTGCTGCACAGCATCTATTTCAACCCCACGTATTCGCGGCGCGACCAGGTCGCGCTCTACGTCATCCGCGACTTCCGCCAGAACGCCGAGCCGGTGCCGGATCGTGAGATCATCAACCACGGCTTTTTCCCGCTCGACGCGTTGCCCGAAGGCACCACCAGAGGCACGCGGGCCCGCCTCGCCGAGGTGCTCCACGGCGTCCGCGCCTCCGAGGTTTGGTAGGCGCAAACGCGCGTTGCCACCGGCGCCGCCAGGGCGCTAGGCTTGCCGCCAAACAAGCTGGAACGGATGCGGAAGGAAACGACCATGACGAGGCTCCTGGCGGCGCTTGCGGCGCTGACACTTTCGTTCTCGGCGTCCGCCCAGGCCCAGACCATCAAGGTCGTGGTGCCATTCGCGGCCGGCGGGCCGGTCGATACGCTGGCGCGGCTCATCACGGCCGACATGGCGACGCGCCTGAAGACCGATATCGTGATTGAGAACCGCGGCGGCGCGGGCGGCGTGCTGGCCACCGAGCAGGTGGCGCGCGCGGCTCCTGACGGCAAGACGCTGCTGTTCGCGAGCTCCGGCTCGCATGTTATCAGTGCGGCACTTCGCAGCGGTCAGCTCAACTACGACCCGGTGAAGTCGTTCACGCCGATTGGGTTTGCAGGCGCCGTGCCGATGCTGGTGATCGTGAGCCCGGACTATCCGGCCAAGACTCTGGCCGAACTGATCGCCAAGGCCAAGACCGACAAGCTGAGCTACGCCTCGGCGGGTGCCGGTTCGACCATGCATATCATCGGCGAGGTGATTAACACGGAGGCCGGCATCAAGACCGTCCACGTTCCCTACAAGGGCGTCGCACCCGCGCTGACCGACCTGATCGGCGGACACATTCAGTTGCTGAGCGCCGATCTGCCGGTGCT
Organism: Hyphomicrobiales bacterium; assembly: GCA_021730985.1. Taxonomy (GTDB): domain Bacteria; phylum Pseudomonadota; class Alphaproteobacteria; order Rhizobiales; family Xanthobacteraceae; genus Z2-YC6860. Next base: position 27,403 of record JAKFYI010000025.1, on the reverse strand, counting down.
GGAGCCGCTGGTGAAGAGCGGCAAGGTGCGCGCGCTGGCGTTGTTTGCGACCGAGCGGTCGCCGCTGCTGCCGGACGTGCCGACCGCGGCGGAGCTCGGCTATCCGGGCATGCTGATGAACAACTGGTACGCCATGCTGGCGCCGGCCGGCCTGTCTGCCGACGCGCTGGGCACGCTAGAGAAGGCCATGATGGAGGCGATGCAGAGCCCCGCGGTTTCCGCCCGTCTTGCGGCCGGAGGGGTGCGCGGCGCGCTCGATGCCAAAGGCTTTGGGCAGAAGCTGGCAAGCGAAGTGGCGTTCTGGGGCCCGCAGATCAAGAAGCTCGGCATCACCGCGGAATAATTCCGCATGTCCTCGGGTTTATCGGCCTATGTGGTTTCGGCCGATGATGGACGTTGCGTGACCTCGCGTGGTAATCGGCCACGGGGCGCATCCATGGGCGCGTCCGCGATCTGAGGCGCGCAGGCAGGTTGATGACCGATCTTTCTCCAAGCATCACGTCCGAAACCGCCGATGACGCGGAAGCGATCGACCGTCTGCACGAGCGCACGTTCGGCCCGGGGCGCTACGCGCGCACCGCCTACCGCATCCGTGAGGATGTCCCGCATCGTCTGGATCTCTCGTTCATCGCGCGGATCGGCACGCTGATGGTCGGCTCGATCCGGCTTTCGCCGGTCACGATTGGCGACGCACCCGCGCTGCTGCTGGGTCCGCTCACCGTGGAGCCGCCGTTCCGCGAGCGCGGCATCGGCAAGGCGCTCATGGATCGTGCGCTCCGGGAGGCGAAGCAGCAGGGGCACCGGCTGGTGGTGCTGGTGGGCGACGAGCCTTACTACGCCCGCGCCGGTTTCAAGCGCATTCCCAAGGGTGTTGCCACGATGCCGGGTCCGGTCGATCCGGACCGCCTGCTGGTCGCGGAACTGGTCGCCGACGCGTTCGACGGCGTCGGCGGCAGGATCAGGCCGCTCAGGTCCTGAGTTCAGCGGCCCTCGCGCGCCCACGTTGCGGCGAGCGCGCCGACCAGCAGCAGCAACCCGAGCAGGCCCGCGAACACCGGAAGCACGCCGATGCCGCGCACCACGCTGGCGTCTCGCATCTTCAGGCCGATCCAGTCGTCGCCGCGGAACGTATCGGAGGAGCGCATGGCGACGATCCGCGGCAGGTTCAGCCCGGTCGTCTCGGTCAGGCGGCGCACGTCGCCGCCGGTTGCCGCGGCGAGCGGCCGTAACGCTTCGGTGGTCGATGTCACCTCGGCGAACTCGCGCGGGTTGGCGGGCCCCACGTTGATCAGCGCGTTGAGCTTGCCGTCGGTGGCGCGCCACAGGCCGAGCTCGGTGGCCTTCACCGTGCCGCGCCACAGGCCGGGCTCGCCGGCGGAGAGGGTGATGTTCTGCCGCGCGCCGGAGGGCAGGGTGAGGGTCACCTCGTTGACGCTGTCCGCCATGGTCTGGCGTTCGACCAGCAGAACGCGGCCGCGCACCACCAGACGCAACGCCTCTTCTTCGAGATCGGGTTGTTTCATCAGCCAGTGCGACAGCCGGCGCATCAGGTCGAGATGCGGGCCGCCGCCCTCGAAGCCGCGCGCCCACAGCCAGATGTGATCGGAGAGCAACAGGCCGACGCGGCCTTCGCCTTCCCGTGACAGCACCAGCACCGGCTTGTTGTCCGGCCCTTCCATCACACTCGTTCCGGTCGAGGCCTTGGTATCGACCAGGCGGAACCAGCGGCTCCATTTGGGCGGAGAACTGTCGGCGCCTTCGAGCCCACGCGTCACCGGATGCCGCTTGCCGGGATCGGTCAGCGCCGCGCGATAGGCGGTCTCGGTCGTCAGGCCGCTCGGCTCGGCCGGCAGGATCTGGTCGAGGGGGGTGCGCCACAGGCTGGTCGGGCTTGCGTAATCGGGGCCTGCAGCCACCAGCACCGCGCCGCCCTCGCGCACGTAGCGGGCGATGTTGTCGAAGTAGATGATCGGCAGCACGCCCTGGCGGGCGTAGCGGTCGAAGATGATGAGGTGGAACTCGTTGATCTTCTGCTGGAACAGCTCACGAGTCGGAAACGCGATCAGCGACAGCTCGTTGATCGGCGTGCCGTCCTGCTTCTCCGGCGGACGCAGAATGGTGAAGTGAACGAGATCGACGCTGGCGTCGGCCTTGAGCAGGTTGCGCCAGGAGCGCTCGCCGGCGTGCGGCTCGCCGGACACCAGCAGCACGCGCAGCTTGTCGCGCACGCCGTCGATCGATACCACGGCGCGGTTGTTCACCGTGGTCAGTTCGCCTTCGAGCGGGGCCGCCTCGATCTCGACGATGTTGGGACCGGCGTGCGGAATCTGGATTTGTGCGTTGACGGTGTTGCCGGGCATCACGGTGCGGCGATCGACCAGTTCGCCGTCGCGGCGCACCGTGACCTGGGCTGGCGTGCCGCGAACGCCCTGGTCCTCGATGCGATAGACGACGGTCTGCACCTGCCCGACGATGCCGAACCGAGGCGTCGTCACCAGCACCACGCGGCGGTCGCGCTCGTTCGCTGTACCGGTGATCAGCCCATGCACCGGCGCCGAGAAGCCGAGGGCTGCAGCATCGTCCGGGATGTCGTGGACGCGGCCGTCGGTCAGCATGATCGCGCCGGCGACGCGATCCGGCGGGACGTCGGCGAGCGCGGCCCCCAGCGCCGCGAACAACCGCGTGCCGTCGGTTTCACCGTCGGCTTCGCCGGCTTCGACGAAGCGCACATCGAGATTGGGAATCCGGCCGAGCCGTTCGGCCAGCGCGGCGCGCGCGGCCTCGGTCTGCTCGGTGCGGCCTGCGAAGTTCTGGCTCGGGCTCTTGTCCACCACCACGACCGCGACCGATGTCAGCGGCTCGCGGTCCTCGCGGGTCAGCGAAGGATTGGCGAGTGCCAGCACCATCAGCGCAAGCGCAACAGCGCGGACGCCGGCGCCGCGGCTTCGCACCACGAACAGCATGATCGCGAGCAGCAGCGCCACGCCGCACGCCGCCCACAGCACATAGCCGGGGACGAGGGGACTGAATGTGACGCCGAAACCCACCATCCGCTCCTACTGGCCCAGCCGTTCGAGCAGCGCCGGCACATGCACCTGGTCGGCCTTGTAGTTGCCGGTGAGCGTGTACATCACGATGTTGACGCCGGAGCGGAAGGCGAACTCGCGCTGGCGGGGTTCGCCCGGCACCATCGGCAGCATCGCCTGCCCATCGGGGCGGGTCGCCCATGCGCCGGCCAGATCGTTCGACGTGATGATGATCGAGGACACCCCGTCGCCGGCACGCGCCGGGCGCTTGTCCTCGCCTTCGGGGTCTTCGCCGGTCTGCGTGGCCTCGACCCAAAGCTGGCCGGAGTTGAAGCGGCCGGGGAAGTCCTTCAGCAGGAAGAATGTCTTGGTCAGCACATGGTCGCGCGGCAAGGGCTCCAGCTCGGGAATATCGAGCGATGAGAGAATGCCGCGCAGCGCCACCATTCCGGGGGCGCGCGCTTCGCCGCCCGGTCCCGGCGCCGCCATAATGGCGTCGCGGGTGTCGAACAGCACGGTGCCGCCCTGCTTCATGTAGGCGTCGATGCGGGCGAGCGCGGTGGGTGTGGGCTTGGCCGTGCCTGGCACCACCGGCCAATAGATCAGCGGGAAGAACGCCAGCTCATCGCGCCCGATGTCGAGCGCCACCGGTTCGCCGGCTTCGAGCGCGGTGCGCTGCGCCAGGAAAACGGTCAGGCTTTGCAGGCCCGCGCGGCTGATCGCATCGACCTCGGCGTCGCCTGTCACGACATAGGCGAGCCTGGTCTCGGTGGTGGCGCGCAGCGCGAAATCCAGCACCGGGTCGTTCTGAGACTGTGTCTGTGTCCGTTGCTGGACCTGTTGAACGAGCGGCCGCTGCTCGATCAGCATCCGGACTGGACCGCGCGATCCGGGTGCCGGCTGCTGTTGCGCCAGGCTCTGTCCCGGCATGCCGAGTGCTCCGAACAGCACGCCCGCCAACAGCGCCGCGGCGGCGCGGCGCGGACGGCTGCGGAACAGTTGCGCCAGTCCGCCGGCCAGGAAGAACACCACGATGGCGTCGAGGGCGAGCAGCGCCAGCGCAGTCAGCAGCACCGGGCCGCGCAGGTCGTGCGGCTCGCCGACCTGATACGCTTCAAGCCGAGCGTTGAGCGGCGCGTAGTCGAGCACCGCGAGGCGATCGGCGGGCGTCAGCGCGTTGACCGCGAGCAGCCCATCCGGTGGGCCGTAGAAGCCGGGCGGATGATCGGCGGTGGCACGCCCGGAATAGCCTGCGGGCACCGGACGTGCGGTTGGCGGCGGCGGGCCGAACGCGCCGAAGCCGTCGAGCACGCGGGTCGGCGGAACCATTTCGCGCACCGTCTGGCTGTCGCTTGCGGATTGCGCCACCACGCTGGAGCCGGCCAGCGCGACGATACGGCGGAGCATTTCGACGAAGCTGCCGGACAGCGGCAGATCGGACCAGCGGGTGTCCGCGGTTACGTGGAACAGCACGATCATTCCTTTGCCGCGCCTAACCGCCGTGACCAGCGGCGTGCCGTCGGCGAGCGTTGCCCAGGTGCGGTCGATCAGGCCTGCCTCGGGCTCCGCCAGCACCTGCCGCGTCACCGTGACATCCTTGGGAACGGCGAGGTTGCCGAACGGACCGTCCTTCGAGAAGCCTGTGAGTTGCTGCGGCTGCTCCCAACTCAGGCTGCCGCCCAGAATGCGGCCGCCGCGGCGCAGCTTCACCGGCACCAGATCGTCGTCGGAGCCGGCGAGGCGGGGGCCGGCGAAGCGCACCAGCATTCCGCCGTCATCGACCCAGGCGGACAACCGGTCGCGCGATTCGCCGGCGACATTGCCGACGTCGGCGAGAACGATCATCGGTACGCCCTGCTCGATGAAGCGGCGCACCGCCTCGGTGGGGGCCGCGGCATCGGCGAGCCGCACGTCGGCGAACGGATTGAGGGCGCGCGCCAAGTAGAATGTGGAGGCGAGCAGAGGCTGCGCGGTGTCGGCACTGGCGCCGGTCACGACGCCCACGGTGCGGCGGCGCCAGCGTTTGTCGAGCAGTTGCACTGCGCCTGCGGACTTCTCGCCGGGAATTTCGACACGGGCGATGTCGTTGCGGATCTCGACCGGCAAATTGAATTCGGCTTCAGCCTCTCGCTCGCCCTCCTTGAAGGCGAAGCGGCCTTCGCCGAGCGGCAGGCCCTTGAGATCGAGCGCGCGCACCAAGCCGCTTTCGGTGCCGGCGGTGGTGGCGCGCAGCACCTTCACCGTGAGCGCACCGGCCGCGTTGTCGGCGGCGGCCAGCGCATGCGCGGTGGGCAGTCCGCCGGTCACCACGCCGACCGGGCGGCCGTCCGCCGCGCGGCCCAGCGCTTCGACGAATTCGGAACTGCGGCCGAAGTCTACACCGTCGGACAGCCAGAGCACTTCCATGTTCGGCGTCGCCGCCAGCAGCCGCGTGATGGCCGGCAGTGCATCGCTGCGCTCGATGGCGTAGGGCTTGGGCTTGATCTGGTTGAGCCGGACCCGCGCCGCGGCCGGCGTCTGCAGCGAGAAGTCGCGGCTGGCTTCGCCAAGCGGCGCCAACGCGATGCCGCGGTTGTCGCTTTCGGCGCGCGAGATGATGTCCTCGGCGGTGCGGACGCGGGCGTCCCAGCTTGCAGCGGCGGCGATACCGTCATCGATCAGCAGCGCGATCGGCCGTGCGCCGGTGGTCGAGGCGGTCGGTGGATTCCACAAAGGCCCGGCGGCGGCCAGGATCACCAGCGCGGCCAATGTTAGGCGCAGCAGCGTCAGCCACCACGGCGTGCGCGACGGCGTGTCTTCCTTCGGCTTGATGTCGAACAGCAGCCGGGTGGGCGGGAATTGGACGCGCTGCGGGCGCGGCGGGATGAGCCGCAGCAGCCACCACAGCGCGGGCAAGGAGAGCAGGCCCATCAGGATCAGCGGGCTCGCAAAGCCGAGCGGCAGGCCCATCATGCGGACCTCCTCGGGCGTGCGCCGGTGCCGCGCGACATCGCCACCGCGGCGTTGCCCTCGCCGATGCGCACATGCAGCGCGAGCAGCAGTTCGTTGGCGGGGCGGTCGGTGCGGTGGGTGATGAAGCTCCAGCCGAGCTTGTCGGCCGCGGCGCGAATTTCAGCGCGGTGGCGCTTCAGCCGCTCCTCGTAGTCGCCGCGCCAGTTCTCGGCCCGGCCCGCGGTGACTTCGCCGCCGCCCTCAGGATCGATGAATTCGATGCGGCCGGAATAGGGGAACGTCTCCTCCGCCGGATCGACGACCTGCACCAAATGGCCGTGGGCGCCGGTGGTGGAGAGTTGCGAGATGGTCGAGCGGATTTCCTCGATCGGGCTCCACAGGTCGGAGATCACCACGATCTCGGCGAGCGAGGCCGGAGCAAATCCATGCGGCAGGCTGGCCCGGTCGTTCGGGTCATGCATGATCGCGTCGGCCATGCGGTCGATCACCGCGCGGCTGCCGGTCGGGCGCATCAGGCCCGGCACGCCGACCCGTTCGCCGGCATCGACCAGCACCTCGGCAAGCGCGAGGCCCACCACCAGCGTGCGCTCCAGCTTGGTCTGCTGCGCCGTGCGCGAGGAAAAATCCATCGACGGCGAACGATCCGGCCAGATCCAGACCGTGTGCGCGGCCTCCCATTCCTGCTCGCGCACGTAAAGTTCATCGCCGCGTGCCGAACGGCGCCAATCGACGCGGCGGGCTTCCTCTCCCGACACGTAGCGGCGGAATTGCCAGAAGTTCTCGCCGGAGCCTGCGCGCTTTCGTCCGTGCAGGCCGTGGATCACGGTGGCGGCGATCCGGCGCGATTCGAGCACCAGCCGCGGCATCACCGCCGCAAGCGCGCGCGCGCCTTCGGTCGCGCGTCGCGTGGCCCGAAGTTCGTTGCGGCCGCCTGGTCCGTCAACCGCCATTCGGGTCTCAGGCGATGCGCGCGGCAAGTTTGCCGATCACGCCGCTAATGGTTTCGCCGTCGGCGCGGGCGGCAAAGGTGAGCGCCATGCGGTGCTTGAGAACAGGTTCTGCGAGCGCGATCACGTCGTCGATCGACGGCGCGAGCCGGCCGTCCAGCAGCGCGCGTGCGCGCGCCACAAGCATCAGCGCCTGCGAGGCGCGCGGGCTCGGTCCCCAGGAGATCAGCTTGCCGAGTTCGCCGGTTTCCGGGCCGGGGCGCGCCGAGCGCACCAGCTTGAGGATCGCATCGACCACCGACTCGCCGACCGGCAGGCGGCGCACCAGGCGCTGCGCCGCGATCAGGTCGTCGGAGGTCATCGCGGCCTTGGGCTTGGCTTCATCGACGCCGGTGGTTTCGAACACGATGCGGCGCTCGGCGGCAGCGTCGGGGTAATCGACGTCGATCTGCATCAGGAAGCGGTCGAGTTGCGCCTCCGGAAGCGGGTAGGTGCCTTCTTGCTCGATCGGGTTCTGCGTCGCGAGCACATGAAAGGGCTTCGGCAGGTCATGGCGCGTGCCGGCCACGGTGACGTGCTGCTCCTGCATCGCCTGCAGCAGTGCCGACTGGGTGCGCGGGCTGGCGCGGTTGATTTCGTCCGCCATCAGCAACTGGCCGAAGATCGGCCCGGCGATGAACCGGAAGCTCCGCTTGCCGCCGGCGCCTTCCTCCAGCACTTCGCTGCCGAGAATGTCGGAGGGCATCAGGTCCGGCGTGAACTGGATACGGCGCATCTCCATGCCGAGCACGGTGCCTAGCGCCTCGACCAGCTTGGTCTTGGCAAGGCCGGGGACGCCGACCAGCATGCCGTGGCCGCCGGACAGCACCGTGATGAGCACCTGCTCGACCACCTGCTCCTGGCCGAAGATGACCGCGCCGATCGCAGACTTGGCGGCGGCGATGTGGGCTGCCGTGGATTCCGCGGCGCGCACGATCATGTCTTCGAGTTTCTCTACGCCGTCTCCGCCCGCCACCGCCATCATGCACTCCTGTTGCGTCTGAATTGCTGCAGCTTATCCGCCCGTCTGAAGGCGATCCTATGGACCCAGCGAGACAATTTCCGTGCCAGTGTCATTATCCCCGATTTCCGGAGCCGGTATCTCACTTTTCGCCTGAAACCCCCGTTATTTCTGAGGAATAGGAGGGGTGCAGATTCGCGCATACACGTTCGCGCGAGCCGGGTTCGGCGCGAAGGTCTATACACAGGGTCAACCATGGCGAACGAAAGGCAACCCAGTGGACTGGATGGCATCGCGCAGGCCGCGCGGCGCGAAGGCGGCAAGGCGCCGCCACCGGTGCATCTTTGGAACCCGCCGTTCTGCGGCCATCTGGATATGCGGATCGCCACCGACGGAACCTGGTACTACCTGAAGACGCCGATCGGCCGGCATGCCCTGGTCAAGCTGTTTGCCTCGGTGCTCAAACGGGAGGACGACGGCTACTTCCTCGTCACGCCGGTCGAAAAGGTCGGCATCACGGTGGACGATGCGCCGTTCCTCGCGGTCGAGATGAAGATCGAGCCCGGCGCCGAGGGCCGCGTTCTCCACTTCCGCACCAACGTCGACGATTGGGTCGCCTGCGGCCCGGGTCATGCGCTACGCTTTGAGCCGGAAGCCGGCACCGGCGGACTCAAGCCCTATCTGCATGTACGCCGGGATCTGTGGGCAAAGGTGTCGCGGCCGCTGTTCTATGATCTGGTCGAGCTCGGCGAGGAGCGCGACGTTGATGGCGAGCGCATGTTCGGCGTGACTTCGGGGGGAGAATTCTTCGTCATGGCCGCAGCCGACACGCTGAAGGAATTCGCCTGATGGCCACCGGCGTTCCGGCCGACGCGGCCGCAAGCGCGGCGCCGCATTTCACCGGACGTGAGTTCATGTCGCGCGCGCGGGCGCGGCTCAATCTCGATGTGCCGGCGGCACTCGACGATCACACCGCGACCGCGGTGCGCGGCGATCTCGATCTCGACGACGAACTGTGGAAAAAAGCCGGCGTTCAGGCGACCAAGCCTGCCGCGGTGCTGATCGGTGTGGTGGAGCGGGCCGAGCCGACCGCGCTGCTGACGTTGCGCACGCCCGATCTGAAGAGCCATTCCGGACAGATCGCGTTTCCCGGCGGCAAGATCGACCCGGACGACGCCAGCCCGCTCGACGCCGCGCTGCGCGAGGCCGAGGAGGAGATCGGGCTCGCTCGCGCCCTGGTCGATCCGATCGGTTACCTCGATCTCTATCTGACATTTTCCGGTTTTCGCATTCTGCCGGTGGTGGCCCGCGTCGCTCCCGACTATCGGCTGACCATCAATCCGGCCGAAGTGGTGGAGGCATTCGAGGTTCCGATGGAATTCCTGATGCAGCCGGACAACCACAAGCGCCACAGCCGGGTCTGGAAAGAAGGCATCGAGCGGCACTATTACGCCATGCCGTTCGGCGAGCGCTACATCTGGGGCATCACCGCGGGTATTCTGCGCAACCTGTACGAACGGATTTACCAGCAATGATCCGCCCGATCCTCACCGAGCTTGCGTTGTTCGTGGCGCCGTTCGTCGCCTACGCGATCTTCCTGCTCGCGACCAAGTCGGCGGTGCTGGAACGCAGCTCCTGGCCGCCGAAGACGCTGGCGGGGCTCGGCATTGTGGCGTTCCTGCTGATGATCGGCAGCTTCATCTACCTGTCGCATTTCGCTGGCGCGCCTCCGGGCGTGGACTACATCCCGGCCCACATCGACAAGGACGGCACGTTCGTGCCGGGGCAATTCAAGTGACCGAGGTTCGGATCGCGGAGGCCGCATGGCTGCGCGAGCCGCTGCTGTCAAAGCTTCTGTCTGCGCTCGATCGCGGCGGCGAGGAAGCCCGCGTGGTCGGCGGCGCGGTGCGCAATGCGCTAATGGGCGAGCAGGTCGGCGAGATCGATGTCGCGACCACGGCGCTGCCGGACGAGGTGGTGCGGCGCGTGCAAGGCGCGGGCTTCCGCGCGGTGCCGACCGGCATCGAGCACGGCACTGTCACGGTGGTTGCGGAGGGCCGTTCGTTCGAGGTGACCACGCTGCGCAAGGACGTCGAGACGTTCGGGCGTCATGCCAAGGTCGCGTTCGGCCGCGACTGGACGGTCGATGCCGAGCGCCGCGACTTCACCATGAACGCGCTGTCGATGTCGCCGGACGGACGGGTGCACGACCCAATCGGCGGAATTGACGATCTGAAGGCGCGCCGGGTGCGCTTCATCGGAGATGCGTCCCGCCGGATTGCGGAGGACTATCTGCGCATCCTGCGCTTCTTCCGCTTTCACGCAGCCTACGGGGAGGGCGAGCCGGATGCCGACGGTCTCGCGGCCTGTATCGCCGGCCGGGCCGGGCTCGACCAGTTGTCGCGCGAACGCATCCGCATGGAGTTGCTCAAGCTTGCCGTTGCTAGGCACGCGGTGCCGGCGGCCGCCGTGATGACCGAGGCAGGTCTGCTGATCCGGGTGCTTGGCGGCGTGCCCGATCTGGCGGGCTTCTCCAATATGACAAAGGTGGAGGCTGAGATCGGAACGGCAGCCGATCCGGTGCGCCGGCTGGGTGCGCTCGGCGCGCGCATTTCCGAGGACGCGATCCGGCTGTGGCAGCGGCTGCGCCTCTCCAACGCGGAGCACGACCGGCTGGCGTACATGGTTAAGGATTGGTGGAGAGTTTCGCCGGGCGATGACAAGGCCGCACGGGCGTTGCTCTACGGGCTCGGCCCCGAGCGCTTCACCGACCGGGTGCTGCTGGCCTGGTCGCGCTCTGCGGCGGGCACTGGGGATGCCGCTTGGCACGAACTTGCCACGTTGCCGCAGCGCTGGACCGCGCCGGTGTTCCCGCTCAAGGCGGACGATTTCATGAAACGCGGCGTCAAGAAGGGCCCGGCGCTGGGGGAGACGTTGCGCGCTGCGGAGGCTCAGTGGATCGGAGCCGATTTCCCGAGTGATGCCGCTGCGATTGCGGCGATCGCCGATGCGGCGGCGGTATCAAACATCGGCAAATAAGAAAAAAAGGCCCCGACACAGCCGGGGCCTTTCAGTTATTCGATCAGGCGATCAGTAGCCGATGCCGCCGAAGCGATAGTTCACGCCGACCATGACCTGATTGAGCGTCGTGCTGACCCGGTAGGGGAACACGCCGTTGGCCGGAGCCCCACGGGTGAACGAACTGAGATCGGTGTAGCGATACTCGCCCTTGACCGACCAATTCGGCAGGAAGCCGTACTCGATGCCGCCGCCGATGGTCCAGCCGTCCACGCTGGCGTTGAAGGTGTCGGTCGGCGGAGCGACGTTCGACCAGCGCAGGTCGGCGTAGGCGTAACCGCCGGTGACGTAGAAAAGCCACTGGTTGGCGGTGATGCCGGCGCGGCCGCGCACGGTGCCAATGTAGTTTAGCCTGGACGAGTCGTCGGTGCCGCCGTTGAAGGCAGGGCTGTCGCGGCCCGTGATGCCGGTGCCGGCGACGTCGGCTTCGACGCCGAGCAGGAAGTTGTTGAACTGCCAGTTGTAGCCGACCTGGCCGCCGCCGAAGCCACCGTCGGTGTTGAAGCCGTTGGTGATGCCGCCGCCGAGCACGGTGCGATCATGGTCGCCCCAGCCGTAGCCGGCGTGTGCGCCGATGTAGAAGCCGTTCCAGTTGTAGACCGGAACCATGACCGGCGCCTTGGTGTAGTTCCGCACCGGCATGTCAGCAGCGGTGGCGGTGGCAGCGACGCCGACTGCGAGCGTTGCGGCAACTGAAAGCAAAGCAAGACCACGCATTTTACCCTCCTACGCGCACGCACTGCGCACTAAACCCGTGAGTGACTTCTCATGCCCGAGACGTGGCAAAACAAAGGTCGCTCACCCGACCGATGGCTTTAAAAGCGCCCAAACGCTTTCCAGTTCCTAAACGGATTGCCAATTCCCCGGCGTGTTGCGAAAAAGCGACATGGTTCCATTGCCTTAATTGGTGTGGGCCAGAAGCGGGAGCATCGCTGATGCGCGGCTTGATGCGCGGCTTGGCCATCTTCCTGACCGGTGCAGCGCTGGGCACCGGCTTCGGCGTCGCGCTCGGCTTTTTTCTGTTTCCATTTGTATTTCCGCCGCCCGAGGCGAACGAGCAATTGAGCGATGCGGAGCGCGCAGCGCCCGTTGCGAGCGGCGGCTTCATCCACGCCAACCCGTCCGATCCGGTGCACTGGGGCAAAGGCAAGGTCGGGCTTTACGAGCGCGCGGTGTTTCTGGAGACCGACTTCGAGGTGGGGCCGGGGCCGAAGTACCACGTCTATCTGGTGCCGAACGCGAAGGTGCGCCGCGAGGCTGATGTCAAAGACGCGATGTTCGTCGACCTCGGCCGCCTGCGCGCCTTCAAGGGCAGCCAGCGCTACGACATTCCCTCTGGCGTCGATCCGAAGAAATATCCAAGCGTGGTGATCTGGTGCGAGCAGTTCGGCGTGCTGATCTCGCCGGCCGATCTGGTGGCGCGATAGCTGTGTCTATGGGCGTCCTCCCCCGCTTGCGGGCAGGGGCGCGGCGGGCGCATGACAGCGTGACATGAGCGCAGTCTTTGCCGACATTTCGATCTTGCAGCTGGTGCTGGTGGCGGTCGTTGCGCTGATTGGATCGATTGTCGGCGGCGTCGCGGGCTACGGCACGGGCGCGCTGATGCCGCTGGTGCTGGTGCCGCTGCTCGGCCCCGAGCCCGTGGTGCCGATCATCGCCATCTCCGGCCTGCTGACCAACAGCGGGCGCGTGTTTGCCTTTCTGCGGCTGGTCGATTGGCGGCGGGCGGCGATTTCTCTGGCCGGGGCCATACCGTTCGTGGCGGCCTCGGCCTACGGCTTTACGCTGCTGACCGGACGCGCGATGCAGATCCTGATCGGCACCATGCTGATCCTCACCGTGCCGCTGCGTTACGCGATGCGCCGGCGCGCCACCGTGCTGGGCGATGGCGGGCTGCTGTTCAGCTCGATGGGGTACGGCGCGGTGATGGGCGGCACGGTCGGCGCGGGCGTGATCCTGCTCTCTATTCTGATGTCGGCCGGCTTGCAGGGCGCCGCCGTGATCGCAACCGATGCGGTGATCTCGATCGTAGTCGGGATCGTGCGGCTGACTATTTTCGGCTACGCTGGCGCCGTCACCGCGCAGATCGTGGCGTTCGGGCTGCTGATCGGCGTGGTCGGCTTCAGCGGCGCATTTCTGGCGCGTTCGTTCGTCGAACGGCTGCCGGTGAAGGTTCACACCGCGATCCTCGATGCCGTGGTGCTGATCGGCGGCGCGGTGATGGTGATCGGCGCGCTGGTGCGTTGACGAGCGCGCCGATCCAGATCACGCAGCGGTACGCTTGCTAGAAATCGCCTCGTCGTCGGCCTCGATGTCTTCGTCGTCCTCGTCTTCTTCGTCGTCCTCTTCGCCATTGTGGATTGGCGCTGCGATCTGAAGAGCAATCGTCGGGATCGTCTGCCGGAAGAAGTCGCCTTCTTCACCGCACCACAGACAGTCGGCGCTTTCGCTCTCCACGGAAACTACGGTCATCGCCTGTCCCCCGGACTTCAGGGTAACGACGGAGCCGGCTTCGATGTTCATGATGTCCTCCATATCGACACGCAAATCGTAGGAGGCTTCTGTGACAGCCGTATCACGGCCACTTTACGACCGGCGGCATCGACGACAGGATCGAATCCACGTTGCCGCCGGTGCGCAGGCCGAAGATGGTGCCGCGATCGTACAGCAGATTGAACTCGACATAGCGGCCGCGCCGCACCAGTTGCTCCTCGCGCTCGGCGTCGCCCCACGGTGTGGCGAAGTTGCGCTGCGCCAGTTCCGGATAGATGTTGCGGAACGCACGGCCGACGTCCTGCGTAAACGCGAACGCCGCGTCCCAGTCACTCTCGAGATAATCGTAGAAGATGCCGCCGATGCCGCGCATCTCCTGGCGGTGCTTGAGATAGAAGTACTCATCGCACCACGTCTTATATTTTTGGTACGGCGCGACCTTCGGATGCGCATCGCAGGCGCCTTGCATCGCGGCGTGGAAAGCCGTCGTGTCCGGGTCGTCCTGGGTGCGGCGCTTGTCGAGCAATGGCGTCAGGTCTGCGCCGCCGCCGAACCAGGCTTTTGTCGTCACGACAAAACGCGTGTTCATGTGCACGGCCGGCACGTTCGGGTTCTGCGGGTGCGCGATCAGCGAGATGCCCGATGCCCAGAACCGCGGATCGGTCTCGGCGCCGGGGATCTGGCTGCGGAATTCCGGGGCGAACTCGCCATGCACAGTCGAGACATGGACGCCGACCTTCTCGAACACGCGGCCCGACATCATCGACATGACGCCGCCGCCACCAGCCGGGCCGGCCTTGGCCGACCCGGCACTTAAAGTGCCGATCTCGGGTGAACCCGAGATCGGTTGCGCGCCCGAATGGTCGGTGCGCTGCCAAGGCGTGCGCTTGAACCGGCCGGGCGTCCGCTCGGCCAGCGGCGCGCCTTGTGGCAGGGCGTCCTCCACCGCTTCGAGGGCTGTGCAAATATCGTCGCGCAGCCGCTCGAACCAGGCGCGGGCCTGGGCCTTTCTGGCTTCGAGGGTATCGGGATCGGGGAGCGGGGAGGCCATGGATGCGATCATATTCATCGGGATACTATCCGTCTGCCGGGTTGAGGGTGTCCCATGTCATCCAGCAGTCGCGTTGACGCCGCATTGATCGAACGCAAAGGTGAACGAGCCGAACCCGATAACCGGCGACTGGACCGATGCGCAACCGACCGATGCTGACCCGCCGCAAATTCCTGACCGTTTCGAGCTCGGCCGCTGCGCTGGGCGTTGCGCACCCGTATATCAGCCGCGCCAACGACCGGCCGCTCATCACCCACGGCGTGCAATCCGGCGACGTCGGCCCGGATGGCGGCGTCATCTGGGCGCGCACCGACCGGCCGGCACGCATGCAGATCGAGATCGCCACCACCGAGAGCTTCCGCGACGTGCGCCAGGGCGTATTCGTCGATGCGCTGCCGCAGAGCGATTTCACCGCCAAGGCGCTGCTCGACGACTTGCCGCCCGGCCAGGACATCTTCTATCGCGTGCGGTTCCAGGACCATTCGCAGCCGCACATCCTGAGCGAGCCTGCGGTCGGGCGCTTCCGCACTGCGCCGGCGGACCGGCGCAATGTGTCGTTCGTATGGGGCGGCGATGTCTGCGGCCAGGGCTGGGGCATTGACGAGGCGCGCGGTGGCTTGCGCTGCTTCGGCACTATGCACAGGAACCGTCCGGATTTCTTCGTTCACTCCGGCGATACGATCTACTCCGACGCACCGCTGCAGAGCGAGGTGAAACTCGCCGACGGCAGCGTCTGGAAGAATGTCCTGGCCGAGGCCAAGTCGAAGCCCGCCGAAACCCTCGACGAGTACCGCGGCAACTACAAATACAATCTTACCGACAGGAACGTGCTGGCGATGAACGCGGAGATTCCGGTGTTCGCGCAATGGGACGATCACGAGGTGACCAACAACTGGTGGCCGGGTGAGCCGCTGACCCGTGCCGAGCATCGGCGCCGGAACTATACCGAGAAGAACATGCTGGTCATGGCGGCCCGCGGCGCCAAGGCGTTCCACGAGTACATGCCGATCCGAAGCACGCTGGCCGAGGTGAACCGCATCTACCGAAAGCTGGCGTATGGGCCGCTGCTCGACGTCATCATGCTGGACACCCGCAGCTATCGCGGGCCGAACGCCGAGAACATGGAGGAGGGCTACGGACCCACGGCGTATTTCTTCGCGCCGGCGCAGGTCGCCTGGCTGAAGCAGGCGCTGAAGTCCTCAAAGGCCGAATGGAAGGTGATCGCCTGTGACATGCCGCTGTCCTTGCCGCGCACGTATGATGGCGATCGCCGGTGGGGTCAGGAATCGATGTCGCAGGGCGACGGGGGGTCGCCGCGCGGCCGCGAGCATGAGCTCGCCGACATCCTGTCCTTTATCAAGCGCGAGAAAATCCAAAACACGATCTGGATCACCGCCGACGTGCATTACGCGGCCGCGCACTACTACGATCCCAACAAGGCGGCGTTCCAGGACTTCGAGCCGTTCTGGGAGTTCGTCGCGGGGCCGTTGAACGCCGGCACCGGACGCGCCTTCCCGCCGGACGCTACGTTCGGCCCTCAGGTCGTGTTCGAGAAGTCCGCGCCGCGGGACAATAGGATCAACCACGGGCCGAGCTACGGCATGCAGTTCTTCGGCCGGGTGGCGATCGATGGCTCCACGGGTGTGCTGACGGTGGCGCTCAAGGATATCGACGACAATGTGCTGTGGTCGAAGGCACTCGATCCGGTGAAGGGCTGAGCGTCAGGTTCCCCGCTGGCCGCGCGCCTGCCGGAGTGCTTCGCCGGCTGCCATCGCCGCCGACATCGCCACGTTGAGGGAGCGCAGGCCCTCGCGCATCGGGATTTTGAGCCGGACGTCGGCCGCCTCGTGAACCGCGGCCGGCACGCCCGCCGATTCGCGGCCGAACAGCAGAATGTCGTTGGGCTGGAACGGGTGGTCGAGGTAGGTGCGCTCGGCTGCGGTGGTGAACAGGACGAGCCGCAGGTCCCGACCCCTCCGCCAGGCGTCGAAAGCTGCCCAGGATATGTGCCGCGTCAGGCTCACCTTGTCGATGTAGTCCATGCCGGAGCGGCGCAACGCCCGGTCGAAGCCAGGGAATCCGGTCGGTTCGACGATATGGGCTTCGAATCCCAGGCAGGCCGCCAGGCGCAGGATGGTGCCCGTGTTCTGCGGGATATCGGGTTCGTAGAGGGCGAGCCGCATGGCCCCAGGATGGACCGAAAGCCCCGGCCGGCAAACGAATTGTGCGGCCTTTGGTCATTGCCGCCGCGCCGGGCTTGCGCTCTCATTATAAGGGTGCCAATAAACGCCGCCGGATCGCCGCATTTGCCCTTCCCCAGGGCTAGGGCGGCTGGCCCGTCCACCGCCGTCGAATGCAAGCGCGTTCATGGCCTGCTGCGTGGATGGGCTGGACGATACAAACGAGGGACGTAAGCCCGTGACCACCACTTCGGCCGAGCCGACTCGCCGCGATTTCCTCTACATCGCGACCGCCTCTGTGGGTGCGGTCGGTGTTGCCGCGGCCCTGGTGCCGCTGATCGCAGCGATGAACCCCGACGCCTCGACCATCGCCGCAGGCGCTCCGATCGAGGTCGATCTCGGTCCGATCGCCGAGGGCCAGGTCATCAAGGTGTTCTGGCGCGGCAAACCGATCTTCGTCAGCCACCGCACCAAGAAGGAGATTGAGGAGGCGCGCAGCGTCAACCTCGCGAGCCTTCCCGACCCGCAACCCGATGACAAGCGCGTCAAGGAAGGCAAGCCGCAGTGGCAGGTGCTGATCGGCATCTGCACCCACTTGGGCTGTATCCCGATCGCGCATTCGGGGCAGTACAACGGCTACTTCTGCCCGTGCCATGGCTCGGTCTATGACACCTCAGGCCGTATCCGCAGCGGTCCGGCTCCGACCAATCTGCCGCTGCCGCCCTACGAGTTCGTTTCCGACAGCAAGATCCGGATCGGCTGAAGAAGTTTCCAATTGCAGGTTCGACCATGAGCGGACATTCCACCTACCAGCCGCAAAACGCGTTCATGAAGTGGATGGAGCGCCGGCTTCCGATTGCCGGGCTGATCCATTCCTCCTTCGTCGCGTATCCGACGCCGCGCAACCTGAACTACTGGTGGACGTTCGGCGGCATCCTTACCTTCCTGCTCGGTATGCAGATTGTCACCGGCATCATCCTGGTGATGCACTACACGCCGCACGCCGACATGGCTTTCAATTCCGTCGAGCACATCATGCGCGACGTGAACTACGGCTGGCTGTTGCGGTACCTGCATTCCAACGGCGCATCGATGTTCTTCGTCGCCGTCTACATCCACATGTTCCGCGGCATGTACTACGGCTCCTACAAGGAGCCGCGCGAGGTGCTGTGGATCCTCGGCGTTATTCTCTACCTGCTGATGATGGCGACCGGGTTCCTCGGCTACACGCTGCCGTGGGGCCAGATGAGCTTCTGGGGCGCGACCGTCATCACCAACTTCTTCTCCGCCATCCCGGTGGTCGGTGAATCGGTGGTGACTTGGCTGTGGGGCGGCTACTCGGTCGGCAATCCGACCCTGCAGCGATTCTTCTCGCTGCATTACCTGCTGCCGTTCGTGATCGTCGGCCTGGTGGTGCTGCACGTCTGGGCACTGCATGTGGTCGGCCAGAACAACCCGACCGGCATCGAGCCCAAGTCCGCAAAGGACACCGTGCCGTTCACGCCTTACGCCACCGTGAAGGATGCGTTCTTCATGATGTGCTTCTGCGTGGTGTTCGCCTGGTTCGTGTTCTACATGCCGAACTATCTCGGCCACGCCGACAACTACATTCCCGCCAATCCTGCGGTCACGCCGCTGCACATCGTGCCGGAATGGTACTATCTGCCGTTTTACGCGATCCTGCGCGCCATTCCGAACAAGCTGATGGGCGTGGTTGCGCTGGGCGGCTCGATCGTGATCCTGGCCTTCCTGCCGTGGCTCGATACCTCGAAGGTGCGTTCGGCGAACTACCGCCCGCTGTTCCGTCAGTTCTTCTGGATATTCGTGCTGGTGTGCCTCGGCCTCGGCTGGCTCGGCGCCAAGCCCGCGGAGGGCGGCTACGTCATCGCCGCGCGCATCCTCACGATTTACTACTTCGCGCACTTCATCATCATCCTGCCGCTGCTCGGCTGGATCGAAAAAACCAAGCCGCTGCCGAATTCGATCTCCGAGTCGATCCTCAAAGAGGGTCTGCCTGCCGGTGGATCGGGCCCGGCTCCCACGGTCAGCAAGCATTAAGGAGGCGCCGATGATGCGATCGATCCTCGCCGCCGTTCTCGCAGCCTCGTTGTTGGGCGTTGCGCCGCAGCTCGCGTCCGCCGCGGACGATACGCCGCCGCCGCCGCGCCAGAAGTGGTCGTTCTCCGGGCCGTTCGGCAAGTTCGACCGCGCCCAGGTGCAACGCGGCTTCAAGGTCTATCGCGAAGTCTGCGCGGTCTGTCACGGCCTCGACCTGGTGTCGTTCCGCAACCTCGGCCAGCCCGGCGCGCTCGGCTATTCCGAGGCGCAGGTCAAGCAGATCGCCAGCGAATACAAGATCAAGGACGGCCCGAACGATCAGGGCGAGATGTTCGAGCGCGAAGGCAGGCCGGCCGACCGCTTCCCGCGTCCGTGGGCCAATGAGAACGCCGCGCGCGTGCAATACAACGCGGTGCCGCCGGACCTGTCGGTGATGGCCAAGGCGCGCACCTACGAGCGCGGCTTTCCCTGGTTCATCTTCGACATCTTCACGCAGTACCAGGAGAACGGCCCCGATTATCTCGTGGCGCTGCTGACCGGATACGAGGACAAGGCGCCGGCGGGCGTCACGCTGCCGCCGACGCTGTCCTACAACAAGTATTTCCCAGGCCACGCCATCGCGATGCCGAAGCCGATGGAAGACGGCCGCGTTACCTACGAGGACGGCTCGCCGCAGACGCTCGCGCAATACTCCAAGGACGTGACCGCGTTCCTGATGTGGACGGCGGAGCCGCACATGGAGGCGAGGAAGCGGATCGGCTTCCAGGTCATGATCTTCCTGCTGGTGTTCGCGGGCCTGCTGTACTTCGTCAAGCAGAAGGTCTGGTACGACGTGAAGGCCGGACGCATCTAGCGCGGCCTCAAAGACCCGACTTGACGCGAGGGCCCCTTTCGGGGCCCTTCGCATGTGTGGGGAGTGACGCATGACCAAGGCCGTGCTCGGGATCATCGGCGGCTCCGGCATCTACGATCTGCCGGGGCTTTCGAACGTGCGCGAGACGCACGTCAAAAGCCCGTGGGGCGAGCCGTCGGGCGCGCTGCGGATCGGCGACATCGCGGGCCTGCCGGTGGTGTTCCTGCCGCGCCACGACAAGGGCCACCGGCTGTCGCCGTCCGATATCAACTATCGCGCCAACATCGATGCGTTGAAGCGCTCCGGCGTCACCGACCTGATTTCGCTGTCGGCCTGCGGCTCGTTCAAGGAGGAACTGCCGCCCGGCACGTTCGTGCTGGTCGATCAGTTCGTTGATCGCACCCACAAGCGCGAAAGCTCGTTCTTCGGCAAGGGCTGCGTCGCCCACGTCTCGATGGCGCATCCGGTGTCGCCACGGCTGCGCATCCATCTGGCGGCTGCGGCCGATGCCGAAGGCATCGCCGCGCATCGCGGCGGCACCTACATCTGCATGGAAGGTCCGCAGTTCTCCACGCTGGCGGAGAGCCTGACCTACAAGCAACTCGGCTACTCGGTGATCGGCATGACCAACATGCCCGAGGCCAAGCTCGCCCGCGAAGCCGAGCTTTGCTACGCCACCGTCGCGATGGTGACCGATTTCGACTGCTGGCATCCCGACCACGACGCCGTCACCGTCTCCGACATCATCAAGGTGCTCACCGCCAACGCCGAGAAGGCCAAGCGGCTTGTTGCACGCCTCGCCCAAGACTTGCCGCGCGAGCATGAGCCGTGCCCGATCGGCTCCGACCGCGCGCTCGACACAGCTCTGATCACGGCGCCCGAAGCGCGCGACCCGGACCTGCTCAAGAAGCTCGACGCGGTGGCGGGCCGGATTCTCAGGCCATGATCGACATCGTGCCGATCGGAACCGTGCGCGGTGGGCGGACAGAGGCGGAGGACGATGCCTGGGGCACGATCGAAACGGACATTGTGCTCGATGCGGCCCGCGTGAGACCGGAGTCCACGGTGGGGCTCGCCGACTACAGCCACGTCGTGGTGGTCTTCCACATGCACAAGGTGGCGGAGGTGAGCGTCGAAACCGGGGCGCGGCATCCGCGCGAGCGAACCGACTGGCCGAAGTCCGGCATCCTCGCGCAACCGGCCCGTTCGCGGCCGAACCGCATCGGCGTCACCACCGTCGAGCTTCTGTCGGTTGACGGTCTGAAGCTGCGCGTGCGCGGCCTCGATGCGATCGATGGCACGCCGGTGCTCGACATCAAGCCCTACATCTCGGGCTTCGCGCCGCGCGGCACGATCCGCGAGCCCAACTGGGTGAAGGAGCTGATGGCGAGATACTGGTAGGTCAGCGCCAAGCGATCGCCAGTTCGGCGGCCGCCACGCCGGTCGCGAACGCGCCGTGGACGGTCGAGAAATCCAGCAGCGAGCAGGCCTCGCCGGCAAAGAACAGGCGGTCATCGACGGGCGCTGCCAGCGCCGCGCGGCAGTCCGCCTTGCCGGGGATGGCATACGAATAGGAGCCGCGGGCGAATGGGTCCGCGCCCCAGCGGTGCAGCCGCAGCAGCTTGATCCGGCGCGCGAACGAAGCGCCGAACACGCCGGTGAGTTCTTCCGTGGCGAAATCGGCGAACGCGGCGTCGCCGCCATTCTCCAGATGCCAGGCGAGTTCACCGCCGAAATAGGCCTCGATCATCGGCGCGCCGAACGGGCGCAGGTTGTACGAGCCGGTCGCGGTGCGATCGAGCTGGCCGAACACGCGGCTGTTTTCCGCGAACTCTTCGGCGCCATCGAGCGACAGGAACAGCTTGTCGGCAAGCCCGAGCGGCAGGCCCGCGGCAGCTTCTGCCTTTCCGGGCAAGGCTGGAGCGAACAGATCCGGCTCGATCAGCGCAGCCGGAAGGGTCACGATCGCGCGGTCCGCGCCGATCGCGCCCTTGTTTGTTTCGATCGCGAGACGCCTGCCGCCATGATCGATCCGCTTCACCTGACAATCCAGCATGACCGGAAGACCTGCGCCGTAGGCCTCGATCGTGGCGCCCAGGCCGCCCACCACGCGCCAGTTGGCGTTGTCCTCCCGGTAGCGCGCCAGATCGAGCGCCGAGACACGCTCCAGCTCCGCGCCGCTGTAATACGTGCTCACGGCGTCCATCAGCGCGTTCCAGCGGCAACCCGGTTCCAGGAACGCCGCGGCGCTGCGGTCAGGCCCGATTTCGGCCTGGGCCTCCAGGCGCTCGTCGAACGCGTGCTGCGCCTGGTAATAATCGCGCTGGTCGGCGAGCGGGAAGCGATCCGCCATCGAGGGCCGCTCCCAGGGCGGTGGCGTCTTGTCGATGCCGCGGCCCTGCTGTTGCGCGATCTCGCTCCACGGGTTGCGGTTGGCGGAATGCAGCCAGCCGCAGCCGAGGTCGAGCGTCAGGCCCGCCCGCACTTCGGTCCAGGCTCGGCCGCCGAGCCGGGACCGCGCTTCGATCACCAGGCAATCGACTTGCGCCTGCCGCAGGCGCCTGGCCGCGGCAAGGCCCGCCGCGCCGCCGCCGACTATCGCAACCTCGGTGCTGTTGTTCGCCATAAGGACTATTTGGTTGAGGGAGGCGGGTTGTTGTAGAGGTTTGACCGTGCCGGTTCGCCCCGACACAATACTTGGCAGGATACTTGGCAGGCCGTCCCGGTTTCATCAATGCGCACTGAAAGGCTTTCATGACTTCGCCGGCGCTTGAATTCGATCTGCGATCCTCGATCCGCACCATTCCGGACTACCCCAAGAAGGGGATCAGGTTCCGCGACATCACCACGCTGCTCGGCAACGCGCGCGCGTTCCGCCGCGCGGTGGATGAACTGGTGCAGCCGTGGGCCGGGTCCAAGATCGACAAGGTCGCGGGCATCGAGGCGCGGGGCTTCATCATCGGCGGCGCGGTGGCGCATCAGGTCTCGGCCGGCTTCGTGCCGATCCGCAAGAAGGGCAAGCTGCCGCACGCCACGGTGCGCATCGCCTATTCGCTGGAGTATGGGCTCGACGAGATGGAGATGCACACCGATGCGGTGACTGCGGGCGACAAGGTCATCCTGGTGGACGACCTGATCGCGACCGGCGGCACCGCCGAGGGCGCGGTCAAGCTGCTCAAGCAGCAGGGCGCCGATGTGCTTGCCGCCTGCTTCATCATCGATCTGCCGGAGCTCGGCGGCGCCGACAAGATCAGGAAGCTCGGCGTGCCAGTCCGCACCCTGGTTGGCTTCGAGGGGCACTGAGCGGGCTCAGCCGTTCAGCCGCCAGATTTCGAAGTTGAGCGCGGTTGCGAACGCCACCCATAACGCGAGTGGGACAAGGCATAGCGCCGCCAGCCGGTCGAGCCTGTAGAACGTGCCAATGGTGGCGAGGATCACCATGAGCTGCGGCACGATGTTGATCATGCCGAGTGCCGGACTGTGCGCTGCGAAGAACATCCAGGACCATGCGGCGTTGAGCACGAGTTGCGCCGCGAACAGCATCAGCGCGTTGCGCTTGGCGGGCGAGGGCGGCAATCGCAGGATGCGCCAGGCCGCGAATGCCATCAGCAGGTAGAGCGAGGTCCAGACCGGGCCGAACACCCAGTTCGGCGGATTGAATGAGGGCTTCACCAGCCCCGCATACCAGGGCACGAGATTGGGATAGGTCGCGAGTTGGCCGAGCACCGATGCCGTGCCGACTGCCGCCACGGCAAGCGCACCGTGCAGGGCACCGCGCTTGATCGATTGAAACGATTCGGGGGTGTCCACGCGGCAAATCTAAGCGCGGATGCCGTCTGTGCAAGGCGCATCGGCGTCATTTTGCGGAAGAGACTGCCCGTTCAGAAGTAACGCACCGTCGTACCGGCCAGGGCGGGGATCGCCACCATCAGCACGACGCCGATCAAGAAGCCGAGCAGCCGCGACGGCATCAACAGCCGATCACCCTCAGCTCCTTTGCCAAGCAGATAGGCGCCGACGTCGAACGTCACGACCGCGAGCAGAACCCAGAAGTACGGTTTGAGGACCATGTTCTGGATCGACGGAATGGCGACAAGGGCCGCGCCGACCGCGATCCCGATGACGGCCATGTAGCCGAAAAATATCTTGTCGATCGCCATGAGGGGACTTTGCCGGACTTTATGCGGAGAACTTCAGCGCCGGCTGAAGGTCGGCGAGCAGCATCCGCAATTCAAGCTCGCGGAATTCGATGAATACGCGCCGGGTCCAGCCGAAAAGCTCGCTGGTGGTGTCGGATGGGGTGGCTGCAAGCGCGGCGAACGAGAAGCTCGGCCGCTCGATCACGCCGCGCACCATCGGCGACAGCGCGGGCACATGGAGCGGTGCGCCGCCGAGCCGCGTTCCGGGGAACTGGTCGCTCCAGCGCGAGGCGTTCGGCAGCGCGTCGTTCAGCACCGGAATGAGCGCCAGCTTTGGATGCCGGCTGCGCAGCATCTCGTAGCCCTGGCGCGAACGGCGGTCCTGGTCGGCGACGAACAGCACCACCGGCGCCACGGCGCGGCGGCGCGCCTCGTCGGCAAAGCCGATCTCCTCGATCACCGCGAAGAACCGGTCGAACACCGTGTGGCCGAGATCGACCACCTTGGGCACCTGGTCGGGCGTGAGCACTTGATCGAACAGCGCCATCTGTCCGCGGGTGTCGTCGATGCTGGCGACGGCCGTGTGGCCGGGCAGGTAATCGACCAATGCGAACTCGTCCGGGTTGACGTCGAAGCACGCGACCGGCCGGCTCTCGGAGCGGAAGAACTCCGCGAGCGCACGCGCCAGCAACGTCTTGCCGACGCGAGGCCGCGACGAGCAAATCACGAAGAGCGGTGTTCGGCGTTTCATTCAGCCCGTCGGGTCGCCCCGCCGTTAGCCGGCGCGCTCCTGCCGGGGTTGGGCCTGGGCCTTGCGCGGCACGTCGGCGGCGATGGTGTCGTTCAATTTCACGCGGTCGAACTCGGCCCACACATTGCCCAGCCAGTGCCGGACGTAGCCACGCAGCACGAAGGAATAGTTGGCGGCCTGGCCGTCGAGCCCCTTGTTGGCGACGAACGATACGAACGGCACCGAGGCCAGCTCGACCTGCTCGCAGGCCATCTCGTTGAGCTTCGGGATGGTGATTTCGTAGGCGCCCTTGATCTTCTTGAAATAGGAATTGTAGGTCGCCGGATCCCATTCGAAGAACGTCGTGTTGTTGATGAAGTTCTTCACCAGGAAGTAGTTGGAGTCGGCCATGAAGCCGGAGGTTTCGGCGATCTCGTCGAGCGAAGCGACCGAAGGCCCGAGAATATGAAACACCGAGAAGTTGAGCTGGCTCTTCTTGGCAGCGTCGAGAAATCCGATGTCGCGCAGCGCCCGCAGGGTGGAGGACAGCAGCCCGGCGCGCACGTCGATCACCGTGATCTGCGCGCTGGTGGTGCTCACCGTGTCGAACACCTTCATCTGGTCGGCGGTCGAGGTGATATCGATCACATCGACCAGATCGGGATGAAACCGCCGCAAGGTGCCTTTCGGCGCCTCGGTGTCGAACGCCCGGGTCGGGATGTTGTGCGCGATCAGATAGTCGAGCAGCGCGCGCGACACGGTGGTCTTGCCGACGCCACCCTTGTCCGCGCCCACCAAAATGACTGCCGGCTTCGCCATTCGCCGCCCTTCGAATCGAAGTCAGGGGCATTCACCCCCATTCCTACGCTGCGAACATGGCAGAACGGCAACGCAATTGACACGCGCGGGGCCGACGTTTTCCCCACTGCTCGCAAAGCGAAAACGCCTCGACAACGCTCAATTGCGGTGGGGTGTGCCCCACGGCCCGGAACCCGGCACGGGCGGTATCGCGCCGCCGGCGGTTTGGCCGGGCAGGGACGGCTTGTCCGGCTCGGCCTCGGCCTGTTCCGGCGCGGCCTGTTCTTCGACCGGATCGTCGGGCGGCGGCAATTCCAGCGGGCCGGGATCGTGGCCGCCGGCGAATTGCACCAGGGCCGCGACCCGCCGGTCGATCGAGGGATGGGTGGCGAACAGGTCGGCAAACCCCGACCTTGGATTGTCCACGCACATCTCCATCACCGCCGATGTCGAGCCTTCAAGCTCGCCCCGGCCTTCGATCTTGCGCAGCGCCGTGATCATGGCGTCGGGGTTCTTGGTCAGCTCGACCGCGCCCGCGTCGGCCAGGTATTCGCGCCGCCGCGACAGCGCGTAGCGGATCACGATCGACAGGAACCAGGCCAGCGCGATCATCGCGACCGCGATGATGATGGCGAAAAACGCGCCGCCCTTGCCGCGGTCGCTGTCGCCGCTCGAACTGGAGCGTCCGGGCCGGTAGCGCAGCCCGCCCTCGAACAGCATGCGGAACACCAGTTCGGCGACGAAGCCGATCACGCCCGCGATGATGACGGCGATCACCAGCATTCGGACGTCGCCGTTGCGGATGTGGGTCAGCTCATGGCCCAGCACCGCCTCGACCTCGGCGTCGTCGAGCCGGTCCAGCAGCCCGGTCGTGACCGTGATGGCGTATTGCTTCTGGTTCAGGCCGCTGGCGAACGCGTTGAGCGCGCTGCTGTCCATCACCTTCAGCTTCGGCATCGGCAGGCCGCGGGAGATGCAGAGGTTTTCGAGCAGGTTGTAGAGCCGCGGCTGTTCCTTGCGCGTGACCTCGTGGCTGTCCGTGACGGCGTCGATCATGGTCTGGTGGTAGCGGTAGGCGATCAGCATCCAGATGATGGTGCCGCCGGTCGCGAAGGGCAACGCGTGGATCGTGTCGCGCCAGGCGGCGCGCAACAGCCAGTCGAGCGAGGCGTCGTAGAGCAGCGCCTCCGCCGCCAAGGCGCCGGCGTACACCATCACATAGACCAGGAAGAACAGGCCAAGCAGCAGCGCGATCGAACGCCAATGGTTCGCTCGGATGTGCGTGTAGAGGCCGTATGCGGCCGCCATGCCAGACTCCCGATCGACGGGAAGGCGCTAGAACTTGACCTGCGGCGGCTTGTCGAGCTGGGCGCGCTGTTCCTCGCCGACATCGAAGAACTCGCGCTCCCGGAAGCCGAGCGAGCCCGCGAACAGCGCCGCCGGAAACTGCTGGATGCCGGTGTTGTATTCCGAGACCGCGTTGTTGAAGAAGCGCCGCGACGCCGCGATCTTGTTCTCGACGTCCGCGATCTCGGTCTGCAGCTGCTGGAAGTTCTGATTCGCCTTGAGGTCGGGATACGCCTCCGACAATGCGAACAACTGCCGCAACGCGCCGCTCAGCATGTTTTCAGCCGCCGCCTGCTGGGCCGGGCCCTGCGCCGAGATCGCGGCGTTGCGCGCCTGAATCACAGCCTCAAGCGTGCCGCGCTCATGGGCGGCGTAGCCCTTTACCGTCTCGACCAGGTTGGGAATCAGGTCATGGCGCAGCTTGAGCTGCACATCGACGTCGGCGAATGCCTGGTTGACCCGCTGTCGCATCGCGACGAGCTGGTTGTAGATCATGATGATCCACAGCACGAGGACGACGATCACGCCGATAACGACCCAGCCGGTGGTGGACATGCGCGAGACTCCTGAAAGGGACGGGTGATTGAGACGCCTGTAGCGTAGCGCAGAAATTGTGGCGGGACTCGGCGCCGCCGCCGCAATCCGCCGGATAGTTGGTGTAGGCAACCGGCCGGATGGTTCACATCGGGCAAAAAAAGACCCCAGACCGGGAGGTCTGGGGTCATTCGCCGAGGGGCTGTTCGGGGGGTAT
>JAKFYI010000046.1 GCA_021730985.1 Hyphomicrobiales bacterium | reverse complement strand
CGTTGAAGCCGAGATCGCCAGGCTCGAAGTAGCGCTTCTCCAGATGCTGGAACGAGCGCGTGGCATCGAACTCGGCGTGGCCGGGCAGGTGGACCTTGCGGTACTTGCCGACCGTCTTGCCGTCGCGATCCACCAAGATTGACGTGTTGAAGCGATGGCCGTCGGGCGTCAGCTCCGCGTAGCCGAACGAAATCCCGATCTTGTGCGCGGCCGCGCGCTCGAACAGCGGCCGGGTCGCAGCGTTCGGCATCTCGCGCTCGAACCAGGAGTCGATCTCGGCCTGGTCCGTCATGTACCAGCGCGGAAAGAACGTGGTCAGCGCCAGTTCCGTGAACACCACCAGGTCGCATTTCTGGGCCTTGGCCTGATCGAGCAGATCGATCATGCGGCGGACCACGGACTGGCGGCTGTCGGCCTTCTGGATCGCGCCGCTCTGGGCTGCGGCGACGCGCAATATCCGGCTCATGACACCCCTGCTGGTCCTAATCTTGCTTTTCGCATCATGCGACCGTTGCTAACCTCGTCAATGAATACAAGGATTATGCGATGCCTTTGACCCGTAGAACGCTGCTGGCGGCGCCGAGCCTGTTGCTGGTGCGTCCCGGCCATGCGCAGGGCGCGTGGCCGTCCCGTCCGGTTCGCTTCATTTCGAGCTCTCCGCCGGCCGGCGCGTCCGACATCCTGTCGCGCACGGTGGCGCACGAACTGACGCAGCAGCTTGGCCAGTCCTTCGTGGTCGAGAACCGCCCGGGCGGCGGCGGCATCATCGGCGCCGATGCGGTCGCGAAATCGCAGCCCGACGGCTACACATGGCTGACCACCGCGGTTGCATCCCAGGCCATCAACGCGACGTTGATGCCGCATCAGCCCTACAACCCGCGCAAGGATTTCCGCCACGTCACGATCATTGGCCGGCTGCCGCTGGTGATGCTGGTCAACAACGATCTGCCGGTTCGCGATCTCAAGGAATACGTCGCGCTGGCGAAGCAGCGGCCGGGCAAGCTGAACTACGGCACCGGCGGCGTCGGCACGCTGCATCACCTGACCGGCGAACTGCTCAAGCTCGCCGGCGGCATCGACATCGTGCATGTGCCGTATCGCGGCGCGCAGGCATCGACCCAGGATCTGCTCGGCGGCCGCATCGAGTCAATGTTCGACAGCCTGCCGTCGGCGGCGCCGCACATCCGCTCCGGCATCGTCCGCGCGATCGCGGTCAGCGGGCCGGAGCGCAGCTCCACCTTCCCGAGCATCCCGACCATGGCGGAGCAGGGCTACCCGCAGCTCATCAGCACCAACTGGTTCGGCATCGCGGGCCCCGCCGGCGTGCCCGAGGAGATCGTGTCGAAGCTTCATGCCGAGATCGTCAAGGCGTTGTCGCAGCCCGCGGTCAAGGAGAAGCTCGGCAACATCGGCGTCGAGCCGGGCGGCGACAGGCCCGACGCGACGCAGGCCTTCGTGCTTGGCGAGATCGAGCGCTGGGCCAAGGTGGTCACCGACACCGGAACAAAAATCCAAAACTAGTTCCGGCGGACAGGGAAGGATTGCCAAGTGAACGAGGACGAGAAGGCGCTGTTGTCCAGCGCGAGACTCGACGATGCGTGGCCGCTGGTCGAATTGTTCTCGACCATCCGCCGCGAGCATCCGGACGACTGCAATCGCGCCGCCAACCACATGATCGACCGCTTGAAGGCGCTCGGCGTGCCGGTGAAGGTCTATGAGCCGACGCTCTATCTGGCGCTGCCGAAGGGCGCGCACGTCGAAGCCGATGGCCGGACGATGTTTGCGCGTCCCGCGCCGATGAGCCGCCCGGTGCCCGATGGACTGAATGCGCCGCTGGTGTTCATCGCCAAGCCCGTCAACCCGCCGCCCGGCTGGGATCCGGCCAACGCGGAGATGTTCGGCGACAATTTCGATCCCGCGCCCGGCACACCCGACCTCAAGGGCAAGATCGTGGTCCAGCTCGGCATGATCAATTCCGATCGCGCCGCCGCCGTGGAGAAGCTCGGCGCCGTGGGGATCATCTTCGTCAATCCCGACAAGTACGCGCACTGGGGCGGCGGCAGCTACACCTGGGGCACCTCGGACCTTGAAGACCTGCCGCACCGGCCCGGTATCCCCTCGGTCGCGGTCAACAACGCCGACGGCAAGACGCTGATTGCGCTCGCCGAGAAGGGCGGCTCGGCCGAGATAGTCACAAAGTTCGAGACCGGCTGGTTCAAGAGCATCCTTCCGGTGGTGGAAATTCCGGGCACGCGCGAACCCGACAAGTTCGTGCTGCTGCACGGCCACTACGATTCATGGGATGTCGGGGTCGGCGACAACGCCACCGGCGACGCCTGCATGCTGGAGATCGCGCGGCTGTTGTGGACGCACCGCGACAGGCTTGAGCGCAGCGTGCGGGTCGCATGGTGGCCCGGCCATTCCACCGGACGGTTCGCGGGCAGCACCTGGTACGCCGACGAGTTCGGCGTCGATCTGGCGCGCAATTGCCTGGCGCACCTCAATTGCGACAGCCCCGGCTGCCGCGACGCCACCGCCTATCACCTCATTCCGTGGATGGCCGAGAATGCGGGCTTCGTGAAGGGCGTGGTGAAGGACGTCACCGGTCAGGATGCCGAAGGGCGCCGCCCGCACCAGTCATCCGACTTCTCGTTCAACAATATCGGCATTACGGGTTTCTTCTCGTCGTCGTCACGCATTCCGACAGCCGAAATCGACAAGCGCGGCTACTACTACGTGATGGGCAACGGCGGAAACCTGGAGTGGCACACCGACGACGATCTGCTGCCGGTGGCGGACAAGGATGTGCTGCTGGCCGACATCAAGGTCTATGCGCTGTCGGTGTTCCGGCTCGCCAATGCCAGGCTGCTGCCGTGGGACTGGCGCGCGCTGCTGAAAGAATTCGACGGCACGCTGGCCAAGTACCAGGCCGCGGCGGGCACGCGCTTCGATCTGACGCGCGCGCGCGACGCGGTCGGCAAGCTGGACGCGGCGCTCTCCGAGATGGCGGCGGCCCTCGAGGCCGGCCGGGTGAAGCCGGATGCCGCGAACGGCGCGCTGCATGACGTGTCGCGGCTGCTGGTACCGCTGAACTATACGCGCGGCACGCGGTTCCGGCGCGATCTCGGCGGTCACACCGCGCCGCTCACGCCGCTGTCGGCCGCGGCCGAGCTCGATCGCTATCCGGAGTCGGCGATGGGCTTCGCGCAGACGCAGCTTCGGCGCGGCATGAACCAGGTGCTGGCGGCGCTGGACGAGGCGAGGGCGCGGGTGGAGCGGGTTGCGGGTTAGTTTGACCGCGCAACATAACGGGTGTCGTCCCCGCGAAAGCGGGGACCCATCGTGCAACGAATTCACCGATGAATGGGTCCCCGCTTTCGCGGGGACGACAGCGGAGGGTGTGTCAGCCAACGAAATTCAGAGCCACCCAAAACAAAAATGGCCGAACTTTCGCCCGGCCATTTCAATCCTCGATTTTGCGCGCCTTAGTGCGCCGCCAGCGCCGCGGGTTGCGCGCTCGGCGCTTCCATCGCGGCGACGCGGTTCTTCACGGCCTTTTGGATCTTCTCGAAGGCGCGCACCTCGATCTGGCGCACGCGCTCGCGCGAGACGCCGAATTCCTCGGCAAGCTCTTCGAGCGTCACCGGTTCGTCGGCGAGCCGCCGTGCCTGGAAGATGCGGCGTTCGCGCTCGTTCAGCACTTCGAGCGCGGACGTCAGCGCCTGGCGGCGATTGTCGAGCTCTTCGTGCTCGGCCATCACCGTTTCCTGGCTCTCGCTGTTGTCGGCGAGCCAGTCCTGCCATTCGCCCGAATCGCCGTCGTCGCGGATCGGCGCGTTGAGCGACGCATCGCCGCCCAGCCGGCGGTTCATATCGATCACGTCCTGCTCGGTGACGCCGAGACGCTGCGCGATCAGCTTGACCTGATCGGGCCGCAGATCGCCTTCCTGCAGCGCCGAGATCTTGCTCTTGGCCTTGCGCAGGTTGAAGAACAGCTTCTTCTGGTTCGCGGTGGTGCCCATCTTCACGAGCGACCACGAACGCAGGATGTATTCCTGGATCGACGCCTTGATCCACCACATCGCGTAGGTGGCGAGGCGGAAGCCCTTGTCGGGCTCGAACCGCTTGACCGCCTGCATCAGGCCGACGTTGCCTTCCGAGACGACCTCGGAGATCGGCAGCCCGTAGCCGCGGTAACCCATGGCGATTTTGGCGACCAGACGCAGATGGCTGGTGACGAGCCGATGCGCAGCCTCGGTGTCGCCCTGCTCGCGCCAGCGCTTGGCGAGCATGTATTCTTCCTTCGGTTCCAGCATGGGGAACCGGCGGATCTGATCGAGATAGTGCGAGAGACCGCCTTCGGCGGTGACAATCGGCAAAGCAGCAGTGCGGGCCATAACAGCGCCCTCCATAGGTTTGCCCCCGTTTCCGGCGGGCGTTCTGCGCCGTCGCTCCCCGAGCCGACGGTGCGTCACGTTGCGGCTGCGAAACCCCAGCCGCACCGCAACATACCGAACCAATTGGGGCGAAAGGAAGATAGTCAGCCTTCACACCCGCGTGTACTCGGCGACGCTGTTGTCGCATCCCGCAATCCCTTGTGCGATCAGGGATATTCGAGGTGTGCGTTTTCAGCGGCCGCGCAATGCGCGGTGTAAACGTGCGAGTTCGGCCGGCAGTTCCGAACGGAACTCCAGCGTCTTCCCCAGCCTTGGGTGTTCGATCGTCAACAGATAGGCATGGAGCGCCTGTCTGCCAAGACCGGCGAGCGCCGCCTGGGCCTCCTCCGGAAGCTGATTGGCCTTTGTTTTGAAGCCTGTACCGTAGGTGGCGTCGCCCAGCAGCGGATGGCCCAGGTGGGCGAGGTGGACCCGGATCTGGTGGGTCCGCCCGGTCATCAGCCGGCATGATACCAGCGACGATGTAGCCGTCCTCCCGGTTCTTCCCGGGAATTCCTCCAGCGTCTGCCAGTGCGTAATAGCGGTTCTTCCATTGGCGCGCACCGCCATCCGGGTCCGGCTGGTCGGATGCCGGTCGATCGGCGCGTCGATCGTGCCCTTGGGGCGGTCGAACGCGCCCCAGGCGAACGCCAGGTAGCCGCGCTCCAGCGGGCCGGTGCGGCCGTGGTCGGCGAACTGCGCCGCCAGCGACCGGTGCGCGGCGTCGGTCTTGGCCACCACCATGAGGCCGGAGGTGTCCTTGTCGAGCCGGTGCACGATGCCGGGCCGCTTCACCCCGCCGATGCCGGACAGACTCTCTCCACAATGGGCAATGAGTGCGTTGACCAGCGTGCCGGCGGCATGGCCCGCGGCCGGATGCACCACCAGCCCCGCGGGCTTGTCGATCACGACGATGTCGCTGTCCTCGTAGACGACATGCAGCGGAATGGCCTCGCCCGCGGGCTCGGCGGGTTCGGCCGGCGGCACCTCGACATCGACCGTGTCGCCGGCGTTGACGCGATAGCCGGGATCGCGGATCGTGCGGGGCCCGATCGCCACCGCGCCCTCGAGGATCAGCGCCTTGAGGCGCGTGCGCGACAGCGCGGTCCGCGCGGCGAGCACGCGGTCGAGCCGCTCGCCCGCCTCATCGGCGGCGACGATGACCTGTTCGCCATTGGGACCGCGCGCGTTCATGACCAATCCAGCGTCCGACGACGAAAAGCCCCTCGACCCCGAGCAGCAGAAGATCGTCGCCAGGGTGCGCTGGCTGATGGTGATCTCCGGCTTCGCCACGCTGCTCGGCATTGCCGTCGTCATCGGCGTCATCGGTTATCGCGTTTACCGCACCGATGGAAGCGTGGCGCCGGCCGAGGTGACGGCGCTGCTGCCGAAGGGCGCCAAAATCACCGGCACGGCGGTGGCCGACGGCCGGATCGCGGTGACGGTGGAGCTTGGCGGCGCCATCGAGGTCCGCACCTTCGACCTCAAGACGCTCAAGCCGACCGGGCGGCTGCGGTTTGCGACGGAGCCGTAGGGGCGGGTCAGCTTGCGCGTTTGGCGGATCGGCGCTATTTCAGGGGCCGCTCGCTCCCTTCGTCTAGCGGTTAGGACGCGGCCCTCTCAAGGCTGAAACGGGGGTTCGATTCCCCCAGGGAGCGCCATCTCAAAAACTCAACGTTGATCTGACGGGTTTTTTGTGAATTTGCCGCGTCTGCCCGCTGGGACAACTAATGTTGTCGTTTTGCTCTTGGCCTCACACCTCTTCGCCAACAGCCCGCAGAAACTCGCGGCCAAGAGGGGTCACTTTAGAGATTTGGCCATAAACATCTGGGGCGGCTAGGCCCAAAGTCACAAGGTTTCCTAACGTCACGCTTAACTCGTCGGCTGTTATTTTTAGAGTGTTTTGAATCTGCGTTATCGTTTGGCCGAACTGGCTGATGTTGTTCAACCCGCCCCGGTGCAGATGCGTTTGTTTCAACGCGGCAGCGTCTAGCGGGTCCATCTTTCCGGCGATGTCGATAAACATTGCGCGGAAACTACGGGAACGTTTTGGATCGGCAGCAGCTGCTAGCAACCTCGCCCATAGCTCTACCAGATCGTCGCGGCTTTCGTCCGATGCAGCGATTAACAGTGGTAGGGCAATCGAGATGCTGATCGGTTCCGGTTCAACGCCGCGATCATCGTTCAATTCTTTCGACCGTTGCAGGATGCGCACGATATTTTCGGCACGAGCGACCTTGAGGCGATCACCTCCGAAATATCCGATAAGGTCCTCGGGCACGGTCCCAAATATTCGCTCAAGATAACCACCTAAGCCACGCAAGGCATGAACCGCTTCGCGTATTGCGTTTGCGGTTGCTTCGGTTGCCTTGGCTTGTGCATCTCTGTTCGTCGAGACATCCTTCGACATGCATCTCTAGCCTTTCAGCTTCGCCATCGCGCCATTCGTCCATCTGGCCTGCAACGCTGCTCAGGTTTCAGCCTCCTCAAGCGTTAGCTTTCAAGCCTTTAGTCAGGACTATGAAGCAAATATCGCTCTGAGCGCCTCGGCTGCTCAGTTGGGCTAGGCGCGGTGGTGGGTTGTGGTTGTGGCTCGGGTTGCACTTGAGCCTCTTGCTGCAATTGTCGCTCTATCGTCTCGCTATGTTCGTACACGATTTTGAATTCTGAATCGGAGAGCCGCAGTTTAAGGTCGAAGTTGGAACTGCCCGTAGCGACGACAGTTCGATCGACGCTCTTTACATCCCAATCGACAACCCCGCTGGCGCGACAAATGGCGGTTTGTTCGCAACTAATTTGAAACGAACTAATTCTGGGTGAATAACTACGAAAGGGCCAGCGGATGGCAAACCGCTGTTTCTCGAGCATGACCTGATGTTTGGTCCTGGAGTTTCCAAAATAGACTAATTGATCAGCATAATATTCGTGCAGAAGATCAAGCACCGTTGAATTTTGAAGAGACCAAAAGAAAAAATATCCGGACACGAACTTTCGCACACGAGACTCCATATCCGTGGTCGTCAATTCGCTCTGTCTTGGATTGCTCAGAGATGCCACAGAAGGAGGTTTTGTTTGGGCGGATGGAGCTTCTAAGTTGGGTTTTGATGTTGATGATGGGGGCAGTAATGTCACTTCTATTCCGCGTCGCTCAGCATCATGCTTGCTTAGCCATGTCATAGAGTCGGGTGAAGTTTGAGTGATGTAGATGACGGCGGAGTACGACAACCCAAGTTTTGTTAGATACGCTCCAACAAGTGCGTTTCCCAGCCCTGTTTCACGTTTGGTGCCGTTCCGGTCTACGTAAGCGGCGTGAAAGCCCACTAGTGATTTCGAGCCCATATACCGCCGCGCTCCACCGAGCCAAGCCAATGCGCAAGCAGAGGCGCAATGAAAGCCATCTGGGACAACGGTCGCAAAATCGCGCTGCCGGATCGTTTCGCCAATCAAAATCCCGGCAACTAGGTTTCCCCCTGCGCTACGAAAGGCCACAACTGCTTTCGGCAAATTCGCGATTGTGCTTCGAAAAACATCGTCATCATCTTTCTCCAATGTGCCGTCCACCAAGACAATCGGGATGCCACCTTTGGATGAGCGGTCCACATGAATGTTGGCTGCCAATACCGGCAACGGATGCGCGATAAGCGCCGAGATTGTTGCGAAAATCGCACGCACTCCGTCCCCCAACGATGCCCATTGGCCACCAACTTAAGGTAGCATAACCGAGCTTAGATGTCGCCGCTGTCAGGCAGCTATGTGGTCGAATGCGATGAACGATTACCGCGCGATCAAGCATCCCATCCCATCATGTACCGGCAGTCTCTCGCCATGTTTAGCAATCTCGCACCAGGGCAGGCTCGGCTGATGCGCCAGCAGCGCGCCAAACCCCTGCGACAGCCCACCCTCCCGGCGGCGCGTTGTGCTGTTTAATTCCTACGGCTTCCTGCTGATCTTCTTGCCGGTTGCGCTGCTGCTGCATTGGGCGGCGGAGCGGCTGATCCCAAGCCTGCGCCTGTGTGTGCTCATCTTCCTCTCGTTCGTGTTCTACGCCTGGTGGGACTGGCGTTTCCTGCCGCTGCTCGTGCTCTCGATCGGGATCAATTGGCTCCTCGCGGAGCTGTTCGTGGCCTGGCGGCGCGGCGCCATCGTCATCGTCGCGCTGGCGGCCAACCTGTCGGTGCTGGCGTTTTTCAAATACTCGGCCTTCCTGTCCGGCCTGATCGGCGCGCCGCTGATCACGCCGGAATCGATCGGCATGGGAGCGGCCCTGCCGCTCGGCATTTCCTTCTTCACGTTTCATCACGTCATGTACTTGACCGACCTGCGCGCGGGCCTGGCGCCGCGCTACGGTCTTTCGAAGTATGCGCTGTACATTGCGCTCTTTCCGCAGGTGCTGGCCGGGCCGCTGGTTCGTTGGTCCGATGTCATGCACCAGTTCGATGAGCGTCCCTACGACCGGCCCGATGCGGCGGGGCGTTTCGCCCAGGGGTTCGTGCTGCTGGTGCTGGGGCTCGGCAAGAAAATACTGGGCGACGCGCTGGCGGAGCCTGCCAACGCCGTGTTTGCAATCGCCGATCGAGCGAGCGCAGTTAGTTTCTTCGATGCGTGGCAGGGTGCGCTGGCGTTCACCTTCCAGATCTACTTCGATTTTTCCGGATACACCGACATGGCGATCGGCATCGCGCTGATGTTCGGAATCGTGCTGCCGCAGAACTTCAATGTGCCGTACCGCGCCACGTCATTGCAGGATTTCTGGCGCCGCTGGCATATGACGCTGTCGAATTTCCTGCGCGACTATCTCTACATTCCGCTCGGCGGCAGCCGCCGCGGACTGTCCGTTCAGCTTGCGGCGCTGTTCGTCACCATGCTGCTCGGCGGGCTCTGGCATGGCGCCGGATGGACCTTTGTGATGTGGGGCGCGCTGCACGGTCTTGGTCTCGCGGTTCTCGTGCTGTGGCGGCGCGCGGGACTGCGGATGCCGACCGTGGCGGCGGCCTTGCTCACCTTCTTCTTTGTCGTTCTGACATGGGTGGTGTTCCGAGCCACAAGCTTTGATGC
This sequence comes from Hyphomicrobiales bacterium, assembly GCA_021730985.1. Lineage (GTDB taxonomy): Bacteria > Pseudomonadota > Alphaproteobacteria > Rhizobiales > Xanthobacteraceae > Z2-YC6860. The sequence continues at coordinate 65,949 of JAKFYI010000046.1, read as the reverse complement.
TGCTAACTTCATGTACCAAGGAATGTTCGCGCCACAATCAATAGTCCACAGGTTCACCAGCCCGCTGACTTGGCCCCTGATCGCCTTGGCCGCAGCCATCGCCACCATTGGCCCATCGACTCGAACCATTGTGCTGAATCTCAAGCCGACCCCGGCCGGCGCGCTCCCCGTGGCGGCTCTGCTCGCCGTGTCCCTCCTGGCTCTCAGTCATGACCGAAATTACAAGTTCATCTACTTCCAGTTCTGAACGGCAATGGCAGCGGTTTTCGCTGGCGCTGGCGATTGCGGCCGCGTGCTTTTTCATCGCGGTGGTTGCCGGAAGCCGCTATCTGCCGGGGCAGGCCGGGGGATACATTCCCTCGACCAACATTCACGGGAGAATCGAAAGGGTCATCAGCCTCGCGATCGAGCCGCTGCCGGACCGGCCCTGCATTGTCGTGCTGGGCGACAGCCGCGCCGCGATGAACGTCAACGCGAGCGCGTTGTCGTCGGCACGATGCCTGGCGGCGAACTACGCCTACCCTGCCTTTTCGCTCGCCATCCAGAAATTCTTGCTGAACGAATACGCGGATCAAGGCCGTGGGGCCGGGACGGTCGTTCTGGTGGCGTCGGAGGTGCTGTTCAACGTTGGGCCGATGAAGGATTTCGGCGTGAGGGCCTGGCTTGGCTTCGGGGGTTTGGCTGCCTTCCAGGAGGCCTTCTGGAATTTTCGCCCGACACGGAAGGCGATTCTGGGCGTGGTGCGCGGCGGCTTCTTTGTCCGCACGGTTCTGAGCCCCTCGTACCGGTCTCCTGAGAACCTGGACTGGTCGTCAGCGCTGGGGCGGTGGGTCTATCCCATATCGCAGGACCGCGTGTTTCACCGGCAGCCGAATTTTGCGAAAGAGCTGGCCGATCACGCCGCCGATTACTACCGCCGAGATTTCGGCTCGGTCCAAGCCGAGTTGACCGCCTTTGTCGAAGAAGCCAAGGGCAAGTCGCGCAGATTTGTCATGGTCATTCCGCCGTCTCACCCCGCCGTTGGCGAGCTTGCGGAAAAAATCTCGCCCGGAAAGCTGGAAACGTTCTGGAACAACATCCGCGCCGTGGCCGCCCGGAATGATTTTTTGCTCGTGGACTGCTCGGACCCGAAGGCCTGCGGCTTGCAAGACGTCCATTTCGCCGATGCCGTTCATCTCAACTACAAGGGCGCTGAAATCTTCTCGCGGTTTCTTGCCGAGAAGATCGGCCGGCCCGGCGCCGGCCCGTCTCGAACCGGCAATTGAACGACCGGCGCGCCAAGCGACGTAACCAAGTGACGTATGCGATGACATCATCGCTGGGTTGACGGAAGATCGTGGGCCGGCCGTCATTGCCGGCTGCTCAGGCCTTGAGCATTTGAGACAGCTCTTGTCTTCATGTTCTTGGGCCGCCGGTTGCGCGGCGTGCCGCACCACGGCTGCAACGGCAGGGCGTTTGTCTGCGGCTTGTCATGTGCCGTCAGCGCGCACGTCAACGCTGCTCTGTTCGATGACCAAATTGTACTCTGCGTATGACCATTCCAACGGCAATTCGCGAATGCACCTCGGTGTCGCACACACCTTTGCGCTCTTGCGCCGCCGTCGAACACTCACGTACCATCTTTGCAGCGAATGTTTTGGAGAGCACGATGAAGGTTTCCCGCCGACAATTCCTGCGTACCACAATCGCCGCTGCGACCGTGCCGGCGATGACATCGCGAGCATTCGCGGAAGCCTATCCGGCCAAGCCAGTGCGCGTGATCGTGCCGTTCGCGCCGGGCGGGCAGACCGACGTGGTCGCCCGCATGGTCTCGCAAAAACTGGCTGAGAAGCTGGGCCAGCAGTTTTATATCGAGAACGTGGCGGGCGGCGGCAGCAGCATCGGCCTGGGCCGCGCGGCGCAATCCGCGCCGGACGGCTACACGATCGTCTTCATCGACGCGATCGCGTTCGTCACCAACCCGGTGTTGCAGAGCAAGGTGGCTTACGATCCCATCAACGATTTCGAAGCGGCGGCCATCGCCGCGACCACGATGCAGGTTCTTGCGGTGCATCCGGACGTGCCGGCCAAGACGGTGCAGGAGCTTGTTGCGCTGATCCGGGCCAATCCAAACAAATACAGCTACGCGATGGCTGGCGCCGGCACCGGCTCGCACCTGACCGGCGAGCTGTTTCGTTCCGCGCTCAAGCTCGACCTTGTGCAGGTTCCCTTCGGTGGCGGCGGTCCCGCGATTGCGTCAACCGTCGGCGGCCACACGCCGATCAGCGTCGGCTCTGCGGCGGCGACCATTCCCCATCACCTTGAGGGCAAGCTGCGCGCGCTCGCGGTCGGCGGCAAGACACGCCTGAAGGGATTGCCCGACGTGCCGACCCTGATCGAGGCGGGCTACAAGGACATCGAATGCGACGCCGTGGTCGGCGTCCTGGCCCCCGCCAAGACGCCGAAGGAGATCATCGCGGTCCTCAACCGGGAGATCGAGGCGGTCGTCTCGACGCCGGACATGCAGGAGCGCCTGATGAAGCTCGGCTTCCAGACGCAGCGTTCGACGCCGGAAGCATTGAGCGCATTCCTCAAGGCCGACGGCGTCCGTTGGGCGAACATCATCCGAACCGCGGGCATCAAGACGAATTAGGGCGTCCGTCCTGAAGATCGGGCCGTCCGCAGGGAGCGCCGCGCGCTCCAACGCTGTGCTGCAGTTGCGCGATGGCATGGCGGCATCGCCGGCGTAGGCTTGCGGTGCGGATCCAATCGAGCCCGGCGGTTTGAGCCGGGGCGTCGGTTGTCCCGGTCGATTGGCCCAGGCGATTGTCCCGGTCGCGCCACCTTTTCGAAACCATTGTTGCCGGTTGGGCTCCCGGCGCCGATTCAGGCTGTCGCGGTCCCGGCGGCGGCGGACTATGCTGCGCCGTTCAAGACGCCCGTTTTCCATTGACCAAACGAGAAGCCGCGCAGCGGATTCCACACGGAGTGATCGCGATGCCGCACATGGTTCTTCGCTTGCTGACCCTTGCCTGTCTCGCTGTCGCGATTTTCGCCGCGCCCGCGCGAGCGAACGATCCGCTGGATACACGCAAGCTGCCGCGTCTCGAAGGCGGTACGGACGCGTTCACGCCGTCGGCCGATCTTACCGCCTACGATCTGCCGGCGCCCGCCGTGCAAACCCGGGCGACCGCCGTGCTCGAACTGCTCGCCAAGGATGGCTGGCAGCGATACGTCCTCAACAGCGGGAGGACCACGGCCGGTGAAAGTGTGGTGATCGCCACGCTCAAGAAGGGACCGCACAGCGTGCGCATCGTGGTGGCTCATGCCACGCGCGATGCTCTGGCAACGCGGATCACCTACGAAGCCCGCCCGCTTGCCCACAACATTCCGTTCCCGGCCGGAGCGGCCGATTTCGGCTACGATCCTGAAAGGCCGCAACTCTACGCCTATATGCTGCCGGGCATCGAACCGCCACGCGACGCCATGATGCGCGACATGCAGGCGGCCGGTTGGGAGTTGTCACCGACGCGGACGCGGTCCGGCAGTCCGATCTTCACCAAGCCGGACGGCACGCAGGTTTTTCTGGCGATCACCCGCATCAACGACGGCCGGACGCGGATTACCGTGCTGCCGGTCGAGGGGCACCATCTCCGCGACACGGCGGCCGCGCCGCGCGGCAGGAGCGACGTCGCCGACATGAAGCAGATGCTCGATATCGCGAAACAGATGATGACCGAGGCCGAACGGACCGAGCGCCCCGTGCGGTCGCCGTCGCCGCAGTCGATGCCGGTCCCGGGCGAGACGCCGCTGCAAGCCATGTCATCCTCGTTCGGCGCACCAATTCCGATTCCGGATACGGCGAATGAAATCAAGTACGACAACGGGGCCGGCCGCCTGGAATTCCAGACCTCGTCGAGCGTTCACGCGCTGTCCGCATTCTACCGCGCCGAGATGAAGAAGCTCGGCTGGGCGGAAGAGCGCAGCGTCATCAACAGCGAGAACATGGTGGCGCTGAGTTTCAAGAAGGCCCGCGACCCGATCTCGTTCACAATCATGGCGCGCGCGCAGGATGTATCCGTCACGGCGCGCGGGCGCGGCCTTGTGACGGCTCCACCTGCGGACATAGCCAGGCCTGCGGCCGGGCAGCCGCCGGTGCAACATGCGTCGCGCAGCGGCCCGCCGCCCGACCAGGTCGGCTTCGATAAGCTGGTCGTGTCCGATCAGCGTGGGCTGATCGTGCCGTCTCCCAACACCGGCTCATCGATCGAACGCACGCCCTACCGCCAGGAGGCGATGGCGCGAGTGCCCGCGAGCCTGACGGATATCCTGGCGTTCTATCAGCGCGAACTGGCCGCGCGCGGCTGGACCGAAGTGCCCGGTAGCCGTGTCACGCCTCCCGCCGATGAGGCGCAACTGCGCTACGCCGCGCCGGATGGCGCAGCGTTGTTAACGCTGAAGCGGCATGTGGACGCCGGCCTGACGGAGGTGCGGCTTACGTTGCGCAAGGAGGCGCAGGCCAAGAAAGATGGCATTGCACCGAATCCGGGACAGTCGAAGGTCGTGTTCGGCAACATCGAAGACCAGCCGGCCGTCATCAAAATCCAGACCAAGACCATCCGCGTGGCTCCCGGCGTGGGCGCGAAAGAGCCGAACGGGCCGAAGCTCGATCTTCCCGCCGGCACCTACAAGATGACGGTGCAACTGGGCAAACAGGCGCCGAAGGCGGAAACGATCACGCTCGAGGCGGATCAGACCACGGGTGTGCTGGTGGGGCCGCGCGGGGCCTTGGCGCTCCCGCTTTATTGACCGGGTGCCGCCGCGAGTTGGCCGAGTAGTATCATGATGCCGCAGGCGTGCCTCGCCGGAAAACCGGCGGGGCGGTGGCGCTTTGGGCTTGGCTCGTCTTGTTTGGCCGCTACGCCGCGCGCTGCCGCATTCCCACCAGGAACACCGCCGAGATCGCCAAGCCAACCATCAGGCCCTGCGAGAAGTCCGGGGTTGCCCGGATTTCCGTTTCCAGAATCTTGGAGGTTGCGATCAATGCGCCAATCCCACCCTGCAGATAGAGCAGGACGACGGCGCCGGCTGCGAGCGCCAGCGCCAGATTGCGGAACAGGGAAGAAGCAACCAGCGCGCTGATGACGATGGCAGCGACCGCGACACCAACGAGAAACTCGTTGCTCAGGGCCGTCAGACTGAAGTTCAACACATCCACCTCCACATCGCGATCGCTCGCGTCGGGCTTGAGGTGGCCTCCTCGTGGAAGTTAATCTGCAAGACGAAAGGTTACCGGCGCAAGGCGCAATTGCGTGCCGCAACTCGGACAGGCACTATAGGTTGGGGCTCGGGGGTTGACGCTGGTGCGTTAAGCTTTGGCGTGGTTAACGCAGGCGGGCCAAGCCGCTGCGCAGGGAGTGAAATCGAGATGGCCGACACGAAAGTCACGTTTGTTTCCGATGGCCGCAAGCTTTCCGGCACGATCCGCGTCCCCGATGGCGTCAAATCCGGTGAGCGCCGCCCCGCCTGGATCGTCATGCACGGCTTCGGCAGCAATTCGACGTCGAGCAACGTGCTCGAGCCCTGCGCGATGTTCGAAAAGCTCGGCTACGTCACGCTTCGCTTCGACATGCCCGGCTGCGGCGACAGCGAGGGCGAGCGCGGCAACCTGATCTGCCTCGAGCAGGTGCAGGCCGCGAGCGACGGGCTGACCCTGCTCGCCAAGCATCCCAACGTCGATGGCGACCGCATCGGCATGATCGGTTCGAGCTTCGGCGCCGCCATCGCGGTCTATGTCTGCGGCGTGGACAAGCGCGTGGCCGCCGCGATCTCGTCCGGCGGCTGGGGCGACGGCGAGCGCAAGTTTCGCGGCCAGCATCCCGGCCCCGAGGCCTGGAAAAAATTCACCGATATGCTGGCCGAGGGCAAGCGCCATCGCACAGCGACCGGCACGTCGCTGATGGTGCCGCGCTACGACATCGTGCCGATCCCGCCGCACCTGCGCGGTCATCTGGCCAGCAATTCGATCCAGATGTTCACCGCCGAGACGGCGCAGAGCATGTGCGACTTCCGCGCCGACAACGTGATCGGCAACGCCGCCGGGCGGCCGATCCTGCTGCTACACTCGTCGGTGGACTCGGTGACGCCGACCGAGCAGTCGATCGAAATGTTCAAGCGTTCGGCCCAGCCGTGCGACCTGCATCTGTTCGCCGAGACCGACCATTTCATGTTCGCGGAGAGCAACACGCGGGTGCGCACCGTGATCTATGACTGGCTGGACAAGTATTTTCCGATGCAGGCCCGCGCCGCCGCGGCGTAGTGCATGATCCGCCTCATCCTGAGGAGCCGCCCAAAAGCGCGTTCACGCGCGTCTTCAGCGCGCTATGGGCGGCGTCTCGAAGGATGGGGCGGCCTCGATCCTTCGAGACGCGCACTCCGTGCGCTCCTCAGGATGAGGCCGGGCGCGGCTCCTTCTTTTTCCCCAACAAATTGAGGTTTAGCTGATGTCCAATCATCGTTATCCCATCGCGGGAATGCTCGCGTTCACCCAGGACGCGCTTGTTGCCAGCGGCGTTCCGGAAGCCGACGCCGTCATTGCCGCCAAGCAGATGATCGAGGCCGACATCACCGGCTTCGATGCGCACGGCATCTTCCGGCTGGGCATGTACTGCAACACGCTCAAGTCCGGGCGAACCAATCCCAAGCCGAACATCCGCACCATCCAGCGATCCGCCGCGACCGCGCTGGTCGATGGCGACGACGGCATCGGCCATCTCGTGATGACCTACGCCGCCAACCTCGCGATGGAGCTCGCGCGCGAGAGCGGCATCGGCTGGGTCGGCGCCCGCAACAGCAACCACGCCGGTGCTGCCGGCATCTATGCGGAGATGCCGACCAAGCAGAACATGGTTGGCATCTACGCCGCGGTCTCGACCGCCAACCACATGGCGGTGTGGGGCGGCGCCGAAGCCTTGCTCGGCACCAATCCGATCGCGATCGGCATTCCAGCCGGCAAGGAAGCGCCGGTGGTGCTCGACATCGCAACATCGGTGGCATCGTTCGGCACCATCCGCCAGCATGTGCTGTCCGGCGAGCGGATGCCGGACGGCTGGATCGTCAACAGCAAGACCGGTAAGCCGGTCAACGATCCGAAGCAGGTCGGCGAGGGCGTGCTGCTGCCGATCGGCGACTACAAGGGCAGCGGTCTGGCGCTGATCATCGGCTTGCTGGCCGGCGTACTCAACGGCGCGGCGTTCGGCCGCGATGTGATCGATTTCACCGCCGCGGGATCTGAAAAAACCAACACCGGGCAGTTCATGGTGGCGATCGACGTGGCGCGCTTCCTGCCGCCGGAGATATTCGCCGCCGAGATGGATCGCCATCTCAACGATCTGCGATCGTCCGAGAAGCTGCCCGGCGTCGATGCGATCCGGCTGCCGGGCCAGGACCGCCGCAAGCGCCGTGTGGAGCGCACCAAGAATGGTGTGGCGCTGCCGGCCGGCATCGTGAAGCAGATGGACGAACTGGCGGCGCGCCTGCAGATCAAGCCGCTCGGATCGCGCTGACCGCTAGAAAATGGCCTGCCGCGGCGTCGTGTATCGATGCCGCAGCAGTCCTTTTCGTTTGGTCGCGAGAGCTAGTGCGCGGCGCGCTTGCGCGACCGGCTCGAGGCGGACTCCTGGTCCGCGCTCTGCGGGTCGATCAGGCAGGTCCCGGTGGCGGTGGCCGAAAGCGCATCCAAACATTGCTGCAGCGAGACGAAGCCGCAGGTCGTGCCTTGCTCGCCGTCGTAGCACCAGCCGGCTGCCTCGGCGCGGGGTGCAGACATCAGCGTCGCGGCCGCGAGGGCAGCCAGGGCAAAAGCGAATCTCATAGAATTCTCCTTTGGATTCAGTAGTCTAGTCGCCCATGCGGCGGAATGTCGCAGATGCGCTGGGCGAAATCAATATCGTCACGGGATGTTGATGGGACCGCCACGCGGTCTTGGCGGCGTCTAGGGCTGCAGGCCGTTGGTCTTTGCCACGAAGCCGCGCACGGCGGGCAGCACCTCCGGCAACAACGCCTCGACCTCGGCGCGCGTCATGCCCGGACGGATGCGCGGGTGATACAGCACATTGAGAATGTACTGGTCGTACACGCCGAAGAAGCCGAGGTGGACCTTGTCGTTGAACATGCTCCAGCGCACCGAGGAGTCGTCGTTGATCGGTCCGAGCGCCTGCAGAATCTCCTCGTAGGCGCAATCGTAGAACACGAACTCGCCGGCATCTGCCACCAGGATCACTTCGGCATCGGCGATGCGGTAGGTGTCGTCGCGGCGGAACCTCGAAAGACATTGCGGCTCGAGCGATTTCTGGATTCTGCGGGCCAGCTCGGCGCCATAGGCGGCGCGGATGGTCTTGGCGAGATCGCGGTCGCGCACCAGCGTCACGTTGAGGTTGGCCGCTTGCCGCGTCTCCACCACTGCAATGTCGATGTGCTCGATGCGGCGCTTGATGTCGGCGACGACCGCGCCAACCTCGCGGCTGCGGTCGGGTTTGGCGCGGTTGTCGATGAAGACACGGACCGGCTGGTCGAACTTGCGGATGCGGTCGGAACGGCCGGAGATCTGCAACTCGGAGCCGAACGTCAGCTTGAAGAAGCCGTCGGCAATCTGGGCGTCGGTGAAAGACTTCTGCTGCAACGCGCGGCGCTTGGCGATCTCGGGATGTTCGGCTGCAGCCAAGGTGCCGGCCAGAGCGAGCGCCATCGCAAGTGCGGCCACGCTGGTGCTTGGCAGGCGGCAGAAAGCCATCGTTCCGTATCGATCTCCGGATAACGGATCATGTCGGTTCGGAATGACGCGCGCAATGGCGCGCGGCGATGCGGCGGCCGCAGGGCCGCTTCAGTTCGGCTGCTGAACCCGCGATGCCCGCGTTTGCAGGGCGCGAATGCGGTCGGCCAGGTTGCCCCGGTTTTCGCCCGCCGCATCGGCCGCCTTGGCCTCGCCCCCGCCGCCGTTTCCGCCGCCATTGAGGTCGAACGCGCCGCCCGCCAGCATCGCCTCGATCGGCGAGGACTGGCCTTCGAGCGCGGCGGTCAGGCGCGCGATTTCCGCCGCGATGTCGTTGATGCGCTCGCGCAGCAGCGCGTTTTCGACGCGCTCCGCGGCCCAGGTCTGCTCCGCCTCGCGCTTCATGGCCGCCACTTCGTTCTGCGCCTTCAGGTGGTTTTCCTGCGCGCGGACGAGTTGCTCCGCGACTTGCGACTTTTCCGACTTCAGGCTCTCGGTGGCATTGCGGTGGCGCGCTTCGGTCGATGCGATGTCGGCGCGCAGATCGGCTTCGGTCTTCTGCGCGGTGGTGACCTTGTCGCGCAATTGGCCGCATTCGTATTCGCGTTCCGCCAGCACCCGCATCTGCTCGCCGAGGCGGGCTTCCAGTTCCTGCACGCGGCGTCCGAGGATTTCGGCTTCGGTGGTCTGCGCGATCAAGGCCCGCTCCAACTGGCCGACCCGATCGCCGAGCTGCTCGACCTTGCCGCGCTCCTCGCTGAGTTCTTGCGTGGCGTCGGTGGCGTCCTTGCGCTCGCGGTCGAGGCGGTCGCCGATCTCGCGCGCCTCCTTCTCATAGTCGTTGATGCGGTTTCGCAGCGCCTCGACCTGGGTCCGCAGCGCCACGACTTCGATGCGCTGGCTGTCGGCGTGGACCGAGCGTTCGTCGAGGTCGGTGCCGAGCTTGGCCAGTTCGGCTTCCTTGTCGGAGAGGGTGCGCTCGGCCTCGCGCAGCGCGCCGATCTTCACGGAGAATTCGTGCTCGGTGCTGTGCAACTGGTCGCGCAACGCCTTCTCGCGCGCTTCGAGCGCGAAGATGGCCGCGGTCTTCTCGCCGAGCTCCACCTTGAGACGGTTGATGGCGTCGGTCTTCTTGCCCAGCTCCGCGAGCTGGCTGGTGGTCCGGCTCTTCATCTGCTCGACGGAAAGCTCGAGCCTGCGCGTCGACATGGCGAATTCGGCGCGAAGCTGGTCCTTGTCGGCCTGGATCTCGGCCATCGACAGCGGGGTCGCCGCTTCGAGGCGCCGCATGGTGAGGCGCACCGCCCGGTTGTGGACGAGCGGAATCAGCACGAGTCCGAACAGACTCGCGACCAAAAAGCCGATTCCAAAGAACATGATCGGCTCGATCATGCCGGGGGCCTCCACCCAAATGACTGCCGAAATGCCAGCATGCCACGCCCGGCCGGGCGCGGCCATATCATCCCTGCGGTAACCTAAATTGGGGGATCAGCCTGCGCTGCATGCCATGACGCGAGTTCGACCACGGACGTCGCTGTAGCGCGTCCTTCAAGCCGTTTACGCCCGTCGTCGACGGGCGATCGCCGCGCGTAAACGCTTATGGCTCAGCCGGGCCACGCATGCCGCGTCGTGCCGCCCGCACCTTGACCGCATACCGGTACGCGGTAAGATCGTGCCTCAAATGATCCGCTCGTTTGGCGATAAGCCCACCGAGGCCCTGTTCCGGGACCAGCGGGTGCGCCAATTCGAGGGAATCGCCCGCGCCGCCAAACGCAAGCTCGAAGCGGTCAATGCGGCAAGCCGACTCTCGGATTTGACGATACCGCCGTCGAATCGGCTGGAGAAGCTAAAGGGCGACCTGAAGGACTTCCACTCGATCAGGATCAACGATCAATGGCGGGTGATCTTCAAATGGATCAGTGGCGAGCCGCATGAAGTTCGGATCATAGACTACCATTGAGAGGAGACGGCGATGGCGCAGAATGAATTTGCACCGGTCACGCCCGGCGAAATGCTAAAGGACGAATTCCTGGTGGAGTATGGCCTGTCGCAGAGCCAGCTTGCGAAGGCCATCGGAATATCGCCGAACCGGATCGCCGAGATCGTCAACAACCGGCGGCGCATAACGGCTGACACCGCGCTCCGGCTGAGTTTGTACTTCGGCAACACTCCGGAGTTCTGGTTGAACCTGCAAAGCCATTACGATCTGAAAATCGCGCGGCGGCACCTCAAACCCGAGGATGTTAAACGCATCAAGGCGCTCCGGGCCGCGTGAACGGGGATCGGGCCGCCGACGGTCCGACCGAACTCGCTTTAATAAGTAAGCTGTCTAAAGCGGATTCCAGGTCGGCTTCGGCGTGAACTTGAGATAGCCGACGTTCGCGCCGAGCCGCAGCCCGACGCCGGAACGGATCGGCACCAGCACCACGTTGGCATTGGTGACCGCGGTCATGCCGAAGCCGCCGACGAGGTAGGCGGAGCCCTCGATGCCGCCGAACCGCTCGTAGATCGCTTCGGTCGAGGGCAGGTTGTAGACCAGCATCATGGTGCGCGAGCCTTCGCCGCCGAAGTCCCAGCCCACCGAAGGCCCCTGCCAGTAGACCTTCAGATCGCCGGCGTTCTTGGTGTAGAGCACGCCGTCGCCGTATCGCAGCCCGGCCACGAACGCGCCGCCGGCCTCTTCACCCAGCACGTAACCGTTCGGCAGGCCCCATTGGCTCACGGCCTTTTCGATCACCTGGGCGAGCCCGCGCGACACGTTGCCGAAGAAGCGATGACCGGAGTTGACCAGTTCGCCTGCCGAGTAGCGGTCGGGCGTGGGGGCCGGCGCGGCGGGCGGCTGTGCCTGACCCATCGGCGGCTGGTTCATTGGCTGACCCTGCTGCTGGCCCATCGGAGGCTGCGCACTTTGGGCGGCTGCGGGGCCGGTCCCGAGGCCCGCCAGCAACGACGCCAAAACGGCAAGACGAAAAGCGGCTCCCATGACGTGCTCCCCCAAGCGGGCGGGACGTAATTGCCCCGCTTAACCCGTCGCTCACGCGGCTGCCGTAGCGTCCGGCAGGTCAATTCGACTCGGGACACCAGAGGGCCGGAATTATGACGGCAGCGCGGCGGTCATGGAAGACTCGGCGGGAGGTGGCGCTTTATTTCGCCGCCCTGGCCGCTCTGGGCCTGGAATCTCTGCCGGCCGGGTCAGCCACCACCGAACGCGTGGTGTCCGATCCGCGCAGCGGGCTGGCGATCGGCGGTTACGACCCGGTGGCCTATTTCACCGACGCCGCGCCTTTGTCGGGGCGGCCGGAGTTCGAGTTGAGCTTCGCGGGCGTGGTCTGGCGCTTCCGCAATGAAGGCAACCGCGCAGCCTTCGTGGCCAACCCCGAGGTCTTCATGCCCCGGTTCGGCGGCTACGATCCGATGACCGTCGCGCGGGGCGCGAGCGCGCCCGGACACGCCGAACTCTGGGTGATTGCCGACGAACGGCTCTATCTGTTCTACACCGACACCGCGCGCGCAGCCTTTGCGATCGATCCCGGTCCCGCCATCGAGGCCGCCGAGCGCGCCTGGCCCGCGGTGCTGCGGACCTTGAGCCCGTGATCAGAGCGGCTGCGAGCCGTCGCCCAGCACGATGAAGGGCGGCAGGCGGAAGCCGGTGCGCCCGTAAGGCACCGCTTCGCCGTCGTGCATGGTCATCGTGCCGCCCGCGGCTTCCACCAGCGCGTGGCCAGCGGCCGCATCCCACTCCGAGATCGAATGCGTGCGCACGTAGATGTCGGCCGCGCCTTCGGCGATGCGGCAGAACTTGATCGAGGCGCCGCACACCACGCGCTCGACATGGGCGATGCGATCGAGGAACAGGTCGGTCTTCGGGTCGCGATGAAACCGGCTCATCAGCGCGATCGCGCCGCGCCGCGGCCGCGCGCGCGTCCGGATCGCGGTGCGCTCGCGCGCTGCTGCTACTTCGGCGCCGGGAGCCAGGATCAGACGCTCGGCGCCCTGGCCGACGACGCCGGCCCAGATCGTTCCCATTGCCGGCGCAGCAATCACGCCAGCAACCGGCCTGCCGCCTTCGATGAATGCGATGTTGACCGCGTATTCGGTCTCGCCGGCCACCAGTTCGCGCGTGCCGTCGAGCGGATCGACCAGGAAGAAGCGCGCGCCGGGCGCCGCCGGCATGGCGCGCGAGACCGCCTCCTCTGAGATCACGGGAACCCCGGGAAGCAGCCGCGACAGGCCTTCGAGCACGGCGGCCTCCGCTGCTTCGTCGGCCGCAGTGACCGGCGAGCGATCCGGCTTCTCGCGCTGCGCCAGGTCCGCGCCAACCGCCAGGATGGCGGCGCAGGCACGGGACGCAATCGACACCAATTCGTCGAGCAACCGCCGGTCAACATTGGAATCGTGCGTCACGAAAGCCTCAAGACTGATTCCCGGTACGATTTATCACGCCGCCGCCTCACCCTCGACGCCCGAATCGCCTACATGTCTGATGCGCCGTTCACCGGAGGCCGCCATGTCCACCCTGATCGCTCTCGAAAGCCTAGACCTCGCCGCCTTACTCTGCTCGCGGGTCTGCCACGATCTGATCAGCCCGGTCGGCGCGATCATGAACGGCCTCGAAGTGATGGAAGAGGACAAGAACGACACCGAAACCCAGACGTTCGCGATGGACCTGATCAAAAAGAGCGCGCGAACGGCCTCGGCCAAGCTCCAGTTCTGCCGGCTGGCGTTCGGCGCTGCCGGGTCGGCTGGCGCCCAGATCGACAGCGGCGACGCCGAAAAGGTGACGCGCGGGCTGATCGAGGACGAAAAGACCAAGATCGCCTGGAACCTGCCGCGCGTCCTGCTGCCGAAGAACCGGGTCAAGCTGCTGCTCAACATGGTCCTGATCGCGGGCCAGACCATCCCCCGCGGTGGCGTGATCAAGATCGATCCGGTCGGCGAGGGCGACGCCATGAGCTTCCGGGTGGCGGCGACCGGCACCAACGCCCGCATGCCGCAGGCCGTATCCGGCCTGCTCAAGGGCGAGCCTGGCGAGCACGCGGTGGACGCCCACGCCATCCAGCCGTTCTACACCGGGCTTCTGGCCCGCAACTGCGGCCTCACGGCAGGCATCGCAGCCGAGGGCGAAGCGATCGTGGTCAGCGCCAGCTAGCGCCAACCCTGCGCGCGATGGTTAACGAGCGGTTAACGGCTGCGAAGCCGTGCGCGCTCGCAACTGAAATTAAACGCTTCCACAACACACTGGCTGGTCTCGAGGCGGCGGCCCTTTGGCCGGGGCGCGCCGGACCAAGGCCAGCTACATGGACGATCTGCTCCAGGAATTCCTGACCGAGACCAATGAGAGTCTCGACACGGTCGATGTCGAGTTGGTGCGCTTCGAACAGGAGCCCAACAACGCCAAGATTCTCGACAACATTTTCCGCCTGGTCCACACCATCAAAGGGACCTGCGGCTTTCTCGGGCTGCCGCGTCTGCAAAAGCTGGCGCACGCCGCCGAATCCCTGATGGGCAAGTTTCGCGACGGGATGCCGGTCACCGGCGAAGCCGTCACGCTGGTGCTTTCCACCATCGACCGCACCAAGGACATCCTCGTTGCGCTCGAAAAGACGCAACTCGAACCGGCCGGCGACGACAACGATCTGATCGGCGCGCTGGACAAGATGGCGCTGCAGGCCGCCGCCCAGCCGCGGCCGATACAGCCGGGACAATCCGTCGGCACGCTGGTCCACCAAATCCTGGAGCGCACGCTGCGCCCCGGCGAAGTCACGCTCGACGAACTGGAACGGGCGTTCCGCGAGACGCCCGGCCCCGCCACCCAGCCTGCGAAGGCGATGCCGGCCAAGGCTGTCCCGTCCAAGCCTGCCCCGTCCAAGCCTATCCCGCCCATACCTGCGAAGGCGCCGGCTGAGAGCGACGACGAGGAGCGCAGCGACGGCAAGACCGCCAACCAGTCGATCCGCGTCAACCTCGACACGCTTGAACACCTGATGACCATGGTGTCGGAGCTGGTGCTGACCCGCAATCAGTTGCTCGACATCATGCGCCGCCACGTCGAATCCGACTTCAAGGTTCCGTTGCAGCGCCTCTCCAACGTCACGGCCGAGTTGCAGGAAGGCGTGATGAAGACGCGCATGCAGCCGATCGGCAACGCGTGGCAAAAGCTGCCACGCATCGTGCGCGACCTCTCCGCCGAGCTCGGCAAAGACATCGAGCTGGAGATGCACGGCGCCGACACCGAGCTCGACCGCCAGGTGCTGGAACGGATCAAGGATCCGCTGACCCACATGGTGCGCAACTCCGCCGATCACGGCCTGGAGACGCGCGCCGAACGCATCGCCGCCGGCAAGCCCGAGAAGGGCACCATCCGGCTCTCCGCCTATCATCAGGGCGGCCACATCATCATCAGCATCGCCGACGACGGCCGCGGGCTCGACACCGCGCGGATCCGGGAGAAGGCGCTGGCCAACGGCCTCGCCACCGAGGCCGAAATCGAGAAGATGTCCGAGGCGCAGATCCACAAGTTCATCTTCGCGCCGGGCTTCTCCACCGCAGCCAAGATCACCAGCGTGTCCGGCCGCGGCGTCGGCATGGACGTGGTGCGCAACAACATCGATCAGATCGGCGGAAGCTGCGACGTCAATTCGGTGCGCGGCGAAGGCTTGAATTTCACCATCAAGATCCCGCTCACGCTCGCCATCATCTCCGCCTTGATCGTCGAGGCCGGGGGCGACCGCTTCGCCATTCCGCAGCTCGCGGTGGTCGAGCTGGTCCGGGTTCACGCCAAGTCGGAGCACCGCATCGAGCGTATCAAGGATGCCGCGGTGCTGCGCCTGCGCAACAAGCTGTTGCCGCTGGTGCGGTTGACCACGCTGCTGAAGTTCGACAGCGGCGACGCAGCGCCCGAGCGCGGCTTCATCGTGGTCACTCAGGTCGGCGCTCAGACGTTCGGCATCGTGGTGGACGGCGTGTACCACACCGAGGAAATCGTCGTGAAGCCGATGTCGACCATGCTGCGGCACATCGGCATGTTCTCCGGCAACACCATCCTCGGCGACGGCGCCGTGATCATGATCGTCGATCCCAACGGCGTCGCGCAGGAGACCGGCGCGACCGTGGCCGCCAACACGCTGATTCCCGATCAGGCGGCGGCCGACACCGGCCGCGCCGCCGACACCACCTCGCTGCTGGTTTTCCGCGCAGGCTCGCCCGCTCCCAAGGCCGTGCCGCTGTCCCTGGTGACGCGGCTGGAGGAAATCGACGGCAGCACGATCGAGCTCTCCAACGACCGCCATATGGTGCAGTACCGCGGCCAGCTCATGCCGCTGGTGCGCATCAATGACGACGTGCGCATCAAGTCCGAAGGCACCCAGCCGCTGCTGGTGTTCTCCGACGGCGGCCGCTCGATGGGCCTGGTGGTCGATGAGATCGTCGATATTGTCGATGAGAGCCTCGACATCCAGGTCGGCAGCGACCGGCAAGGCATTCTGGGTTCTGCTGTGGTCCGCGGCCAGGCCACCGAAATCATCGATGTCGGCCACTTCCTGCCGCTCGCCTACGACGACTGGTTCCGTGGCGGCGAGCGCGTGGTCCATCAATCGGCGCGAACGCTGCTGTTCGTCGACGACTCCGCGTTCTTCCGCAACATGCTGACGCCGGTTCTCAAGGCAGCCGGCTACGAGGTGACTGCGGTTGCAGGCGCCAATGAGGCGCTGTCGCTGCTCAAGAGCGGCGGGCGCTTCGACTTGCTGGTGACCGATCTCGAAATGCCGGGGATGGACGGCTTTGCGCTGGCCGAGGCGGTCCGCGACGAGGCCAATCTGGCCGGCATGCCGATCATCGCGCTGTCGTCATACAGTTCGCCGGAATCGATCGAGCGCGGCCGCGAGGTCGGCTTCCACGATTACGTCGCCAAGTTCGACCGTCAGAGCCTGGTTGCGGCGCTCAAGGAGCAGAGCGCCGAAATGGACAGGGCGGCCTAGCCATGACGAAGAAAACCGATACCGCGAGCGAGCAGTTCACAGAATACGTCACGGTGATCATCGGCGATCAATTGTTCGGGCTTTCGATCTCGCGGGTGCAGGACGTGTTCATCCCGGATCGTCTGACCAAGGTGCCGCTGGCGCCTCCCGAGGTCGCCGGCGTCCTCAATCTGCGCGGCCGGATCGTGACCGCGATCGACATGCGAAGCCGACTCGACCTGGACAAGCGCGCCAGCGGACAGCCGGTGATGGCGATCGGCATCGATCTGCGCGGCGAATCCTATGGCCTGCTGGTGGATGCGGTCGGCGAGGTGTTGAAATTTCCGGACAGCGCCTGCGAGGCGAAGCCGGCCAATCTCGATCCGCGGTGGGCGCGCGTGGCGTCCGGCGTGATCCGGCTGGAAGGCCAGTTGCTGGTCGTGCTCGACGTCGACCGCGTGCTGGACATGAGGAAGCGTGCAATCGCGGCCTGATCGCCGGGAAGCAGAGGATGCAATGCGGGGAAGCCCGCCGGACTTGAAAGAGTGAGGGAGCGATGAAAATCTGTTTGGTGGTCGACGACTCGAGCGTCATCCGCAAGGTGGCGCGCCGCATCCTCGAAGGGATGGACTTCCAGATCATCGAGGCTGAGGATGGCGAGCAGGCGCTGGGCCTATGCCAGCACCAGCTTCCGGACGCGATCCTGCTCGATTGGAACATGCCGAAGATGGACGGCTATGAGTTCCTCAAGGCGCTTCGCCGCATGCCCGGCGGCGACCAGCCGAAGGTGGTGTTCTGCACCACCGAGAACGATGTCGCTCACATCGCGCGCGCGCTGCACGCCGGCGCCAACGAGTACATCATGAAGCCGTTCGACCGAGAGATCGTCGAGGCGAAGTTCCAGGAGGTCGGGCTGATCTGACCGGCTGGTCCGCCGCCTGATCTGCGTCCGTGCGTTGGTGAACATGTGAGTATCGCTCCACCCATCGTGCCCGTTCCTTCCGCCGCTCCAGCTCCGGCGAAAGGCGAGATCCGCGTCATGGTTGTCGATGACGCGGTGGTGGTGCGCACTCTTATGTCTCGCTGGATCGGCGAGCAGCCGGGCCTCACGGTCGTCGCGGCCTTGCGCTCGGGCCGCGAGGCGGTCGATCAGTTCGAGCAATACGATCCCGATGTCGTCGTGCTCGACGTCGATATGCCTCACCTCGACGGCATCTCGACGCTGCCGCTGCTGCTGGAGAAGAAGCGCGACCTTGCGGTCATCATGGCGTCCGCGCTGACCCGCGACAACGCGGAGGTGACCATCAAGGCACTTTCGCTTGGCGCCGCCGACTATATTCCGAAGCCCGAGGCCGAAGGCGGCATGATGACGTCGGCGGCCTTCCAGCATGACCTGATCGAAAAAATCCGCGTGCTTGCCAAGCGCAGCCCCAAGCCGCCGCGTCTGCCCGCCTATGCGCGGCGCATCACGACGCCGGCGGCGCACAGGCTCGGCGGTGCGATCCAGCGTGTCGGCAAATGGCGGCTGCCCGCGCCGGCGGAGAAGACTGCGTTCGATCTGCGCCCGTTCTCGCTTGTCACGCCGCGCGTGCTGCTGGTCGGCGCCTCGACCGGCGGGCCGCAGGCGCTCAGCCGGCTGGTGACCGCGATCGATGCGATCACCGATTGCGCCCCGGTGCTGATCACGCAGCACATGCCGGCGACCTTCACCACCATACTTGCCGAGCATCTCAGCCGCGCCAGCGCCAGGACGGTGCGCGAGGCGGTGGACCGCGAGCCGGTGCTGGCTGGAACGGTCTATCTCGCGCCGGGCGGCAGGCACATGCGCGTCACGCGCCGCGAAGGCACCGCGATGATCGTGCTCGATGACGGGCCCCCGGTTCATTTCTGCAAGCCTGCGGTCGATCCGTTGTTCTCGTCGGCGGCCGAGGTCTGGGGATCCTGGAACCTGGCGCTCATCCTCACCGGCATGGGGTCCGACGGCACCGCGGGCGCCGCCGACATCGTCGCGGCCGGCGGCAGCGTCATCGCGCAGGACGAGGCGAGCAGCGTGATCTGGGGAATGCCAGGCTCCGCCGTCGAAGCCGGCGTGTGTTCGGCGGTGCTTCCGCTCGATCAGATCGGCCCGAAGGCTGTGCGGATGTTCCTGGGAGGGCGTTCATGACGCCGTCCGACTACGAATTTCTCCGCAAGATGCTCAAGGCTCGCTCCGGCCTGATGCTGTCGGCCGACAAGCATTACCTGGTCGAGAGCCGCCTGCTGCCGATCGCACGCCGGCAAGGCCTGGCCAATCTCACGGGTCTGGTGGCCAAGCTCAAGCGCGCCGACTCCGAGCCGTTGACCGTCGAAGTGGTCGAGGCGATGACCACCAACGAGTCGCTGTTTTTCCGCGACAAGACGCCGTTCGATCAGTTCCGCGACCACATTATTCCGTCGCTGCTCGAAGCGCGCGCGGCGACGCAGCGCATTCGTATCTGGTGCGCGGCGGCATCCACCGGCCAGGAGCCCTACACGCTGGCGATCTGTCTCAAGGAGATGGGTCAATTGCTCAAGGGCTGGCGCATCGACATTGTTGCCACCGACATCAACACCGAGGTGCTGGAGAAGGCCAGGAGCGGCATCTTCAGCCAGTTCGAAGTGCAGCGCGGCCTGCCGGTGATGATGCTGATCAAGTATTTCTCGCAGGTCGGCGAGATGTGGCAGATCGCGCCCGAAATGCGCGCCATGGTGAAGTTCCGGCCGCTCAACCTGCTGGGGGATTTCTCGTCGCTCGGCAGGTTCGATGTGGTGTTCTGCCGCAACGTGCTGATCTACTTCGATCAAGAGACCAAGATCGATGTGCTCAACCGCATCGACAAGGTAACCGAGCGCGACGGCTTTCTGGCGCTGGGCGGCGCCGAAACCGTGGTCGGCCTCACCAGCGCGTTCAAGCCGGTTGCCGACAAGCGCGGCCTCTACATTCCCAACATGGCCCGCGCGAGCCAAAGCGAGAGCAACGTGATCCGCCTGTTGCCCGCAGCCCAGCGGCTCGCGGGCGGCGCGCGCTGACCGGCCTCAAGGCTTCAGCACGATCTTTCCCATCGCCTGCCGCTGCTCGACGAGGTCGTGCGCGTGCCTCGCATCGGCTAGCGGAAACTGTGCTGCGATCGCAGGTCGCACGCCGCTGGCGAGCAGATCGATCGCGGCCTGCATCGCCTCGCGGCGCGGTCCCGGCATGTGGTCGTAGGTGTGCATGGTGAAGCAGCGCACCGCGGGACTGGATTCGATCCTGCCGCGCATCGCCTTGAACAGGTCGCTGTCCGGCACGCCGCCCAGCACCGCGTAGGACACGATCATGCCGAGCGGCGCGATCATCTTCAGCCCGTCGGAGAACGCCTTGCCGGCAACGTGGTCGAACACGATGTCAGCGCCGTGGAGCGTTAGCGCATTGACCCGCTCGACGACGTTCTGCGTGTTGTAGTCGATCGCGTGAGCGGCGCCGCGCTTGCGGATGAACTCGCACTTCGCGGCGGAGCCCGCGGTGCCGATGACGGTCGCGCCGGCGTGGCGTGCCACGTCGATAAGCGCCGAGCCGACGCCGCCCGCCGCGCCATAGACCACCACGGTCTCCGGCACCACGCCGCGCGCGGCGTGGTGCAGCAGGATATGGGCGAGCTGATAGTTGGTCAGCGCGGTCGCTTCATCGGCGCCGATCGAATCGGGCAGGGCAAACGCCGCATCCTCCGGCATCGCCGCGAATTGCGCGTAGAGCCCACCCCGGTTTTCGATTTCGTAGCCCGCGATGAACACCCGCTGGCCGATCTTGAGCTTGCGGACATCCGCGCCCGCCGCCACCACGCGGCCGCTCATCTCGTTGCCGAGGATGAAGGGCAGTGCGGGCATCCAGCGGTATTTGCCGGTGCGGATCAGCAGGTCGAAGTAGTTCACGCCGATGGATTCGGCCTCGACCAGCACCTCGCCGGGGCGGGGCTGCGGAGTGGGGATGTCCACCAGTTCGAGCACGTCGCTGCCGCCGGTGCGGCTGATCTGGATGGCTTTCATGGCTGGCGCTCCCCCGGTCCCGGCCCCAACGCGTTGGGGCGCCGCTCGTTGGCGGCGCTCCAGGATAAGGCCACCGGATCGTATCGGGATAGCTATTCCGCGCCTGGTGCGTTCAGCTTTGATTGGGCCTAGCTCCGCCCTCATCCTGAGGAGCGGCCCATAGCAGGCGCAGCCTGCGTGCACTTGGCTGCGATGGCCGCGTCTCGAAGGATGGGGCGGCCTCGATCCTTCGAGACGCATCGCTGCGCGATGCTCCTCAGGATGAGGCCGGGTGAGGCTGCATGCTCGGCTAGATTTTCCACTGCCCTTGCGCGAACAGATACATGTCCTGGATGCGCTTCCAGCGCTGGGTGTGCGGCGGCGTCACGCCCCACTGGTCGAGCCGGCCCGGCGGCCACTTCCAATACTCGGGCCCGTGGAATTCATAGGAATCGTCGATCTGCATCACGTCGGAGGTGTATTCGATCGGGAATTCCTCCGGGCCCGCAAAATAAGCGAACACGTTGTTGCCGGCGCCGTGGCGGCCGACGCCCCATTCGATCGGATAGCCGGCGTCGCGCATGCGGCCCGCGCCGCGCATGACGGATTCGGAGTCCGGCATCTCGAACGAGACGTGGTTGAGCGTCGGCGTCGCGGTCTGGCCGGTGACGATCGAGGAATGATCCGCGATGTCGCAATGCAGAAAGTGCAGGGGGCCGCTGTGATCGACCCGGCGGAAGCCCAGCACGCTCTCGAAGAACGCGTTGGTCTTGGCGACGTCGGCGGCGTTGAGATTGACGTGGGCGATCTTGCGCGGCCGGTCGCGCACGTCCGCGGCATCGGCATGATCCTTCACGTCGCACACCACGGCGAGGTTGCGTCCCTCCGGATCGGCGAAGCCGAACCCGTAGCCGCCGCCGGCCGTCGCGATCGCATGCGGCGCGTCGCTCTTGCAGCCTGCCGCGACGACCTTCCGATGCAGCGCGTTGACGATGTCCTTGCTGGCGGCGTCGAAGGTGAGGCGGCGGATCGCGAAGCCGGACGGCGCCGGATGGATGGCGAGGATGTGGTGAAACCGCCCGGTGCCGCGCAGATAGATCGAGCCGTCGCGGCGCTCCACCTCGGCGAGATTCCAGATGGTCTTGTAGAACGCGGCCGCGCGCTCGGGCTGGCTCATGTCGATGTCGACGCTGCGGACGGCGCGTACAGTGAGTTTCATTTCAGTCTCCGGACGGTATGAGTCATGCGGGATGGTGCGCGGCCTTCGAGGTGACGCGGATCGTCCCTCCTTTTCGTCCCCTCTGTAGCGTGCAAATTCAAATGGCCCACGGCGCAACTTCAATTGTCATGCCTGGAGACACCCTAAACAGAGCGGGTATATTGGAGATCCCGGCGGAGCCGCTATGGCGCGAAAACAGTCCATATTTAAACAGGTCCTCCCCGCGCTAATTGCTACGACGGTTGGTTCCGGGATTGGGGCCGTTGCGTCGGTCTATGTTGCCTTGCGGAACAGCCCGATCACTCCCAACGCCAAGCTGTTCATAGAGTGCACAACGATAGGCGCCAAGCCGGTGACCCCGCGGAACGATGGTGTTCTACATGTTCTAGATCTAACTAAGCCGACCTCGTTGCTACACGAGACCACCCACAGCGCAAAGGAAGTACATCTAGTCACTCCTCCGCAGATGGGGCCAATTGGGCAATGCCGCATTTCCAACTATGGCGCCGCCACGGCGGCAAACCTCGTTGTTCAGTTCAATCTGACCTTCCATGAATCGATAACGGCGGTACCCCAGGTAATGCAGGGAAAAGTCGTCCTCCAAAACACCAACAAAATTCGCATCAGTAAGGTGGAGCCAGGGTCGGAAGGCGCGTTCACCTACTACGTCATCAATAGAACCCGCGATTTCGTCTATATGACGCTGCTCCCAAATGTGACTTTCGAGCTCCTGGGTGAACCGAAGGCAAGAACCGAGCATATGACGATTAGCCCGGCTCCGTTTCCATACTTCCCCCCGGCTCACTTGGGCGAGCTCATCAAGCCCGATGAGCCTAGCCAGAAACAATGATCCGGGCTGCCTGTATCCATGCTGCTAGCCTTAGCAGCCGTGGCCTTGAGTGCTCTTTTTTTTGGGGCGCTGACGCGATTTCGCTCACCTGGCGGGCAGAACCAATTTCGGCGTAGCGCGTTATCTCCGCGCGAGTGGGATACGGAGGTTGCCATGCCGCTGCTCTATCTGCCGCTTGTGATCTTTTCCGCGACCGTGTCGCTGATGATGGATGCCGCGAACCCGCGCCGAAAATAGTGTTCAACCGCGCTTGAGCAGCGCCCTTGCGCGCTGTGCCACCGGCTCGTCGATCATCTTGCCTTCGAACTCCACCGCTCCCAGCCCGCTGGCGTGCGCCTTGTCATAGGCCTCCACCAGCCGCCGCGCGTGATCGAGCTCTTCCGCGGACGCCGAGAATCCCTTGTTGAGGATCGGGATGATGGCGGGATGCACGCAGGTCGCGCCGTCGATGCCGTGGGCGCGCGCTTCCCTCACGGATTTCTCGATCGCAGCGAGGTCGCTGTAGTCGGCGACGGTTCGCAGCAGTCCCCATGACAGAACGCCGGCCGCCTTGGCGGCATAGTGCACCAGCAGCTTGGGAACGGTCAGCACCTCGGGCGTCGGATCGCCGCCCAGCGCGGTGGCGAGATCCTCGCCGCCGGTGAGCAGCGCGAACACGCGCGGCGATGCGGTGGCGATGGCGCGTGCATCGAGCACGGCGCCCGGGTCCTCGATCATCGGCACCAGCACCGTGGGCTTGCGGCCCTTTTCCAGCGGCTCCAGCCAGCTTCCGATCTCGCGCAGCGCCTTGGGATCGCGCGCCTTGGTGACCAGAATGCCGAACGCGCCGGCCTTCACCGCGGCCTCGGCGTCGGCGCGCTGGCGCTCCGGCTCGGAGTTGATGCGGACGAACACGACGGCGCCGTTTTTGCCGACCGCGGGCACGGTCTGGATGAGGTTGTTGCGCGCCGCCACCTTCTCGGTGGGCGCAACCGCGTCCTCGAGATCGAGCACGATGGCGTCGGCGCCGCGCTCGGCGGCCTTGGCGACGAAGCGCTCGGAACTGGCGGGGACGTAGAGCAGGGAACGGATCACGGGACATCCTCACGAAACGCAGCCGCTGCGTGCGGCCTCTTGTATTTCCGGCTTACACTGCCATGAATGGCGAAACAAACGCCACGTTCAAACTCGCTTTGGGAAACGCTCGTGAACCAGACAACATCGATCAAGGATTGGCTCGGCCGTCAGCGCAAGGAGGACGACGAACTCGGCCTCGGCCAGGTGCGCAGGCTCGCCGCCATGCTCGACCAGGACCCCGCCCGGTTCCGGCGCGGCAGCGAAGTGCCGGAGAGCTGGTACGCGATCCTGTTCGGGCCCACTGCGTTGCAGGGGCGCATCGGTCCCGACGGCCATCCGCTCACGGGCGGCGACGACCTGATGCCGCCGCTGCACAACACGCGGCGCATGTTCGCGGGCCGCCGGGTGAAGTTTCACAAGCCGCTCAAGGTCGGCGATCTGATCGAGCGCGTCTCAACCATCCGTCAGGTCGAGCCGAAGAGCGGCCGCACCGGCTCGTTTACGCTGGTCACGGTGGTGCACGAACTGAGCGCGGGCGCGGGCGTCGCGGTGACCGAGGAGCAGGACCTGGTCTACCGCGAGGCGGTGGCGGAAGCAGCCGGCGGCACGCCCGCGCAGCAGGCCAAGGGCCAGCCCGCCACCGAGAAACCGGAGTGGTCGAAGGCCTGGTCGCCGGACACGGCGGTGCTGTTCCGCTATTCGGCGCTGACCTACAACGCGCACCGCATCCACTACGATCTGCCGTACGCGCGCGAGCAGGAGGGCTATCCGGCGCTGGTGGTGAACGGCGGGCTGACCGGGCTGATGCTGGTCGAGACGGCGCGGCCGCATCTGCCGGGCGCGATCGTGGGCTACGACGCCCGCGCGATGGCGCCGCTGTTCATCGGCCAGCCGATCACGCTCAACACCCGCATCGCGGGCGACGTCGCGGAGACCTGGGCCGCCGCCGCCGACGGCGGCGTGCACTATCGCGTCAACGTTGCGTTCAAGAGATAATGTCAGAGAGTCGTAAAATGAGCGGAGGTCCGCTGGCGGGTATTCGCGTGGTCGATCTCACCACCGTGGTGGTCGGCCCGACCGCGACGTTGTTTCTCGCCGACTACGGCGCCGAGGTCATCAAGGTCGAGGCGCCGGGCGGCGATCTGCTGCGCACGCTCGGCGGCCGCTCCAAGAGCGGGCAACTGTCCGGCAAGTTCACGCACTTCAACCGCAACAAGCGCTCGATTGTGCTCGATCTCAAGCAGGATCAGGCGCTCGAGGTGCTGCACAAGCTGCTCGCCACCGCGGATGTGTTCATCGCGAACATCCGGCCTGCGGCGCTGGAGCGGCTCGGGCTCGGCGCGCAGGCGCTGCGCGACAAGCACAAGAAGCTCGTGGTCTGCAACCTGATGGGCTTCGGCCAGCGCGGCCGCTACCGCGACCGGCCCGCCTACGACTCGATCATCCAGGGCATGTCGGGCGTCGCCGCCTGCAACGCGCGCGTCTTCGGCGAGCCGAAATTCGTGCCGATGGTGATGATGGATCACGCGGTCGGGCTGATCGCGACGCAGTGCATTCTCGCGGCGCTGTTCCACCGCGAGCGGACCGGTGAGGCGCAGGCGATCGAGGTGCCGATGTTCGAGAATGCGGCGACCTTCGTGATGGTCGAGCATCTCGGCGACCTGTCGTTCGTGCCGCCGCTCGGCGACTGGGGCGACCGCCGCGTGCTCGATCCGCTGGCGCAGCCGATCGCCACCAAGGACGGCTGGATCGCGGTCTCCGCCAACACCGACGGCCAGGCGTTTGCTTTGTTCGATGCAATCGGCCGGCCGGAGCTGAAGACCGATCCGAAGTTCAACTCGGTGAAGGCGCGCTACGCCAACGTGAAGGAATACTTCTCGATCCGCCGCGAAGGGCTGAAGGCCAAGACCACCGCGGAATGGCTGGAGCTGTTCGAGCAGTCCGACGTGCCGGCCGGACAGGTTCACACCATGGAGAGCCTGATCGAGGACGAGCATCTCGCCGAGGTCGGCATGCTGCGCCGGATCGACCATCCGAGCGAGGGGACGAAAATCGAACTGAACAATCCCAACACGTTCTCCGCGGGGCTCCGCGGCGAGCAGACCGCGGCGCCGTTCCTCGGCGGCCAGAGCATCGAGATTCTGTCCGAGCTTGGCTACGGCCAAGCCGAGATCGACGGCATGATCGCCGCCAAGGCGACCCTCGACGGGCGGCGATAGGCTTCAAACAAAAACCCCGCCTCGCGGCGGGGTTTTCTTTTTTCGTGCGGTGCCGTTACTGGCACTGGTCCCAGAAGCCCTGCTGCTGGGTGGGGTCGGTGTAGTACCAGCAATAGCCCGGTCCCGGAGGCGTGCCGGCCCAGACGGCCGTGCTGGCGGCGACCATGCCGAGCGCCGCGCCTGCAGCGATCGCGCCGCCGACCGGCCACCAGTAGCCGCGCGGGCGAACCCATGGGCCGCCGCGGTACACGGCGCCGCCGCGATAGAGGCCACGGCCGCCGACCGCGACGCGGTTGACGTTGACGTTGCGATTGACGCGAACGTTGCGGTTCACGTTGACGTTGCGGTTCACGTTCCGGTTGACGTTGCCGCGGTTCACATTGCCGCGGTTCACGTTGGCGCGGCCGGCGCCACGCGCACCGCCGCCACGGCCGCGCTGAACCTGGATCACCGAGTCGTCGATGTCATCCGCAGCGATCGCCCCTTGAGTCATGCCGCTGATGTTCGCGCTGGCCGGCGCCACGCTGAGCGGCATCAGGGCGAGCCCAAGGATCGCAGCACTCAAAGCTAGTCTTGTTTTCATTAAAACCTCCCAGGCGTTTGCGTTCGATCTTGCCGCAAATCTCAAGTCTGGATTGCGGTTTCTTGAGGGCCTCCGGGATTGCGGCGGCCGTCGCCCGCAATATTAGGCGCTCGGCGGCAGCGCGGATAGGCGGGTCCGGGCCTGAAAAGGCAAACAAAAACCCCGGCCTTTCGGCCGGGGCTTTCTCTTCCCCATCGCGCCCGAAATTGTCGGTCAGGCCGGAATTCTGACCTCTTCTTCGGCGGGCTCGCGCAGCACGGTGCCGCGGCTTCGCTTGCCATCTCGATAAAACAAAAACCCCGGCCTTTCGGCCGGGGCTTTCTCTTCCCCATCGCGCCCGAAATTGTCGGTCAGGCCGGAATTCTGACCTCTTCTTCGGCGGGCTCGCGCAGCACATAGCCGCGGCCCCACACCGTCTCGATGTAGTTCTTGCCGGACGAGGCGTTCGCCAGCTTCTTGCGAAGCTTGCAGATGAACACGTCGATGATCTTGAGCTCGGGCTCGTCCATGCCGCCGTAGAGATGATTGAGGAACATCTCCTTGGTGAGGGTGGTGCCCTTGCGGAGCGAGAGCAGCTCCAGCATCTGGTATTCCTTGCCGGTCAGGTGCACGCGGGCGCCGCCGACCTCGACCGTCTTCTGGTCGAGGTTCACGGTGAGGTCGCCGGTGTTGATGACCGACTGGGCATGACCCTTGGAGCGGCGCACGATCGCGTGGATGCGCGCCACCAGCTCGTCCTTGTGGAACGGCTTGGTCATGTAGTCGTCGGCGCCGAAGCCCAGGCCCTTCACCTTGTCCTCGGTGCCGGCCAGGCCGGACAGGATCAGGATCGGAGTCTTGACCTTGGAGACCCGCAGCGACCGCAGAACCTCGAAGCCGGACATGTCCGGCAGGTTCAGGTCGAGCAGGATGATGTCGTAGTCGTAGAGTTTGCCGAGATCGACACCCTCTTCCCCGAGATCCGTCGTGTAGACGTTAAAGCTCTCGGACTTGAGCATCAGCTCAATCGATTGCGCGGTGGCGCTATCGTCCTCGATCAATAGAACGCGCATGCCAGTCCCCTTCCTCGCCGCTGCGGTGAACTCGGCACGCCGCTTGGGCGGCCTCGAAAACGCCAGTTGAAAACGCCTTGGGACAATCCGATTCGGAACGTTAACGGGACATGGTTAACAAAAGCTGATTCCGCCAAGCAACGGGCCGCTGGCCATATTCGGCCGAATCGACTTAAGATGTTGCCGCAGAGTGGTTTTTTGGACACAGCGCCGTTCATGTTCCACTTTAAGAATCGAGAACAACCGACTCGTGAGACTCGATCTCCGCCAAAGGCCGGATCGCGTCGCTGCCTTGATCCCAAGGACAATGACGTAATGATTAACGACGCGGGTAAACAGGCGGTTAATGCCGGCCCAAAAGGGTTACCGGCGGAGCTTCAATCTTGAAGGCACTGGCCGAACAGATCAACGAACTGGACGGCGTCGAGGTCTACGGCCGCGTGGTGGGCGTGCGCGGCCTGATGGTGGAGGTGGCGGGACCCATTCACGCCATGTCGGTCGGCGCCCGCGTGGTGATCGAAACGCCCGCCAAGCCCATTCCCTGCGAGGTTGTCGGATTCGCCGGCAGCAATGCGCTGCTGATGCCGTTCGCGCCGCTGGAAGGCGTGCGGCGCGGCTGCAAGGCCACTGTGTCGGGCACGCCGGGCTCGGTGCGGCCGTCCAACGGCTGGCTCGGCCGGGTGGTCAACGCGCTGGGCGAACCGCTCGACGGCAAAGGTCCGCTGCCAGGCGGGCCTGCTCCCTATCCTTTCCGCAGCGCGCCGCCCGCCGCTCACACCCGCCAGCGAGTCGGTGCGCCGCTCGATCTCGGGGTGCGGGCGCTTAATACATTCGTTACCTGCTGCCGTGGCCAGCGCATGGGCATCTTCGCCGGCTCCGGCGTCGGCAAGTCGGTGCTGCTCTCCATGATGGCGCGCTACGTGAAGGCCGACGTCTCGGTGATCGGCCTGATCGGCGAACGCGGCCGCGAGGTGCAGGAGTTTCTCCAGGACGACCTGGGCGAGGAGGGGCTGGCGCGATCGGTGGTGGTGGTTTCGACCTCGGACGAGCCCGCGCTGATGCGCCGCCAGGCGGCCTATCTGTCGGTCGCGATCTCGGAATACTTCCGCGACGAGGGCAAGGACGTGCTGCTGCTGATGGACTCGGTGACGCGCTTTGCCGTGGCGCAGCGCGAGATCGGCCTCTCCACCGGTGAACCGCCGACCGCCAAAGGCTATACGCCGACTGTGTTCTCGGAGCTGCCGCGGCTGCTGGAGCGCGCCGGCCCGGGATCCGGCAACGGCACCATCACCGGCATCTTCACTGTGCTGGTGGAGGGCGACGACCACAACGAGCCGATCGCTGACGCGGTGCGCTCGATCCTTGACGGCCATATCGTCATGGAGCGCCAGATCGCCGAGCGCGGCCGCTATCCCGCGATCAACATCCTCAAGTCGATCTCCCGGACCATGCCGCGGGCGGCCGACCCGGCCTACCTGGGGACGCTGGCCCGCACCCGGCAGGTGATGGCGACCTTCTCGGACATGGAAGAGCTGATCCGGCTCGGCGCCTACCGCCCCGGGTCCACCCCCGAAGTGGACGAGGCGATCCGCCTGCACCCCCATCTGGAGGCCTTCCTCGGCCAGGCCAAGGACGAATCGACCAGCATCGCCGAGGGATATCAAAGGCTTGAGCAGTTGATGACGGCTTCGCCGTTGGAAACCGAAAACTAACGTTATCGAGCCACAATCCCGCCCTTGTTACCGCAGTCGCCTGTCCGGCGGGCCGCCCAGGCCCTGCACTCGCGGCTTCAGGGGAGTAAAGAGTCGATGAAGTCACGCGAAACGCTCATCCGTCTGAAGAAATTTCAGGTCGACGAGAAGCGCCGCAAGGCCATGCAGATCGAAGGCATGATCGCCGAGTTCGAGCGCATGGCGAACGACCTGGAGCGCGAGATCAAGGTCGAGCAGGATCGCGCCAATATCCACGATCCGTCGCATTTTGCGTATCCGACCTACGCCAAGGCCGCGATCCAGCGCCGCGAGAACCTCAAGCGCTCGGCCGACGAACTGAAGGGTCAGCTCAACGACGCCAAGGACGCGCTGTCGGAGGCCTTCGAAGAGCTGAAGAAGGTCGAACTGCTGGACGAGCGCGACCAGATGCGCGAGCGCGCCGAAGCCGCCGCCCGCGAGCAAGCCGAACTCGACGCGGTCGGCCTGATGCGCGTCCGGAACATGCCGGCCTGAGCGGATTTCCAGACTGTCCACGTCATGCCCGGCCTTGAGCCGGGCATTTCGTTTTTGGCAGTGCGCATTCCTCGGGGTGTCATGCCCGCGAAAGCGGGCATCCAGTAACCACCGGCGGTTATTGGATCGTCCGCTTTCCGCTTCGCCAAAGCTTCGGCGGACTCAGACCTCGCCCGCCGAAGCCTCGTGCGTAGGCGGGTCGCGGACGATGACGGCTGCGTGTGTCGCCCCGCATGGGCCAAAAAAATCGCGCGCCGGTCGGGCGCGCGAAAAGTCGATGGTGAAACCTCGGTTGGATCAGCGGATGGTCGAGGTCTCGGACGCGGACCAGACGACCGGCTGGCCGGCCTTCAGCACCGGCGCGCGCGCCTCAAGCTGCGTGCTCATATCCGGCACGTTGGGACGGGCCAGGATGCCGACGCTGACCACGGCGATGCCGGCAATCAGCGACACCACCACGATTTTGAGGTGGGTGAGGCGATCGGCGGTATGCAAAGAGCTGTTGTTCATGACGGACTCCCGCAAAGGCTTTCCAGTTGGTCGCGCCGGGCCTGTGAAAGGTTCAAACCCTGTCGGCGGTTTCGGCGGCGGCTTTCTGTTGGGTGGCTGCAGGGCATAGGACATCGTTCCTGCCCCAATTGGGGGCGCGGCGCCGATCCTACGCGACTGCGGTTTCGTTGCTTCAACGTAGGAAGGCCGGGGAAAGTTCCAACGGCCGGTCACGAACGCTTGAACGGGCGTGAGCGCCGGCTGAGCGAGGCTAGATGCTGCCGACCGTCTTCAGCCGCACGCGGGGGTGGATTTCCGACTGTGACAGCACACTGGTCTGGGTGCGGAACCGCTCGATGATGCCCCGGACAAACGGCCGCACGCCGGGCGAGGTCACCAGCACCGGGGCCTCGCCCTCACGCGCCGCATCCTCGAACCGCTCGCGAACCAGCGTGATGAACTCCGACAGCCGCGACGGCTGCATGGCGAGGCTGCGCTCGTCGCCGGTTCCCACGATCGATTCGGCGAAGTTCTGCTCCCACTTGGCCGATAGCGCGATCAGCGGCAGGTAGCCGCCGCGGGTGGTGTGCTGGGCGCAGATCTGGCGGGCGAGCCGCACCCGGACGTGCTCGGCAATCGTGATCGGGTTGCGGGTGAAGGCGATGGCATCAGCGATGCCCTCCAGAATGGTCGAGAGGTCGCGGATGCAAATGCGCTCGGCGAGCAGAAGCTGCAGCACCCGCTGAATGCCCGACACGGTGACTTGGGTCGGCACGATGTCCTTGATCAGCTCGGACTGTTCTTTCGGCAATTCCTTGAGGAGCTTCTGCACCTCGCCGTAGGACAACAGCTCCGACATGTTGGCCTTGAGCAATTCGGTCAGGTGGGTGGACAGCACGGTCGCGGCATCGACCACTGTGTAGCCCTTGAGCGTGGCCTCTTCCTTCTGCGCGACATCGACCCAGGTGGCGGGCAGGCCGAACGTCGGCTCGGTGGTGTGCAGGCCTGGCAGGTTCACCTGCGCGCCGGTCGGGTCCATGACCATGTGCTGGTTCGGCCAGATACGGCCGGTGCCGGCTTCGACCTCCTTGATCTTGATGATGTAGGTGTTGGCCTCGAGCTGGACGTTGTCGAGGATGCGCACCGCGGGCATCACAAAGCCCATCTCGATCGCCAGCGAACGGCGCAGCGCCTTGATCTGCTCGGTGACGCGGTCGCCGCCGGTCGGCGAATTCACCAGCGGCAGCAGCGCGTAGCCAAGCTCGATCTTGAGGTCGTCGATCTTCAGCGCCGAGCCGATCGGCTCCTCGACAGGGACCGCGGCCTTCTGGTCCGCGGCGGTCCTGGCGGTTGTGTCGAGCGCCAGCTTCTGGCGCTTGTCGATGACGTATGCCAGCGCGCAGGCGCCGCCGCCGAGCGCCAGGAACGGGATCATCGGGATGCCGGGCAGGAGCGACATCACGATCATGACCGCGCCCGACATGCCGAGCGCCTTCGGGTAGTCGGAAAGCTGCGCCAGCAGCGCCTTGTCGGCGGAGCCGGCGATGCCGGCCTTGGTGACCAGCAGGCCGGCAGCGGTCGATACGATCAGCGCCGGCACCTGGGTGACCAGGCCGTCGCCGACGGTCAGCAGCGTGTAGGTGCGAGCGGCATCGACGAACGGCATGCCTTGCTGCGCCATGCCGATGATCATGCCGCCGATGACGTTGATGAACACCACCAGCAGGCCCGCGATGGCGTCGCCGCGCACGAATTTCGAGGCGCCGTCCATGGCGCCGAAGAAGCCGCTTTCGTCTTCCAGGGTCTTGCGCCGCTTGCGCGCCTCGGCCTCGTCGATCAGTCCGGCGGACAGGTCGGCATCCACCGCCATCTGCTTGCCGGGCATGGCGTCCAAGTGGAAGCGCGCCGCGACCTCGGCGATGCGGCCGGAGCCCTTGGTGATGACGACGAAGTTCACGATCACCAGGATCGTGAAGACGATGATGCCGATGACGAAGTTGCCGGCCATCACGAAGTTGCCGAACGCCTCGATGACGTGGCCGGCGGCATGGGTGCCCTCGTGGCCGTGCGCCAGGATCAGGCGCGTCGAGGCGAGGTTCAGCGCCAGCCGCAGCATGGTCGAGATCAGCAGGATGGTCGGGAAGGCCGAGAATTCCAGCGGCGTGTGGATGAACAGCGCCGTCATCAGGATCAGCACCGACAGGATGATCGAGATCGCGAGCGCCAGGTCGAGCAGGATCGGCGGCAGCGGCAGGATCAGCACGACCAGGATGGCGAGAACGCCGATCGCGAGCGCGATGTCGCCACGCCGGAGCATGGCGCCGATCGCGCCGAGCCCTGAGAGGCTCAGGAAGCTGTCAGTTTTGCCGCCGGGCGGGCCGGCGGCGGTCACGTCGGTCATTGGCCGAGGTCGTGTCCCTGGAGAAATTCATGCAACGCAATGCGACTGTCAGTTCCGCCCGCACGCCGGACAGGCTGCGGGCGCGCAATCCACGCCGAGACAATAAGGATCGCCCCCAGGTAATATTTGCCGGGTGCATGGTTAGCGCGCGGTTAATATCGCGCCGGCGTCCGCGGAAATGACGCCGTTCAGGACAGATTATCCGGAAACACATGCCGGCCGGCGGCATCCAGCGGCAGCGGAACCACGGAGCGCACCGCCGCAAGCGGCAGATCGCCGTAGAGATGCGGGAACAGCGCGCCTCCGCGCGAGGGCTCCCATTTCAGGCGGTCGGTCAGTGACCCAGCATCGACGCCGATCAGGACGAGACCAATCTGTCCGGCAAACCACTTGGCAGCGGTCTCGGGGGCCTGCGCCGCGGTCGAGAAATGGATGAAGCCGTCGCTGCGGTCCACCGCCGAGCCGCGATAGCGGCCATCGCGCTCGGCCTGCTGCCATTCGGCGGCGATGCAGATTTTGTAGATGGTGGTCATGCAGCTCTAACCCCGTCGTGGCCGGGCATAGCCGTCCGTGAAGCGACGCCGTCTGCGACGGCTATTGGCCGGGCATGACGCCGTTAGAGCGGAGGCTGTGAAGAAGCGCTACGCCGCGCCCCGAATCTCGCCGCCGCCGGGCGGCGGGATAGGCACGCCGTCGGCGGCGTATTCGTTGAGCTTGTTTCTCAACGTCCGTATGGAAATTCCGAGGATGTTCGAGGCATGGGTGCGGTTGCCGAGGCAGTGCTTCAGCGTCTCCAGGATCAGGTCGCGCTCGACGTCGGCGACAGTGCGGCCGACCAGATTGCGCGTGACCTGCTCGGCTGCGAGCGCCGCATGCGCCACGGCGCCGGAGAGGTGCGGGGCCTGATCGAGCCGCGCGCCGTCCGGCGTCAGAATGCCGTCGATGCCGATCTCGGCGCCGCTCGACAGCAGCACCGCGCGGTGCATGGTGTTTTCCAGTTCGCGCACGTTGCCCGGCCAGCGGTGCAGGCTCAGCGCCTTGCGCGCCTCCGCCGAAATCGGCCGCACCGGCACGCCGTTCGCCTCGGCATATTTCTTGGCGAAGAATTGCGTCAGCTCGGCCACGTCGGCCGGGCGCTCGCGCAGCGGCGGGATTTTCAGGTTCACCACGTTGAGGCGGAACAGCAGGTCCTCGCGGAACGTGCCCTCGCGCGCCGCTTCCGCCAAGTTTCGGTTCGAGGTGGCGATGATGCGGATGTCGATCGGCACCGGACGGGTGCCGCCGACGCGGTCGATGACGCGCTCCTGAATGGCGCGCAGCAGCTTGGCCTGCAGCCGCACGTCCATCTCGGAGATTTCGTCGAGCAGCAGCGTGCCGCCGGTCGCCTCCTCGAACTTGCCGATTCGGCGCGCCACAGCGCCGGTGAACGAGCCTTTTTCGTGGCCGAACAGCTCGGACTCCAGCAGATGCTCCGGGATCGCCGCGCAATTGATCGAGATGAACGGCTTCTTGGACCGGTTGGAGCGGCTGTGCAGATAGCGCGCCAGAACCTCCTTGCCGGTACCGGATTCGCCGGTGATCAGCACCGAAGCGTCGGAGGTCGCGACCTGTTGCGCGAGCTTGACCACATGCGCCATCGAATCGTCGCGGTAGATCATCTCGCGCGTGTCGTCGGTGACGGCGGAGAGCACCGCAGCGATCAGCTCCGGATCGGGCGGCAGCGGGATGTATTCCTTGGCGCCGGCGCGGATCGCCGCGACCGCGGCGCGCGCGTTGTTCTCGATGCCGCAGGCCACGATCGGAACGTGGATGTGCTCCAGTTCAAGCTTGGCGACCAGGTCGGCGATGTCGAGCGAGACCTCGACCATCATCAGGTCGGCGCCGCGCCCGGAGCGAAGCACCGCCATCGCCTGGTCGATGCTCTCGGCATGGGTGACGGAGGCGCCACGGTCCATCGCGATCTTGGTCGCGGCGGTGAGCTGGCCCTTGAGCGTGCCGACGATGAGAAGACGCATGGTTCGCTATCCTTATTCTTTGCGCACGATCTTGTCCGAAAGCCGGTATCCCCGTTTCGGGATCATGCGCTAGTTCTTCTCGGACTTGATGACTTCGGTCATGGTCACGCCGAGCTTGTCCTCGACCAGCACCACTTCGCCGCGCGCCACCAGGCGGTTGTTGACGTAAATGTCGATCGCTTCGCCGACCTTGCGGTCGAGCTCCAGCACGCTGCCGGGTCCGAGCCGCAGCAGTTCGCCGACGTCCATGCGGGCGCGGCCGAGCACGGCGGACACCTGCACCGGGACGTCGAACACCGCTTCGAGGTCGGCGGCGGAGCGATTCTGATCCGAACCGTCATCGGTCTGCTCGGCGACGCTCGGATCGACCGGCGGTATGCCGGCGCCGTCCTCCAGATTGGGCAGCGGAACCTTGCTGTTGTCACTCATGCGGAATCTCCCCAAGCTCTGGCAGGATCGGGCCGCGCGGTTGCGCGTGCGCCGTTGGCAGGCGTGCGTTGACGTAACGGCTGACCATCTCGGCGATCGCGGCTTCGGTCTTGCCGCTATCCCGCGTCAGGCCGCCGTCGGCCCATTCGATGCGGCAGTCGCCGGGCGCGATGTCCGGCTCCGCAATCACCACCAGGCGGCCTTCGAAGCCGCGGGTGCGCGCGGCCTCGCCAAGGCGCTCTTTGGCGGTGACGAGCAACGAGTCGTTGACGCGCACCACGATGTGCGGCGCTGTGACGAGTTGCTTGAAGCAGTCGGTGGCGAGCGCCGCGATCTCGGCGAACGGCTCCCGCGCGATCAGTTCGGATGAGAGCTTGCGGGCGACCGCGGCCGCGACCTCGACTGCCTCGGCTTCGAGGCGGCCTTCGACCCCGGCGAGACCGGCCGCCAGGCGGGCGAGGCCATCGCCGATCTGCTCGAACGCTGCCGCCGTGCGGCGGTCGGCCTCCGCGACGCGCTCCTTCTCGGCCGCGGTAAATCCGTCGGCGAAGCCCTTGCTCTCGGCTTCGGCGAGCTTGATGGCGTGCTCGGTCGCAGCAACCGGCCGGTCCGCCTGGCTGGCGTCCGGCGAGAAGTCGGTGTCGAACAGGAATTTCTGCGCTGCGCCCATGATCAATAGACCAGCTCTTCGTCGCCGCGCTGCTTGGTGATGATGATCTCGCCCTTGGCGGCGAGGTCCTTGGCGAGGTTGACCAGCAGCACCTGCGCTTCGTCGACGTCGCGCAGCCGCACCGGCCCCATGGCCTGCATGTCATCGACCAGCATCTTGGCGGCGCGGGTGGACATGTTGCTGAGGAAGAACTGGCGCACCACCTCGGTTGCGCCTTTGAGCGCGATGCCGAGCTTGTCCTTGTCGACGTGGCGCATCAGCGTCTGCGCGGAGCCGGCGTCCAGCTTCACGAGGTCGTCGAAGGTGAACATCAGCGCCTTAATGCGGTCGGCGCTCTCGCGGTTTTCCTCTTCCAGCGAGGTGAGGAAGCGCGTCTCGGTCTGGCGGTCGAAGTTGTTGAAGATTTCCGCCATCACCTCGTGGGCGTCGCGGCGGCGAGTCTGCGAGATGCTCGACATGAATTCGGTTCGCAGCGTCTGTTCGACGCGCTCCAGCACCTCCTTCTGCACTGCCTCCATCTTCAGCATGCGGTTGACGACGTCGAGCGAGAATTCTTCCGGCAGGATGGCGAGCACGCGTGCGGCGTGCTCCGAGCGCAGCTTGGAGAGCACCACCGCCACGGTCTGCGGATATTCGTTCTTCAGATAGTTGGCGAGCACCTCCTCCTGCACGTTGGAGAGCTTCTCCCACATGTTGCGTCCGGCGGGCCCGCGGATCTCGTCCATGATGCCGCCGACGCGCTCGGGCGGCAGGTACTGCTGCAGCAGCCGTTCGGTGTGATCGTAGTTGCCCATCAGCGCGCCGGAGGCGGATAGCTTGCTGACGAATTCGAGCAGCAGGTTCTCGACCAGCTCCGAGCTCACGTTGCCGAGCGTGGACATCACGATGGAGAGCGCGCGCAGATCGTCGTCGTCGAGCAGGCCCCAGATCTTAGAGCCGTACTGATCGCCGAGCGAAAGCATCAGAACGGCGGCGCGCTCCGGGCCGCTGAGCTGGCGCGCCGGGCGCTGTTCATTCTGGCGGCCGAGCGAGGCGACAAGGTTCTCGATCTCGGGCGATGGGGAGCGTCGTGGGGCGGCGGCCATTGCGATTCAACGTTCTTGTTAGGCTGCGCTTTCGTGCAGCCAAGTGCGGATGATGGCGACGGTCTCGTTCGGATTGCGCTCGGCCAGTTCGCCGACCTTCTGCACCGACTGGGCGTGCACCTGGCCCTGCACCTGGGCGATGTCGATCATCGCGGAGGTGCGGTTGGAAATGTTGACGCTGGCGTCGCCGCCGACCAGCGACACGTTGGGACCACCGGAATTGGTGATGCTGCCGCTGCCACCGCCCTTGACGTTGACGCCGTTGCTGGTGACCGAGCCGCCACCGCCGCTGGAAGTGCCGCCCGGAAGCGCGCCCGCGGCGGAGATGTTCGCTATCACGCCGCCGGCCAGCGCCATCGAGCCGGACGCCAACGCGAGCGCGGGATCGGTGCCGGTCACGCGACGCAGCAGCGGACGCACGCCGAAGAACAGCACGACGAGGCCGAGCAGCGCCATCACGGCGAGCTCGATGCCGCGCATGGCGTCATCCTTGGTGAATTGCAGCAGGCTCATCCATCCGGCGGGATCGGCGGCGGGGATCGACGGCGTTTCGGCGAGCCGCAGATTGGCCACCTCGACCTGGTCGCCGCGCTTCTGGTCGAAGCCGATCGCGGAGCGCACCAGCGCGGAAATGCGGTCGATCTCTTCCTTCGAGCGCGGCTCGTAGGCGACCTCGCCCTTGTCGTTCTTGGTGTAGTTGCCGTCCACCACCACGGCGACGGAGATGCGGTTGAGCCGGCCGCTCTCGGTGACTTCGGTCTTGGTGGTGCGCGAGATCTCGTAGTTGACGATTTCCTCGGTCTTGCGGTTCTGCTCGCGCGGCTGCGCCGGGGCGCCTTCGGGGCGTTGCTGGCCGCCGGGAAGCTCGTTGGAAACCGAAACCGGGCCGTCCTTGCCGTCGCCGGCCGCCATCACCTCTTCGCGGGTTTGGCTCGACCGCACCACTCGGCCCTCGGGATCGAACCGGTCGGAGGTCTGGGTGATGCGGTTGAAGTCGAAGTCGGCGGTGAGCTGCACGCGGGCGCGGCCTGGGCCAACGACCGAGGTGACAATGGACTCGACCTGGTCGCGCAACCGCTTCTCGAAAGCTGTCTTGCGCTCGTCTGCGGTGACGCCGCCGACGGTCTGATCGGTGCTGCCGTCGGCCAGAAGCCGACCGGCTTCATCGACCACCGAGACACGCTGCGGCTTGAGGCCGTTGACGGCCGATGCCACCAGGTGGCGGATCGCCCGCACCTGGGCCGGATCGAGGCTGCCGCGCATCTTCAGCACGATGGAGGCGGACGGCTCGGCCTTGTCGCGCGAGAACAGCGGCCGCTCGGGCAGCACCAGGTGGACGCGGGCCGACTGGACGCGGTCGAGCGCGCGGATGGTGCGGGCCAGTTCGCCCTCCAAAGCGCGCAGATGATTGATGTTCTGGATGAAGCTGGTCGCGCCGAGCGCGTCCGACTTGTCGAAAATCTCGTAGCCGACGCCGCCGCCCTTGGGCAGGCCGCCCTCGGCGAGCTTCATGCGAAGCCGGGTCACACGTTCTTTCGGCACCATCACGATGGCGCCTTCGTTGCGCATCTCGTAGGGAATGCCCTGGCGCTCGAGATCCTTGATGATGGCGGACGAGTCCTCGACCGACAGGTCGCTGAACAGCATCGTCATCTGCGGCGCGGTCACGCGCATGATCAGGAAGGCGAAGAAGCCGGCAAGCGCGATGGTCACCACGCCCATCGCTATGATCCGCGACGCACCGAGGCTTCTGAAGAACGCGATGAATGCTGGCAACGGGACGCTCCGCTGAGTCGGCGCGGATGCGCCCGACCCGGCAAGAATTGCCCAGTTTATGGTTACCGCGCGGTTAATGGGTTCTCAGCGAACTGCTGGCTAGGCAAACGGGTTGAGAGTTGGAACCCCTGCCGGCGAAAAATCGGCGACGTTTCGCGTGACGACCGTCAGGCGATGCTCGAGGGCGGTGGCCGCGATGGCGAGATCGAGCGAACGATTGCCGAGCGCGGCGTTGAGTTCTCCCCAGCGGCGCGCCACCGGAATGCTGATGGGCAGGATGCGGTCTTCATAGAGGCGCAGCGTCAGATCCAGCCAATCGGCCAGTTCCTGCGCGAAGGCGGCATTCGCTGACCTCTGACGCTCGATCCCGCTCGCGATTTCGGCGCAGGTGACAACGCTGAGAAACAGCTCTGGCTCAGCGACCGAGTTGATCCACTTGATGACGTTGAGGTTGGGAGACCGCCGCCGCAACTCCGAAATGACGACAGTGTCCAGCAAGTACATTAGAGATCGACTTCGCGCAGCGGGCCATCGAGCCGAGGAAATTCCACGTCGCCTTTCGGGAAGGCCAGCAGGTGTTGTTTGAAGGACGTCGCGTCGCCGCGGTCCTGGCGGCGCAACCGGTCATACTCGTCGGCGGCGACCACAACGACGGCTGGCTTGCCGTGTTTGGTCACAGTCTGCGGCGCGCGGCGCGCCGCCTCGACCACGGCGCTGAAGCTGTTCTTGGCGTCTTGGATGGACCAGGACGAGCGGCGCATGGGCAGCCCTTTAAAAACTAGCTAGAATTTCTAGCTATAATATGAGCGGATACCGGGCCGGGTCAAGATGCCGCGC
The DNA here is from genome assembly GCA_021730985.1 of Hyphomicrobiales bacterium. Classification (GTDB taxonomy): domain Bacteria; phylum Pseudomonadota; class Alphaproteobacteria; order Rhizobiales; family Xanthobacteraceae; genus Z2-YC6860. Next base: position 26,319 of record JAKFYI010000046.1, on the reverse strand, counting down.
CACGCGCGCCAAACGAAAACGCCGGCCTGACGGCCGGCGTTTTACGAAACTCGTTGGCAGGATTACTGCCGGTACTGCTGGATGCGCGTGGTGCGCAGACCGGCCAGACCATGCTGCTCGATCGAAGCCTGCCATGACAGGAATTCTTCGACGGTGAGCGTGTAGCGGGCGCAAGCCTCTTCAAGCGAGAGCAGTCCGCCGCGCACAGCGGCGACAACCTCCGCCTTGCGGCGGATCACCCATCGTTTGGTTCCCGGAGCCGGAAGATCCGCGATCGTCAGCGGACTGCCGTCGGGCCCGATCACATATTTTGCCCTCGGGCGGTGGGGCTCGGTCATCGACATACTCACGTACTACTGACTGACTGACACTGGCTGACTTACGTTGGACCTTACCGGCCTCAACTTAAAATTTGGCTAAGCAGACCGTGCAAATAGGCAGAACCTGCCGTCGCTAAAACTTTAGAACAGGATCGTTGCGGATTTCGAGTGCATTTTTCGCTTCTTGGCGCGTCATCGGGCGGCAGGAAATGAACGAAGTCTTACCGCACAGCGTTCCACGCGGCGCTGCAGCGCGCAAGACGCGCGGCGCCGGTATCGTGCGGTGCAATGGAAAAGCCGCGCAGTGCAGCGCGGCAGTGCGTTCACCGATCAGCGGCGAATGACGCGCTTGATCTTGTCGAGCGTGAAGTCCTGGCCGGCGACAGAGAGCACCGGAGGGTTCTTCGTGAGGTCGGCGCCCTGGACGATGCCCTCGACCTCGGTCGGCACGGCGACCGACTGGCCGGCGGTGTCTTTCGCGGTCACGGTCATCGTATAGGCGCCGGCCGGCCATTGCGTGCCGTTGGTGCTCTTGCCGTCCCAGGCGAAATCGTTGACGCCGGCCTGCATCGTATAGGTGCTGGTGAACACGTTCTGACCCGCGGCGTTGCGGATGTTCATCGTCACCACGGCGGGCTTCGGCACGTTGAGGCTCCAGTTCGCCTTGCCATCGACCAGGCTCGCGGTCGAGCCGTCCACCACCACCGTCTCGCCGACGAAGCCCAACGCCGCCGTGGATTGCGCGGTTTTCTGAAGCGAAACCAGCGTGGCGAGCTGGTCGTTCTGCTTGAGCTGCTGTTCGACCTGCGCGAACTGCACGAGCTGCTGGGTGAACTGATTGGTGTCGAGCGGGTCGAGCGGGTTCTGGTTCTTGAGCTGCGTGGTCAGCAGGGTCAGGAACTGGCTGAAGTTCTGCTTCAGCGTTTTCTCATCGACGGCATTGGAGGCCGTGGCGCCCGTCGCGGCGTTGATCGCGGAGGTCACCGAGGTGTTGGTCGATGGGAGGATGCTGGCCATGACTTTGTTCCTTAGACGCGGATGTCGATGCCGCCGCCCAGTCCGAGACGCCGTCCGTAGTTGTGCTGGACGGCGTCGAGCGAGGTGGCGGTGTCGTCGGTGGCGATGAGGCGCTGGCCGCGAGCCGGCGCGTCGTCGTTGCGTTGCGGGGTCTGGTCGCGCAGCGAGAATTCCAGCGCGTTGTCGGAGGTCTTCAGGCCGGCCTGTTGCAGCGCGCGCTCAAGCTGCGGCGCATCGCGGCGAAGCATGTCCAGCGTTTCCGAGCGCTCAACCATGAGGCGGGAGCTGACGTTGCCGTCTTTGTCGATCTCAAGCCGCACGTCGATACGGCCCAGCTCCGCCGGGTCGAGGCGGATTTCGAAGCGGTGCGTGCCGCCCATGGCCTGCGCTGCGATCTCGACGGCGAGTCCCGAGACCGGCACGGCGGCGGGCGCGGCATGCATGGGGGCAGCGGCTGCTGCGGCGGTGGCCGCGGCGGTGCTCTGCGTGGGAGCCGTCGGCATCGCGGGCGCCGAGAGGTTGAGGTTTTGCACCGCGTCGCCCGCGGCCTTCACGGCGTCCTGGGCGGGCGCGGTGGCGTCGGCAACGATCTTGGCCGAGTTCGAAACCGGTGCGCGATGCTCGGCGGCTGTGCCGTCGGGGCGCGCTTGCGCGGCATCCTGCTTCGGCTGCTCGACCGCCGGAATCGCGGGCTTCGCTTCGGCGGCCGGGGCCGTCTTGGACGTGTCGCCGGTCGCAGCGGCCGCTTGCGGTTGCTGCGGCTTCGCCGTGGGCTGAGCCGGCGCGATGGTGGTGGCGGGTGCGGCTTCCGCTGCGGCAGCGGCGAGCGCGGCAGACACGGGCGCCGATGCCTGCGCAGTGGCGGGCACTGACTCCGGCGCGGTTGGTGCGACAACCGGCAGAACGGGTGCAGCGTCCGCCATCGGTACGACCGTGGTGGCAGCGGCTGGCGTTTCTGCGGTCACAATGACTGGCGCGGCGATGGCAGCCGCCGCGACTTCGGCCAGGATGGCGGCGTCGGTGGCCGAGGTCTCTGCTTGCGCGGCTTTGCCTTCGGCTGCGGCGGTCGCGTCCTTGGTTTCGGACGCAGGCTTGCCGGCCTGGTCGTCACCCGGCGCCTGATTGCCGTCCTTCGAAGCGGCTTCGGACGCCTCTTGCTTCGCCGGGGCGGTTTCTTCCGCGGAGGTTTCGCCGCTGTCCTTCACGTCTTTGTTTTTTGCGTCGGCACGGCGGCTGTCGTTTGCCGATGCCGCCTGATCGCGGCGGCTCGCCTTGGAATCGTTCTTGTTTGAATCGTTCTTGGAGCGCGCAGGGGGATCCTGTTCGGGAGCCGGCTTGCTGTCGAGCAGCGCGGCGAACTGGCCGGGCTCGGACTTGTCCTGGAACGGACCGCGCGAACCGGACTGGGTGCGCGCGGCAGGAAAGATGCTGGCTTCGGACGCGGCGTTGGGCACGGAATGACCTCACAAGGCGGAATGACTGCGCCGTTCAAGTCTGCAAGCCATGGGCCATCGGCGGGCGCTGATTTTGTCGCGTTATTTCAATGTGTTATCGAAAGTCGGATGAGCGGGCAGGGCACGGTTCCCGGCATGCGCTGCTGCGTTCCGGCAAAATCTGCCGGGACCGCCGCGGAAATCCGCGAAGGGCGCGCGGTTGCGCGTGGGGGCCTGCATTGCGTGACCCCCTTTGGCACCTATAGTAAGGGCTCGCTCAATCCGGCCGGCATGAGGAGCGCGGCATCCGCCGCGGCAGGGATGCTCAACAGTCTCGACATCGAAGGAACGCCGCAGGCGACCCGCGTCGTGGTGGCGATGTCGGGCGGCGTCGATTCCTCGGTGACCGCCGCGCTGCTCAAGGCCGAGGGCTACGACGTCATCGGCATTACCCTTCAGCTCTACGATCATGGCGCTGCGACCCACCGCAAGGGCGCCTGCTGCGCCGGCCAGGACATCAACGACGCTCGTTCAGTGGCCGACCGGATCGGCATTCCGCATTACGTGCTCGATTACGAGCGGCGCTTCAAGGAGTCGGTCATTGACCGATTCGCCGAGAGCTATGTGGCCGGTGAGACACCGGTGCCGTGCATCGACTGCAACGTGACGGTCAAGTTCACCGACCTGCTGTCGACCGCGCGCGAGCTCGGCGCCAAGGCGCTGGCGACCGGACATTATGTGGCGTCGCGGCCCTATGGCGGCGCGCGGGCGCTGTACCGGGCGCGCGACGAGGAGCGGGACCAGAGTTATTTCCTGTTCGCCACCTCCCGCGAGCAGCTTGACCTACTGCGCTTTCCGTTGGGCGAGCGCACCAAGGCGGAGACGCGCGAGGTGGCCCGCCGGTTCGGCCTCGCCATCGCCGACAAGCAGGACAGCCAGGACATCTGCTTCGTGCCGACCGGCCGCTACACCGACATCATCGAGCGGCTGCGGCCGGGCGCATCGGAGGCCGGCGACATCGTCGATCTCGACGGCAAGGTGCTGGGCCGCCACGACGGCATCATTCACTTCACCGTGGGCCAGCGGCGCGGCCTGAAGATCGCGGGCAGCGCGCCGCTCTACGTGGTGCGGCTGGATGCAGCGGACCGCCGCGTCGTGGTCGGGCCGCGCGAGGCGTTGACCATGCGGCGTATCCAGTTGCGCGACGTCAACTGGATCGGCGAGGGCGCGCTCGATGCCGTCACCGCGGGCGCCGGTCTTGAGGTGTTCGTCAAGGTGCGATCGACGCGCGCGCCGCAGGCCGGCCGGCTCATTTCGTCCGGCGGCGGCTACGAGGTCGAATTGATCGACGGCGAGGACGGCGTATCGCCGGGACAGGCCTGCGTGTTGTACGACGGCTCGCAAGGCCAGGCGCGGGTGCTGGGCGGCGGCTTCATCCGCAGCGCGGAAGCCAAGGCGCGGGCGGCATAAGACAACAACGAGGATGCGTCATGCCCGCGCTTGTCGCGGGCATCCACGTCTTTGTACGCTGCGGCATGGTGGAGATGCCCGGCACAAGCCGGTCATGACGGGCACGGTGCGGGGGTGGGGATGGCGGACGATTTCGACAAGCAGACGATGGCGAATGCCTACGCCCGCTGGGCGCCAGTCTATGACTTGGTGTTCGGCAAGGTGTTCGAGCAAGGCCGCAGGGCTTCGATCGAAGCGGCGGAGCGGATCGGCGGCCGAATTCTCGACGTCGGGGTCGGCACCGGCATCTCGCTGCCGGATTATTCGCGCAGCAACCGCATCGTCGGCGTGGATTATTCCGAGCCGATGCTGCGCAAGGCGCGCGAGCGCGTGATCGAGCACAAGCTCGACAATGTTGAATGCGTCGCCGTGATGGATGCCAAGCACCTCGGATTTCCGGACAATTCGTTCGACGTCGTGGTGGCGCAGTACGTCATCACCGCGGTGCCGGAGCCGGAGGCGACGCTCGACGAGTTCGCCCGTGTGCTCAAGCCGGGCGGCGAGATCGTGCTGGTCAACCACATCGGCGCGGAGAGCGGGCCGCGCCGTGTGTTCGAACTGTGCTTTTCGCCGATCGCGCGGCGGCTCGGCTGGCGGCCGGAATTTCCCTGGGCCCGGCTGGCGCGCTGGGCCGAGGGCTATGGCGCGCAACTGATCGAGCGCCGCCCGATGCCCCCGATGGGGCATTTCTCGTTGATCCGTTTCGGCAAGCCGGCGCGCAGCGCCGGTTAAGGAACGAGCCGGCGCGCGGTGCCGGTTAGGGAACAAGCCCGCGGCAGCAGCGCGCACCGGCTAGAGCGGGATGTCCCGCTCCGGCTTTTTGTTTGAGCATGATCTTTCCGACAACCGGTTCCGAAGTAGAGCTAAGAGTGCAGCACCCGGTAGGGGCCCTCGAACATCCGGGACAGCAATTCCTCCGGCTGCTCGCTCGCCTTCGCGGTGGCGATCATTTCGTTGAGGTCGTCCTCGTCGAGGAATTCCCAGAGCTCGGCGATGGTTTCTTCGTCGCCGAGCATGTGACGCCGCGACAGCACCTCCTCGACCGCGAGGATGACGGCTGAGAACCGCCCATTCGCGCCGCCGCGCAACACGGCCTGCACGCGTTCGTCCGAAATGATGGCTGCGACGGTATCGACCACCTTGCGGTCGTCGGGGTGATCGGGCGGGGCGATCAGCGACGGCGTCAGCGCGGCCTGCAGCCTGCGCACCACCGCCTTTTCGAACTCGGTGCGATCCCAGGTTTCCACCGCAATCAGCGAACAGCGGCTCATGGCGTTACGCGTCCTCTGTCAGTCGCGCTTGCTCGCGCTTGGCCGTGGGCCGTTCCGGCGATCACCACCACAAGACGAGTCCAGGCGCATGCCCGTAACGCCTGAACCGGACGGGCGTTCCAGATGACCAACAGAGGCGCGGTCAGTGCGGCGGGGGTGCGGCCATTTGGCGGCGACGAACCATTCGTCCTTGGTGTGCCTGACTTGCATGATAGGCACGATATTCATCGTCGAGTCCTGCTTCTGTATCGGCGCGGCTGGGGCCCGATGGCGGCGGCGTGGTCCGTTCCGCGCTCGAATCCCACGATTTCCAACGGCAACGTCCGGCATCGCAACTGGTTCAATCCGATGTGGTTTTCGGCTTGGAAAGCTGTGCCAGATGCCCTAGATGTTGCTCGCGCCGAGGCGGGCTGTGCCCCTTCGGCCCGGGTTTGGATGGCGGGGTAGCTCAGCTGGTTAGAGCGGCGGAATCATAATCCGTAGGTCGGGGGTTCGAGTCCCTCCTCCGCTACCAAAGCCCCAAGGTTCCGGTCATAGTGTCAGCCAGCATGACCGATCTGTCGGACCTTGGATTTCTGTTCGCGCGCATCTTCCTCAGCGCGGTCTATCTCTACAGCGGCATCGACAAGCTGATGCATCGCGCCGACGCCATCGCCGAGCTGGAAGCGCTCAAGCTGCCGCAGCCCGATCTGGCCCGGCTCGCGGTGATTGCTGTGCAACTGATCGGCGGGCTGATGGTGCTGCTCGGCATCCATTCGGGTCTGGGAGCGGCCATGCTGCTCGGCTTCACCGCGCTCGCCACGCTGATCGCGCATCGCCCGTTCGATCACGAAGGTCCAGCGCGGCGCATGCAAATCACCATCGGGCTGGAGCATCTCGCAATCTGCGGCGGCCTGCTGATGCTGGTGTTCTTCGGCCCCGGGCGGATTTCGGTCGATTGGGCGCTGCGCTAGCAAGAACTTGACGGCCCGGCGGCGCGCAACGAAGCTTGTGCGCAACGCCAGGGGAAACGTCCCATGAAACCGCCCGCACTCGCCGCGCTGGCCGTTGCAGCGCTGCTCGCGCTGACGCCGCGCGATTCGTGGGCGCAAAACTCATCGGCGCAAGCGCAGGACTATCCCAACCGGCCCGTGACGTTCGTGGTGCCGTTCGCGCCGGGCGGCGTCACCGGCCTGTTCGCGCGGTTGCTCGGGCAGAAGCTGGAGCAGCGTCTCGGCAAGCCGTTCGTGGTCGATCACCGGCCGGGCGGTGGAGGCGTCACGGCGGCGGCGGCCGTCGCGCGCGCGGCGCCCGACGGCTACACCATCATGATGGCGTCGAGCACCATTCTCGCCTTCAACGCCACGGTGCGGAAAAATCTGGCCTACGATCCGCGCAAGGACCTCACCCCGATCGCGCTGCTGGCGCGGGTGCCGTTCGTGCTGGTGGTGAACCCGGCGCTGCCGGTGAAGTCGGTCGCCGATCTGGTGAAACTCGCCAAGGACAAGCCGGGCGAGCTTTCGTTCGCGTCGCCGGGGCCGGGCACCTTCCATCATCTCAACGGCGAGATCTTCAAGAGCCGGTTCGGCGTCGAACTGGTGCATGTGCCGTACAAGGGAACCGCGCCTGCGCTGCAGGACATCGCCGCGGGGCATGTGTCCTTCATGTTCGCGGATGTGCCTCCGGCGCGCGGCCTGGTCGAAGGCGGCAAGCTGCGCGCGCTCGGCGTCACCACCGCGCAGCGGGTCAAGGCGCTGGCGGATGTGCCGCCGCTCGCCGAGGCGGGGATGCCGGGCTACGACGCATCGTCCTGGCACACCATCACGACCACCGGCGGCGTGCCGAAGGAAATCGTCGACAAGCTTTACACCGAGATCCGCGCCATCATGGCCGAGCCCGAGGTGCAGGACCTGCTCAGCCAGGACGGCACGCTGCCGCAGGTGTCGCCGTCGCCGGACGAGATGAAGAAGTTCGTCTCCGACGAGATCGTGCGCTGGGGCGAGGTCATCACCAAGGCCGGGATCGCGGGGAGTCAGTAGTCACTCGCCGGAGTGACAAGGGCGCGGTTACTTCATATAGCTCGGCAGCCAGGTCGCGAGGCCGGGAAACGCCACGATCACCGCCAACAGCGCCACCAGCGCGATGGTGAACGGCGTCACGCCGCGGAACACCGTCGCGATCGAGATGTGACGGAGCAGGTTCTTCACGACGAAGATGTTCATGCCGACCGGCGGGCTGATCAACCCAATCTGCACCACGATGACGACCACGATGCCGAACCAGATCGGGTCATAGCCCAGCGCCATAATCACCGGGAAGAACAGCGGCACGGTGAGGAGGATCATCGACAGCTCCTCCATCGCGGTGCCGAGTATGACGTAGATCGCGCAGATCGCGATCACCACCAGCACCGGGGTCGCCTGGAACAGCGTAACGAACGACTTTAGGTCGGCCGGCATGCTCGTGTAGTTGACGAAGGAGGCGAACAGCAGCGCGCCGATCAAAATCATGAACAACATCGAGGTGGTGCGCGCGCTTTCCACCAGGATTTCGAACAGCGCGTGCCAGGTCAGCGCGCGCCGCACCTGCGCGAACAGGAATGCGCCGCCGGCGCCAATGCCGGCGCCCTCGGTCGCGGTGAAGGCACCGACGTAGATGCCGCCGATTACCAGTACGAATAGCGCGATCACCGGCCAGACGTACTTGAGCGCCGCCATGCGCTCCGCCCAGGAGTGCGGCTCAGCCGGCGGGCCTGCGGCGGGGTCGCGCCAGGTGATCCACACCACGGCGAGGCACAGCAGAACGGTCGCGACCAGGCCGGGGATGATGCCGGCGATGAACAGCTTGCCGATGCTGGTCTCGGTCATGATGCCGTAGATCACCATGATGACCGACGGCGGGATGAGGATGCCGAGCGTGCCGCCGGCGGCGATCGAGCCCGCCGCCAGCGCATCGCTGTAGCCATACTTGCGCATCGAGGGATAGGACACCTTGGTGAAGGTCGCGGCGGTGGCGATCGACGAACCGCAGATCGCGCCGAATCCGGCGCAGGAGATCACCGTGGACATGGCGAGCCCGCCCCGCAGATGGCCGAGGAAGCAATAGGCGGCGTGGTAGAGCTCGTCGGAGAGCTTGGCGCGCACCACGAAGTTGCCCATCAGGATGAACAGCGGAATGACCGACAGCGTGTAGGACATGCCGGTCTCGTAGGTGACCTGGGCGATGGACGACGCGGCGACGTTGAAGTTGAGCATGTAGCCGATGCCGACAAAGCCGACGATGCCCATGGCGAAGGCCATCGGCACGCGCAGGAACGCGAGGATCAAGAACGCCGCGAAGCCGGCCAGTGTCTCGGTCACGTGGTGCCGCCTTCGCCGGGGACGTTGCGTTGCGGTTGCCGGAACATCACCACGAACAGCGCGACGGCGGTGAGCGCCATGAGGATGCTCATCGAGAATGCGAGGTAGCCGAGCTTCATCTTGAGCTGCGCCGTGGTTTCGCCCGCCATGTAAAGCGTGGTCGCCCGGTTCCAGAGCCGCCAGGCAAGGTATCCGGTCGACACCATTCCGATCGCGCAGGCTGCGATGTGCTGCAGGCGGAACAGCCAATCCGGTGTGATGGAGTCGAAGATATCGACGGTAATGTGCTCGTTGCGCAGCGTCACCAGAGGCAGACCGAGGAAGATCATCGCCGCCAGCATCATCTCGGTGAGCTCGAAGCCGCCGAAGACCGGCTTCGAAAAGAAGTAACGGCCGATCACATCAACGCAGGTCAGCGTCATCATGGCGAACAGCACGAGCGCGCCGAGTGCACCAAGCGTCGGCGCCACGACGCGGTCGAACTGATCCAGCATGGGTCGGCCGTTCATGCTCCCCCCCCACGGTCATCGGCATCCCGGTGGAGCCGGGATGCCGCAACGGTGCCGCCGCTTCCGGCTAGTTCGTCGGCTTGGCGATCTCGGCGCGCAATGCGGCGAGCGCGGCCGCGCCGTCCAAGCCCTTGGCCTTTGCCTTGTCGGCCCATGCCTGTTCGAGCTTCGATGTGCGCGCCTTGATTTCGGCGACGAACTGCGGGCTGGCGTTCACGATCGGGATGCCCGCGTCGCTGAGCGCCTTCACAGCGCGCCCGTCGGTCGCGTCCCATGCCTTGCCGGCCCGGCGCGCCAGCGCCTCGCCAGACAGTTTGTTGATCGCGGCCTGATCGGCGGGAGAAATCTGCTTCCACTTGGCCGGGTTCATCACCACGCCGAAGGTGACGTTGTAGAGGCCGCCCGGCACGAAGGTGGCGTGCTTGATCAGCGGCACGAGCTTGAAGGACATGGCGGCTTCCTTCGGGAAGAACACGCCATCGGCCACGCCCTGGCTCAGCAGTTCGTAGCTTTCCGGCGCGGGTTTCAGCATCGGCACGGTGCCGAGCGCATTGGCGATATCGACGACCAGACCGCCGCCGACGCGGATCTTCATGCCTTCAAGATCCTTCAGCGAATTGATCGCTCGCTTGGTGTTGAAGATCTGGCCCGGACCGTGGGTGAACACGCCCATCAGATGCAGGCCCTTGTGCTCGTCGAGCTTGGCGAGCATCCGATCGTGGATGCGCTGGTAGGCGACCGAGATGGATTCGGATGTGTCGCCGAGGAAGGGAAATTCCGCGACATCGGTCGCGACGAACCGGCCCGGCGTATAGCCGTGGGCTGAGAAGGACAGGTCGGCGAGCCCGTCGCGGACCGCGTCGAACGTCTGCGGCGGCGCGACCACGGCCTTGGGCAGCATGTTGCACTTCACGCGGTTCTGCGTGGCCGATTCGATGTCCTTGCACAGCGGCACCAGGACGTCGGCCGTGATCAGGTGCGACGGCGGCACCCAGGAGCTCACATTCAACGTGACGTTTTGTGCGGAAGCGTTGGTGGCCAGCGCGGCGAGCGCCAATGCGAGCGCGCCAAGGATGAGCTTGTGTTGCACGCGATCCTCCCAGAGCTTTATTTTCTGCGAGTATCAGGGCACAGACCGGGGCGCACATCAACCGCCAAGACCGGCCCGAAAACGCCGATGGCCGCGCCCCTATAAGTGGCGCATGATCTTGTCGGCGAGCCGGTTTCCACTTCGCCGGATCATGCGCGACCCGCATTCGATTTGGCGAAGCCGTTACGGAATCTTCTTCACCGGCTTGGTGTCGAGATTGAACAGCTTGGCCGCGGTGCCGCCCAGGATGTTGCGCTTGCCCTTCTCGTCGAGGAACGGCAGGTCGTAGATGGTGGACGGCAGGTCGAAGTCCCAGTGCGGATAGTCCGATGACCATAGCAACTGGGTGTCGGCCTTGATCTGCTTGAAGGTCGCCTCCAGCAACGTCTTGTCGTCCGGCATCTCCATCGGCTGCGTCGAGTAGTACATCTCGCGCATGTACTCGGAGGGCTTGCGCTTGAGCTGCGGGCAATCCGACGTGCGCATCAGGTAGGAGTGGTCGAGCCGCTGCATCAGCGCGTAGGCCCAGGTCAGGCCGCTCTCGATCCACATCACCTTGAGTTTGGGGAAGCGCTCGGGCAGGCCGTTTACCACCCAGTTGGTCATGTGGACCATGTTGAACCACATGAAGCCCAGCGCGTGCGCCGCGATGAAGCGATTGCACATCGCCAGCGCCCGGTCGTCCCAGTTGTAGGCGGCGTGAAACGACAGCACCTTGCCCATCTCCTCGATGAGCGCGTAGGTCTTCATGAATGCGTTGTCGTGCACCGGCTTGTAGCGCGGCGAGGTCACCATGAAGCCGACCACGCCCTTCTTGTCGCCGAACTCCTTCACCGTCTTGTAGGCGGCGTCGGGATCGTTGAACGGCAGGTAGAGCATCGACACGATGCGCGGCTCGTGCGCGAGGATGCGCTCGCAGAGCCAGCGGTTATAGGCCTGCGCCATCGCAGCCTCGACCTCCGGCACCGGATGCGCGCTCAGGAACAGCATCGGCGTCGGGAACAGGCAGGCGTAATCGACGCCCATCGAATCCATCCAGTCGAGCGTCATGCCGATGTCGCGGTGCTTGGATGCGCGCGGCTTTTCGAGACGGCGGCCTTTGTTGCGGATGATGCGGCCGGCCATGCTTTGGCCGCCGACTTGGGTGTTGAGGAATCCGGTGCTGCGGCCGCCGCTGTCGATGGCGTCGCGGCGCATGATCGGGTTCTCGATGTACTCGAACACCTCGGCGTAGGATTCGTTCTCGTAGTGATGCGAGTCCACATCGACGATCAGGAAGTCCTGATAGTTGCGCGCGTACGCCTGCTGGGCTGCGTGCTCGAGATGCTTCGGCGTCGAGAAGCTGTCGAAATCGACCGGCCGCACGTCGCTGCGTGGCATATCCATGAGTGCGTCTCCTCAGGTCAATTGTTAGGCCACGACGAAGATGTCATCGCCTCGCTTCACGACTTCGTACTTGCGCAGCTTTTGTCTCCGGTCGCCGACCATTTCGCCGGTCTTGATGTCGTATTCCCAGCCGTGCCACGGGCAGACGAAATGCGTCTCGTCGCCGAACTTCTGGCCCTCGTAGGTGCGGTCCGGGCCGATGATGTCGATCACGTTGTTTATGATCACGCCCTCGCAGGCCGGCCCGCCTTGATGCAGGCAGATGTTGCTGTAGGCGTAGTAAGCGCCATCCTTGTGGAATACCCCGATCTCGCGCTTGCCCGCAGTCACCACGCGGCGGTCGCCGTCCTTCAGTTCGGAGTTTTTCGCGACGAACCACTCGGCCATAGTTCCTTCCCCAATGTTTGGTATTATTCAAAAATTACCGGAGGTGGGCAGCCTCCGCAACGACTCATCGCCTTTGCCGGTTCGTGCGTTTCGGCATGGCTGCCGCATTGATTTCACCTTGTTCCGCCCTCATGCTGGAGCAAAGCCGCAAAGCGGCAACGCCAAGGGGAGGGGTCGCATGCGTGGAAAGTCGCTCGCTGCAATGCTGGTGGCTGCGGCCTTGCTGGCGTTTCCGTCCGGCGGACAGGCGCAGAACTACCCCGATCGGCCGGTCAAGATTCTCATCGCGTTCTCGCCGGCCGGCGCGATCGACATTCTCGGGCGGCTGATCGCCGAAAAGCTCAGCCAGAAGTGGGGTCAGCAGGTCGTTGTGGAGAACCGCCCTGGCGGCAGCGGCAATATCGGCGCCGCCGCAGCAGCAGCCTCGCCAGCCGACGGCTACACCCTGCACTTCGGCGCGCAGACGCTCGGCACCAACGTCACGCTGTCGCCGACCGCCGCGTTCCACCCGATCGCCAGCTTCGAGCCGATCATGCTGGTGGGTACGGCGCTGGAGGTGTTCATGGTGTCGAACGAGACGCCCTATAAGTCGGTCAAGGAGGTGATCGACTACGCCAAGGCCAATCCCGGCAAGCTGAATTACGGTTCGGTCGGGATCGGCACCAGCGCGCACCTTGCCACCGTGCTGTTTTGCGACGTGGTTGGCGTCAACATTCAGCACGTTCCTTACAGCCAGATGGCGCAGACCTACACCGACATCTTCTCCGGCCGCACCCAGGTCTATTTCACCACGGCGGGCGGCTCGCTGCCGCATATCAAGTCCGGCAAGATTCGCGCGCTCGCGGTGAACGGGCCATCGCGATCCAAGCTGCTGCCCGAGCTGCCGACCCTGAAGGAACTCGGCGTCGACATGCAGGACGAGTCGAGCTGGTACGGGTTCTTCGCGCCGAAGGGCACCCCGAAGGCCGTCATCGACAAGGTGAGCCGCGACCTGCAGGAGGTGATCGACATGCCGGACATGCGCGAGCGCGAACTTGCGCTGGGCTACCGCTTCATCGGCGGCTCGCCGCAGCGGCTGGCGGACCATCTCAAGGCCGAGATCGTGAAATGGGAAGGCCTGGCCAAGAAGGGCGCGTTCGGCGACATCGCGAAGAAGTAGCCGGCCTCCAGGCGGATCACACCGGCGTCAGACCCTTTTCCTTCATCATGGCGAAGGTGGCCGGCGCGCGGAGAAATTCGCCGAGCGCGCGGGTTGCGGCGATGTCCGTGGCGCCGGTGTGCGCACCGTAGACGAACTCGGTGACGAGGCCGATCTCGCCGGGCAGGGGCCCTACGATGTCCACGCCGGGCACCGACATCAGCTCGGCGTCCTGCTGGATTCCGATCTCGGCATCGCCGCGAACGAGAAAATTGCCGATTAGTCCGGCCGGGCCGCCGGGGCCGAGCACCGTCTTTGCCTTCATTGTCTCGACGATGCCGAGCCGCTCCATCACCTTGGCGGCGTGCGCACCGCTCGCGCCGGCGCCCGGGCCGCTATAGGCGAGCGATTTCGCATCGAGCATCGCCTGCTTGAACTTCTCGACGGTGGAAATGTCGGGATGCGGCGTGCCTTTCTTCACCCCGAGCATGGTGGCGGAGCGCGCGATCGGCAGACGGCTCGCGGCAACGACCTTGCCGAGCTTCACCATCTCGTCGAATCCGGGGCCCGTCAGCACGGCGGCGTCCGCAGTCTCACCCTCGGCGATCCGTTTGGTGAGCCGCGCCGACGGCCCGTAGCTCACGTCGATCTTATAACCGCTCGCGCGTTCGAACTGCTGCAGCATGAGGTCGAGCGTCGACTTCAGCGCGGTGGTGCAGAGGAATGTGACCGGTGCGGGCATCGGTTCAGAACGCCAGGCCTTTCGACTTGTAGATCGGCTGCACCGAGGGCGCGGCTAGCGCCTCGATCAGCGCCTTGGCTGCGTCCGGCTGCTTGGCGCCGGCGGTAATGCCTGCCGAGTAGATCGTGATCTGTTGAAGCTCCGGCGGCAACATGCCGATCACCTCGACGTCCGGGTTGGACATCAGCTCGGACACCTGCTGCAGCCCGATCTCCGCCTCGCCGCTCGATACCAGCACGCTGACGCGGCCGTTGGGGCCGCCCGCCGCGAGCTTGACCTTCGGCGTCACCTCGGCGGCAATTCCGAGTCGCTCGAACACCTTCTGGATGTGCAGCGCGGTTATGCCGCCGCCGGCCGGCGCTGTGTGGCCTACCGACTTGGCGTCGAGCAGCGTGCGCTTGAGCGCCTCGGCCGACGACACGTCGGGCTTGGGCGCGCCCTTGCGGACTGCGATGCCGATGCCGGTTCGCGCGAAATCGGTGCGGCCCGGCGCCACCTTGCCTTGCTTGATCAGCGCGTCGATCGCGGCGCTGTCGACGATAATGACATCGGCCGCCTCGCCGTTGTCGAACCGCCGGGTGAGCCCGCCGGAGGGTCCGTAGACCGCGCGCAGCTTGTGGCCGGTCGCTTTCTCGAACGGCGGCACGATCTCGTCGGTCGCGGTCTTCACGGCGGTGGAGATCAGCGCGTCGATCTCGGTGGCGTGCGCGCCGCCCGCGGCAACCAGCAGCGCGACGGCGGCGGCAGTGAGTGTGCGTGCGGCTTTCATCGTCAGCTCTCCAGGCCTTTGCCGCGGATCACCGCCACGGCCTCGGGTGTGACAAGAAACCGGACCAGCGCCTGCGCGGCGGCGGCATCCTTCGCTCCGGTCGAGACGCCGGCGGTGAAGACGGTGACGGACTGGATGCCGTCCGGCAGCGGGCCGACGATGTCGATGCCGGGCACGGCCAGCAGTTCCGGAATCTGCTGGATGCCGGTCTCGACCTCTTTCCGGACCAGGAAGTGGCCGATCAATCCCGCCGGGCCGCCCGGCCCGTAGATCGCCTTGCTCTTGATCTCCTCCGCGATGCCGAGCCGCTCGAACGCCTGCATCAGGATGCCGCCGCTCACGCCGCCGCCGGCAGGATTGCTCATGCCGAGCGATTTGGTGGCGAGCATCGCCTGCTTGAATTTCTCGGGCGTCGAGATGTCCGGCTTGGGCGCGCCCTTCTGCACCGCGAGGCCGATGGCAGAGCGCGCGACGTCGGCGGAGGAGCCTGCGACGATCTTGCCCTGCTTCACCAGTTGCGCCACCGCATTGGCGTTGGAGATCGCAACGTCAGTCGCTTCGCCTTCGCCGACGCGCTTGGCGACGCGCGGCGACGGGCAATAATCCGGCACGACCTTGTGGCCGGTTTCACGTTCGAATCTGGGAAGCAGTTCGTCGAGCGATGTCTTCATCGCGGTGGTGCTGAGTAGCTTGATTTCGGCCGGCACTGTGGACCCTGGTGAATGCTGGAGTGGGGAAGCTTCGGGAGGCGAGCATTCCATGCCCGGCAACCTCGGCGCAATGACCGCATCGGAGTTGTGCTCCCGGATGGTGCGCCGCGAAATCTGTCCGCTTGAGCGGCGCGGTTCAGCGCAAGCCCGCGATCATGTCGCGGATCGCCTTGGTCAAGGCGCCATCCGGCGACTGCAGTTCGTCGAGGATAGAGAAATGGTGATGCCCCGGCAGTAACGTCATCCTGGCCGGCAGGCCACGGGCTTGCGCCGCCGCTGTGTACTCTTGCGACTGCCGTTTCAGTTCCGGCAGTTCGTCGCCGCCGACGAACAGTTCGAGCGGCGGTGAGCGGTCCTTGAGATTGCGCAGCGGGCTGAGGCGCGCAATCTCGTCGGCGCTGAGCTGAAGTTTATCGTTGAGCACGCCGAGCGCGATCGGTTCGAGCTCGAAGATGCCGCTGATTGGCAGTCCGCCCGCGACCGCCGGGTGGTCCGCCACCGCCGCGGTGAGATGCCCGCCCGCCGACCAGCCGCCGATCAGAAGACGTTTGCGATCGAAGCCGAGTTCTCCGGCCCTGTCCGTGAGATACGTCAGCGCCTGGCGCATTTCGTTGACGATATCGGTCAGCCGCGCCTCGGGCGCCAGCGTGTAGCCCGGCACCGCGACGTTGATGCCATGCGCGTTGGGGCCGAGCGCGGTGAAGGCGAAGCGCTCCTTCTCGTTGCGCTGCCAGTAGCCGCCGTGGATGAACATGAACAGCGGGGCACCCGGCTGGCCCGGGAAATAGTCCAGCATGGCGCGCGGCCGCTCGCCGTAACGCAGATCGAGCTTGGCGTTTGGCTGCGCCCGCACCTTGGCGCTGGTCTCGTTCCAGCGGTTGCGAAAGCTATCGACGTCGGCGACGGCCTTTGTGTTGTCATAGGCCGCGTCCAGCGTGGCGCGGTCCATGCCGCGGAAGATGGCTGTCATGTCGGTTGCGATTCCGTTTCGAGCGCGCGCGGCGCGAGGTGGCTGGTCAGCCGCCGTGCGACGTCTCGGCGCACCGCGTTGAATTCCGGCGACGATACATCGCGGGGGCGCGGCAGTTCGATCCTGATGTCGTTGGCGATGCGGCCCGGGCCCGCGCTCATCACCAGCACGCGGTCGGCCAGCAGCACCGCTTCCTCGACCGAATGCGTCACGAAAATCACCGTGACGCCGGTGCGCGACCAGATCTGGAACAGCTCGTGCTGGAGCTGCTCGCGGGTCAGCGCGTCGAGCGCGCCGAACGGCTCGTCCATCAGCAGCGTACTGGCATTGTTGGCGAGTACGCGCGCGATGGCGACGCGCTGCTTCATGCCGCCCGAAAGCTGGCTCGGATAGCGGTCGGCAAAGCGCTCCAGCCCGACCATCTTCAGGTATTCGCTGGCGATGTCGTCGATTTCCGCCTTCGGCGGTTTGCGCTGTCTTGGGCCGAACACGATGTTGTCGCGCACCGTCATCCAGGGAAACAGCGCGTAGTCCTGGAACACCATGCCGCGGTCGCTGCCGGGTCCGGTGATCTGCTTGCCTTGGGAGAACACATCGCCGCTGGTCGGCTCGTCGAAGCCGGCGACGATCCGCAGCAGCGTGGACTTGCCGCAGCCCGAGGCGCCGATCAGGCAAACGAATTGCCCGGCGTCGATCGTCACATCGATGCGGGACAGCGCCTCGATCTCGTCGTCGCCGACGGTGAAGCGCTTGGTCACGCCGCGGATGATCAGCGGGGGCCGCTTCGTGTCAGGCATGGTGTTGCGGGCTCCAGCTCAGCACGCGGTTGGAGATCGACACGATGATCCGGTCGGTCATGAATCCCATCGCGCCGATCACGATCATGCCGGTGACGACGAGATCGGTGCGCGACAGCGTGCGGCCGTCCATGATGACGGAGCCAAGCCCGGTCGGCACGCCGGTCATTTCGCCGACCACGATCAGAATCCAGGCGAAGCCGTGAGCGATCCGCAGTCCATTGAAGATCGACGGCAGCGCCGCCGGGAATACGATCTGCCGGAACATGGCGGAGCCCGAGCAGCCCAGCATGGCGGCGGCCTCGAACAGACGCGGATCGACCGAGCGCACGCCGAAGGTGGTGTTCAGAAGGATCGGATAAAACGCGCCGAGGAACACCAGAAAGATCGCGGCGTTCGGGCCAAGCCCGAAGAAGATCATCGACAGCGGCAGCCACGCCGTCACCGGGATCGGCCGCAGCACGTTGATCGTGGGATCGAGCAGTTGCCGCAGGATTTTCAGCCGGCCGATCATCAGCCCGAGCGGAATGCCGATCGCGGCGGCAAGAAAGAATCCGCCGTACACCCGCGTCATCGATTTCCAGATGTGGGTGAGGATGGTCGCGCTGAAGGCATCGTCATAGATGCCCCCGAACGAGAAGTCGTACATCATCACCGCGACTTGCCGCGGGCTCGGGATCAGCCGCGTGCCGGTGGCCGCCACGGCAAAGTGCCACAGCAGCACCAGCAGAATGGGGAAGCCCGCGCCGAGCGCAATCGACTTGAGCTTCTCGATCCACTCGCTGCGGCGGCGTACCGCCGGCGCTTCCGGCGCGCTTTGGGTTGCTTCCGGAAGCGCCGTGACGTGCTCGTTCAAGACAATCCTCGGACGCTGATGTGCGCTACTGGAACTGCTTGGTGACGAACTGATTGAGGTCGATCACCTGGCGGATCTGCTTGTTCTCGTGCATCAGCTTCGTATAGGCGGTGGCGCGCTGCATGAAGACGTCGTCGATCTTCCACGCAAGTTCGACGTTCGGCACGGCGAGTTCGACCGAGCGCCTCTGCTGGCCGAGCTTGGCGACCGCCATGTCCACGATCTGGGACTGGTTGGCCATCGCGTGATCGACCGCCCTCTTGTGCATATCGACCACGAGTTTGATGCGCGCGGGGTTCTCCTTCACCGCCTTCTGACTGGCGGACAGGATCATGTTGAGCGGGCCGATCTGTGTCGAATACGGATATTCCACCAGCACGCCGGTGCCGTTGGCGAGCGTGATGCCGCCCGCGGGCTCGGCGCCGACGTAGGCATCGACGTCGCCGCGCGCGAGCGCGCCAGCCATGTCGCTGAACTGCAGCCGGATCGGCTGGATGTCCTTGATGGTCATGCCTTCCATGCGCAGCCGCTCCAGAATCACGGCCTCCTGCGTCGAGCCCGGCCAGATCGCGACCTTCTTGCCCTTCATGTCCTTGATGGTTTTGATGCCGCTGTTGACGCCGGCCATGATCGCCATGCCGCCGTTGTTGGCGTTGGCGACGATCACCACCGGTTCGCCCGCCGCGGCGCCCAGGATGAAGGCCGCGATACCGTGGATACAGGTGTCCACCGTTCCGGTCAGAACGGCGTTCTTGCCGTCGGTCGGGCTCTCGAATGGGATCACCTCGACCGTGTAACCGGCCGGGACGAACTTCTCGTAGAAATAAGCCGAGATGCCGTGGATGAGCTTGAGCGTCCCCACCTTCAGAACCTTGCTGTCCTGGGCCTGGGCCGGGGTGGCGGCGATCATCGACAAGGATGTGAGTGAGACGAGCAGCGCGCCCGACAATAACCGAGTGAACGAGCCAAGCATGGCGACCCCCAAGCAGGGCGTTGAAGCCCTTGCGGTGAACCCGGCGCGTGCAGCCTAGCCTACGGCGTCGCCGTCGTGAACCGGCCAATGATGGCTTCGCGGGCAGATCGGCACCCTCGCGCAGCTTCTCACCGGATCATCACATGCTCAGATTGGCCATCCACCAGTTGCGCGTTGGCCAGGGCGCGGACAACACGTCCCTGTTCACCACCGCGGGAGCTGGCGTCTGTTTTCCTCCGGCGGCGATATGTGCAGGACTTTCCGTGCTGGTCGCGCGGCTTGTCAGCGGCCTCAAAATTGGCGGGGGCCCGGCGGTGTTTCCGCCGAGCCCCCCTTAACGTATCAGCCGGCCTGTAAGCCGGGTTTTGTATGGCCCATCGCGGATGCGATGAACGTGACGGCCATTCCTCTGCGACGCCGGTTGCCCGGCGCCTGAAGCAACCTACCCGGACGGCGACCCGGAAAAAGGCTGGAGCTTGCGCTCCGTGCCGTCCCTATTCGGTTTTGCTCCCGGTGGGGTTTGCCATGCCGCTTCCGTTGCCGGAAGCGCGGTGCGCTCTTACCGCACCGTTTCACCCTTGCCTCGGCAATACACAACGCGCCGCGGCGGTCTGTTCTCTGTGGCACTTTCCCTGGACTCACGCCCGCCGGATGTTATCCGGCACCGTTCATCCGTGGAGCCCGGACTTTCCTCCCCGGCCACCTTTCGGTGATTGCCGGAGCGGCCGTCCAGCCGACTGACGGCTTAGGTGTGGGGCTGGGGCCCGCCGCCGTCAAGGTGCCGACGGGTCAGGATGAGGACTTGGTGTCCTTGGCTTGCAGCTTCTTTCCGGCGTCCGGCTTGCTGCGCTCTTCCAGCAGCGCGCGCAGGGTTTCCCGCGTCGAGGTGTCGGCCATGCCGTCGATCTGGCCGGGCCGGAAGTGGCGCTGGAACGCCGAGACCACCAGTTTCGTGGCCTCATCGTAATCGCCGTTGATCGGCACGCCGTAACCCAGTTCGGCGAGCGACTTTTGCAGGTCGGTGACGTTCGCGCCGGTGTCGCCCGGCACCAGCGACAGCCAGTCGGTGATCGGCACCGGCTCGACCCACAGGCCGACGCCGGATTCCGCGAGCAGCCGCCAGGGAAATTTCTCGCCGGGATCCTGCTTGCGGCTCGGCGCCACGTCGGAATGCGCCAGCACGCGCTCGCGCTTGATGGGACGTCGCGCGAGGATGCCACGGCACAGCGTGATGACGGCCGCGATCTGGCGCTTCGGAAAATCGGGATAGCCGAATTCATGGCCCGGGTTGACGATCTCGATGCCGATCGAGCGCGAATTGATGTCGGTCTCGCCCGCCCATGACGATACGCCTGCATGCCGCGCACGACGCGTTTCGGGCACCATCTGAACGATGCTGCCGTTCTCGTACACGAGATAGTGCGAGGACACCTTGGCCTCGGGATCGCAAAGGCGTTGCAGCGCAGCCTCGGCGCTCTGCATGCCCGTGTAATGGAGCAGGATCATATCGGGATCGCCGCCCTGGCGTTCGTCATGGTTGGGCGACGGAACGATCCGTTCGACGAGGCTGGAATCCGCGGGAAAATCCGTCATGGGCTTTGCTGAAATGTCCGGCATGTCGCGACGATAATTGACAATCATTAACGGCGAAGCAAAGGCAGGTACAATGGCCGTTCGGGCAAAAAATGGACCGGCCCAGGCCGGTTTCCCGGTCTGGGCCGATACCAGTACCAAACGCTACGAACGGTCTGACGCTACGAACGCAACGCTACTGCGCGCGCGGTGCCGTGGCCGGTGTCGGGCGCGGCGTGCCGCCGCCCATGCCGGTGGTGGTGCGCGGCTCGCGATACGGCTCGAAGTTGGCCGCCTGCTTGAGCTGATCCTTGGTCATGGTCAGCTTCAGCTTGTCGGACTCGTTCTTGGTCTTGTCGCCGGCCACGGTCTGGAACGCGGCCGGAGCCAACGCGACGTCCTTGGCGCCCATGCCGAGGAAGCCGCCGACGCTCACGACGAACGCCTCGATCTTCCCGCTCTTGTCGAACAGGATGTCGGACACGTCGCCAATCTTCTCGTTGTCGGCGCCGATCACGTCGGTGCCCTTGAACTTCGAGGCGAGCCACTGATCGGATTTCTGCGTATTGATGAACAGCGCCGAATCGGTGGTGCCGATCGGGGCCGTGGCCTGGGCCGCTGGCGGTGTCGCCGGACGGGCAGACGGCTGATCCATCTGCGCCGCGCCCTGCGCGAAAGCCGCACTCATCATCATTCCGCTCAAGGCGGTGGTCAGCATCAGCTTCTTCAACATTTCCGTCCTCCTAGGATTTTCCGAACGTGCGTAAATCCCCTCGACCATGACAACGCATGAGCCCCGGACACGTTCCGATTTCCCCAAAGGTGGAGTTCTGGGCCGCTGGCTGAGTTCCACCCGTCACGGTGCCAATGCGCTCGCCGCTCTCGCGCGCCCTGATTGCAAACGATTCCTTAAGCTTAAAGGCCGTTAATCCGATTGCGGTTCGGCGTCCGGCCAGGCGTCGTACCGTCCGCATTCTGGACGCCCGTCGCCCTCCATGACGCCTCAGCCCTCCCAATCTTGGCGTAAGCGATTGAGGTGCCAGGGGAATGATCCGGCAGCCGGTTGCCGCCGCAGCGCCGGTTCGAGGCGCCGCAGGCTGGCTTGGGGACCGCAGGATGATTCGCACGACGCCACACATTTTGCAGACCGGGCGCGCCGCAGCGCCGCATCGCTCCGGTGCAGGTGGAGTACCGGAATGACATTGGACGGCGGTCCTGCTGCGGACAAAGGCGCTCGTCATGTGCCGGTGCTGCTGCGTGCCGTGCTGGAGCACCTCGAGGTCCGCGACGGCGGTGTCTATCTCGATGGCACGTTCGGCGCGGGCGGCTACAGCCGCGCGCTGCTCGATGCCGGTGCCACGGTAATCGGGATCGACCGCGACCAGAAGGCGATCGCGCAAGGCGCGGGCCTGGTGGCGGAAGCGGGCGGGCGGCTCACCCTGGTTGAAGAGCGGTTCTCTCATCTCGACGACGTGGCGCGAAAGTTCGGTCACGAATCGATTGACGGCGTCGTACTCGACATCGGCGTTTCCTCGATGCAACTCGACGAGGCGGATCGCGGCTTTTCATTCCGGTTCGATGGCCCGCTCGACATGCGAATGGGCGGCGAGGGCCCGAGCGCCGCCGATGTCGTTGCGCGCGCCACCGAGCGCGACCTTTCCATCATCATCGCGGCGCTGGGTGAGGAGCGGTTCGCCCGCCTCGTCGCCAAGGCCATCGTCAAGGAACGCCTCAAGGCGCCGCTCACGACCACCGGGGCGCTCGCAGCGGTGGTCGGCACCGTCGTGCATGCGCGCCCAGACCGCATTCATCCGGCGACGCGGACGTTCCAGGCGCTGCGCATCCTGGTCAACGAAGAACTCGCCGAACTGGCCGAAGGCCTGGCCGCGGCCGAGCGCATTCTCAAGCCGGGCGGACGGCTCGCCGTGGTCAGCTTTCATTCGCTCGAGGACCGGATCGTTAAGACGTTCCTGGCCGACCGCAGCGGTTCGCGCGGCACCTCGCGCCATGTCCCGGCCGGCAGCGTGCTGGCGCCGACGTTCAAGCTTCTCAACAAGCGCGCCATCGCGGCCGGCGATGCTGAGGTCGCTGCGAACCCGCGGGCCCGCTCGGCCAAGCTGCGCGCCGCGGCGCGCACCGCCGCTCCAGCGCGTCCCGCCGATGCCGGCAGCCTGCTGCCGCGCCTGCCGTCGCTCGACGAAATGATGAAGGGCCGGTGAGCATGCGCCTTCTCAATATCTGCGTTCTGGCGCTCCTGGTGTTCGCCGCCGCCTGCGTCTACGAGATCAAGTTCGAATCCACATTGCGCGCCGAGCGCATCGCCAAGATGCGCGGCGACATCCGGCGCGAGCGCGACGCCATCGCGGCACTGCGCGCCGAATGGGCGACCCTGGAAAATCCCGCGCGCATCCAGGGACTGGTGCGCCGGCACCTGCCGCTCGGCCCGACCCACCCGACGCAATTCGATACGCTGGACCGGTTGCCGGAGCGCGCGCCTCAGATCGTGCAGCCGGTGCCGGAAGACGCCATCGCCGCGATGATCGAGAACCCGGACGACCAGACGCCGACCGGCTCAATCCCGGAAGAGGGCCCGCCGCCCGGCACGTTGCCGGGAAGGGATGAGCAATAGCCGATGGACGCACTCGCCCAATCCTTTACCGAAACCGTGCGCGTCAAGCCTGCGGAGCCGTGGCGCCGGCGCCTCATTCGTCAGCTGCTCTACGGCGAGAACGTCAATCGCAACGCCAAGGCACGCGCGCGCGTCGGCCTCGCCATCCTCGCGTTTGCCGTCGTCTATGGCGTTATCGCCGTGCGGCTGGTGATGTTCGCCGTGGTGCCGGAAAGCTATGTGACGCGCCGTGCCGGCACGCAGGAGCGCGTTTCGACGGCGCGGCCGGACATCGTCGACCGCAACGGACAAATTCTCGCGACCGACGTGCGCTCGCCGTCGCTGTTCGCCGAGCCGCGCCGCATCATCGACCTCGATGAGGCGACGGAACTGCTCACCGCGGTGCTGCCCGATCTCGACGCCACCGATCTGCGCGACCGGCTGAACACCAAGAAGGGCTTCATCTGGGTCAAGCGCGAGATCACGCCGAAGCAGCAGCGCGAGATTCACAGGCTCGGTCTGCCTGGCGTCGGCTTTCTCGCCGAGAACAAGCGCGTCTATCCGAACAGCGCCGAAGTCTCGCACCTGATCGGCCATGTGAACATCGACAACCAGGGCATTGCGGGCGTCGAGAAGTGGCTCGATGGCCGCGGCCTGCAGGCGCTGCACATGGCGGGCTTCGCAACCGACCGGCTGCAGCAGCCGATCGAGCTTGCGGTCGATCTGCGCGTGCAACACGCCATGCGCGACGAACTGATCGCCGCGGCGACCAAGTTCAAGGTCAAGGCCGCCGCAGGCCTCGTGGTCGACGTGAACACCGGCGAGATCATCTCGATGGTGTCGCTGCCGGACTACGATCCGAATAGCCCGAAGCAGGCCAACGATCCGATGCGCATCAACCGGCTCACCACCGGCGTGTTCGAGTTGGGATCGACCTTCAAGGCACTGACGCTCGCGATGGCGCTCGATTCTGGAAAGTACAATTTGAACTCGATGCTCGATGCGCGCGGTTCGCTGCGCTACGGCAAGTTCAGCATCGGCGACTACCACGGCCAAAACCGGGTGTTGTCGCTGCCGGAGGTGTTCACTTATTCCTCGAACATCGGCACCGCGCGTCTCGCGCTGGGCGTCGGAGTCGAACACCACAAGTGGTTCCTGAAGAAGCTCGGCCAACTCGACCGGCTGCGCACCGAATTGCCGGAGAGCGCCGAACCGATCGTGCCGAAGCGCTGGGGCGAACTGAATACGGTTACCATCGCGTTCGGTCACGGCCTCTCGGTCGCGCCGCTGCAGGCGGTGGCGGGCATCAATGCGCTGGTCAATGGCGGCTTTTTGATTCCGCCGACCTTCATGAAGCGATCGCGCGAAGACGCGATGAAACTCGCCAAGCAGGTCGTCAAACCGGACACCAGCGACAAGATGCGCTACCTGCTTCGGCTCAACGCCGAAAAGGGCACCGCGAAGCGCGCCGAGGTCGCGGGATATTACGTGGGCGGCAAGACCGGCACCTCGGAAAAGGTGGTTGGCGGCCGCTACTCGAAGACCAAGCTGCTCACCACGTTCACAGCGATCCTGCCGGCGGACAAGCCGCGCTATCAGGTGCTCATCATGCTCGACGAGCCGCAGGGCCTGCCCGAAACCCACGGCTACGCCACCTCGGGCTGGAACGCCGCGCCGACTACGGGCAAGGTGATCGCCCGCATCGCGCCGATGCTCGGCATCGAGCCGCGCTTCGATCTGCCGCCGGCCGAGCAGCTTATTTTGGCCAAAGGCCCCCGCTAGTTTCAGTTGCCCGCGGGGCCACAGCCTCCTTGTCATGCCCCGCGAAAGCGGGGCATCCAGTATTCCGGAATGTGGCTTGAGTCGCGGCTGATCGCGGACCATCGATTGCGCGCATGAATCTCGGCGAAATTCTGATCGACACCGCCAAGCTGGACGCCCGCTTGGCCGCCATCGAAGTGGCGGGCCTCACGGCGGACAGCCGTGCGGTCAAGCGCGGCGATGTGTTCGTCGCCCTGGCCGGCAGCAAGGCCGACGGCTCGGCGTTCGCGGCGGAAGCTGTGGCGGCTGGCGCCGCGGCGATCGTCGGCGAGAAGCGGCCGCCGTCGCTGCCCGCGGGTGCCAACTTCGTTCAGGTCGACAACGCCCGGAGCGCATTGGCGCTGGCCGCGTCGCGGTTCTATCGCAGGCAGCCGAAGGTGATCGCCGCGGTGACAGGCACCAGCGGCAAGACATCGGTCGCGGCGTTCACCCGGCAGATCTGGGTCTCGCTCGGTTACAGCGCGGCGAGTGTTGGCACCATTGGCGTCGTGACGCCGAAGCGCGAGGTTTACGGCTCGCTGACCACGCCCGATCCGATCGCCCTGCATCGCACGCTGGCGGAGCTTGCGGACGAAGGCGTCACGCATCTGGCGATCGAAGCCTCCTCGCACGGTCTCGATCAGCACCGGCTCGATGGCGTGCGGGTCGCGGCCGGCGGCTTCACCAATCTGTCGCGCGACCATCTCGATTACCATCCAAGCGTCGAGCATTACCTCGCCGCCAAGCTGCGCCTGTTCGAGGCGCTGGTGGTGGATGGCGGTACGGCGGTGATCGACGTCGATCACGATCATTCCGGAGACGTCGTCGCGGCTGCGAGCAAGCGCGGGCTGAAGCTCATCACCGTCGGCAGCAAGGGCGAGGGCATTCGTCTTGCCGATGTGTCGATCGAGGGATTTGCGCAACGGCTGACCGTGGAGCATGCGGGCAAGCGGCATTCGATCATGCTGCCTTTGGTCGGCGCGTTCCAGGTCGAGAACGCGCTGGTCGCCGCGGGCCTTGTCATCGCGACCGGCGGCGCGCCGGGCGCGGTGTTCGCGGCGCTTGGCTCGCTCAAGGGCGCCAAGGGGCGGCTCGATTTCATAGGCGAGCGCAATGGCGCTCCG
>JAKFYI010000013.1 GCA_021730985.1 Hyphomicrobiales bacterium | reverse complement strand
AAACCGCTCAATCTGTGCGTCTGCGACGGCGTCGAGCCGTTCGACAACCGCGTATCGCTGCTGATCTTGCAGCACCCGCAGGAGCAGGACCGCACGCTCGGCTCGGCGCGGCTCGCGGCGCTGCATTTCAAGAACGCGCTGTTCAAGATCGGGCTGTCGTGGCCGTCGCTGTCGAAGATTCTCGGCCGCGACGCCGATCCCAAGCGCTGGGCTGTGCTCTATCTCGGCTCATCGAATGCCGAGGCGCTGGCGCCCGGCCGCGACGTCGTCGTTCTTAACCGCAAAGGCGATGCACTCCCCGATCAGGACGGAGCGCTGCGCGACATCGACGGCGTCATCCTGCTCGACGGCACCTGGAGCCAGGCCAAGGCGATCTGGTGGCGCAACGCGTGGATCCTGAAATGCCGCCGCGTCATCCTCGGGCCGCGGCAGCCGTCGCGCTACGGCAAGCTGCGCAAGGAGCCGCGCCGCGATGGGCTCTCCACCATCGAGGCTGCGGCGATGCTGATGGCGCGGCTGGAGCGCAAGCCGGACATCGAGACCGCGCTCAACGCCAGCTTCGAGCGCATGCTGGCGCGCTACCGCGAGGCGCAGCGGCCCCGATGAATACGAACCTACGCGCCCGACAATTGTTTGTCTTTGGCATCCGCCCGCTGCGACGCCGGCCGCGCCGCGAGGCGCTCGACATACGGCTTGAACTCCGGCCGCTCGGGAATGAGCTTGAACATGGTGCCCCAGCGGATGCCGGAGCCGATCACCACGTCGGCCGCGGTGAATTGCTCGCCCATCAGGTACGGCCCCTTCGCCACGGCCTTGGCGACGATGTCGGCGAGCGTGTCGATGTCGCGATAGCCAACCGCTGCGGCGCGGGCCGGGTCCTTGCGCGGAAACGCCCTGTCGCTGATCGCTGGCTCTATGCAGCTTGGACCGAAGAACAGCCATTGCAGATAGACGCCGCGGCGCGGATCGCTCGCGGGCACTGCGAGCTTCGCATCGGGAAACGCGTCGGCGAGATAGGCGCAGATCGCAGCAACCTCGGTGATCACCACGCCCTTGTGCTTGAGCGCCGGCACCTTGCCTTGCGGGTTGATCGCGAGGTAATCGGGCTTCTGCTGCTCGCCCTCGCTCAGTTTCAGCAGATGGACATCGTACGGCGCGCCGACCTCCTCCAGCATCCAGCGGACGGTTGCCGAACGCGAGGGCACAGCGTGGAAAAGCGTAAGATCGGCCATATTGGGTTTTCCTTGCGAGTTGCTTCGTTATCCGACAAATGTGGCGCCGCCGTGCCTTTCACGGCGTGGCGCGCTTCACAGCGCGCCTTCCGAGGATGACATGCGAAACACCGATGTGCCGACGGTCAAGAGCTTCGGTCATGAATGGGCGCACTATAGCCAGGCCGAAGACGAGTTGTCCGATGCCGACCGCGCCGAGCAGTTCGACTCCTATTTTCATATCTTCCCGTGGGACACGCTGCCGGACGGCTGCACCGGCGCCGACGTGGGCTGCGGCAGCGGCCGCTGGGCGACGCTGGTCGCTCCGCGGGTGCACCGGTTGTTCGCCGCCGATCCCGCGCCGGAGGCGGTTGCTGTCGCGCAGCGCAATCTGGCGAAGCATTCCAACGTCGAGGTGATTCACGCGGAGGCCGACGCGCTGCCGTTCAAGAGCGGCGAGCTCGATTTCGCCTATTGCCTCGGCGTGCTCCATCACATCCCCGATACCGCGGGTGCGCTCTCTTCGATCGTCGATAAGCTCAAGCCCGGTGCGCCGCTGCTGCTCTATCTCTATTATTCACTCGACAATCGCCCCGCCTGGTATCGCGCGGTCTGGCGCGTCACCGATGTGGGACGACTCGTCATCTCACGGCTGCCGTTTGCGGCGCAGCGCCTCGTCACAACCCTCATCGCGGCGACCGTGTACTGGCCGCTCGCCAGAGCCGGCGCGGTGCTCGACCGGCTCGGTATCATGCCGCGCGCCTGGCCGCTGGCCTGGTATGCCGACAAGGGGTTCTACGTGATGCGAACCGACTCCCATGACCGGTTCTGTACGCCGCTGGAAAAACGGTTCAGCCGCGCGGAAATCACGAAGATGATGACGCAATCGGGCCTGGGCGAGATCCGTTTCTCCGACCGCACGCCGCACTGGGTGGCGGTCGGCCGCCGCAAACCGACGTCTGGGGAACTGCGCGGCGGCGGCATGAGGCAGGCGCCATAGTGGCGTTGACGATTCGTTAACCTGCAGCCTGCGGTTACGCTCCACATTATGGGTCATTAAAGTCTTCATTAAGTGCCGCGCACTAACGTCAGGTTGTATCGCGCGGGCTGACGGATGGCACAGGCGCCTCTGACATTTGATGACGATATCGATGTCGTCGAACGACGCACCGATATTCGCATCGTATTGAGTCTGCCCGGCCGCTTCACGCTGGCGAGCCGGCGCGACGTTGAGGGCGAACGCCGCGAATTCCCCTGCCGTATCGTCAATCTGTCCTGTCATGCGCTCGGCCTCGTCACGCCGATCACCGCCGAGGTCGGCGAGCGCGTCATCGCTTACGTCGATGAATTCGGCAAGTTCGAAGGCCGCATCATGCGCAAGCTCGATGGCGGCTTTGTCATTGAACTGATCATGCCCAAGAGCGAGCGCCACAAGCTCGCGGCCAAGATCGAATGGTTCGACAAGCACAAGAATTTCGACGTCGAAAATAACCGCAAGCACGCGCGCATCATTCCTCGCAACCCCTACTCCACCCTGGTTCTCGCCGACGGCACCACGACGGACTGCCTGGTGAAAGACGTTTCGGCCACCGGCGTCGCGGTCCACGCCGATCTGGTGCCGGAGATCGGCATGCCGGTGGCGGTGGGCAAGGTGGTCGGGCGGGTGGTCCGCCGGTTCAGCGACGGCTTCGCTGTGCAGTTCACGCAGGCGCAAGACCCGCAATCGGTGGAAAACCTGATCGCGCGCTTTCGCTAGCCGGTCAAGGTTTGGCTGCGGCCATCCGGCCGACGAAGCGAAATTCTCCTTCGGAATAGACAAAAGAATACAGGTGCACCCCCAGCCGCATGCCGGGCTGGACAAACCGCACCGAATAGAGCTCCTGCAACACTTTCATGGCCGCTATTGCGTCGCGCTGGTTGCCGACTGCATTCGGGTCATCGGCACTCGCGAGACGAAGAACCTGAATCTCGGATTGACCTTTCTGCACGACGCCCGCGAAGAGGTTGGCGGCGTCCACATCGAACCGCTGCAGAAGAACGTCGTATTCAGCCGCAAGCCTGGAGCCGGTGGCCTCACCGAAGGTACGGCCGAACCAAGCCGAATGGGCCGGCAACCTGAGCTGCTTGATCAGCGCTTCGGCCCTGCCGGCGTCGCGGGCGCGCGTGGCGGCATAGATATCCGTCATGCGTTGCTGCAAACCCTCGGGCGTGCCGGCAGCCGGGGCAACTTGCTGAGCCAGCGCGGCGCCGGCCGGCAATACCAGCAGGGTCAATGCGATCATCACCCGGAAGCTGCGAAACACGGCGATATCCTGTGACAGTCCGCAGCATCGTAGCGAACCCGCCGCATGCAGGACAACACCTCCGACAATCGACGGCCTGCGGCGCGGCGTGGTACGTTGCCCTGCTTTCTCGTTGAAGGATCCAGATTATGGCCAAGGATTTTGCCGCAACCTTCCGGGTGAAGCCCGGCGCAAGCTTCAACCTCGCCGACACCGATCCCGGCGATGCTTCGAGCGCCGGCACGACCGACAAAAAGGCTGCGCGTGAGCGTGCCGCCAAGGATGCTGAAGCCATCGACGCATTGCAGGACCGCCTGTTTGCCGAAGGCAAGCGCGCCCTCCTCGTCGTCCTGCAAGGCACCGACACATCCGGCAAGGACGGCACCATCCGCGGCGTCTTCAATACCGCAGGCCCACTCGGCGTGACGGTCACGCCGTTCGGCACCCCGAGCAAGGAAGAACTTGCACACGACTACCTGTGGCGAGCCCATGTGGCCGCGCCGCGCCGAGGTTTCATCGGCATCTTCAATCGCTCGCACTACGAGGACGTGCTGATCGGCCGCGTGCGCAAGCTGGCTCCCGCCGACGCGATCGAGGCGCGCTATGGCCAGATCAATGCGTTCGAGAAAATCCTGACCGAGAACGGCACCACCATCCTCAAGTTCATGCTGCATATTTCCAAGAAGGAACAGGGCGAGCGTCTCAAGGAGCGGCTCGCCGAGCGCAAGAGCCAGTGGAAATTCAATCCCAACGATCTTGAGGACCGCAAGCTCTGGACCAAATATCAGCAAGCCTACGAAATCATGCTGCGGCGCTGCTCGACGGCACACGCGCCGTGGCACGTTATTCCCGCCGACCACAAATGGGCGCGCAACGTCGCGATCGCACGGATCGTCCGCACAACGCTTGAGACGATGAACCCGCAGTATCCGCGGCCGCCGTGGAACCCGAAGAGTTTCGTGATCCGCTAGCGGCCGCGCATCCGGGACGGCCTATTGGCCGACCGCGTCCATGGTGCACTTCTTGTTGTGGCTGGTGGCCGCAGCGCCGGCCAGCTTCTTCGCCTTGGAATCGGCTTCACATTTGGCCATCGCTTCGGATTCGCACTTTTTCATGTGGCTGGTGGCAGCCGCACCTGCGAGCTTCTTGGCAGCGGTGTCTTCCTTGCAGGTCAACGCGGACGCACTGCCCGCAAATGCCAATGACAGTGCGGCAGCAAGAATCATGGACTTCATAACCGGCCTCCCTGGACGACGGTCGCCCCCACGGAAATCGGAAGGGCGCCGACTGTCCGAAACTACATTTTCGATTGCGATAAATCGATGACCTGATCCGAGAGGCACCGGTCATGCAGAGAATTTTTTGGGCCTCTGAAAGCCCGATAGAATAGCGTTCTAGGCCGTTTCCGGGGCGCGTTCGGCAACCGCCGGCGGCCGGCGCGGCTTGGCAACCAAAGCGCGAACCAGATCGACCGCGACGACGATCAGCCCCGCCCCCAGGACGAGCCAGCCGGGGCGAATCGAGTAAAGGTCGAAATCGAACGCCGTTTCCAGCACCCGCAGTGGCGACACCTTGAACGCGATACCGATGCCAACGGCCTCTGCGAAGAAGGTGAGGACGGCCACCGCTACCGTGAGCGCTGCGATCGTCCAAGTCGGCAGTTCACCGCGTTCGGTCTTTCGCCATACCAGGATGCGATAGCCGATCAGCCACCCGCACAGACCGGCGATGAAAGTCGGCAGCCAGACGTCCGCCTTGGTCTGCTGGAAGAAATGGACCAGAGCCAACAGGGTGATGAAATAGACGATCTGGTGCAGGCGCTGCCAGCGCTTGCCGCCGAGCCTGCGCACCATGCCGTCGGTCGAGGTCACCGCTAGAACGGCGAGGCCGAGCAGCGCGATGAACCCGATCGTGAGGTAAAGCCGCAGCACGATCTCGCTGCCCACCTTCCAGAGATCGTATTTCTGGTCCACCACGTAGAGCGCGATATGCGCCGCCGCATAGACGAAAGCGCCGACGCCGATCATGCGGCGAATATCAAGGAGCCGGCCGAACCGCGCGATACGCCGCAGCGGCGTGACGGCAAGCGAGATCACCAGGAACAGCAGCGCCCAATAGCCGGTGCGGTGGATCACGTCGTTGATCGGCCTGGCGCCAAAACCGACCGTGCTGAAGTCGTACGCGGCGATAGCGACCGGCAGCACCATCAGAGCGAGGGTGCCGATCCGCAGCGCCGACAGCCGTCCGCTGGCGTCGCGCCACACTTCCCATCGGGCTTTGGCGGGCTTGCGGGCTTGGACCATGAACAAGCGGGTAACACGACCGCAATCCGGCTGCCAATCACGCCCTGGCTAGCATCGCGACGCGCTCACCTGACGCAAACGTGAACGCGTCGTCAGAGTCCGAGCTTTGCCGCGAGGTCTTCCAGGTTTGCACCCGCGACATCGACCGGAACCGAGGGAGCGGTCTCACCCTTTCCCGGACCATGTTCGTTCGGGCGCGCGACGTGCCCGGTGCGAAGCCCGTTCTTCGCAGCCTGCCCGAGATCGCTCGAATGAGCCGCAATCATCATGCAATCGCCGGGCGCCAGGTCGAGCGCCTCGCAGGCCGCAAGATAGACCCGCGGCTTGGGCTTGAAATCGCCTGCAATCTCCGAGCCCAGGATCGCGTCCCAGGGAAAACTGTTGCGGCGCGCCAGCGCGACCATCAGCGAGATATTGCCGTTCGACACCGGCGCGATCATGCACTGACGCTTGAGCCGCGCGAGACCGGGCGCCGCATCCGGCCATGCGTCGAGCCGGTGCCAGGCCATATTGAGATGGCGAAGGGTTTCTTCAGGCAGTCCGGACACATTGAAGCGCGGCAAAATTCTTTCGAGGTTGCGCCGGTGCAGCACGTCAAGCTTGGAAAACGGCAGCCGGCCGGAACGGATTTCGTCCATCGCCGGTTGGTACTCGCCGCGCCAAGCGTCGGCGAAGGCAAGCCAGTCCAACGCGTGTCCGAGCGGGGCAAGGACGGCCTCGGCCTCCCGTGCAATGCTGTCGCGCCAGTTCGCCAGCGTGCCGAACACGTCGAAAAAGCAAGCCTTGGGGGGTGCCGTTGCCATAACCGAATGATGATAGATT
This sequence comes from Hyphomicrobiales bacterium, assembly GCA_021730985.1. GTDB lineage: Bacteria > Pseudomonadota > Alphaproteobacteria > Rhizobiales > Xanthobacteraceae > Z2-YC6860. The sequence goes on along the minus strand of JAKFYI010000013.1, from coordinate 72,181 downwards.
GTCGGATAGGGACGCAACCCACCCTGGCTGCGAAAGCTCAAGGCCGGACCAACTGTCCAGCCCAATCGGGACTGCTATAGTTTCACGTCCTTCATCCCATGTGCGTCCGGGGGTACCATGTCCTATCCAAGCATCATCGGCGAAACCGTCTCGTTCCAGGGTCACAACGGCGACAAGGGCGAGGCCTACTACGCGCGCCCGAACAAACCCGGTCGCGTCGGCGGCGTGGTGCTGATCCACCACGCGCCGGGCTGGGACGAATGGATCATCGAGACCACCCGCAAGCTGGCGCACCACGGCTATGCGACGATCTCACCGCATCTCTATTTCCGGGACGGACCGGGAAGTCCGGACGATGTCGGAGCGAGAGTCCGCGCCGCGGGCGGCGTCGCCGACAACCAGGTGGTGGGCGACGTCTCGGGTGCCATTGCGTTCCTGAAGTCGCAGCCGAACGCCAACGGCAAGATCGGCGTGATCGGCTTCTGCTCGGGCGGACGCCACACCTATCTGGCGTCATGCCTGCTTGCGGACGGTATCAATGCGGCGGTCGATTGCTGGGGCGGCAACGTCATCGTGGACGATCCCAAGCAGCTCACGCCCAAGCGCCCGGTCGCGCCGATCGATCTCACCGGCAAGATGACGGCGCCCCTGCTCGGCTTGTTCGGCAACGACGACGAAAACCCGAACCGCGACCAAGTCAATCGCACCGAAGCCAAGCTCAAGGAACTGGGCAAGACCTACCAGTTTCACCGCTACGACGGTGCGGGGCACGCATTCTTCAACTACGCGCGCGGACCCGCCTATCGCGCCGAGGCCGCAGCCGATGGCTGGGCCAAGGTGTTCGCATTCTACAACAAGCATCTTGCCTGAGACCGCGGCAACGGAGACGGATCATGTGTTCCTACATCGTCGAAAAAGCCGCCATGCATGGCAGCGCCAAGGGCCCAAGCGGCTGGATGCGGATCGATACCGCCAATGTGTATTACGACCACCCCTTCCACGCCCCGCTCGACCATGCGCTCGGCATCGACTTCATCTGCGAGGCCGATGGCGGCCGTGAGCGCGTCGCGGTGGAAATTTCTCGCGAGTCCGCGCTCGAACTGATCGAGAAAATCAAGGCGGCGCTGGCGACCGGGGACGCCGCCCATGACAAGGCGGTGGCGTGCGAGCGGATTTCTGTTACGGCTTCACAGGGAGACGTCGCAAACTTGTTCTAGGCCGGCCTAGGGCTTGTCGGCGTCAGCTTGGATTTCGGCCATAGGATCGTTGCAACACCATGCCCCAACTCGATCAGGTCGTTCGAGATATCGCCGACGAGATGGCGCAGCGAACCGACCGGGGCGAGGTCGCGACCTATATTCCCGAACTGGCCCGGGCCGATACCAAAGCCTTTGGCCTCGTGGTGATCGATGCCGAAGGCAACATCGCGGCCGGAGGCGATAGCGAAATCCCGTTCTCGATTCAAAGCATCTCGAAGGTCTTCACGCTCACGCTGGCTTTGGGCAAAGCCGGTGACAGGTTGTGGAAGCGTGTGGGCCGCGAGCCATCGGGCAGCGCGTTCAATTCGGTCGTGCAGCTCGAATACGAGCGCGGCGTACCACGCAATCCCTTCATCAATGCGGGGGCGATTGCCGTCACCGACCTGATTGTTTCGGGCTACCAGCCGCGCGAGGCGCTGGCGGAAATTCTGCGGTTTCTGCGGTTTCTCGCCGACGATCCGTCGATCACGGTCGATGAGGCGGTTGCAGCTTCGGAAGCGCGCACTGGATTCCGGAACATCGCGCTCGCCAACTACATGAAGGCTTATGGGGTGCTGGAAAACCCCGTCGATTTTACGCTCGGCGTCTACTTCCATCACTGCGCGATCGCGATGTCGTGCCGGCAGCTTGCTGCGGCGGGACGTTTTCTCGCCTATCAGGGCCGCAATCCTGTAACCGGCCTATCGGTCGTGCCGCCCGAACGCGCGCGGCGCATCAACGCCATCATGCTGACGTGCGGTCACTACGACGGTTCTGGAGAGTTCGCCTATCGGGTGGGCCTGCCGGGCAAAAGCGGCGTCGGGGGCGGCATTCTCGCCATCGCCCCCGGCAAGGCGTCCATCGCGGTGTGGTCGCCGGGACTCGACGCTTCAGGCAATTCACGCCTGGGCAGGATTGCGCTCGAAGAGCTGACCAAACGATTGGGCTGGTCGATCTTTGGTGCGTAACTTCTAGTTCTTGCGCTCGCCTTCCTGGATGGCTTCGTCGTGATACCAGGCGCCGCCCATCACGACACGCGCACGGGGCGCAGCCGAATAGGCGAGCGGCTTCGCTTCGTCGCGCTGAGTGGCGACAGCAAAGCGGCCCCTGGCGGGGAAGTCGTAAATCTTGGCGGAGATACGGTCGGTGTCGGTGGTCATTGGTCGGTCCTCAAATGCCGCGCGGATCAACGCGCGAGTCGGTGTGTTGGACTGAATATAGTGGTTTGCTCGCGGTTTGCTCAGCTTGCCTCACATAAAATCGGCGTTTGGCTACATTATAATCATCGCCAACTTTTGCATTGTTCGACAGCACGCGCTTGCTGGCTGAAATCCGCGCTCGCGCCATACAGAATGCACCGCAGTGCGATGCTTAGTTCCTTGGCATACTAAATGCTTTGAGCATGGTGGCGGTCAGCGGTTCTGCGTGCCGGGGCGGCCAAAACCACGTCTGCTTTCCCTCACACTCGCGTCATCAGCTCATGAGAGACCGCCATGACCAAATACAAGCTTGAATACATCTGGCTCGATGGGTACTCGCCGACGCCGAATCTGCGCGGCAAGACTCAGATCAAGGCATTCGACAGCTTCCCTTCGCTGGACCAGCTTCCCTTGTGGGGCTTCGACGGCAGCTCGACCCTTCAGGCGGAAGGCTCGAACTCCGACTGCGTCCTGAAGCCGATCCGCGTCTTCCCGGACGCCGCGCGCAAGGATGGCGTGCTGGTGCTGTGCGAAGTCATGATGCCGGACGGCAAGACTCCGCACCCGACCAACAAGCGCGCGACCATCCTCGACGACGAGGGCGCATGGTTCGGTTTTGAGCAGGAATATTTCTTCTACAAGGACGGCCGTCCGCTCGGCTTCCCCGAAGCCGGCTTCCCGGCTCCGCAGGGGCCCTACTACACCGGCGTCGGCTACAAGAACGTCGGCTCGGTCGCCCGTCAGATCGTCGAGGAGCATCTCGAACTGTGCCTCGCGGCCGGCATCAACCACGAAGGCATCAACGCCGAAGTGGCGAAGGGCCAATGGGAATTCCAAATCTTCGGCAAGGGGTCCAAGCGTGCCGCCGACGAAATGTGGATCGCCCGCTATCTGATGCAGCGGCTTACCGAAAAATACGGCATCGACATCGAGTATCACTGCAAGCCGCTCGGCGACACCGACTGGAACGGCTCCGGCATGCACGCCAACTTCTCGACCGCCTTCATGCGCGAAACCGGCGGCAAGGATTATTTCGAAGCCTTGATGAAGGCATTCGATCAGAACCTGCAAGACCACATGGCGGTGTACGGTCCGGACAATCACCTGCGCCTGACCGGCAAGCACGAAACGGCGCCGTGGAACAAGTTCAGCTACGGCGTGGCCGACCGCGGCGCTTCCATCCGCGTCCCGCACAGCTTCGCCAACAACGGCTACAAGGGCTACCTTGAGGATCGCCGCCCGAACTCCCAGGGCGACCCCTACCAGATCGCCTCGCAGATCCTGAAGACGGTCGCATCCGTTCCGACCGGCGCCAAGGTCAGCGCCGCCGCCTAGCCCTCTCGCGGCTCAGACGCTGTGTCTGAGCCGCACTTCCTTCTCAGAATTGTCACAGCCAGGATCGTCCCCCGTAGGGGATTGTCGTGGCAAAGGACGGCGACGGCCTGGTGCTTGGCGGTACGGGCCGTCGCCGGCCGACTCAAAGCAGCCGCACCGGATATTTCACGCCGGATATTCACTTGGCGCGCCCGCCCTGGCTCAGGCCGCCGCCACGTCCCTCACCTCAAGCGGCATCGTTGCAGCCTGAGGCAGTTCCTGTCCATCGTCCAACTCGTAACCGATGGCGCGCAGGATACCCTGCGCTGGACACGTCTCGACGCCGAGCCTGGTGTATTTGTTGAGCACCGGCGGTTCGATCCAGCCGAAGCTGTCGCGCTCGAAAGTCCCGCTCCATGCGCCGAGTGCGTCGCGCCGGGTCTTGCTGCGCTCACCCGCCTCGTCGAACGTGGCGGTAAAAATCCGCTCGCTGCCGAGGCGGCCCTCCCAAAGCGGCATCCTGTGCGTCCAGTCGTTGGCGGCGCCGGTCTGATCTTCGTAGGTGCGGGCTCCAGTCTCAGTCCGCTCGATCACGCAGCGTTCGCCTGCACGGCAGCCCACAAGCGTATAGATCACAGGCCGCGCCAACGGTGTCCTCTCCAGCACAGTGCGCGCTTCGCCGAAGTCGCGGCAGGTTTCGAACACCCGGCGGAGCAACTGATCCGGCGGGATGTGACGCACTCTGGCGAAGGTGTGTATGGAGTTGGCGGCCATATCGAACAGGCGAAGCCCCTTGGCAGTGCTCCGCCGCTTCAGCGGCGCCTGGTTGACAGCGGCGGCAAAGCGTCCCGGCGCCATCGCGGTCAGCGCCCCGACATAGCCGGGCCAGGTGACGTTGAGGAATTCACCGGCGGGGCCGCGCATGCGCGCGATTTCGACGTGGCGGCCGAGCCCAGGAAAGGGCCAGTCCAACGTACGGGCCAGCCAGGGCACCGCGCCCTCCTCCCGGGCCAGCGCGGTGCAACTCCACTGGTATGAACCGTTGAGAAACCAGATGCCGGGGAAGCCCAGGGTCGTTGCGATCTCGCCGATCTCTCCGAGATAGGGCGATTGAGAGCGGGTCAGCCAACGTTTCGCCAGCCGGTCGATCAGCGGCACCATCGGCCGCGTCACGGGGGGAAACCAGGCCACGCATTCGTCGCGCAACGCGCGAGCACGCGCCGCACCCTCGCGCGCGTGCCGAACCGTGCCGCCGTCACGGACATCGACCACCGGGATCTGCGTCAGCTCGGGCTTCATCGAAACAAGCATGGCCTACCGTGCCGCGGCGATCACCGGATTGGAAAGGGTGCCGATCTTCTCGACCTCGACCCGCATCATGTCGCCGATCTTCGCCAGGATCGGAGGGTCATGATACATGCCCGGTCCCGGGGGCGAACCGGTCGCCAGCACATCGCCGGGTTCGAGCGGAAACACCCGCGACAGCGATGCGATGAACTGCCGGATCGTGAACAGCATCTCGGAGGTGTGCGCCTTGCAGACCTCCAGATCGTTGAGATAGGTCCGCACGGTGAGGTTCTGCGGATCGGGGATTTCGTCCTTGGTCACCATCCATGGGCCGATCGGGCAGAACGTCTCGAAGCCCTTGGAAATCGTGAGCAGGCCCTGCGCTTGCAGGCAGCGCGCCGACACGTCGTTCATGATCGTATAGCCGGCCACATAGTCGAGTGCGTCCTTTTCGTCCACCCAATACGCCGTTTTGCCGATCACCGCCGTCAGTTCGCCCTCGAGGTCGAGCTGCTTGACGATCTTTGGATAGACGATCGGCTTGCCGTGACCGGTGACCGAGTTGTGGTATTTCGCAAAGATGTGCGGCATCGGCGGGGTGATGATCTTCTCGCCGCGCGACGTGCCCTCCTTGCGAAGCTCATCGAGATGGCGGAGGTAGTTGCGCCCGCCCATCAGGATTTTTCCAGGCTTGGGAACCGGCGACAAAAGATCGCAACCCGCAAGCGGCGTGGCGGCCGCGGCCGGCTTATCTTTGGCGAAACGGTCCACGGCACGGCCGGCGGCCGCCATAATCGGCTCGCCCCCCTTGAGAAATTCCACCATGTCGCCGGGGATCTGCTCACCGGTGGGCAGCAACGCATTGAGGTGCGCCACCTGGTCGCCCACCACTGCGCCAATTCGAACCGAACCATCGAGCCTGTAGGACACCAGTTTCATTGCGTGAGACCTATGCAAATTCCGAAACGGACAACAGTCAAACTCTTGCTATAGACTCTGCCGGCGACGCGCAACGAACGTCGTCTTGGGAGGAATTGATGAATTGCTGGCTCGTGCGCACCGGTCTGGCTGCGGCCCTCGCTCTCGTGGTTCTGCCGGGATCCGCTGCGGCCCAGGGCTTCCCGAACAAGCAGATCGACCTGATCGTACCGTTCGTAGCCGGCGGCACCACCGACACGGTGGCGCGGCTGATCGCCCAACGCATGAACGACCAGTGGGGGCAGCCCGCCATCATCTTCAACCGGCCCGGCGGCGGCAGCACGATCGGCACCAACATCGTGGCCAAGGCCGCGCCGGACGGCCATACGCTGCTGGTCACGACCATCGCCTTCGCGATCAACGCCAGCCTGATGAAGACGCCCTACGACGCAATCAAAGATTTCACACCGATCACCGAGCTCACTTCGATCCCGATCATGCTGGTGGTGCATCCTTCCCTGCCGGTGAACAGCGTCAAGGAACTCATCGAATATTCCAAGTCGCAGCCCTCCGGGGTGGACTACGCATCGTCGGGCGGCGGCACCTCCACGCATCTGGCGGCGGAGATGTTCAATTCCATGACCGGTGCCAAGCTGGTGCATGTGCCGTTCAAGGGCAACGCCGAAGTGCTCAACGCATTGCTCGGCGGCCATGTGAAGGTCCATTTCGCATTGTCCGCCTCGACGCTGCAGCACGTTCGAAGCGGTGCGGTGCGGGTGCTGGCGGTGACCACCGAAAAGCGCATGGAATCGCTGCCGGACGTGCCGACCATCGCAGAGCTCGGCTTTCCCGATTTCGAGATATCGTCATGGCAGGCGCTGTTCGCGCCGGCCGGCACGCCGAAAGATATTGTCGCCAAGATCAACGGCGAGACCACCAAGCTTTTGGCCAATCCCGAGGTGCGCGCCCGCATCATGAAGGAAGGCGCCGACCCGGTCGGCAGTTCGCCCGAGCAGTTCGACAAGCGCATCCGCGGCGAGGTCGAAAAATGGAGTAAAGTGGTGAAAGCCTCCGGCTTGTCACCGAAGTAGCATTCAGCCGCGCCGAACCAGCGTCCACAGCAGCCCGATCAGCAGCGCATTGAGCGCGGCGAAGCCGGTCAGCACCGTGAGGGCCGCGTCGGCGCCCTGCCCCTCGATCAGCAGCGCACAGGCCGAAGGCGCCAGCGCTTGCACGATCAGGCTCGGGAACGCGAGCCGGCCGATCAGAGTGGCGTAGCGTTCCGCGCCGAACAGCGCGAGCGGCAGCGTGCCGCGCGCGATCCACATAATGCCATAGCCTCCGCCGTAGACCACGATCACCAGAACCAGCAGCGGAAATCCGGCGAGCAGCAGTGCAAGGCCAAGCGCCATCCCGGCGCATGACGCGACCATGGTCCAGATCGGATGGTACCGATTGCCGAACAGGCTCTCGATCACCCGCGCGCCGACCTGGGCCGGACCGAACAGCATCCCCAACGTCACCGCCAGCGCCAGATCGGCTCCTCGCGCCTGCAGGAAGGTCATGAAATGCACAATGACGCTCGACCCGATGCCGGCGGCAATCGTCAGGATCAGCGCCAGCAGCGCGAACGGCGCGCGCTCGCGCGTGACGAGTGCTACGCGCGGTAACGGCGTGGACGCTGGTACACCGTCGGCTCGTTCTTTGAGTGGCGGCATCACCGCCATCTGCAGCGGCAACGCGATGGCAATGTGTAGGCCTGCGTAGATCAGGCAGGCGCCGCGCCAGCCCAATGTTTCCGCCAGCAGCAGGCTGAGCGGCCAGCACACTGTGCTGGCAAAGCCTCCGAACAGGGTGAGATGCGTAATCGGACCTCGGGCATTCTCGCCGTAGAGTTTGCCGAGCGCGGCGAACACCGCGTCGTAGAGCCCGGTGCCCATGCCTCCGCCCAGCAGCACCCATCCCAACAGATAAACCGGAAGCGTCGGCGCGAGGCCGATCACCGCAAGGCCGATGGCATAGAGCGACGAGGACAGCGCCAGGACCGGGCGGCCGCCCCTTCGATCGATGAATGCCCCAACACGCGGTGAGATCAGGCCCGCGACCAGCAGGCCAATGGAGGTTCCGCCGACCACCCAGAACAGCGACCAGCCGGTATCGGCCACGATCGGCTTCGCGAGCACCGCCGGAAAGTAGAACGATGTGCCCCAACCGAGGATCTGGGCAATGCCGAGCGCTGTGACGGTGACGGGACGGGACGCGCTCATGCCCTAGCTTGGCGTCGGGCCGGCAGGCGATCCAGAGGAGCCCTTCCGAACGATCGGCGAGCCAATCCTAAATTGCAGGGGTCAAAGCCAACGGACTGCCTATCCACATGAAAAATAACGAACCTAAATAGGCCATTTGAGTAGAAATTAATTATATCAGACACAAAAGTGGCGAAACTATCGTTCTCGCGGGCCATATGCATTAACGCGACCTTAATGAGATATGCAATAATCACAAAGCTGCGTCGCAGCATAAACACTTTTGCGTCGCAGCAAATGGAACTATGTTCTTCCTCGAAAGCGCAGGGGATTCGCTCCTGCCAACAAAGGGTTAACGACAATGTTCCTCACGCACATTCTTCACGCCTACCAGCAGTGGCGGCGCTACAACCGCAGCCTGTCCGAGCTCAACCGCCTGGGCGACCGCGAATTGGCCGACATCGGCATCACCCGGGGCGATATCCCCCGCGTGGCCTGGGAAAATTCCGAGGCCTAAGGCCAGCTAGCCTTGACGATCCCAGCGCCCGCCTCTCTGGCGGGCGCTGATCTTTTTGGGGGCTAGTTTTCATTGACCCATTGCGAAACCCGCATCACGTCCGGGAGTTCGTTGTAGCCGCGGGTCCACAAGTCCAGGACCCATTCCTCCCCCGAGGTTCGGTCCTTCAGCACCGCCGTGTTGTGCGGCGTCTGACCAAAGATCAGCGTGCCGCGATAGCGCGGGTCGCTGATGGTGTGGTGGCGCAGCAGGCCCCATTCCCGCAGCACCAGCAGCAGGCTCACCGCGTTTCGCGTGGTGTCGTAGCAATCATAATTGCGGTCGGCGTCGCGATGGCGGATGTCGGCGCGGGCCACCCGCTGCGACGTGCCCAGAATGGGGCCCATGCGCCGATCCAGCCAGTTCACCGCAAGCTGCAGCGCCTTGCGCTCGGCCTCCGGCGACGCTTTTCCCTTGGAAAGCAGTTCGGTCAGCGCCTTGCGGTCACCGGGCGTCAAGTCGTGATGCACGCGCAGGCGGCAGACGAAGCCGTAGCACACGGTGATCCGGCTCGCGGTGGGCGGCGGCACCTCCACGGCGGCGTACATCTGAGCGATGGCGTAGGACATTTCGATGGCCTGCGCCCGGCCCGCTCCCATGACGCAGCCGGCAACCAGTACGACCGCAAACACGGACCGCAATCTCATTCCGCCTCCCGCCAACCCATATCCCCGGCGAAACCGGTTTCCACTTCGCCCGATCATCGCTAGGTATTGTTCATGACGTCAGCACGGAAGCAAGCCGTTCATGTGGTCGGCGGCGGTCTCGCGGGTTCCGAAGCCGCGTGGCAGCTCGCCAGCCGTGGCGTGCCGGTGGTGCTGCACGAAATGCGGCCGCAGCGCGCCACCGCCGTCCACAAAACGGAGAACCTGGCGGAACTGGTGTGCTCCAACTCGTTCCGATCCGACGACGCCGCCACCAATGCGGTCGGCCTGCTCCACGAGGAAATGCGCCGGCTCGGCTCGCTGGTGATGCGATCCGCCGACGCCCACCAGGTGCCTGCGGGCGGCGCGCTGGCGGTCGATCGCGACGGCTTCTCAGCAGAGGTCACGCGGGCGCTTGCGTCCCATCCGCTGATCGAAATCTGCCGCGAAGAGGTGGCGCTGCCGCCGCAGGAATGGGACAGCGTCATCGTCGCAACCGGGCCCCTCACCTCGCCCGCGCTCGCCGACGCGATCCGTTCAATGACCGGCGAGGACGCGCTCGCATTCTTCGACGCCATCGCACCGATCGTCCATCGCGACAGCATCGATATGTCGGTGGCGTGGTTTCAGTCGCGTTACGACAAGGCCGGCCCCGGCGGCTCCGGCGCCGACTACATCAACTGCCCGATGAACCGCGAGCAGTACGAAGCCTTCGTCGCCGCGCTGAACGCCGGCGACAAGATGGCGTTTCATGAGTTCGAGCAGAGTACGCCCTACTTCGATGGTTGTCTGCCGATCGAACTGATGGCCGAACGCGGGCCCGAAACGCTGCGGCACGGGCCGATGAAGCCGGTCGGACTGACGAACGAGCACAATCCGCAGGAGAAGGCCTACGCGGTGGTGCAGCTACGCCAGGACAACAAACTCGGCACGCTGTTCAACATGGTTGGCTTCCAGACCAAGCTTCGTCATGGCGAGCAGACCCGTATTTTCCGCACCATCCCCGGCTTGGAACGGGCCGAGTTCGCACGCCTCGGCGGGCTGCATCGCAACACCTTCCTCAACTCGCCGAAGCTGCTGGACGCCTCACTGCGGCTGCATGCTTCGCCACGGCTGCGCTTTGCAGGCCAGATCACCGGCTGTGAGGGTTATGTGGAATCCGCCGCCGTCGGGCTGATGGCCGGCCGCTTCGCCGCAGCCGAGCGGCTCGGACAGACCATCGAACCGCCGCCGCCCACCACCGCCCACGGCGCGCTGCTGGCGCACATCACCGGCGGCCATATCGAGACCGTCGATGCAGGCCCTCGCTCGTTCCAGCCGATGAACGTCAATTTCGGTCTGTTTCCGCCGCTCGCGCAAATTCCCGTCAAAAACGCCGACGGCAGCCGCCTGCGCGGCCCGGAAAAGACCAAGGCGAAGAAGCACGCGATGTCCGCCCGCGCGCTGGCCGACCTCGAGCAATGGATGGGCGGTACCCGCGTCGCCGCGGAATAACCACCGCGACTTTCAGAATGTGTTACGCAGATTGCTGCGCGCCGCCCGCCACAGAATCCACTGCCGCCGCCATTGCGGCCAATCCGGCGGAGCGAATGGCCGATAGGCGCGCCGCTCCATGCGGTCGAGCCCTGGCCTGACCAGCGCAACCGGCAGCAATGCGGGCATGATCGTCGCAGGCGCTTTGGCGGCCAACTCACGCGCGGCGGCGAGATGCCGTCGGGCGGTGAGCCGCAGTTCGGCTAGCGCCGCACGCAATTCAGCGGTGGCTTTCCCGGCGAACACATCCTCGGCCTGCGCGCCGTAGCGCTGCATCAGATCGTCCGGGATATAGAGCTGGCGCCGCGAGGCATGCACCGGCAGCGCCTGCAGCACCCCCGCGATCGTGTACGCAAAGCCCGCGTGCGCGATGAAATCTGCGGCGCCGCTGTCCTTGCCGTCGCATAGAATACGCGCGGCGAGATCGAACAGCGCCGCTGACGTGCGCATCGCATGGCTCTCCAATTCGGCAAGGCTCGGCATCGGGTCGTCGTACAGATCGAACGCACGAGCGTCGATCAGGTCGCCCAGCACTGCGGGCGGCAGACGATAGCGCACCACGACCTCGCGCAGCGCCGCCGCCACGGGATGGGCCGCAGCATCGCCGGGAGCAGCCCCCAGTAGCGTGTCGCGCCACCATTGCAGCCTGATCTCGCCGGGCATCGGCTCGCGCGCCAGTTCGCGAACCCGCGCGATCTCGAGGTTGAAGGCATAGAGCGCGTGAAGCGAACGGCGGTATTTCTCAGGCGCAAACAGCGTCGCGAGGAAGCGATCCTTGTCGCCCTCCCGGACCAGTTGCTCGCAATGCTCGAACGGATCGGCCATGGCGGCCCTCAATCCACCGCGATCAGGCCCGCGGCGACGCGGCGGCCTTCGCCGAGCAGAATATTATAGGTACTCACCGCCGTCCCGGTGCGCGCCACCTCGACGGAAATCTTCGCCCGGTGAAAGCGCAGCCGCAAATCGTCGGGCATCGCCCACGGATCGCGGCCCGCCCCGATCAGAAACAGACCGATGTCGTCCGCTTCCGAGAACACCTTTTCAAACGCCGCTGCGGTGAGGTCTGCGGGCGCAGCCGCGTCCCAGCCCCAAATCCCGCTCGGCAGGCACAACAGCGATCCGCGATGCGACATGCCGCCAAACGAGAAGCCGCCCTTGCCGTAGCCATCGATCGCAGCACGCTGCGGCAGGTGCGGCGTGGCGGGATCGCCGGTCAAGGTCAGCGGCGCGCCGGCGCCGGCTTTGCGGGCACATCGGCCGGCTCGTCCGCCCGCGCCTCGCGGGCAAGACCGACGCCGAGATAGATCAGAATCGGCGACGCGATGAAGATCGACGTGTAGGTGCCGACCAGCACGGCACCGAACGTCATCGCCGCCGTAAAGCTGTGAATGGTCGGTCCGCCGAAGATCAGCAGCGAAAGCAACGCCAGCGTCACGGTGACGTGGGTGATGATCGAGCGCGACAGCGTGGCGTTGATCGCGATGTTGATCAGCTCCGGCGTCGGCATCTTCTTGTAGCGCCGCAGCATTTCGCGAATGCGGTCATAGATGACGACCGTGTCGTTCAGCGAATAGCCCAGGATGGTCAGCAGCGCGGCAATGCTGCTCAAATCGAAGTCGAGCTGAAGCAGCGCCATGAATCCGATGGTGAGAACGATATCGTGGATGTTGGCGATCATGGCGCCGAGCGCGAACTGCCACTCGAAGCGGAACCAGAGGTAAAGCAGGATGCCGATGATCGCGAGCATCACGCCCAGCGTGCCGTAGCTCAGAAGTTCGGTCGATACGCGCGGGCCGACGACTTCGACGCGCCGGTAATCGACCGCGTCGCCCAGCGTCGCCCGCACCTTGGCGACCGCCTGCTGCTGCGCCGCTTCGCCGCCCGGCTGCTGAGGGATACGGATCAGGACGTCGTTTGGGCCGCCGAACTGCTGCAATTGCACATCGCCGAAATTCAGGGCGTTGAGCTTGGTGCGCATGTCGGAAAGGTCGGCCGGCCCGCTTTTCGATTGCACCTCAAGCAGCGTGCCGCCGATGAAGTCGATGCCGAAATTCAGGCCTAGGCTGAAGTACAGAACGATGGCGACCACCGACATCACCGCCGACAGCGGGAAGCTGATGTGCCGGAAGCGCATGAAATCGAAGTTGGTGTCGTCGGGGACCAGGCGGAGCAGACGCACGGAGTCCTCGCTTTAAATGGGAATGGTTCGCGGCCGGAACCAGGCGAACCATGCGGCGATCATCAGCCGCGTCAGCGTGAAGGCGGTGAACACCGTGGTGATGATGCCGACACCGAACGTCAGCGCGAAACCGCGCACCGCGCCGGACCCGACAAAGAACAGCACGGCCGCAGCGATGAAGTTCGTGACGTTGGAGTCGACGATGGTGGCGAGCGCCCGCGTGAAGCCCGCATCGAGCGATTGGATCACGGAGCGGCCGCTCCGCACCTCCTCGCGCACGCGCTCGTAGATCAGCACGTTGGAATCGACCGCCATTCCGACCGTCAGCACGATGCCGGCGATACCGGGCAGCGTCAGCGTCGCGCCGAACAGCGACAGGATGCCCATGATCATGACGACGTTGATCGTCACGGCGATACTGGCAATCACCCCAAACAAGCCGTAGGTCGCGATCATGAACAACGCCACCAGAACCGAGCCGATCCAAGAGGCGCGGATGCCCTTCTCGATCGAATCCTGACCGAGGCCAGGGCCCACCGTGCGCTCCTCGATGATTTCCAGCGGCGCGGGCAGCGCGCCGGCGCGCAGCAGGATCGCCAGGTCGTTCGCGCCCTGAACCGTGAAGCTACCGGAAATCTGGCCGGAACCGCCGAGGATCGGTTCGCGGATCACGGGCGCGGAAATCACCTCGTTGTCGAGCACGATGGCAAACGGCCGGCCGACGTTTTCCTGCGTCACCGTCGCAAAGCGGCGGGCGCCGTTGTTGTTGAAACGAAAGGTGACGATCGGCTCGCCGTTGCGCTGGTCGAAGCCGGGCTGCGCGTCGGTCAGATCCTCACCCGAGACCAGGATGCGCCGCTCGATCAAATACGGCGTCTTGCCCTCGGATTTCGAGCCCATCAGGATTTCAGATTCCGCCGGGGCCTTGCCCTGCTGCGCCTGATCCACCGGGGTGGTCTGATCGACCAGCCTGAATGTCAGCTTCGCGGTCTTGCCGAGCAGTTCCTTGAGCCGGGACGGATCCTGAAGGCCCGGAACCTGCACGAGAATTCGATCGACGCCCTGGCGCTGGATCGACGGCTCCACGGTGCCGAGTTCGTTGACGCGCCGTTCCACGATCTGAATCGACTGGTCCACGGCTTGACGGATGCGCTCAATGATCGCGGGCTCGGTCGGCGTGAGCCGGATCAGGCCGCCACCGGCATCGACCACCTCCAGCGTGCGCTGGCCGGTGGCGCTGAGCAGTCCGCCGAGCGGCTGCGACAGCTCGCGCAGCTTGGTCAGCGCAAGCTGGCGGTCGCCGCCATCGCGGACCCGATATTCGACGGTCTCGCCGCGAATGGTCGCCGCCGCCGGGCTGCCAAGACGGTTCTCGCGAACAATGCGGCGCACGTCGTCGCGCAGCGACTCGATCTTCTCCTTGCGGACCGCTTTGGCATCCACCTCGAGCAGGATGTGAGAGCCGCCCTGCAGGTCGAGCCCGAGCACGATCTGGCGCTGCGCCCACTTCGGCCAGGACTGCACCATCCGCTCGGGCAGGAAATTCGGAATCGTGAAGAAGCACACGACGATTGTCGTGAGCAGAATCCCCAATGACTTCCAGCGCGTGATATACATGGACCTCCACCGACCTCGATCGCCGCAGCGATCAGGTACCGGTGCTTTCTTCCTTGACCGGCTCGCCCTTGGCGCGGACGTCGGCGATCATCGAACGCATCTGGCGGACGCGCACATCGGTGGCAACCTCCACCTCGATCTGATCGTCGTCGATCACCTTTGTGACCTTGCCGACCAGGCCGCCGGACGTCACGACCGTGTCGCCGCGGCGCACGTTCTTGACCATCTCGGCATGCTGCTTCACCCGCTTCTGCTGCGGCCGCAGAATCAAGAAGTACATGATCACGAAGATCAGAACGAACGGCAGCAGCGACACCAGCATGTTGTCGCCGCCCAGCATTCCGCCCTGCGCGAAAGCGGGTGTAATCAGCATCCCCTGGCCCCTGGCTGCGGCGGTCGAACGGGCGGCGCCTGCCGCCGCGTCGTGCGCCCGAAAGTTGCGCGGAATATAGCGGTCAGCCGCCCAATTGCAACGCCGCCCCAAATCCCTCCAAAGCGGCCAAATGCCTCGAATTCCGGGCTTTTCTCGGGCGGCGCTTGCGGGCCGCAGGCCGGCCCGCTATGGGAGCCGCGATTGAAGGTGGTCATGGCAAAGTCGAAATCACGCACCAAACGGCCGCCCGGCGGCAAGCCCGCGGCACGCTCCGCGGCCGGTTCCGTCCCGGATCGCACCGATCTGCTGGAGCGCATCGCGGCAAGCCTCGAACGGCTGGCGCCGCCCGCTCCCGCCGCGCCCGATCTGGCCGCCGCCGACGCGTTCGTCTGGCAGCCGAAGAGTTTGCAGCTTGCACCGGTGAAGCATGTCAACCGCGTGGAGATGACCCTGCTCAAGGGCATCGACCGGGTACGCGACATGCTGGTGGAAAACACCGAGCGCTTCGCGCGCGGCCTGCCCGCCAACAACGCGCTACTGTGGGGGGCGCGCGGCATGGGCAAGTCGTCGCTGGTGAAGGCCTCGCACGCCGGGGTGAACGCAGAGATCGCGCGCGGCAGCGGCCAGTCCCCGCTCAAGCTCGTCGAGATCCACCGCGAGGACATCGAGAGCCTGCCCGAGCTGATGGCGATCGCGCGGATCGCGCCCTACCGATTCATCGTGTTCTGCGACGACCTGTCGTTCGACGGTGACGATACGTCCTACAAATCGCTCAAGGCGGTGCTGGAAGGCGGCGTTGAGGGCCGCCCGGAGAACGTCATCTTCTATGCGACGTCGAACCGACGGCACCTGATGTCCCGCGACATGATGGAGAACGAGCGCTCGACCGCGATCAATCCTGGTGAGACGGTCGAGGAGAAGGTTTCGCTGTCGGACCGGTTCGGCCTGTGGCTCGGCTTCCACCGCTGCTCGCAGGACGAATTCCTCGACATGGTGCAGGGCTACGTGAGCCACTTCCGCATTCCGGTGAAGCCGGACGACATGCGGCGCGAGGCCTTGGAGTGGGCAACGACCCGCGGCTCGCGCTCCGGCCGCGTCGCCTGGCAGTACGTGCAGGATGTGGCTGGCAGGCTCGGCGTGAAGATCTAGGTGTTGCCGGCCTTTTCGAGATACGGCATCGGATCGACCGGCGACGAACCCTTGCGGATTTCGAAGTGGAGCTGCGGCGCGCTCACCCCGCCCGTCTGGCCGGACTTTCCGATCACCTGACCGCGCTTGATCGGCTCGTCGCGCTTCACCAGGATTTCGCTGGCATGGGCATAGGCGGTCACGTAGCCGTTCGAGTGCCGGATCAGCACCAGGTTGCCATACGACTTGAGCTCGTTGCCGGCATAGGCCACGACGCCATCCTCGGCGGCCTTGATCGGCGTGCCTTCCGGAACCGCGACATTGATGCCGTCGTTCTGCGCACCCGCCGTTTTCGGACCGAAGCCGTTGATGACGCGGCCGCGCACCGGCCAGCGGAAGGTCGGCATGGTGGCGCTGGTGACGGTCTTGGTGTCGGGCGCGGGATTGTCGGCAGCCGGCGTGATCGCGCGCGCGGTCGGCGTGGGCTGCGTCTGGGCGCCGGCAACCTTCTGCTGCGCCGACGTGGGCACGGCTGCGGGCTTGGTCTGAACTTGCGCCACCGGCGCGGGAGCCGCAACCGGCGCCGCCTGGGCGCGCACGCCCGGAATGGTCAGTTGGTCGCCGATCTTCACCTGGGTGTGCGGCGCGATGTTGTTGGCCTTGGCGAGCGTCGTCAGCGGCACCTTGTAGGTGCGCGACACCTTCATCAGTGTCTCGCCGGGGGCGACGGTGTGAACGTGCGACTGGCCGCTGGTGGCAGGGGCCGATATCGCGGGAGCCGGCTGCGCGGGCGTCGATGCCGTGCGCGGCGCGGTCACGCTGCCGGTGGTGAGCTGCGTCTCATAGCGCGGGATGACGAGCCGCTGGCCGGGCTTGATGGCAGCCGCGTTCGCCAGATTGTTGGAGCTCAGGATTGCGGCAACCGGAACGCCATAGCGGCGCGACAGCGAGTCCGCGGTGTCGCCCTGCCCGACCGTGATCGGCGTGCCGCCTTCCCAGGTCCAGCCCGGCTGTGGAGTTGGCTGGGCAATTTTCTGCGGCGCGGGGACGGAGCCGGTGATTTCGCGGGGCGCTCCCTGCGGCGGCGGATTGTACGAGCCCATGCCGGGCGAACCGCCCGCGGTTCCAATCACAGTCGGCGCGTTGGCCGGACGCGTCTGCGGCGCGCTCGCGACCGGCGCGGGCAGCGGGCTGCTCTGGATCGCGGTTGAAGAACGCTTGGGCGTCGAGCCGGTCACGTCGCTCGAAGGCGCGCTGCGCGAGGAGAACAGGCTGTCGTTGGCGAAGCGCGAGGATTCCGAGCTGCAGCTCACCAGGGCCAGCGCGATGCCGGCGGACAATGCCAGCCGGGACCAGGGGAGCGAACGCACGGGTTCGGCAACGCAAGACATGGGACCACTCACTCGTCTGCACACAAGACGAGCGAGTTAAGCACTCGCCGGTAAACAACTTTTTAAGTTTGAAAGACTCTCTCAACCCTAACCAAAACCGGCCTTTTTGCTGACAAATTGCAGCGCGCGACCACTTCACAGCTCGCGCGCGCGGCCCGCCAGCAGCGGCACGAAGCGGACCGGGATCAGATCCTCCCGGTCCAAGCCTTCGGCGGTGCGCGTCAGCTTGACCAGCATCTGCGATCCGGCGTGAGGCCCGAGCGGCAGCACCATGATGCCGCCCACAGCAAGCTGCCCGGTCAGCGCGTCGGGAATGGTCTCGGCGGCCGCCGTGACGACGATGCGGTCGAACGGCGCCCGCGCCGGCGCGCCGACCAGTCCATCGCCCACCAGCACCTCGGCGTTGTCGTAGCCGAGCGTCTTGAGCCGTCCCCGCGCCAGATCCGCCAATGTCCGGTAGCGCTCGATGCTGACCACCTCGCGCGCCAGCCGTGAAAGCACCGCCGCCTGGTAGCCCGAGCCGGTGCCCACTTCGAGCACCCGGTGGCTGGGGCGCACCGCCAGCCGCTCGGTCATGTAGGCCACCACGTAGGGCTGGCTGATGGTCTGGCCGCAGGCGATCGGCAGCGCGTGGTCGGCGTAGGCCTGCTCGGTCAGGTGCGGATCGACGAAATGCTCGCGCGGCACCTGGTCCATGGCGCGCAGCACCGCCTGATCGAAGATCCCGCGCTGGCGCAGCGCCAGCAGGAACTCCATGCGCCCGACGCTCTCGTCCGCCTCCGCCACAGCCCTCTCCTTTGCCGCAGCCTCCACTCGATCACTTCGCCGGAAATATTTCCG
Source organism: Hyphomicrobiales bacterium (assembly GCA_021730985.1). Classification (GTDB taxonomy): domain Bacteria; phylum Pseudomonadota; class Alphaproteobacteria; order Rhizobiales; family Xanthobacteraceae; genus Z2-YC6860. The sequence goes on along the minus strand of JAKFYI010000013.1, from coordinate 53,718 downwards.
CGAGCTTGGTCATGAACGGCTCGTCGGTCAGATCGAGCCGCAGCGGCGTCACCGAAATCCGGTTGTCGGCGAGCGCGTAGAGATCGGTGCCGTTGCGCCCCGTCGGCACCACGCCGCGCGCGAACGCGATCCAGAAATACGGATGCCCTCGCCCGTCCGTGCGCGGCTCGATCTTGAGCAACTGCTGGTCGCGCTTGCCCTGCGCCGAAATGGCGACGCCCTTAACCGCGCCGGGCGCGCAGTCGGGGAAATTGATGTTGACCAGCACGTCGCGCGGGATGCCCTGCTTCAACACGCGGCCGATGATGTCCGGCGCGTGCGCGACCGGCGTTGCCCAATATGGCTCCTGACGGCTCGCCGACGAGAACGCCTGCGACAGCGCGAACGATGGAATGCCGAGCACGGCCGCTTCCTTCGCGGCCGCGACCGTGCCGGAATACAGCACGTCTTCGGCGGCGTTGCGGCCGCGGTTGACGCCGGACAGCACGAGGTCCGGCATGTGCGGGATGATGTGGCGCGCGCCCATGATAACGCAGTCGACCGGCGTGCCTTTCACCGCGAAGTGGCGTTCGCCGACCTGGCGCAGCCGCAGCGGATCGTTGAGCGAGAGCGAGTGTGACACGCCGGACTGATCGTATTCCGGCGCCACCACCCAGACATCATCGGACAGCTTGCGCGCGATCTCCTCGCAAATCTTCAGGCCCGGCGCGTGGATGCCGTCGTCATTGGTGACAAGGATGCGCATTACAGTTCTCTTGTCCCGGCCAAGCGAGCGCAGCGAGCGCGAGCCGGGACCCCGGTTTGATTGCAGCGAAGGCAGGAACCGGGGTCCCGGGTCTGCAGCGCATCACCATAGCGCGCGCAAGACGCGCGTGAACGCGCTATTGGTGCTGCGCTGCGCCCGGGACACGAAAGTGGTGTTGGCGTCACGACTATGCCTTCCGCTCGATCTTTTTCATTCCGCCCATATAGGGCGCGAGCGCGTCCGGCACCACGATCGATCCGTCGGCCTCTTGATAGGTTTCCATCACCGCGACCAGCGCGCGGCCCACCGCGACGCCCGAACCGTTCAGCGTGTGCACGAACGCCGGCTTGTTGTCCTTGCCGCGATAGCGCGCGTTCATGCGCCGCGCCTGGAAGTCGCCGCACACCGAGCAGGACGAAATCTCGCGGAACATGTTCTGGCCCGGCAGCCAAACCTCGATGTCGTAGGTCTTCTGCGAGGCGAAGCCCATATCGCCGGCGCACAGCGTGACGACGCGATAGTGCAGATCGAGCTTCTTCAGCACGGCTTCGGCGCTGGCGAGCATGCGCTCGTGCTCGGCGTTCGACTGCTCGGGCGTGGTGATGGAGACCAGTTCGACCTTGGTGAACTGGTGCTGGCGGATCATGCCGCGGGTGTCGCGGCCGGCCGCGCCGGCTTCGGCGCGGAAGCACGGCGTGCAGGCGGTGAGCCGCATGGGGAGTTTGGATTCGTCGATGATGGATTCGCGGACGAGATTGGTGAGCGGGACTTCGGCGGTGGGGATGAGCCAGCGGCGCGATCCCTGGAGTGCAGCCTTTTCGATAGCCAGCAATTCCTCTCCGCTGGCATCGAGCTTGTCGAGCATGTCCGCAATTTGTCCGGCCATTTGAGTTAGGCTGGAGCTGTCTGCTGCGAAAAACTGGTCATCCTCGAACTTCGGCAACTGCGCCGTACCAAACATTGCATCGTCGCTAACCAACAACGGCGGATTGATCTCCTCATACCCATGCTCTTGCGTATGCACATCGAGCATCATCTGGCCGAGCGCGCGCTCCATGCGCGCAAGCTGACCCTTCAGCACCACGAACCGCGCGCCTGACAATTTCGCGGCGGTTTCGAAATCCATCATGCCGAGCGCTTCGCCCAGCTCGAAATGCTGCTTGGGCGTAAACGAATAATTCCGTACAGCGCCGTGCTTGTGATGCTCGACATTGCCGTGCTCGTCCTGGCCGTCTGGCACTTCGGCGAGCGGCAGGTTCGGAATGGTGGCGAGGAGCTTGTTGAGTTCTTCCTCGGCCGACTTCGACTCCGCTTCGAGCGCCGGCAGCCTGTCCTTCAACGCGTTGACCTCGGCCATCAATGCGGCCGCCGCGGCCTCGTCCTTGTTTTTCTTCGCCGCGCCGATCTCCTTGGAGGCCGCGTTCCGTCGCGCCTGCGCCTGCTCGAACTGCAGGATCGCGGCGCGGCGGCGCTCGTCGATCGCCAGCAGGTTCGCGGACGAAAACGCCTTGCGCGATTGATCGTCGAGCGACCGGCGCCCGAGCGCCTTGTCGAATGCGGCAGCGTTCTCTCTGATCCAACGAATGTCGTGCATGGAAGGCGCGTAGCTCAGTTGGTGAAGCAGCTGACTCTTAATCAGCGGGTCTTGGAATCGTGCCGCCTTATATCGGATTTGCCGTGCTCTCACCCCGCTCATTCCCGCGCAAGCGGGAATCCAGGGCCACCGCACGGCTTGAATTTGTGACCCTGGGTCCCCGCTTTCGCGGGGACGAACGGAGGAAACAGCTCGTCATCGCAACCATCCACTCACCAGCCTTAGCCAACGCTTCGCCGCCCGGGGCTTTGTTTTCGGGCGCCCTGGGTCGAGCCCGCATCCCTGTTTTCCTTCTCCCCCGAGGGGATGGAGCGCCGGGAGGCGCCAGGGCGGATCGCCGCCCCTATACGGCAGGTGACGAGTCTGCCGGGCGGACCTCGCGGCCCACCATCACACCCACGGCAGTATCCCCGTTACCGGGGACCGCCGCTTGCGGGGTGCGCGCGGCCAATGACGTAGGCCGCTGCGCCTCCCGGCGCTCCACCGCGAACCTCGAATGGCGCACCGGTTGCGCCCTCGTAGGCCCTCGGGCGGCGCCACGGTCATAAGACCGCAGCGCCGCCAATGATGGGTATTTAGTCGCACTTATATACTTGACGTACCGGAATCAGATGCAGTAGGTCGGCGGCGACAGGGCAGCGCGGGTTGCCAATCTGGCAACATTTTTTGTGTAGGACCGAAATTCCGATTTTCGTGAATCGGTTTTGTACATACGGTGTACCAATCCGGTAGGAGACCCGGAAAAAGAAGGGGCCGGACCCCCGCGAAGGAAAGCCCGGCCCAGACGGCCCCGTTAAGGAGCCTTCGCTACATGACCCCTTGCTCGGGTAGAGCAGGGTCGCCAGTCAGGACGACAAGGCGGGTTCGGGTTGCAGCCCGAATCCCGTCGCCTGACGTTGCGAGGAAATGACGGTTACGCCATTTTCGCAACCGATTCGGCGGGGCTTTCCCCCTTATTCTGGTGGAGTGAGCGGAAATGGCCGACAAGCCCACAAGAGACACGGTGCTGCTGCGGATGCTCAAGACGCCGCCTACGCCGCACGTTCGCAAGGCGCGACCGGCGGTCAAGGCCCCTGACAAAAGCAAATCTAACGCTACTGCTGCGGCGGCCAAACGTTGAATATTTGCTGTCCTACCGGAGGGGCAAACTCTCCGATGCCGTCCGCGATCTTATAATCGACGGCATCTTTTGCTGAAATCCAGACATCGGCAAATCTATGTATTTCCCATTTATCCGGGGGGATTTTGGTATGCAATTTCAAAATCCTTTCGATACGGTCGTCATCGATAACTATTTGGTCGGCGGCGGCGGACAGTCGATCCGATGTGGCTGCGGTGGGGCTTATATAGGCGCGGTGAATCATAAAGGCGGCATACGTGCTGGTCTTACGGTTCTTTGCGCCCAAGTAGGCAATGACGCCCGCCGAACAAACAGCCCCCACGTTGTACAGCGTGAGCTCGACAGGCGATGCGCGGAACAGGTTATAGAGGCTGATGCCATCCCCAACTATTCCGCCGGCACACTGAAACAGAATGTGCATGTGCTTCACTCCAGCCGCACTGCACAGAGCAAGTCCGTTGTGAAATCTTTGAACGGCCACTTGATCGACCATGCCTGCGAACAGGCAATACATTTCGGCAGGATCGGAACCCCCGGTCTTTTGTCCATCAGACATTTCGCTTCCTCCATGCCAAAAACCGTTTCGCAAACTGTTTCTTGTTCTTGATCTTAGTGAGGCCTGCGGTACGTCAACCGCTTGCCAGCGATGCTCTTGAGCGCGCGTTCGGCGCGGAGTGCATCGGAAACGCCAAGGCCAGAACGGTTGGAATACCGGAACGAAAATTCGTTCAAGTAGCGCTGCAAGTGTTGCTCTCCGCAGAAATGATAGACGCCGCGCATACCGCGCTTGAACGTGCCGAAAAAGTTTTCGACGTTGTTTGTGGTGAAGCCGTCCTTGTTGACGTACTCGCGGCCCGCGTGAAGCACAGTCTGGTGGGCGGCAAATTCGCGACCGACTTTCGTGTAGAGCGAACTTTCATCTGAAACGAGCGTGGCCTTGCGATCCGCGTTGGTAACGAGAATTTCGCGGACCACGTTGGCACCAGCGCCGTCCACCATATGGAAGGCGCGGGCTTCACCGTTTGCAGGGTCAACGAGGGCGACCACGACAGACTTGCGCTTCAAGCCCTTGCGATAGGACTTGGACCGCTTCGACGTGTTGCCGTAGTAGGTTTCATCGGCCTGCACTTGTCCGCCTTCGCCGCCCATCGGGGCGTCGGCTACGTCGCCCATAGCGGTGCGGATGCGGTGCGCCATAAACCAGGCGGTTTTGTAAGTGACCTTGATCGTGCGGTGGAGCTGGTGGGCCGAAAAGCCCTTCTTGCTCGCGGTGTACATATCGACGGCCCAGACCCACTGGTGAAGCGGGATTTTGGACCGCTCGAATACGGTGCCGACCGTGACGCTAAAGGGCTTTTGACAAGGGCGGCATTTCCACACGCCGGGGCGTGTAGATTTGCCCTTGAGTTCGGTTGCTTCGTTCACGACGCCGCAATGGGGGCAGATCGGACCCTCGGCCCAAAGTAGGGCTTCGAGGTGTTTCCGGGCCGCCGTTTCGTCCGTGTAAATCTTAGGAATAGCCATTGGTCGCTCCCTTGAGCGCCAATATGACAAATACTCGCCGGTACGTCAAGTATATAAATGCGTATTTAGTCCTAGGATTGTTGTCAAGGTGCTTGGTTGGCTGTGCGGTCATGGCCGGGCTTGTCCCGGCCATCCACGCCTTACTTTGCCGAACGAGCAGGAAGGCGTGGATGCCCGGCACATAGGCGAGCGAAGCGACGCCGTCCTGCGGACGGCTATGGCCGGGCATGACCGAATTCCAATTGATGGAATCCTGAGAATCGCAGCGACAAGAAAGCCCGGCGGACGCCTGCTACTTGGGCATTTCCATCGGCATGTTGGGCTGCATTCCGCCGGGCTTGCGCATCATCGCCATGTTGCGGCAACAGGGGCACATGCCGCTCGACTGTTGAGCGGGCTTGTCCGCGGAAGGCATTTCCATCGTCGAAGCGGCACCGGAGGGCGCGCCGCACATCATGCCGCCTGCCGCCGAGGACTGGGCTTGCTGGCCCGCGCCGCACATCATCTGAGCCGCCGCAGGGCCGGTCATCACGGCTCCAAAAAGGGCCAGAACGCCGACTGAAAGCAGGGTCTTCTGCATGGGGAATCCTCCTGTTTCAGGGAGCTTATACCCCTCAAGTGCACCCGCCCCTCACAAACGCGTCACCTCTGCCCCAATCGAACCGAGACACAACCGCCCTCTTGTCCCGGCCAAGTGAGCCATAAGCGCGTCCACACGCGTCTTCAACGCGCTATGGCGAACACGAGCCGGGACCCCGGTTCGCTAGCGCAACGAGAAAGAAGAAACCGGGGTCCCGGGTCTCCCCGGCAAGCGCCGGGGTCGCCCGGGACAAGAGGCGCCCCTACTCCGCCGGGCTGCCTTCGGGCTTGGCGTCAGCCGCAGCCGCCACGACGGCCTGCTTCTCGACCAGCTTCACCGACCAGATCGACAGCTCGTACAGCAGCATCAGCGGGATCGCGAGCGAGAACTGGCTGATGATGTCGGGCGGCGTCAGCACCGCTGCGATGACGAACGCGCCGACGATGAAATAGCGCCGCTTCTCCTTGAGCGTCTGCGACGTCAGCACGCCGATCTTGCCGAGCAGCGTCAGGATCACCGGAAGCTGGAACGCGACGCCGAACGCCAGCACCAGGCTCATCATCAGCGACAGATATTCGCCGACCTTGGGCAGCAACGCGATCTCGGCCTGGCCGTCGCCGGGCGACTGCTGCATGCCGAGCGAGAACCGCACCAGCATCGGCATCACGATGAAATACACCACCGCGGCGCCGAGCATGAAGAAGACCGGCGTGGCGATCAGGTACGGCACGAAGGCGTGCCGCTCGTTGCGGTACAGGCCCGGCGCGACGAACATGTAGATCTGCGTGGCGATCACCGGAAACGCGAAGAACGCCGCACCGAACAGCGCGAGCTTGAGCTGGGTGATGAAATACTCCAGCAGCGCGGTGTAGATGAACTTGGTGTTCTCGATGCCGGCGATCCAGACATACGGCCACACCAGCACGTTGTAGATCTGCTTGGCGAAGAAGAAGCAGGCAATGGCCGCGATCAGGAACGCCAGCACCGCCTTGATCAGCCGCGAGCGCAGCTCGATCAGGTGCTCCATCAGCGGAGCCTTGCTGGCCTCGATTTCCTTTTCGTCGTCCTCGCTGCGGCTCATGCGCCGCTCCCGGCCTTGGGTTGCGGCGCGGCTGCGGTTTCAAGCGCAGGCGTGGCGGGGACAGCCTGCGCGGCGGCGTGTACATTGTCTGTGGCGCTGTCCGGCGTGACGGCGGCGGGCTCGGCCGGCGCCGCGCCCTCGGGGGCGGGCGGCGCGGTGGCGACCGGCGTCTGCGCGGGCTTGTCGTCGATCGCGGTCTCGAACTGCTTGCTGATTTCGCCGAGCGGATCGTAGTTCGTCACGGTCGATGCCGCGCTGGCCATCTCATCGACCTGCTTCTTGATGTCGGCCATCTCGGCTTCGCGCATCGCATCCTGGAACTGGCCCTGGAATTCGGCGGCCATGCGGCGGACCTTGCCCATCCACTGGCCGACGGTGCGCAGCACGCCCGGCAGCTCCTTCGGCCCGATCGCGATCAACGCGACGACACCGATCACCAGCAGCTCACTCCAGCCGATGTCGAACATGGGTATTCAAACTCCAAGGGGCGCTAGCATCGGCCGGCGCCCCTCATGCAACCTGACGCCCGGGAACGGAAGATCCGCTCAGCCCGCGGTGCCTTCGAACTTGCGCTCGGTCTTGGCCTGCTGCGCAGGCGCTGTGGCCGCGTTCTGGTGATCGATGGTCTTGCCGTCCGCCGCCGGCGGCGTGTCGGCCTTGGCGGTGTCGTCTTCCGCCATGCCCTTCTTGAACGACTTGATGCCCTGCGCGACGTCGCCCATCAGGTCGGAAATCTTGCCGCGGCCGAACAGCAGCAGGACCACGGCGATGACCACGATCCAGTGCCAGATGCTCATCGAACCCATCGAGAATCCTCCAAACCGACCGGCTTTGGCGCCGTCCCCACTCGGTTTTTTGAGAACCTAGGCCCGACAGGGCGCAAAAACAAGGTTGCCGCCCGGCCGCGATGCCGCGCCTCGCCGATCATGGCTAATCGCCTGGATTCGCGGGCAAGTGGGCCCGCGCGGGCTACTCCTCCACCCGCTCCGGCGGCGGCGCAAGGCCGAGATCGAGGTCGCCGGGCTCCAGCGGATCCTCGTCGTCGCGCAGCGCCGGATCGTCGGACGGCGCCGGCACCGAGAAGCCCGGCGGCAGGCGGCCATCCAGCAGGCCGGAACCCTTCAGTTCCTCGAGCCCAGGCAGATCGCCCAGCGCCTCCAGGCCGAAGTGCGAGAGGAAGTCCTCGGAGGTGCCGTAGGTAATCGGCCGGCCCGGCGTCTTGCGGCGGCCGCGCGGCCTGATCCAGCCGGTTTCCATCAGCACGTCGAACGTGCCCTTGGACATGACGACGCCGCGGATTTCCTCGACCTCGACGCGCGTCACGGGCTGGTGGTAGGCGATCACGGCCAGCGTCTCGATCGCGGCGCGCGACAGCTTCTTGGGGACCACCGCTTCCTTGGTCAGCAGCCACGACAGGTCGTTGGCGGTGCGGAACGCCCACTTGTTGCCGAGCTTCACCAGGTTGACGCCGCGCGGGCCGTACTCGGCCTGCAGCGCGCGCAGGGTCTGGCGCAGATCGACATCCTGCGGCAGCCGCGCGCCGAGCGTCTTCTCGTCCAGAGGTGCGGAGGCTGCGAACAGCAACGCCTCGAGCAGGCGCAGATGCTCGGGCCGCGCCTCCACCGCCGGCGTGATCGCTTCGGCCGCTTCGGACGCCTCCGCTTTGCGCTCCGACCGGGCCTTGAGTTCGTCGTGGGGTATGATGCGTCGTTCCGCCAAGGCTGCCATTGCCTCCGCTCTCCTTACGAGTTCATTCGATCGAACGCGGCGCGGAATCGGTCGATGCCGCCGCGACGTGTCCGGTGATTTCACGCCTGCGCAGATAGATCGGCCCGAACGCGGCCTGCTGATGCACCTCGACCACGCCCTCGCGCACCAGTTCGAGCGTCGCCGCGAGACTGGACGCGAACGCGGTCGCCCGCATCGACGGCTCGACCAGATACGACAGCAGGAACTGATCCAGCCTGCTCCAGTCGCCCGCCTGCCCGATCAGCCGCTGCAACTGCTCGCGCGCCTCCTGCAGCGACCACACGGTGCGCTGCTTGAAGCTCACATGCGCCAGCGCGGTCTGCTGGCGCTGATGCGCGTAGGCCGACAGCAGATCGTAGAGCGTGGCGGTCCATTCCGGCGTCTTGATGTCGGTGATCGGCTCAGGATCGCCGCGGCGGAACACGTCGCGCTGCAACTGCGGGCGTTCCATCAGCTTGGACGACACCTCGCGGAACGCCTCCAGGCGCTTCAGCCGCCAGGCCAGCGCATTCGCCATTTCCTCGGCGCTCGGACCGTCGGGACCGGCTGCCTCCGGCAGCAGCAGGCGCGATTTGAGATAGGCGAGCCACGCCGCCATCACGAGATAGTCGGCGGCAAGCTCAAGCCTGAGCTTTCGCGCGGCTTCGATGAACGCGAGGTACTGGTCGGCCAGCGCCAGGATCGAAATCTTGGTGAGATCGACCTTCTGGTTGCGCGCCAGCGACAGCAGCAGATCGAGCGGACCTTCGAAGCCCTCGACATCGACCACCAGCGCCGGGTCGTCGCTGGCGCGTTCGTCGGCGAAATCGTTCTCGAAGCTCAACGTGTCGCTCATACGGTGGGCGTTCCCATCAGGTCCGCGAATTCGCGCCGCGCGTCGTTCAGGTCGATGGCCTTCGGCGCCTTACGCCCCGCCAGCGCGACCGCGGCACGGCGGGCCGCCTCGCCCTTGAGTTCCGGCGCTTCGGACGCCACCGCCCGCATCTCGTCGAGCTTGCCGTTGCAGTGCAGGACCACGTCGCATCCGGCGGCGATCGAGGCGCGGCTGCGCTCGCCGATCGAACCGCTCAATGCGCCCATGGACACGTCATCACCCATCAGGAGTCCGTCGAAACCGATGAAGCCGCGAATCACCTCGCGGATCATTGTGACCGATGTTGTCACAGGTAGCACAGGGTCGAAGGCGGTGAAGACGACGTGGGCCGTCATCCCCAGGGGCAAGCGGTTCAACGGCCGAAAAGCCGCAAAATCACTCGCTTCCAGCTCCGCGCGGCCGGTGTGTACCACCGGGAGTTGCTCATGGCTGTCCGCCGTGGCGCGGCCATGTCCGGGGATGTGCTTCAGCACCGGCAGCACGCCACCGTCCGCGAGACCCTCGGCAACGGCGGCGGCGACGGCGGCTACCTGCGCGGGCGTGTCGCCATAGGCGCGGTCCCCGATCACCCGGTCGGCGCCGCGGACGGGAACATCGGCCAGCGGCAGGCAATCCACGTTGATGCCGAGCGGCGCCAAGTCCGCGGCGATCAGGCGGGCGCCGAGCCGGGCCGCCCGCAGGCCCCGGCGATTGTCGCGCTGGTAGATCGCGCCATAGGCCGCACCCGGCGGATAGGCAGGCCAGTGCGGCGGCTGCAACCGCTGCACCCGGCCGCCCTCCTGGTCGATCAGGACGGGCGCGCCCGCGTCGCCGGCGGCCGACAGGAAATTGGCAACAAGCCGTGTGACTTGCGCCTTGTCTTCAATGTTGCGCTTGAACAGGATCAGGCCCCACGGACGGGCCTCGCGCAGGAATGCGCGCTCCTCCGCCGTGAGCACTGGGCCCGAAAGCCCGGTGATGAATGCGCGCTGCGCCATCGGCGCGGATTAGCTTGCGTCGCGTCGAAGGGTCAAGCCGAAGCGATCAATTGGCTTGGACAACGCAATCGCCGCCGGCGGCCTTCAGGCTGCTGCAGAGCTGGATCGCCTCGTCGCGGGTCGTGAACGGGCCGACCATGGCGCGGTAGTAGGTGCCCTTGCCGGCCAGATCGGCGCGGCGGATCACCGGCTGGCGGTCGCCGAGCACGCCAGAGTATTTGGACTTGACGCTGCGGTACGCGGCCTGGGCATCGGCCTCGCTGCGCTGTGACGACACCTGCACGAGATAGTTGCCGCTGCCGCCGCCTGTGGCGGGCGCCGACGCGACGCGTGTCGGCGCAGGTGCACGGGCTGCCGCCGGCGCATCCGGGGCAAGCGACATCGGCGCGGTGCCCGGCGGTGGCTCGGGCGCGGGTCGCGCGGCCGCAGCGCGCATCGGTGGCGCCGAGGCTCGCGCCGCGGGCGGCGCAACGGGGTTGGCGAGATCGAGCGGCGCATTGGCGGCCGGCGCGCTCTGGCGCGGCGGCGGCGGGACCGCCGCCACCATCTGCGGACGCGCGGCCGAGGTATCGGGCGCGTCGGGACGGATCGGAACGGTGCGGACGCGCTTGGGCTCGGTCAGCACACTCGGAGGATTGGCGGCTTGTGCTACGGCAGCCGGTGTGCCGCTGGCATTGGCCGCGCCCATCGCAACGGCGCGCGGCGGGCCGCTGCGCGCGGCTTCGCGGACATCGACCGGCCTCTCTTCGCGCGGCACCACCTGCTCGTTCTGGCCGCGATCGGCGAAACGGTCGTAGCTGATTTTGTTGGTGTCCTTGGGATCGGCCTGAGGCGGCGGCGCAACCTTGCTGGGCTCCGCGCTGGCGCGGATCACCGGCGCAGGCCCTTTCACGGCCGGGCCGCCGAAATAGGTGCGATAGCCGAAGGCCGCGCCGGTGCCGACCACGGCCAGGCAAAGCACGGCCATCACGGTGACGAGGCCTCTGCGACGTCCGCGGCTCGGTGGATCGTCGTAGTACTCGTCGGCGTTCGGCGGCGGCATCGGTCCGGGATCGGACATCGAATTGGGCGAGAAGGACTGCGGCGGCCGCGGCGGCGGATCGAACGAAGGCGCTACAAACGTGTCGTGGTGAGCCTGCTCCTGCGGCGCAGCGGCGTGGCGCGACTGATCGGAGTGCGCGGACAGGAAGCTCAGATCGGGCGCATGCGCCCGCAATTGACTCTGCGGCTCCTGGTATCGCTCCGCGCGCTCCGGCTCCTGGTAACGCGGCTGGCTGACCGGCTCCTGGTAGCGGTGATCGTTCGGCGGATCGAGCGGTCGCTGGTGCTGCGCCGATGTGAATGGATCGAACGAAGGCGCGGGCTCGCTCTGCCATTGCGGCTCGGCGTGCGCGGGCTGGCTTTGCCACTCCGGCGCGGGATGCGCTGCATCGTGGGCGAACGCGGCATCGTGCGACAGCGGCGTGTCGTAACGCGGGTCGTAAGCCGGCCGCTCGTGCTGGTCGGCGTAGGCCGCAGGCTCGTCGTAGCGGTGATCGTCACGCGGCTCCGGCCGCGGCTCGCGGCTGGTCTGCCCGATCAGGCGCGCGAGTTCCGCCAGCGGGTCGGCGCCCTGCTCGCTCGGAGCCGGGGCCTGGCCATAGGGGTCGCTCGACCGATAACGTGCGTTGCTGTCGTCCGTCATGACGGGTTCCGTGTCCGGTACGACGATGGATGAAATGCGCTTGCGGCGATTTCACGTCCAACGGCGGCAAGATTACCGCATTTCCTCAGGCGCCTCGACGCCCAACAGCGCCAATCCAGAGGCAATTACCGTCACAACTCCCTGAACCAGGGCCAGACGCGCCACCGTCAGTTCTCGATCATCTTGGATAATGAAGCGTAAATGAGGCTTGTCATTTCCGAGCGTCCAAAGCGCGTGAAATTCGCTCGCCAATTCATATAGATAGAAGGCGACCCGGTGCGGCTCGTGGGCCTGGGCCGAGGCTTCGACCAGTCTGGGGTAAAGCGCCAGCTTGCGCATCAGCGACAATTCCGCCGGATCGTCGAGCCGCGCCAGGCTGGCCGTGGCCAGATGTGCCGCCCGGGCTGATGCATCCGCAGGCAGTTCCCCCACCACCGGGGCTGCGTTGCGGAAGATCGAATGGCCGCGGGCGTGGCCATACTGCACGTAGAACACCGGGTTCTCGCGCGACTTTTCGATCACCTTGGCGAGGTCGAAATCGAGCGGGGCGTCGTTCTTGCGGTACAGCATCATGAACCGCACGGCGTCGCGGCCGACCTCGTCCACCACCTCGCGAAGCGTCACGAACTCGCCCGAGCGCTTCGACATTTTCACTTCGACGCCGGCGCGGGACAGCTTCACGAGCTGCACGATCTTGACGTCGAGCTCGGCCTGACCCGCGCTCACCGCCGTCACCGCGGCCTTCATGCGCTTGATGTAGCCGCCATGGTCGGCGCCCCAGACGTCGATCATGTCGCGGAAGCCGCGATCGAATTTCGACTTGTGATAGGCAATGTCGGAGGCGAAGTAGGTGTAGCTGCCATCGGATTTCTTCAGCGGCCGATCGACGTCGTCGCCGAAATCGGTGGCGCGGAATAGTGTTTGTTCGCGGTCTTCCCAGTCTTCTGCCGGCGCACCTTTGGGTTTTTCCAGCCGACCTTCATAGACCTTGCCGTCCGCGCGCAGCGCCTGGATCGTGGCGCCGACCTTATCCCCGCCCTCGATCAACGACCGCTCGGAGAAGAACACGTCGTGGCGCACGTTGAGCGCCGCGAGATCCTCGCGGATCATGTCCATCATCATCGCGATGGCCTTGGTACGAACCGGCACCAGCCATTCGGCCTCCGGCTTGCCCAGCAGCGCGTTGCCGTACTCGGCCGCGAGCGCCTTCCCGACCGGCACCAGATAGTCGCCCGGATACAGCCCCTCGGGGATCGCCCCAATGTTTTCACCAAGCGCCTCGCGGTAGCGCAGGAACGCCGAGCGCGCGAGAATATCGACCTGTGCGCCTGCGTCGTTGATGTAGTACTCACGCGTGACCGCGAAGCCTGAGAACGCCAGCAGGTTGGCGAGCGCATCGCCGAACACCGCGCCGCGGCAATGCCCCACATGCATCGGGCCGGTCGGATTGGCGCTGACGTATTCCACATTGACGGCGTGACCGCCCTCGCCGCGCCCGTAAGCGGCGCCTGAGCGGATCGCCTCGGCGAGCGCGTCGCGCCACACCGCCGGATCGAGCGTGAGGTTGATGAACCCCGGCCCCGCGATCTCGGCCTTCACGATTTCGGGGCGCTTCTCAAGTTCGGCCGCGATCTTGACCGCAAGGTCGCGCGGCTTGAGGCCGGCCTCCTTGGCCAGCACCATCGCGGCGTTGGTGGCGAGATCGCCGTGGCCCGCCTCGCGCGGCGGCTCGACGACGACGCGGGAAAGCTCTGGCACGGACGCAAGATCGCCGGACTGGGCCAGTGCCTTGACGGCATCGCGGACGTGGGCGGTGAAAATGTCGAAGACGTTCATGCTGCGCGGCTTGTAGCAAAATCGGCAGCCGGGGGAACCCGCCTTCGCCGCCTCACCCCACAAAATCGGCCCCGGCTTCAGCGCAGTTCCGGCGTGTCCCCGATCAGCCGTGCGTGCTCGATCATGGCGTAGCGGTCGGTCATGCCGGCGATGAAGTCGGCGATCCGCAGCGCCCGGCCGGCCGGATCGTCGAGCCCGTGCCGCCACTCCGCCGGCATGTCGGAGGGCTTGTCGAGATAGTGCGCGAACAGCTCGCGCACGATGCGCTCGGCGTCGCCCATGATCCGCATGATGCGCGAATGGCGGTACAGCCGCGGATAGAGAAAATCCTTGATGGCGCGGTCGGCCGCGGCCATTTCGGGCGAGAACGTCACGACCGCAGCGCCTGCGAGCCGCACGCCCTCGGCGCTGTCCACGCCCAGCTCGGCCGCGCGGCGCCGCGCCTGCGCGATCACATCCTCGATCATCCGCGTGATCAGGCGGCGGCGCAGCTCGTGGATGCGGCGGCCGGGCTCGATTTGCGGATGATCGGCGCCGATCCCATTCAGCAGATCGCCGATCAGCGGCACCGTGGCGATATCGTCGAGTATGAAGGCATCGGCCCGCAGACCGTCGTCGATGTCGTGGGCGTCGTAGGCGATGTCGTCGGAGATCGCGCCGGCCTGCGCCTCGGCGCTCGGATGGCTCCACAGTTCGAGATCGTGGGAGCGGCCGTACTCGGCGATGGCGCGCGGCAAACCGCGCTTGGCATGGCGGCCGCTGGCTGCGCCCGCACGGTCGGTGAGCGGGCCGTTGTGCTTGACCAGACCTTCGAGCGTTTCAAAGGTGAGATTGAGTCCGTCGAAATCGGGGTACGGCCGCTCCAGCGCGGTGACCACCCGCAGCGTCTGCGCGTTGTGGTCGAAGCCGCCGAACGCGGTCAGGCAATGGTCGAGCGCGCGCTCGCCGGCGTGGCCGAACGGCGGATGGCCGAAGTCGTGGCCGAGCGCGCAGGCCTCCGCGAGATCCTCGTCGAGCCGCAACGCGCGGGCGAGCGAGCGCGCAATCTGGGTCACTTCCAAAGTGTGGGTCAGCCGGGTGCGGAAATGGTCGCCCTCGTGGAACACGAACACCTGGGTCTTGTAGGCGAGCCTGCGGAACGCCGCGGCGTGGATCAGCCGGTCGCAATCGCGGCGGAAGGCGCTTCGGGTGGCGCTGGCGGGCTCCGGATGGAGCCGCCCGCGGGTCAGCGCAGCGTCAGAGGCAAACGAGACACGGGCAAGCGCTTGCGCTGCCATGATTTTGCTCGATGGAGTGGGTCGATTGACGTTCCGCGCCGGTGCACTTAACTATCACAAGGGGCCGGCCCACGTTAGCCCGCTTGGCTGCGGCCGGCACCGAAAGGGCGAGCCATGACCACCCAAGCCATGACCACCGACGTCACCGTGACCGAACGGGCCGCGCGCAAGATCGGCGAGATTCTCAAGGCGGAGCCTGAGGGCGCCAAGCTGCGCGTCAGCGTGGAAGGCGGCGGCTGCTCGGGCTTCCAGTACAAGTTCGACGTCGATCGCGACCAGGCCGCGGACGACATCGTGGTGGCGCGCGACGGCGCCACCGTGCTGATCGATTCGGTGTCCCTGCAGTTCCTGGCGGGTTCGGAAATCGATTTCGTCGACGACCTGATTGGAGCTGCGTTCAAGGTCAACAACCCGCAGGCCAAGGCGTCCTGCGGCTGCGGCACCAGCTTCACGCTGTAGCAAACCCGGTTCTCGCGCCTTCGGCGCGCCCTGGAATGGCGGCAGCGCCCTCTTCTATGCCGCTAGTTCGGCTTCAATCCCGCCGACTTCGCGAACGCCCCGTAGGTCATGACCTCCTGCTTCACCTGCGCGTCGAATTGCGCGGCGGTGAGCGGCATGGCTTCGACGCCGAGCGTCACGAGTTTCTCCTTCACGGCGGGAGCGTCGAGCGCCTTGCGCAACTCGGCGCCCAATTTGGCGACGATCTCCGGCGGCGTCTTGGCCGGCATGAAGATACCCATCCAGAACGTGTAGTCGGAATCCGGGAATCCGGACTCCAGTGTGGTCGGAAGGTTGGGCAGCGCGGACGCGCGCTGCGGGCTGCTGACCGCCAGCCCCATCAGCCGGCCGCCCTTGATGTGCGGCAGCGCGGTCGCGATCGGACAGAAGTAGTAATCGACGCGGCCCGCGATGATCTCGGTCAACGCCTCGGCGCCGCCCTTGAAGGGAATGTGGGTGGAGTCGAAGCCCGCGCTGACGCGGAAGCGCTCGGCGCTCAGATGCACCGCCGAGCCGACACCGAGCGAGGCGAAGTTCGACGCGGTCGGATTGGCCTTGGCGTGCGACACGTATTCCTTCACGGTCTTGAAGCCGCGCGACGGCGCGATGATCATCACGTTCGGCACGCTGCCGATCGCGCCGACGGTGACGAAATCCTTGATCACGTCGTAGGACAGCGCCGGATACAGCGCCGGCGTGATGGTGTGCGCCGAGGAATGCACCAGCATGGTGTAGCCGTCGGGCTCGGCTTTCGCGACCGCCGAGGTGCCGATGGTGCCGCCCGCGCCGCCGCGGTTCTCGACCACGATGGTCTGCCCCAATTGCTGCGAAAGCTGCTCGAAGACGAGGCGCGGGACGACGTCCACCGCGCTGCCCGCGCCGAACGGAATGATGGCGCGGATCGGCTTCGCGGGCCAATTGTCGGCGAAAGCGGCACTGGCGCCTGCGAGCAAGGCCAACACGGCGAGAATAAAACGATGCACGGGATGATCCTCCGTTGTCAGGAGGACCAAAAAGCAAGACCTGTGCCGCTATCGCGATTATTCGGCGGCGACGGCCGGCTTGAGCGGCTCCGGCACCTCTTCGAGCTGCGGCTCGAGCCTCCGCCTGACCAGCCGGTCCACGCGGTCGAGGTAGAGATAGACGACGGGCGTGATGTAGAGCGTGAGAAGCTGCGACAGCACCAGTCCGCCCACCACCGCGACGCCGAGCGGCTGGCGCAGTTCGGCGCCGGCGCCCGAGCCGATTGCGATCGGCAGCGCGCCGAAGATCGCGGCGAACGTCGTCATCATGATGGGGCGGAATCGCAGCAGCGCGGCCTCGCGGATCGCGGCCTCGGCGCCCAGGCCGACGCGCCTTCGCTCGATCGCAAAGTCGATCATCATGATCGCGTTCTTCTTCACGATGCCGACCAGCATGACGATGCCGATCATCGCGATCACCGTGAGGTCCATCTTGAACAGGATCAGCGTGAGCAGCGCGCCGATGCCGGCCGACGGCAGGCCGGAGATGATGGTGATCGGATGGATGAAGCTCTCGTACAGGATGCCGAGCACCACGTAGGCGGCGAAGATCGCGGCCAGCACCAAGATGCCCTGCCCCTTCAGCGATTCCTGGAACACCTGCGCCGAGCCCTGGAAGCCGGTGGTGACCGAGGCCGGCAGGCCAGCTTCACGCTCCAGTTGCTGAATCTGATCGACCGCGTATCCGAGCGACACACCGGGCGCGAGATTGAACGAGATGGTGACCGCCGGCTGCTGGCCCTGGTGGTTGACCTGCAGCGGCCCGACCGTCGGAACCAGCCGTGTCACCGCGGAGAGCGGAATCGAAGCCCCGGTCAGCACGCCGGTGCCGCTGGCTCCGCCGCCGACCGCGCCAGCCGCCGGGTTATCCGCACGGGTCTTGAGGAATATCTTGGAGAGCGCGCTCGGGTCCAACTGGAACTCCGGCATACTCTGCAGGATGATCTGGTAGTCGTTTGACGGCGTGTAGATGGTGCCGACCTGGCGCGAGCCGAATGCGTTGTAGAGTTCCTGGCGGATCTGATCGACGGTGATGCCGTAGACCGCCGCCTTCTCGCGATCGACCTCAACCACCATCTCCGGATTCTTGATGTAGAGGTCGGTGGTGACGTCGCGCAGCCCTTCGATCTTCTCGATCTTCGCCTGCAGTTCCGGCGTGACCCGGTAGAGCGCCTCGGTGTCGCTGGACTGCAGCGTGTACTGGAACTCGCTCTTGGAGATGCGAGCGACCACGCGGATGTTCTGAATGTTCTGGAAATAGACCGCGACGCCCGGCACCGTATTGGCGGTGCGGCGCAGCCGCTGGATCACCGAAGTCGAGTTTTCGTTGCGCACGTTCATCGGCTTGAGGCCGATCAGCATGCGGCCGTAGTTCGACGTCGGGTTGGGACCGCCGGTGCCGACCGTGGAGTTGAGATAATCGACCGCGGGATCCTTCCGGATGATTTCGGCGACGGCGCGCTGCAACTCCACCATTGCAGGGAACGCGATGTCGCTTGGACCTTCGGTGGTGACCGAGACGTAGCCGGTGTCCTCGGTCGGGAAGAACCCCTTTGGCACCACCATGTAGAGCCAGACCGCGCCGCCGAGCGTCAGGAAGGTCACCCCGAGCATGATCGCCTTGTATTTGATCACCCAGTCGAGCGACCATTCGTAGGCGCGCAGCCAGCTTTGGAACATCGCGTCGAACCAGCGCAGAATGAACATCTGCTTCTCGTCCTTGCGGTGGACCTTCAGCACACGGGCGCACAGCATCGGCGTCAGCGTCAGCGAGACGAATCCGGACACAATGATGGCAACCGAAATCGTCACCGCGAATTCGCGGAACACGCGGCCGACCATCCCGCCCATCAGCAGCACCGGGATGAAAACCGCGATCAGCGAGAACGTGATCGAGATGATGGTGAAGCCGACCTCGCGCGAGCCCTTGAGCGCAGCCTCGTAGGGCCGCATGCCGCCCTCGATATGGCGCGCGATGTTCTCCAGCATGACGATCGCGTCATCGACCACGAAGCCGACCGACAGCGCCAGCGCCAGCAGGGTCATATTGTTGATCGAGAAGCCGAATGCGTACATCGCGGCAAAGGTGCCGACCAGCGACACCGGCACCGCGAGCGAAGGAATGATGGTCGCCGACGCCTTGCGCAGGAACAGGAAGATCACGAGCACGACCAGCAGGATCGAAATGGTCAAGTGGAACTGCACCTCGGCGACCGAGTCGCGGATCGACAGCGAGCGGTCGAGCAGGAACTGCATCTCGATCGCCGCCGGCACCTGCGCGCGGAACGCCGGCAACCTCTCGCGCACGGCATCGACCACCGCCACGGTGTTGGCGTCAGGCTGGCGCTGGATCGCCAGCACGATGGCACGCTCGTCGTTGAACCAGCTCGCCACCTTGTCGTTCTCGACGCTGTCGAGAACGCGCGCCACCTCCTCAAGCTTCACCGACACGCCGTTGCGGTAGGCGACCGTGATCTGCTTGTAGTCGGCGGCCTTGGTCATGGCGCCGGACGCGTTGAGCGTGATGTTCTGGGTCGCGCCCGCCAGCGTGCCGACCGGCACGTTGGAGTTGGCGCGGCTGACCGCGTTGCGGATTTCGTCGAGCGAGATGTTGCGCGCGGCAGCGGCGGTCGGATCGACTTGAACGCGTATCGCGAAGCGCTGCGCGCCGTAGACCAGCACCTGAGCGACGCCCTGGATCTGCGAAATCTGCTGGGCGAGCACCGTCTCGGCGTATTCGTTGACGACCGAAAGCGGCAGCGTCGAGGAACGAGTGCTGATGAAGAGGATCGGGAAATCGCCCGGATTGACCTTCCGGAACTGCGGCGGCGTGGTCATTTCCGGCGGCAGGCGCCGCGCAGCGGTGGAGAGCGCCGTTTGCACGTCGAGCGCCGCGCTGTCGATGTCGCGGCTCAGCTCGAACTGGATGGTGATCGAGGTCGAACCCTGCGTTGACGACGAGGTGATCGAGCTAATCCCCGAGATGGTCGATAGCTGCCGCTCGATGGGGGACGCGATCGAGGCCGCCATCGTATCGGGGCTGGCGCCCGGCAGTTGCGCCTGGATCTGAATGGTCGGGAAGTCGACGCGCGGCAGCGCGGCAACGGCCAGCAGCCGGTACGCGAACAAGCCGAACACGATGAACGACGCCGTGATCAGCGTGGTCAAAACCGGCCGGCGGATGCAGAGCTCGGATATATTCATGGACTAAGATCCGGACGCCGTGTTGGAACCGCGCGGCGCAACCCGCGCGCCATTGGTCAGGCGAAGCTGGCCGTCGGTGACGACCGTCTCGCCGCCCTCCAATCCGCCCTCAAGTACGGTTTCGGTCTGCATCACGCGCGCCACCTTGACCGGCTGCACGCTGGCGACACCGTTCTTCACGACGAAGATAAACGATCCGGTCTGGCTCATTTGCACCGCCGTCGGAGGCACGACCACTGCGGTCTCCTCGCGGAACGTCAGCATCACCCGCACCAGCGTGCCCGGCCAAAGCAGGCCGTCCGCGTTCGGCATGGTCGCGCGAACGGTGACCGTGCCCGTCCCGGCATCGATGGAGTTCTCGATCATCGAGACATGGCCGCTGGCGCGCCGCGTCTCGCCCGGAATGACGGCCTGGATGGTGGCGGTTTCCGCCGAGAGTGCCTGGCGCAACGCCGGCAGGTTGTTCTGCGGCAGCGCGAACGCGACGTACACCGGCGCGGCCTGAATGATGGTGGCGAGCGGAGCGACATCGGCCGGCCGCACGAAATTGCCCGCCTTCACCGCGGCCATGCTGGCGCGTCCCGCAATCGGCGCGCGGATCGTGCAGTACGACAGCAGGACTTTCAGATTTTCGATCTTGGCGGATGTCGAACTCGACGTGGCGCGCCAGATGTTGACCTGGGTGCGGGTGTTGTTGAGCTGAACCTGGGTGGCCGCATTCTTCGCGACCAACTCGACGTAGCGCTCCAGATCGCGCTGGTTCTGCTCGAGTTGCGCCTTGGCGCTGATCAGCACCGCCTCCAGGTCGCGGACCTGGGCCTCGATGGCGCGGCCGTCGAGGGTGAACAGCAGGTCGCCCTGCTTCACCATGGCGCCGTCTTCGAAATGAACGCCGATAATCTCGGTTTCGAGCCGCGACTTCACGGCGACGCTGGCGATCGGTGTCACGGTGCCGAGCAACTCGACCTGCACCGGAACCTTCTTCTTCTCGGCCACGGCGGTGACGACGGGCACGCCACGCGCCTGCGGCCGCGGTCCTTGGGCGACCGCAGCGGGCGGATTCCAAATATCGCGCGTTGCGAAGGCACCGCCCGCAAGAGCAAGCACCACCGCCAGCCCGACCAGCACAGTCCGCTTCTTCATCCCCTGAAAACCCGCTCTCGGCCCATCCACCCCCCGGGCCGGTCATAAGGCTAAGTGCCGCGGCACCCCTCGCGGTTGCGGACTCCTACCACAGAGCCGGCGGGGGCGCACCTTTCCGCTCACTTGGGGAAACCCCGATACCCCCCGTCTTCTTCACGCGGTTTAGGCTGGCCGCGCGGCCGAGGATGTTGGTTAATCGCCACCCCGAGCCCTTCGAAAGCCCGCAATGCGCGTCGCCACCTGGAACGTGAACTCAATTCGGCAGCGAACCGACCATCTGAGGGCCTGGCTCGCGGAGCGGCAGCCGGACATTGCATGCCTGCAGGAGATCAAGTGCGTCGATGACGCCTTCCCCCGCGAGGCCTTCGAGTCCCTCGGTTACAACCTTGCCGTGCACGGCCAGAAGACGTTCAACGGCGTCGCCATCCTGTCCAAGCTCAAGTTCGACGAGGTGGTGATCGGTCTGCCCGGTGACGACACCGACGATCACGCCCGCTTCATCGAAGCAACGGTGTCCACGCCGTCCGGCGTGGTGCGCGTCGCGTCGATCTATCTGCCCAACGGAAACCCAACCAATACGGACAAATATTCATACAAACTCAAATGGATGGACCGGCTTTCTCACTATGCGAAGGAGCGACTTAAACTGGAAGAGCCGCTGATCCTGGCCGGCGACTACAACGTCATCCCGACCCCCGACGACGTCCACAATCCGGCGGCCTGGGTGAACGACGCACTGTTCCTGCCGCAGACGCGGGAGAGGTTCCGCTCGCTCACCCACATGGGGTTCACCGACGCGATCCGCGCCACGACCGACGATCGCGGCCTCTACACGTTCTGGGACTACCAGGCGGGCGCCTGGCAGAAGAACTGGGGCATCCGCATCGACCACATGCTGCTGTCGCCGCAGGCCGCCGACCGGCTCACCGGGGCCGGCATCGACAAGCATGTGCGCTCCTGGGAGAAGCCGTCGGACCATGTGCCGGTCTACATCGATCTGGCGATCGGCGTGCCGTAGCGACACGCCTCAAGCGTCAGCGCCGATTTCGTACAGGACTTGTCCGAAGTGAGGGACGCGCCGCTATTGCGCGGCGGTGCGGCCTTCGATGTTGCGGCCATCGACGGCGCGGCCTTCGACCCAGCGCTCCAGCAAGATGAGGGCGGTGGCGCGCTGGCGGTCGTTCGCCTGCTTGAAGGCGCGCTCGCGCAGTTCGACGATCCACGGCACCGCGCCGCCCGGCCCGTCGCTCGCCACCGTCAGCCACATCAGGCCCGACGCCGGCTGCCGCGTGCCGTGTTCGCCGTGGAACAGGATGCGGCCGAGCACCGCTTGCGACTTGTAGTGACCCTTGTTGGCCGCGAGCACCAGCCAGGGCACGGCGCGCTTGGCATCGCGATCGACGCCCTGCCCGTCCACGTACAGCATGGCGAGATGGTACTGCGCCTCCGGATCTCCGAAGTACGACGCCGCGTGATAGAACATGCGGCGCGCGCGCTCCGGGCTCGCCTCCACAGGCGAATTGGGAATGCCGTCGAGATAGTACTGGCCGAGCGCCACAAAGGCGTTGGCGACAAAGCGCGAACGCGGCGTGGTCGGATGATCGTCGGCGTGGCTGTCGGCGAACTTGCGGAAATACTCGAAAGCCGTCTTGTCGTTGCGCGGCACGCCGTCGCCTTCGGCATACATGCGGCCAAGCTGCCAGAGCGCCACGCCGTGGCCGCGCTCGGCGGCATACTGCAGGGAACTGACCGCGTTCTTGCGCTCGCCATGCTTGAGCGCCTCGGTGGCGCGGCGGAACGCATCGACCGGCGACAGATCGACGTTGGGCGGAGCAAGCGCGGCCTTGGGCGTCGCAATCGGCGCGCCCGGCACCGCCGCGACCGCCGACTGCGGCAGAGCCGCAGCCGCGTTTGGCGACGGCGTGCCGTCGAGCGACAGCGAGGGCGACGGGTCCAGCCAGATGGCGAGACCCGCGACCGCGGCCAAGCCTATGAGATTAGATATCCGCATAGGTCGTCTTCTCGGCCTTGCCGCCAGGATGCGTAACCGCGCCGTTCAGCGCCGAACCCACCTGTTGGGCGTATTTCCAGAGATAACCGGACGAAGCATCGTTCTCCCGCGACGTCCAGCCGGACTTGCGCTTGGCCAACTCGCCGGCGCTGAGATTGACCTCGAGCGTGCCCTTGTCGGCGTCGATGGTGATGATGTCGCCGTCGCGCACCAGCGCGATCGGGCCGCCGACCGCGGCCTCGGGACCGACGTGGCCGATGCAGAAGCCGCGCGTCGCACCGGAGAAGCGGCCATCGGTGATCAGCGCGACCTTGCCGCCCATGCCCTGGCCGTACAGCGCCGCGGTGGTGGACAACATCTCGCGCATGCCGGGGCCGCCCTTGGGGCCCTCGTAACGGATCACCAGGACCTCGCCTTCCTTGTATTTCTTACTGCGCACCGCCTCGAAGCACGCCTCTTCGCCGTCGAAGCAACGCGCCGGGCCGGTGAACTTCAATTCGCTCATGCCGGCGACTTTGACGATCGCGCCTTCGGGCGCGAGGTTGCCCTTCAAGCCCACCACGCCTCCGGTCGGAGACAGCGGCTTGTCGGCCGGCAGCACGACGTCCTGGTCGGGGTTCCACTTCACCTTGGCCATGTTCTCCGCGATGGTCCGGCCGGTGACGGTCATGCACTCGCCATGCAGATAGCCATGGTCGAGCAGCGTCTTCATCAGCAGCGGAATGCCGCCAACCTCGAACATGTCCTTGGCAACATAACGGCCACCCGGTTTCAAATCCGCGACATAAGGTGTTCTTTTGAAGACCTCGGCCACGTCGAACAGGTCGAAATCGATGCCACATTCGTGCGCTATCGCCGGAAGATGCAGCGCGGCGTTGGTGGAACCGCCGGAGGCCGCCACAACTGCGGCGGCATTCTCCAGCGCCTTGCGGGTGACGATGTCGCGCGGGCGGATGTTGAGCTTGATCAGTTCCACCACCTGCTCGCCGGCGGTCATGCAGAACCGGTCGCGGATTTCGTAAGGCGCGGGCGCGCCGGCCGAATAAGGCAAGGCCAGGCCGATCGCCTCCGACACCGTCGCCATGGTGTTGGCGGTGAACTGGGCGCCGCAGGCGCCGGCCGACGGGCACGCCACCTGCTCCATCTCGTCGAGGTCCTCGCTCGACAGCGCGCCGACCGAATGCCGGCCGACCGCCTCGAACATGTCCTGCACGGTGACGACCTGGCCGCGGAAATTGCCGGGCAGGATCGAGCCGCCATAGATGAACACCGACGGCACATTGAGGCGGACCATCGCCATCATCATGCCGGGCAGAGACTTGTCGCAGCCGGCAAGGCCGACGAGGCCGTCGTAGCCGTGGCCGCGCATGGTCAGTTCGACGCTATCGGCAATCACCTCGCGCGAGGGCAGCGACGAGTACATGCCGGCATGGCCCATGGCGATGCCGTCGGTCACGGTGATGGTGCAGAACTCGCGCGGGGTGCCGTGGTTGGCGGCGACGCCCTTTTTCACCGCCTGCGCCTGGCGCATCAGGGCGATGTTGCAGGGGGCGGCTTCGTTCCAGCAGGAGGCGACGCCGACGAACGGCTGGTGGATCTGATCTTTGGTCAGGCCCATCGCGTAGTAATACGACCGGTGCGGCGCCCGGGCGGGGCCTTCGGTGACGTGCCTGCTCGGCAACCTGTTCTTGAGATCGGTCTTGGCGTCCATCGACTTCCAGGGCCCCCCGGCCCTTTCCGCCCCGTCGCCGTTCCCCCCGTGGGATGGCTCGTGGCTCGTTCGTGTCGTCCCGGCCACAGCCCGATCCGGTCGGAAAAACCGGAAATGTCGCAACGGCTTGAAGACACTGTCGTGTTCGTGGAAGCGTATGGCCAAATCGCGGCACAACCGTCACCGCCGCTGCCTAACGTCCAAATGTTCTAAGGATGTTGCCGGCGCGCCACAGATTGTGGGTGCGCCGCAACACTCAAACGAGCGGCGTCAGATGGCGGAAAGCCGGTACGCCGTACCGAAACGGCCGAAGTTGTGGCTGGTCACGCCGTGGCGCTGCGAGCCCTGATACTGGGTCAAAGGCTGCACCGCCGTCACCTTGACGATCTTGGTCTCATCGACCGCCACAAGACCGGCGTGAACGGCGGCGGCGGCCAGGCTGGAATCCCCGGTGTAGACATCGGTGCCCCAGAGCGAGCCCTGGGCGCTGCCACGCACCCGGAAATAGAACGCCGACCCGACCGGATCGCAGAGGCCGGTCATGGTCGGCGGCGCGTCCGCCGCCAGAAAGCCCTGGTCGAGCAGCTTGCGAAGCTGGCGCTGAGACAGCGCGCCGCGGCGGTCGAAATAGGCGACAAGCTCCTGCACGACTTTCATGATCAATCCGTCCCTTGCATCGTGACGACATGGCCGTAAGGCGGCCGGAAACCTGAGGCGCCCGAAGGCGGCAACACCCAAAGCACGCTGTAGGGCATCTCCTGCGGCGGGTACTGGATGTCGCCGTCCGTCACCACCAAGCAGGCGGTGACCAGCGGATCGTCGGCGAGCGCCAGCATGGCCGGCGTGAGATCGCTGCCGCCGTAGCCGCTGACCTGGAAGTCGGCGAGTTGCGCGGGCTCGATCAATTCGTCCGAGGTGACCTCGGTGTCGCACTGCACGAGGCGGACTTCCTCCACCGCGACCGCGTCGCAGAAATCCGCCACCGCGCCGAGCACGCGGGGAATGACGTCGCCCATCGAGCCGGACGTATCGAGCACCACGTTGAGCCGCCACGACTCCCGCTTGCGCCCCGGCAGCACGATGTCGCTGCGGTCGGCGCCGCGCCGCGACGGCCGGGTGAAGGTTCGCTCTCCGGGCGCGACCGACTCCAGCCACTTCTGCAGGATCGCCTCCCACGGCGTGCGGTAAAGCCCGCGCAACGCGCTCACCGCCTGATGCTGCATCGCGCCCGCGGTTCCGCGCCCGTTCATGGCGCCCATCGCGCGGGCCAGCGCCAGCGCCTTCTCGGCGGCCGCAGCCATTTCCTTGAGCCGCCGGTCCTGCTCAGCTACTTCTTCCGGAAACAGATCGCGCTCGGTCTTGTCGTCGAGCACGTCGCCCGCCTGCTGGCGATCCGGCGGCGGTCCGCTTCCTCCGGCCGGGCCGACCACGCCGCGCAGCGTCACCGGCTGGCCCTCGAACACGCTCGACTTCGACGGCATCAGGTCGGCGTTGCGGCGCATCTCCAGCACGATCTGCTCGGCCGACTTCTCCCGCGCGCCGGGCATGTCGAGACCGCCCGCCGGGATCACCGGGAAACCCAGTTCGACGCGCAGGATGTCGTTGATGATGTAGTCGTGGGCGTAGTTGAACTCGAGCTGGCCGCTGCCCTTGGCGCGGTCATGGGTTCGCAGCGCCAGATGCAGAAGCTCGTGCGCCAGCACGAACACCAGCTCGTTCTGCTTGAGCCGCGCAACGAACGCCGGATTGACCACCAGCCGTCCCGAGGCAAACACCCCCATGGTCGGCACCCGCTCGTCGATGTTGACGCGCACCGCGGCCGCAAGCCCCGCCAGATGCGGCAGCGGCGCCGTGACGAGGCGCAGACCGCGCGCGATGCGGTCGAGCGTTTCGCGCTCGGAAACCGGGCCTGCCCCCATGCTCACGTTGCGGTGACCTTCTTCAGAAGATCGAGCATGGCGCGGTCGGCGCCCATCTCGCCCCAGCGCTCCACCAGGTCGGTCAGCACGGTAAGCTGCTGCTCGGGCTGCAACGCGCGCAGGAAGCGGTTCACCGCGCGCGGCTTCAGGTGCGACAGAGTGCCGTCCCGCACGTTCTGGCGGACGCAATTGAGGATGAACCAGCGCGCGGCGTCGGTGCGCGGCAGCAATTCCGGCCGCACGATGTAGTCCTCGATCGGGCGCATCGCGCCGATCTGCTCCTCGGCCAGCGCGCAGAACACGGCGGCGTCCTCCGCTGATAGGCGGCCGAACGCCAGCGCCCGCCTGGTATCAGGCGTCAGAACGCCTGCGCCCTCGGCCAGATCGAGCGCGCGCGACAGCAGCGTCCAGGCCCGCGGTGTCGAGAACGGCACGGGCTCAGCCGGCACCGGACGCATCAGCGCATCGGGCATGTGGGCGATGAAATTGCGAACGTCGGCGCGGACGCCGTGGCGCGCGGCCCAGTCCTGCCATTCACCGGCATCGACCCGCAGGTGTAGGATGGTGACGCGGTTGACCAGCGCCGAGCTCATCGAGCGCACCAGCGCGCGGTCCTGCGCCCGGTTTCCCGCTGCCACCACCCAGGTGCCGCGCGGCAGCGCGTGCTCGCCGAGCCTGCGCTCCAGCAGCAGCGAGTAGAACGCCTTCTGCACGTCCGGCGCACAGGCCGGCAGTTCGTCGAGGAACAGGCAGAACGGCTCGGGCTTCTCGGGCAACAACATCCGCGGCGGGCAGAACACTGAGCGCTCCCCGACGATGCGCGGAATGCCGCTGACGTCCTCCGGCGCGATCTGGGTGCCGAGCAGCGAGCGGCAAGGCAAGCCCGCTTCGGCGGCGGCCTGGTAGACCATTTCGGACTTGCCGACGCCGGGCGGCGACAGCAGCATGAAGCTCTGTTCATGCGACATGCACTGGATGAGCTTCTTGGCTTGGCTGAGCGTGATCGAGACTTCGAGAGGCGAGCGCACGACTTCCATGGAGGCTCCGTGCCAGATTCAGCCGGCATGAGTGCCGGGAGTGCGCCGCGAATTGGTGATGCCCGTTCCCCGCACAAGACCCCTCGCAAAAAAGATTCGCGTGAAGCGTCCCTGTTCACGAGAAGTGCCTTGGCGATAAACATCCGTTCATGGCAACGCTTCCCCGCCGCTTCTTCGCCCGCTCGGTTCACGAGGTGGCGCCCGACCTGATCGGTGCGGTGCTGCTGTTCAATGGCGTGGGCGGCCGGATTGTCGAGGTCGAGGCCTATCACCACACCGACCCCGCGGCGCACAGCTACGGCGGTCTGACGCCGCGCAACGCCGTGATGTTCGGGCCGCCGGGGATCGCCTACGTGTACCGCTCCTACGGCATCCACTGGTGCGTCAACTTCGTCTGCGAAGCCAAGGGCTCCGCAAGCGCCGTGCTGATCCGCGCGCTGGAGCCCATGGAGGGCTTGGCGAAGATGCGCCGCCGCCGAGGGCTCACCGACGAGCGGCTGCTGTGCGCGGGACCGGGCCGGCTGTGCGAGGCGCTGGGCATCTCGATCGCGCACAACGGGCTGGCGCTGAACCGGCCGCCGTTCCGACTGATCGCACGCACCGAGAAACCGGAGATCGTCGCAGGCCCGCGCATCGGCCTGACCAAGGCTGTCGAATTGCCCTGGCGCTATGGGCTCAAGGGCTCGCGCTATATGAGCAAGCCGTTCCGCTGAGATTCGGCTCTACCCACCTTCCATAGGGACAGATTGGGCCGCTACGATGCCCGCTCCTTCCTCGGGAGCAGCGCGAGCCATGATCAAGACAAGTCGGGTTGTCCTTCTTTCGCTTGCGGCCTGTTGGGCTCTGTCGGCCCCGGCTGCGCTCGCGCAGGAGTCCGAGAAGGCCTTCTACGCCGGCAAGACCGTGCGGATGATCGTGGGCTCCGGCGTGGGCGGCGGCTACGACGTCTTCACGCGGATCATCGCGCCCCACCTCGCCAAGACCCTCGGTGCGACTGTCATCGTCGAGAACGTGCCGGGCGCCGGCGGGCTCGTTGCGGTCAATCGCCTGTACGTCGCGCCGCCCGACGGCCTGACGATCTCCCTCGTGCAAGGCACCATGGCCACTCTCGCGCAACTGACGGGCGATCAGGCCGCGCGCTACGATCTCGCCAAGTTCACGTATCTCGCGACCGTCGGCGCGCCGCCCGGCCTCTGGCTGGTGGGGCCGGACTCCCCCATCCGCGAGGTTCAGCAGGCGATCGATGCCAAGAAGAAATGGCGCTGGGCCTCCGCGGGCGGAACGTCGGGGCTCGGCATCGGTGCTGCCTTCACCTGCGAAGCGCTCAATCTCGATTGCCATATCGTGCAGGGCTACAAGAGCAGCTCCGACGCCGGCCTCTCGGTGACGCGCGGCGAGATGGACGCGCTCTATGTGCCGGAATCATCCGCCAATCATTTCGTGAAGAGCAAGCAGAACTGGGCGCTGGCGACGATCTCGCGCACCAAGTCACAGTTCTTCAAGGACCGCCCGACCGTGTTCGAGGCGGCGAAGATCGACCCCAGCCGGGTCTGGGCGATGGATTTTCTCGCCAACCTGGAAGGCACCGGCCGCCTGCTGATGGCGCCGCCCGGAATACCTGCGGCCCGGCTCGCGTACCTGCAAGCCGCCGTGAAGGAGACGCTGCACAGTCCGCAGCTCATCGCCGAAGGCGAGAAGATGGAGCGGATCATCGAATATCTCGAGCCGGCCAGCACCCTTAAGAACGTCATGGCGGTGGTGAGCGGTGTCCCGCCCGAGCAGAAGGGGCGCGCACTGAAGCTGCTGGCGGGCGAGAAGTAAACGCTTCAGCCGATCGGGCTAACTCTTCCGGGCATACCAGGCGTGGATGAGCAGCGACTGGAAAAACTGCACCGGACGCGAGAACCCCCGCTATTGCGCAGATAGCCTTCGATGGCCGACGGCGGCACGACCGCGACGTGCTGGCTCAGAATGTTGACGGCATTTTCGGCAGCCTCCGCTGTCGCCCCCGCGTAGCGATGCATCGTTTTCCATTTCTCGGCGATGTCGCGAAACTCCGGTGACGACATGTCGCCGCTGATCTCGGCGTTGATGAGATAGCCGCCCGTCTTGAGCTGCCGCGCCATATCGTCGAACATTTTCTGCCGCTCGGCGGCGTCAGTCACGAACTGCGTCACCAGAAGGCACAGCACCGCGTCGAACGCGCCAGCCGCCGGAAGATCCGACACGTATCCGTGCACCAGATCGCAACGGCCGGTCAGGCCGTTTTTGCTGACCTTGTTTCGGCAAACATCTAGCATGGGCGCGGACGGCTCCACGCCGGTGAATCGCCATTGCGGATGCGCATTGGCGAGTTCGACAATTTCGGTCCCCGTCCCGACGCCCACGCACTGGATGCGCGCTTCGGTTGGCAGATCGTCGAGCGCAAGGCGAACCAGGAAGTCGAGGTTATCCCTGATCGGACTGATTTTCCTGAATCGCTCGTCGTAGGCGTCCGCGGTCTGCTGGTTGAACATTTCTACGGCCTTGTTGGACACCCGCATCCCCTTCGGTCGAAGTCGGAATTTGCTGCCGCGCGCACCGCTACGCGTTCTTCGCCGCGTTCGTATCCTTGATGTCGGTAAACACGATGCCGGGCGCACGCTCCCGGGTGTAATCGAGCCGGAACTGGTTGGCGGAGAGGAACACGATATCGCCGTCGAGGTCGTCGGCGACGCTGAGCGGATGCGCCTTGACGAACGTCTCCAGCGCCTTCGGATCGGCCGACGAAATCCAGCGCGCCAGCTCGAACTCGGCGGAATCCCACATCACCTCGAGGCCATATTCGTCCTTCAGCCGCACGCGCAGCACGTCGAGCTGCAGAGGACCGACCACGCCGACCAAAGCGGGCGAGCCGTCGTGCGGGCGGAACACCTGCACCACGCCCTCCTCCGCCATCTGCTGCAGCGCCTCCTTCAGCTTCTTCGCCTTCATGGCGTCGGGCAGCCGCACGCGGCGCAGGATTTCCGGCGCAAAGCTCGGCACGCCGATGAAGTTCAGCTCCTCGCCCTCGGTCAGCGTGTCGCCGATCCGCACCGCGCCGTGGTTGGGAATGCCCACCACGTCGCCGGCGTAGGCCTCTTCCGCGAGCGCGCGATCCTTGGCGAAGAAGAACTGCGGCGCGGTGAGCGCGATCGACTTGCCGGTGCGCACCTGCTTGACCTTCATGCCGCGCGTCAGCTTGCCCGAGCACAATCGGGCGAACGCGATACGGTCGCGATGGTTCGGGTCCATGTTGGCCTGGATCTTGAACACGAACGCCGTCATTTTCGACTCTTCGGCATCGACCACGCGCTTGTCGGCCTTCTGCGAGCGCGGCAGCGGCGCTATCTTACCGATCGCATCGAGCAGATCGCCGACGCCGAAGTTCTTGATCGCGGAGCCGAAGAACACCGGGCTCAGATGGCCCTCGCGGAACGCAGCAAGGTCGAACTTCTTGCAGGCATCGCGAACCAGATCGAACTCGCCGGCAATCGCGGCGGCGTCGAGATTGGGATTGAGCGCGGCGACGTCGGCGATGTTCATCTGCCGCAGCGTACCGGCCTTGCCGGAATCGCCCTCCAGCAGCCGCACGCCGCCGCTTTCGACCTCGATGGTGCCGATGAAATCGCGGCCCCGGCCCACCGGCCAGTTCACCGGCGTGGTGTCGAGCGCCAGCGTCTTCTCGATCTCGTCGAGCAGTTCGAACGGATCGCGGCTCTCGCGGTCCATCTTGTTGACGAAGGTGAGGATCGGGATGTCGCGCAGCCGGCACACCTCGAACAGCTTGCGGGTGCGCGCCTCGATGCCCTTGGCGGCGTCGATCACCATCACCGCGCTGTCGACCGCGGTGAGCGTGCGGTAGGTGTCCTCGGAGAAGTCCTCGTGGCCCGGCGTGTCGAGCAGGTTGAAGACGCGGCCGTCATATTCGAACGTCATCACCGAGGTGACGACCGAAATGCCACGCTCGCGCTCGATCGCCATCCAGTCGGATTGCGTGGAGCGGCGGTTGCGTTTGGCGCGCACATGGCCGGCAAGCTGGATGGCGCCGCCGAACAGCAGCAGCTTTTCGGTCAGCGTGGTCTTGCCCGCGTCCGGATGCGAGATGATGGCGAAGGTTCTGCGGCGCTCGATCTCGGCCGCGAGCGGCGACCGGTTGTGGCCGGCGCCGGGGATTGGGGCGTTCATGCGCGCTATTTACAGGTTGGGGGGATTGATTCAAGGACCACTACTCTCGTGTCCCGGCCAAGCGAGCGTTAGCGAGCGCGAGCCGGGACCCCGGTTTCGCCGTAAGGGAAAAAGCGGGGTCCCGGGTCTGCAGCGCATCACTTCGTGCTGCGCAGCGCCCGGGACACATGCGGCAATCACCTCATCCTGAACCCGGCATCGAACCCCAGTTCCCGCTTCGCCTTCTCGCTCGACACCGCGCCCGAGGCGCCGCCCGCATCGTCTTCGGCGATGTTGTAGATGCCGCGCCCCTTGGCGACCGCCAGCAGGGCGGCATGCGCCGCGGCATCCACATGCAACGCGCCCGGGCCGCCCGGCGCCGCATACCAAGTGCCGGGGCCGTACAGCCGGCCGTAGCGCAGCACCACGGCATCTATTCCCGGCGTGTTGAGCACCTGGTCCTCCAGCGAAACCACCGCTCCCACCGTTGCGGCACGCCCGCCGCCGGGATCGAGCGGGTTGGTCTCGACCCGCGGCCCCGGACCCGGCGCATAGGCAAATGCGATGCTCTGCGCCACGACGCGGCGCACGCCAAGCACCGCAGCCGCCGCCATCAGGTTCTTGGTGCCCTCGATGCGCAGCCGCGCGTTGGCCTCGAACTCGGCCGGGCGGCCGCCATCGAGCGAGCGCGGCAGATCGGTGAGCTGGTGGATCACCACGTCCGGGTGCGCCGCCGACATCGCCTTGAGCAGCGCGCGGGCGTCGTAGACATCGACCACCACGCCGCGCGCGCCCAGCACTTCGATCGCGCTGGCCTTCTCCTGCGACCGCGAAGTCCCGGTGACAGCGTGGCCGGCGTCGCGAAGCAGCGGCACCAGCCGCCGCCCGATCACGCCCGTCGCACCGGCAAGGAAAATGTTCATGCTTCAGGATCGCCGGACACGAAGCCCGGGGCAAGCGCTTCCTGGTTTTGTGTTAGGCGACCGCCGCAAGAACCTGAGCGGTGTCGTAGAACTCAAAAAACTCGGCTGCCTTGCCGTTTTCAAAGCGCCAGGAGTCCGCCTTCTGCGTCCACACCACTTTGCCGGTCTTGCGGTACTTCCAGGCGCAGCGTCCGAGCATGACGACGCGGTCGCCCTGGGCCACGAAATGATCGACCTCGAACTCCATCATCTCCCAGTCGTTCGCGAGCCCGGCGAAATATCCTTTCAGGTCGTCGCGAGCCTGATAGGCGGTAAGATAGGCGGAACCGGCCGGCCCGTTGGCGAGCGAGCCGAATGCGATCCGCTCCGCGCAAAGCTCAAGCCAGTGATCGGAGCTGGCGCCGCGCGTCTTGGCCCAGATGCCATAGGCCTTGCGCAGCAGTTCGACGTTGCGCAACTCGTCCGACATGCGCTGCCTCCCCCGAACCGAATTCCCCGGCCGCTCATCAAATCCGATGCTGCGTCCGGTTTCAATCCGTGGGCAGCGGCCATCCCAAAGCGTTAAGCCGCGCCCTTGAGCCGCTCGAGCGCCTCGACGATCTTCTGGCGGCGGCTATCGGCCTCGTCGCGCTTTTCGCGCTCGCCCTCGACCAGCTCCTCGGGGGCGCGCGCCAGGAAGTCCGCGTTGCCGAGTTTGGCGTCGAGCCGCTTGATGTCGGCCTCGACCTTGGCCATTTCACGGTCCAGCCGTGTGCGTTCGGCGGCGAAGTCGATCACGCCCTTGAGCGGCATGGCGACCACCTCACCGCGCACCAGCAGTTGCAGCGAGCCGGACGGCGGCGCGTCGGCGGTCGAAATGTCCGCAACGCGCGCCAGCCGCTGCACGAATTCCTTCCAGCGCTCAGCCCGGCCCTGCGTCTCAGGCGAAACACCGGACAGCACCAGCGGGATTGCCGCGGTGATGTTCATTTCGGCGCGAACCGAGCGCACCGCGGTGACGAGATCGATCACCCAGCCGATTTCGGCTTCGGCCTCTGGAAAGCTCGGTCCTGAAGTCGGCCATTCAGTGAGCACGAGCAAGTTGGATCGGCCGTTTTCTGAAGCAGTTTGCGTCCATAACTCCTCCGTTATGAACGGCATGAAGGGATGAAGCAGTTTTAGGATTTGATCCAGCGCCCAAGCCAAAGTTGCCCGAGTTTCGTCCTTGGCCAACCCGTCACCGCCTTGGAGTATTGGCTTCGCGAGTTCGATGTACCAATCGCAAAATACACTCCAAACAAAACGATATATGTCATTGGCCGCGTCGTTGAAACGGTGCCCCTCCAGTTCAAGTTTTACATCCGAGATCGCGCCCCAAGTTCGGTCAATGATCCATCGATTGATGGTATCTTTTGCATGATACGGATTGAAACTCTCGTCAGGTTTGCAGCCGTTCATTTCCGCGAAGCGCGCGGCATTCCACAGCTTGGTCGCGAAGTTGCGGTTGTTCTCCACGGTCTGCGGCGAGAGGCGGATGTCGTGCCCCTGCGCCGCGCCGCGCGCCAGCGTGAAGCGCAGCGCGTCGGCGCCGAAGTCGTCGATGATGCCGAGCGGATCGACCACGTTGCCCTTCGACTTCGACATCTTGGCGCCCTTCTCGTCGCGGACGAGACGGTGGATGTAGACGTCCTTGAAGGGCACCTCTTTCATAAAATGGATGCCCATCATCATCATGCGGGCGACCCAGAAGAAGATAATGTCGAAGCCAGTGACGAGCGTGGAAGTCGGATAGAAACGTTTTACCTCGGACTTGGCATCGGGCCAGCCGAGCGTGGAGAACGGCCACAGCGCCGATGAGAACCAGGTGTCGAGGACGTCTGGATCACGCCGCAGGTAAATAGCGGTGAACGTCGTACGCTGCCCATCAGCTTTGTATGAAATCGCCGGGCCGAGAGGTATGTCTCTAAGACCATCAGAAAGAATTTCAATTCTGATCTTTGGGCCATAAATCTCTCTAGCTTTCCGCAAGGCCTCGTCTTCAGACGTCGCAACAAAAACTTCTTCTGCTCCATCTATCGGATAGCCATCTTTTCCGAATTTCGGCCCATACCACGCCGGAATCTGGTGTCCCCACCAGAGCTGGCGCGAGATGCACCACGGCTGGATGTTCTCCATCCAATTGAAATAGGTGGTCTCCCAATTCTTCGGGATGAAGTTCGTCTTGCCGCTGCGCACCGCTTCAAGCGCTGGCTGCGCCATGGTCTTAGCGTCGACGTACCATTGGTCGGTGAGATACGGCTCGATCACCACGTTGGAGCGGTCGCCGTGCGGCACCATGTTTGTGTGCGGCTCGATCTTGGCGAGGACGCCCGCCGCCTCTAGGCGCTCGACGATCGTCTGGCGCGCCTTGAAGCGATCGGCGCCATGCAGCGTCACCATGTCTGCGAGACCAGGCGATGCGGCAAGCCCGGCCGCGAACGCCTCGTTGTCCTTGAGTGCAAGCTTGCCCTCTATATCCAGCACATTGATCTGCGGCAGCTTGTGCCGCTTGCCGACCTCGAAATCGTTGAAGTCGTGCGCAGGGGTGATCTTCACGGCGCCGGTGCCCTTCTCGGGATCGGCGTAGTCGTCGCCGATGATCGGAATCTTGCGTCCGACCAGCGGCAGGATCGCGTTCTTGCCAATCAGGTCGCGCAGCTTCTCATTCTCCGGATGCACCGCGACGGCCGTGTCGCCCAGCATCGTCTCGGGCCGTGTCGTCGCAACCGTGATGAACGCGTCCGAACCCTCGATGGGATACTTGATGTAATAGAGATGTCCGTTCGGATTGCGGTCCAGAACCTTGCCGAGCTTCACCGCATCGAACGGCTCCTCGCCGCCGGCCGTCCATTTGAAGCTGCCGGTGCTCTCAACCTGCACCACTTCCAAATCGGAAATCGCGGTCAGCAGCTTCGGGTCCCAGTTGACCAGCCGCTTGTCCTTGTAGATCAGCCCGTCCTTGTAGAGCTGAACGAACACCTTGATCACGGCCTGCGACAGGCCTTCGTCCATCGTGAAGCGCTCGCGCGACCAGTCGCATGACGCGCCGAGCCGCTTGAGCTGGAGGATGATGGTGCCGCCGGACTCCGCCTTCCACGCCCACACCTTCTCCAGAAACTTCTCGCGCCCGATGTCGCGGCGGCCGGGCTCCTGCCGCTCCTGCATCTGCCGCTCGACCACCATCTGCGTCGCGATGCCGGCGTGGTCGGTGCCGGGCTGCCACAGCACGTCCTTGCCGCGCATCCGCTCGAACCGGCACAGGATGTCCTGCAGCGTGTTGTTGAGCGCGTGACCCATGTGCAGCGAGCCGGTCACGTTGGGCGGCGGAATCACGATGCAATACGGCTCGGCGCCAGCGCGCTCGGGCCGGCCGGCGCGGAAGGCGCCCGCCTTCTCCCAGTCCGCGTAGATGCGGCCTTCGACATCGGATGGCTGGTATGTCTTGTCGATCATTACCGTTATGCTTGGCTGGCGTTGCGCGCTAAAAAGCCCGCCACGCCGATGCTGTCAACGCCATTGCCCCCAGCCACCACGCCGACCCGTGCAATCGCGTTCCTTGCAATCGCGAGCTTTGCGAGCCAGGCGATGGTTCGCGCCGCGGATACGCTGTTGCCGCAGATCGCCGCCGACCTGCAAATCACCGTCGGCGCCGCGTCCATCGTGGTCACCGTCTACGCCCTCACCCACGGCACCTTCCAACTGGTGGTGGGGCCGATCGGCGACCGGCTGGGCAAATACCGCAGCATCGCCATCGCCTGCGCCCTGTCGGCGGTCACGGTCGCGCTGTGCGGCTTCGCAGGCTCGCTCGACACCCTGACCGTGGCGCGGTTCGCCTCCGGCCTGACCGCGGCCTGGATCCTGCCTCTCAGCCTCGCCTACATCGGCGACGTGGTGCCCTACGACCAGCGCCAGCAGGTGCTGGGCCGCTTCCTGACAGGCCAGGTGCTGGGCCAGTTGTTCGGCCAGGCCGCCGGCGGAGTGATCGGCGACCACTTCGGCTGGCGCGCCATGTTCTTCGTGCTGGCGGGGCTGTTCGCCGTGGCCGCCGCAGCCCTCGCCTACGAGCTTGCGACCAATCCCGCCGCCAGCGGCGGGCGCGGCACCCAGCCGTCCCGCGGCCTGCGCGCGGACTATGCCAGCGTGCTGAGCAACCCGTGGGTTCGCTTCGTGCTGCTGGTCGTGTTCATCGAGGGCGCCGTGCTGCAGGGCGTGTTCCCGTTCATCGGCGCCGATCTGCACCTGCGCTTCGGGCTCAGCTTCACCGTGATCGGACTGATCGTCGGCATCTTCGGCATTGGCGGACTGTTCTACGCAGCGACAGTCACCCCGCTCATGAAGCGGCTCGGCCAGGGCGGCATCGCGCGCACCGGCGGGCTTGTGATGGGGCTTGCGTTCCTCACGCTTGCCGTCCAGCCGACCTGGTGGCCCGCGCCGATCGCGGTGCTGCTGATCGGGCTCGGCTTCTACATGATGCACAACACCCTGCAGACGATCGGCACCCAGATGTCGCCGGAGGCGCGCGGCACGTCGGTCGCGCTGTTCGCCTCGGTGTATTTCCTCGGCCAGACGGCGGGCGTGACATTGGCGGCGCCGGTGATGGACCGCTTCGGCGGACCGCCGCTGTTCGTCGCGAGCGCGGTGCTGCTGCCGCTGCTGGCGTTCTGGTTCACGAGGCGGCTGGCGAAGCGTTCCTAGAGCGCGCGCTCAGCCGCGGCCGCGCGAGACCCGTTCGATCTCGGCGCGAACGATCCGCTCCACGATGCTCGGCAGGTTGTCGTCGAGCCAGGACTTCAGCAGCGGGCGCAGCATCTCGCGCACCAGGTCTTCCAGCGTGCGGGCATTCTGCACCAGCACAGTGTGGGCGAGCGAATTGAATGCGGAATCCACCGCGGCGGTGGTGCTGTTCGAAATCAGCGTCCGGTCGAACGGTGCGGCCGCTTGAGGCGGCGGCGGCGCCGGCCGGCGCATCTCCTCGTAACGCGGCGGCTCCGGATTGGGCGGCGCGTCGGCGAACACAACGTCGGGCTGGCCGTCGATGGTCTGGAAGCTGGCCGGTCCGGGATCGGCAGGCTCCGCCATCGATTCCGTCAGTTCGAGAATGTCCTCGTCCTGAGGCGCCGCGCTTCGCGGTGTGGGGCCGGCGAGCATCGCATCGATGTCGGCCTGGTTCATCGATGCAGAGGGCGGCGCAGGAGGCGGCGGCGCGGCAGCGCGCGGGGGCGCGGGCGGCGGTGCTGCGGGACGCGGCGCGGGAGCTGGAGCGGCCGCAGCGGCCGGCTTGGCAGCAGGCTTCGCGCCGTCATCATCCGCGATGATGCGACGAATAGAGGCGAGAATTTCCTCCATCGAAGGTTCTTGCGCCTTCGCCGACTGACTCATGTGCCGGTCCCCGTATCCGCACGCCGTTTGCGGGAATCCCTGCGCCCGCGACGAATCGCTCCGAAGCTTCGATATTTAACAGGATCGGCGCAAGTATGACCACGCATCCGCGCGAGCACAATCGGTCCATGTGGATAGATCGGCTGCGGCGCGGCGCTCACTTGCCGTCGGGCGTGCGAACCCCGGACCAAGCGTCCCGCACCTGATGGTAGTGCACCCTCGGATCGTAGATCGGCACACCAAGTCCGAGCACCTGCGCGGACAGCCGGCCTGCCGCGGCCAGCAGCGTGAACGACGCAACCACGCGGTCGCGCTGCGCCGTCACCGTGGCGACGCGGGCGTTCACCAGTTCCTGCTGCGCGTTGAGCACGTCGAGGGTGGTGCGCTGGCCGACCCTCGCCTCCTCGCGCACGCCGTTGAGCGCGATCTCGGCGGCATCGACCTGAGCCTGGGTCGCCTGGATCTGCGCCTTGGCGGCCTGCAACTGGCCCCAGGACTGCACCAGGTTCTGCTGGACCTGATCGCGGGCGGTGTCGAGGTCGATGCGGCGCTGGCCGAGCGTCTCCTTGGCCTGGCGGATCGCGGAATATTCCGAGCCGCCCTGGTAGATCGGGACCGCAAGCTGGCCGCCGACCGAGGCTGAGAACGTCTCCAGCGTGGTCAGAGACGTCTGCGACCCGAACGACTTCTGCGCGCTGCCGACCACGTTGAGGCTCGGATACAGCGAGCCCTCGTTGATCTTCACCTGAAGCAGCGCCGCGTCGATGTTGAACATCGCGATGCCGACGGTCGGATGGCGGGCACGCGCCTCGGCCACGGCGCTCGCCAATGTCTGCGGCGAGAGCCGGTCGACCGGCGTTCCCGGCGCCAGCCGTGAGGGGTCGAGGCCTATCACCTGGCGGTACGACGCGCGCGAGGTGGTGGCGTTGGATTCCGCGGTCAGCATCGAGGAGCGGCCGGCGGCGAGCCGCGACTCCGACTGCGCGACGTCGGTGCGCGTCACCTCGCCGACGTTGAAGCGGTCGCGCACCTGACGCAATTGCTCCTGCAGCACTTCGACGTTGCGGCGCTGCAGATCCAGGATCGCGTTATCGCGCAGCAAGTTCATGTAGGCGATCACGGCCGCCAGCAGCACCTGCTGCTCGGCCAGCCGCAGGTTCTCGCGTGCCGCCGAAACCTGACTCTCGGCCTGCCGGGTGCGGTTGGCGGTCTGGAAGCCGTTGAAGAGATTCTGCGTGATGGTGCCGCCGTAGGCTTGCACAAGGTTCGAGCCGGACGTGTTGGTTGTTCCGCCGGTGGTCGCGCGCGAGGTGACGTCGAGATATTGCTCGGTCACCGCCGCGGTCGCGCTGACGCGCGGACGGTAGCCGGACAGCGCCGTCGGCACCGACTCGTCGGTGGCGCGCACCGCGGCGCGTTGAGCGGTCAGCAGCGGATTGTTTTGATAGGCCTGCACCAGGGCCGAAGGCAGCGTCTCCGCCCGGACATCGAGCGGCGCAAACGCAACCGCAGCGGCGACAACCGCGATCACGCGCGATCCTCGCCACCGACCGGGTAGCCGCAACGTCACGCCAAAAACTCGCACCTGCACGCGCTCCGCACTGCCCCCGCAACGCGACAAACCACACAAAACCCGCACCAAACCTGGACTTGCGGGAGATGGATAACCTTACGTGTCCGCGACGCGAATTGGAAACCCCGTGGCGTCGTCCCTGCACAGTAAAGATGCGGGTAGTTGCGCCGCGCCCACACCGCCGCAGCGATGCTAGAAAACGAAGGCTGGCTTGCGCGAAAAGCCGGGCAGCAGCGGCGCCGAGGCGTCGAATATCGGCCGGCCGCTGGTTTGGCCCTCGGCGCGGCGATAAAGCATCGCCTTGCGTTGCGGTTCCGGTCCGAAAACGCAGGCCAGCCGCCCGCCATCCTTGAGCTGGCTCAGCAGTACCTCCGGCACAACCTCGGCCGCGCCCTGCATCAAAATCACGTCGTAGGGCTCCAAGGCCGGCCAGCCCATCACAAGGGGGCCGGACACAACCTTGACGTTAGACGATCCGCTCAAGTTCCGCTCCGCGATGGCCGCGAGCGTGCGATCCTCTTCCAGCGCAACCACGGACGCCACCAGTTGCGCCAGCAGCGCCGACGAATAGCCGGTGGTGCAACCGACATCGAGCACGCGGTCGGTGGCGGTGATCTCCGCGGCCTGGATCAGCTTGGCCAGAACCATCGGCTTGAGCAGGCAGCGCCGGGAGCCGCCGTCGCTGTCCGATACAGGGAGATCGCGGTCGAGATAGGCCAGCGGCGCCCGACCCGGCGCCACGAAGTGCTCGCGCGGCAACCGCCCCATCGCGTCCAGCAGGCCCAGGTCGGTGACGTCGGCGGTGCGGACCTGGCCATCGACCATCATCCGGCGCGCGGCGGCAAAGTCGAGCATGGTTGATCCCTGAAAAGCCCGGAAGCTCGCGACTTTTGCGGCAAGGTTCCGCAAAAGGCAAGGTGTTGCGAGCCTGCGAGTTGTCGAGCGCCGGGCGGTCCTATATTAGGCGGAGCGGATGGCCACGTGGCGGAGTGGTGACGCAGCGGACTGCAAATCCGCGTACCCCGGTTCAATTCCGGGCGTGGCCTCCAAACTTCGCGCCTCCTTCGCTTCGGCTGGCAAGCCGATCCAAAATCGCGAAGGTTGCGCGCCGAAGCCCGCAAGGCGAAGGCGGGATGGTTAAAGCCGTGTGGTGCTTTGCAAGGCTTTAATCCTTTTGATATAGCCCGAAAGCACCGATGTTCCCTGGTAGCTCAGCGGTAGAGCGTTCGACTGTTAATCGAAATGTCGCTGGTTCGACCCCAGCCCAGGGAGCCACTTTTCTGCAAAGAAGCCTTGAAAAGAACACCGGTTCCTGCCATCTAGACGTCATCGGACATCGGCCTTGCTAGGCCGTCCGCGGGCCGCGTGCACGAAATCCAACGCACTTCGGTGCTGCCGTTTTTCGCCCCGCTCATCCGATTGTTCCCGTAACACCGACAGCCCTGGCAACGCGGGATGTCTTTAGAACCCCGCGTTCGACCGTCCGCATCATGCGTGGCGGCCCGGCCGCACACATGAAAAGAGACTTTTTTGACCTCGTTTAACGAATTCGGCCTCGCAGAGCCGATCCTCCGCGCTCTTACTGAAGAAAAATACGTCACCCCCACCCCGATCCAGGCCAAGGCGATCCCGCTGCTCGTTGGCGGACGCGACCTGATCGGCATCGCCCAGACCGGCACAGGCAAGACCGCGGCGTTCGCGCTGCCGATCCTCAACCGGCTGGCGGCGAATCGAATTCGGCCCGAGCGCAAGACCTGCCGCGTGCTGGTGCTGAGCCCGACGCGCGAACTCTCCGGGCAAATCCTCGACAGCTTCCGCACCTACGGCCGGCACCTTCGCATCCAGTCGGCGCTCGCCATCGGCGGCGTGTCGATGGGCGCCCAGGTCCGCTCGATGCAGAACGGCGTTGATGTGCTGGTCGCAACACCCGGCCGCCTGCTCGATCTCGTGCAGAGCAACGCCGTGCGCCTCAACAGCGTCGAGGTGTTCGTGCTCGACGAGGCCGACCGGATGCTCGACATGGGTTTCATCCACGACATCAAGAAGATCATCACCAAGCTTCCGAACCAGCGGCAGACCTTGCTGTTCTCGGCGACCATGCCGCAGGACATCGCCGAACTGGCCCGCCAGATGCTGAAGGACCCGGCCACCGTCGAGGTGACGCCGGCCGCAACCACGGTCGAGCGCATCGCGCAGCGGATCGTGCATCTGGATCGCGGCGCCAAGCAGGAGAAGCTCGCCGAAATCCTTCGCACCGAGCCGGTCGATCGCGCTCTCATCTTCACCCGCACCAAGCACGGCGCGGACAAGGTGGTGCGCGGACTGGAAAAGAGCGGCATCCCGGCCGAGGCGATCCACGGCAACAAGTCGCAGGGCCAACGCGAGCGCGTGCTCGCCGCCTTCCGCACCGGCAAGGTGCGCACCCTGGTGGCGACCGACATCGCCGCCCGCGGCATCGACGTCGAAGGCATCACCCACGTCATCAACTTCGATCTGCCGAACATCCCCGACAGCTACGTTCACCGCATCGGCCGCACCGCGCGCGCAGGTGCTGAGGGCATCGCGATCTCGCTCTGCTCCAGCGACGAGCTGGCGTTCCTGCGCGACATCGAGAAGCTGATCCGGATGTCGATCCCGGCAACCGGTGACGTCATCCCGCAGCGCGGCGCACCCCGCCCGGCCCAGAACCAGAGCCACAACCGGGGCAGCCGCAACGGCCGTGGCGGTGGCCGCAATGGCCGCGGACCGCAACGCACAGACGACCGCCAGGAAAGCCGCCAGCGCGACCACAAGCGTGGAAACCATGCCCAAGGTCATGGTAAAAACCACGGACGCGGCCACGACCGGCCGGCGGCGCAACAGAATGGCGAAATCGCTACCGTTGGTTTCCTGCAGCGCAAGTCGGACGATCGGCGGCCGGTGGCATCCACCAACCCGATCCAGCCGCGCTGATCGGCGACAACGGACGGCACGACAAGGGCGACACATGGCAAAAGAAGAGCTTCTCGAGTTCGAAGGAATGGTGACGGAGGTGCTCCCCGACGGGCATTTCCGGGTGAAGCTGGAAAACGAACACGAGATCCTCGCCTACACCGCCGGCAAGATGCGCAAGTTCCGCATCCGCACCGGCGTCGGCGACCGCGTGATTGTGGAAATGTCGCCCTACGACCTCACCCGCGGCCGCATCAGCTTCCGGCACAAGTCCGACAAGCCGCTGCCATCCGCCACGGGACAGCGCCGCGCGCATTTCCGCAGGCGGTAACGCTTCGGATCGAATCGCAAACGTGATGCCCGGCCTTTTGCGCCGGGCATCTGCGTTATGAGGCTAGCCTTTGCCCGTGCCCTTCGACAGCGGCAGCTTGGCGATCTCGCGGATCGCGTCGCGGTTGGGCTCGAAGCCCAGTCCGGGCGCGTCCGGCATGTTGAAATAGCCATCCGACGGCATCGGCAGGTCGCGGTAGATCTGCTTGTAGAGTTCGACCGCCAGATAATGATGCTCAACCAGCGTGCCGTTCGCGACGCCGGCCTGCAGGTGCATGTTGTGGAAGCCCCAGGCGCCGCCGTTCGCCAGCGACACGTTGAACGCCGAAGCGAGCCCCGCGATGCGCAGGCACTGCGTGAAACCGCCGGTGATCGCCACGTTGGGCTGCACGAAATCCACCGCCTCATGCAGCAGCAGATCGCGGAAGCGGAACGCCAGCCCTTCGTTCTGCCCGCAGGCCAGCGCCATGCCGCTTGAGCGGCGCAGATCGCGCATCTGCAACGCGTCGTTCTGCGTCAGCGGCTCCTCGAAGAACGAGATGGCATAGGGCTTGATCAACTCGCACAGCTTCGACGCATGATAGAGATCGAGATTGCAGTTGCCGTCGATGAACAGTTCGACATCGGGGCCGACCGCCTCGCGCACCGCCCTCACCCGCGCGGCATCCTCGCGAATCACCTCCATCAGCGGACGCTTGTCGCGCTGGCGCAGCGCCTCGTTGCCGACCGTCATCTTGAGGCGGCGGAAACCCTGGCTGACCCACAGCTTCGCCGCGGCGGCGAGTTGCTCGCGGTCGAAGAACCCGAAACCGAAGGTGGCATAGACCGGCGCGCGGTCGCGCGCCCCACCCAGCAGCCGCCACACCGGGTGACCAAATGCCTTGCCCTTGATGTCCCACAACGCGATGTCGATGGCCGCGAGCGCATGCGCCGCATAGCCGGTCTGGCCGCGCGGCATCAGCGTCCAGTAAAGCTTGTCCCAGATGCGCTCATGCGCCAGCGGATCGTCGCCCACGATCGCGGGGCCCGCGACGCCGTTTACGATCTGGGCGATCACGTCCTCTTCGGTAATGCTGGTGAGGCCGTGCCCAACGATGCCGGTGTCGGTCTCAACCTCGACATAGCAGCAGGCCAGCGAGGTCTTGCGGTCGGCGCCGAC
Source organism: Hyphomicrobiales bacterium (assembly GCA_021730985.1). Classification (GTDB taxonomy): domain Bacteria; phylum Pseudomonadota; class Alphaproteobacteria; order Rhizobiales; family Xanthobacteraceae; genus Z2-YC6860. The sequence goes on along the minus strand of JAKFYI010000013.1, from coordinate 9,634 downwards.
GAGCTTGATGTGAAGCGGAACGTTGAGCGGCGTGCCGGTAACGCGGGCGATCTTCATGAAGGCGAGACTACGCGCTCAACAGCCGCCGTCCAATGCAGGATTTCGACCCGCGGCGCCTTGCGTCAGCGCCGTGCGATCGGCTGCACCTTGCTGCCGTTGCTCACCTCGTCCGGCAGGTTCACGGCGATCCGCTCGCCCGGCTTGAGGCCCTCGGCGACGCTGATGGTGTTGCCGTCGGTGGTCGCAACCTTGACCGGCTTGAAACGCAGCACGTCATTGTCGAGAACCGCCACGAAGCTTTCCGCGCCGCGCACGATCAGGCCGCTAACCGGAATCTGCGGATAGCTTTTGATCGGGATATGAATTTTGACGTAGGCGAAGCTGCCCGACGCCAGGAAGCCCTCGGTGTTGTCGATGTTGACCTCGATCTGCATGGCGCGGGCGCGCGGATCGAGCTCGCCGGTCATCCGGGTGACCTTCGCCGCCCTCGACCGATCCGGGTTGCTGGCATCGATCACCTCGGCGTCGTCGCCGACGTTCACGAACGGCACGTCCTGCTGCTGCACATACGCGAACACCTTTAGCCGGCTGTCGTCGGAAATCGTCATCACCGGCAGAGCGCTGACGATGTTGGTCTGCGCGTTGGTGATCAGGGCGCCGAGATCGACGAAGCGCGCGGTGACGCGGCCCGCGAACGGCGCACGGATAGTCTGGTAGCCGCGCATGGTGGCAAGACCGCTGGCGTTGGCCTCCGACACGCGGAAATCGGTTTCGAACTGAAGCGTCGCGACCTGGGTGGTGTTGCCCTTGGCCAGCAGCTCGCGCGAACGCTCCAGGTTCCGCTTCTTGTGCTCGAGATCGGTCTGGGCTGCGGCGTACTGCTGCTCCAGCTCCGGCGATTCGATCATGGCCACAATCTGCCCGGCCTCGACCTTGTCGCCACGATCGACGTTGAGCGCCTTCATATAGCCGCTGACCTTGCCGTACAGCGTCGCGACCTGATTGGAGCGCACGTCCGCCAGCAGCGTGATGGTGCGCCGCTGCGGCCCCTGCGTCGCCGCCACAACTTCGACCCGCGGCCCGCGATCGACCACGCTGGCGCGCGCCTTCCGCGCCATTGCGACTTCGTTGTCGCGGTTGAAATGGAAGTATGCGACCGCCCCGCCCGCGGTCAGGAGGGCTACGGCGCCGAACAGGTAGAAGCGGATTGCGCGGCCTGTGCTCACCCGTTTGGGCTCGCGATCAGGCGACTGAACGTCAGACATGAGCGGAACCTCCGGTCGATGCGCCAGCCGCTTCCGCCTCGAAGCGCTTGTCGAGCGTATGCAGAGTGGGAAGTTTTTTGCGCAGCAGAGTGTAGAAAATCGGGACCAGGAACAGCGTGGCAAGCGTCGCGAATGCCAATCCGCCGATCACCGCGCGGCCGAGCGGCGCGTTCTGCTCGCCGGCCTCGCCGAGCGCCAGCGCCATCGGGACCATGCCGATGATCATCGCCAGCGCCGTCATGATGATCGGGCGCAGCCGCGTCTTTCCGGCCTCGACCACCGCTTGGAACGGCGTCAGGCTCTCGTTGCGGCTGCGCAGGTCATTGGCGAAGCTCACGACCAGGATCGAGTTCGAAACCGCGATGCCGATCGACATGATCGCGCCCATCAGCGAAGCCACGTTGATCGTGGTGCCGGTCAACGCCAGCGTCCACAGGATGCCGATCAGTGCGCCGGGCACCGCCATCATGATGATGAAGGGATCGACCCAGGACTGGAACAGCACCACCAGCACCGCGTAGACCAGGATGATCGCGAGGATCAGGCCCAAACCGAGGTTACGGAACGAGGTTTCCATCACCTCGTTCTGGCCGCGCAGGAATATCTTGACCGTGGACGGCAGGTCCTTCTGCACTTCGGCGATGATCTTCTTGATCTCGGCGGACGTGCTGCCGAGGTCGCGCCCGTCGATATTGGCTGCCACGTCCACCACGCGCTGCACGGTGTAGTGGCTGATCGACTGCATGCTGGACGACGGCCGCACGGACGCGATGTCCGAGATGCGCGTCACCGGCGAACTCATCGCCGTCGTCAGCGTTGTCACCGGAATATTGGGATTGATGTTCGCCGCCGCCGGATTGGCCGGCAGATTGAGCACGTCCGAAATGGTCTGGATCTTGTCGGCCGGCGTCTGCACCGCGACGATGTAGTTCACGCCGCTGACCGGGTTGAGGAAGTAGGTCGGGCCGACCAGCGCGCTGCCGGCCAGCGAGGTCAGCATGTTGTTCGCCACGTCACGTTGTGCAACGCCTAGTCTTGCGGCGCGCTGACGGTCCACGTCGATCTGCAGGGCCGGGAAATCCATGATTTGGATGATGCGGCTGTCGACGACGCCCGGCACCTTCTGGATGGCGTTCAGGATGCGCTGCGCGGTGGCGTAGCTGCGCGTGAAGTTCGGATCCTGGATCTGGATGTCGATCGGCGCTGAGAGCCCGAAATTCAGCACTTGGCTGACGATGTCTGCGGTTTGGAAATAGAACCGGCTGCCGGGATGCTCGGCGTTCAGCTTGGCGCGGATCAGGCGCTGGTACTCCACCGTCGGCCTGTGGCCTTTGTGTAGCGAGATCAGCAGTTCGGCGTTCATGCCGCCGATGTTGTCGCTCGGCACGAATGCCAGATTGAGCGAGAACGGCAGGCCGATGGTCGAGTTGATGGTGCGCAGCTCTTTCGCGGGAATGATCTCGCGGATGTTGTTCTCGACCAGGGCGACGATCCTCTCGGTTTCCTCCAGCCGCGAACCGCTCGGTGCGCGGACATGCAGCTTGAGGATGCCGACGTCGGAAGTCGGGAAGAAGTCGGTTCCGATCACCGGCGCAAGAGCTCCGGTCACGGCCAGCAGCAGCGCAAAGCAGCCGAGCACGAACTTGCGCTTCAGCAGGGTCAGTTCGAGCAAGTTGCCGTAGCCGGCGCGGACTCGCTCGAAGCCGCGGTCGAAAGCCGCCGACATGCGCTCGCCGATGTTCTTGCGCCGTCCCGTGTTGTGGTCATGCTCCTTCAGCAGATAACGCGCCAGCGCCGGGACGATGGTGAACGACAACACGTAGGACGCCAGCATCGCCAAAACGACGGTGATGGCGAGCGGGATGAACAGGAAGCGCGACGGACCGGTCAGCAGCAGCACGGGGGCAAACACGATGCAGATCGCGAGCGTCGCCACCGTCAGCGGCTGGATCACCTCGCTCGATCCGTCCAGAATCGCGACCGTCAGCGGCTTGCCCAGCGACTGGTTGCGGTGGATGTTCTCGATCACCACCGTCGCGTTATCGACCAGCAGGCCGATGGCGAGCGCCAGCCCGCCCAGCGTCATCAGGTTGATGGTCTGGCCGGCGAGAAAGAGGCCCGTCACGCCCGCCGCGATCGACAGCGGGATCGACAGCGATACGATCACGGTGTTGCGCCAGCTTCCCAGGAACACCAGGATCATCAGCGACACCAGGATCGAAGACAGGATCGCCTCGTGAACGATGTTCTCGACGGCGCCGCGCACGAACACCGACTGGTCGAAGTCGAGCTTCAGCTCCAGGCCCTCGGGCGCCACCGCCTGAATCTCCGGCAGCAGATTGCGCACCGCTTCCACCACCTGCAGCGTCGAAGCATCCGAGTTCTTGAGGATGTTCATGTAGCTCGCGCGCTGGCCGTTGATGCGCACGGCGTTCTGCTGGGTCGCGAAGCTGTCGCTCACCTTGGCGACGTCGCCCAGCGACACGATCAGTCCGTCGCGCACGCCGACAGGGAGCGCCTGGAACTGGTCCACCATCTGCGGGCTGGAGTTGAGCTTGACGTTGAACTCGCGCTCGCCGATGCGGGCGATGCCGGCCGGCACGATCACGTTGGTGGTCTGCAAAGCGCTGACCACATCCATCTGTGAGAAGCCCTTGGCGCTGAGCCGCGCCGGATCGACATCGACGATGATCTGGCGCTGCTTGCCGCCGTAGGGCGCCGGCACCGAGAGGCCGGAAATGGTGAACAGCCGCAGGCGAAGGAAGTTGAGCCCGTAGTCGAAGATCTGCTGCTCCGGCATGGTCTTGCTGTTCAGCGTGACCTGCACCACCGGCACGTTCGACGCATTGAACCGGATCATGTTGGGCGGCGTGATGCCGGGCGGCGCGATGCGCAGGATCGAATTGTTCTGCGCCGAAATCTGCGCGATGGCGCCGCCGATGTCGGTGCCCTGGTTGAAATAGACCTTGAGGATGCCGAGCCCCGGGATCGAGATCGACTCGATGCGCTCGATGCCGTTGACCGTGGTGGAGTATGCGCGCTCGCTGACCAGCACGACGCGCCGTTCCATGTCCTCGGCGGAGAGGCCGGGGTAATTCCAGGCGACGTAGACGACCGGGATGTCGATGTTGGGGAAGATATCGACCACCATGCGGTTCACCGCAAGGAAGCCGCCGAGCATGATGAGCATGCCGGCTATGGCCATAGTATATGGCCGCCGCAGCGCAACGCGGACGAGACCGATCATCGCAGCACATCCCCAGAACGACTTCCGTTGGGATTGCTACGTCGGTGCCCGCGGACCCGAAAAAGGATCCCCCGACCTTCACCCCTTCCAAGTCGACTCCCGCCCCCGAGTAAGAATCGTCTAACCGCCGAACGGCGGCAAGTCCGATTTGTAACCATCGACCGGGAATAAAAGGCAGGTTGCCTGATTTTCGGACGTTTCCTGGGGTTCCGGCGTTCAGCTACTTAGGGACCGCCGTCCCACCCCGATTCCAGCCGCGGGCGCCCTCGCCATAGATGTCGAAGCCGGTACCGGTCACGATCACAGTGTCCTCCAGCTTGACGAAGCCGCGCTTGGGGTGAGCCAGCGTGGTTTCCACGGAGATCACCATGCCGGTCTCCAGCGGCCGCTTGGCGTCGTAGTCGTCGTAGGGCACCGGGCCCGTCGCCGTGAGCCGCGGCGCCTCGTGGCTGACCAGGCCCATGCCGTGGCCGAGGAAGTGCATGTTGTTGTGGAATTTCGACTTGGCGAGCAGCGCGTCCGCCGCGGCATAGACCTCGGTTCCCATCGCGCCGGCGCGGATTGGCTTCATCGAAGCACGCTGGATCGCCTCGATATCGCCCAGCATGTCCTCAAGCTCTGCATCCGGCTCGCCCTGGATCGCCATGCGGCAGATGTCGCCGATGTAGCCGTGGTAGTTGCCGCCGGAGTCCAACGAGAGAATGTCGCCCTCGCCCCACACCTGATCGGACGGCGCGCGGTTGAGGCTCGTGCCAGCCGTGATCAGGCAATACTCGAAGGTGAGCCCGCGGTTGGTCTCCTCGCGGCGCAACGCCTCGGTCAGCTCCGCCTTGGTGGCGCCGGGACCATGGCCCGCGATCACCGCCTTCATGGAGTCGAGCACGGCCTCAGAGGCGATCTTAAGCTTGGCCAGTTCGTCCGGCGTCTTCAGCGCGCGCATGCGTTCCAGCACGAACAGCGCATCCTTGATGGCGGAGTCCGGGAACGAGCTTTTCAACGCGGAGCCCGCGTCGAGCGGCAGGAATGCCGTTTCCACACCGATCGAATTCGCCTTCACGCCGGACTTTTTGATGTGATCGACCACCTTCTGCATGGTGTCGAGCGAACCCGAGGAATTGGCCAACTGGGTCGGCATCCAGAACGGTGCCAGTTCGCGCTGGAAATTCTCCAGCCGATGACCGAAGAACGCCGCCTTGTCGGACGCGCCCTTGGCGTAGATCACGGCCGGCAGGTAGCGGCTTACGCCCATCGCGTCCATATAATCGAAGAAAAATGCGCGGTGCCCGCCGAGCAGGTACTGCACATTGTGCTTGGAGGTCGCGATCAGCACGTCGATCCCCGCTTCGTCCATCAGGCGGTCGAGGCGAACGGCGTCGAACGGGATCGCGGACGACGGCTTGGTGTGAGCATTCATGGGAGCCTCCAACGAGATGAGCTGTTTCTGCGGTCTATCTAGCGCAGGAAGACCTCGCCTGTCCGCTAGTCGATCTTGAGGTTCGCCTCGGTGGCGAGCTTCTTCCAGGTCGCGAACTGGCGCGCCACCAGATCTCGCATCTCGTCCGGCGTGGTGGCGCGCGGATCTCCACCCATCGCCTCGAGCTTGGATTTCACGTCCGGAATGGCGACGACCCGGCGGATTTCCGCATTGAGCTTATCGACGATCGGCTGCGGCAGCTTGGCTGGACCGGCCAGCCCGCTCCAGGAGAACACCTCGAAACCGGGGATGCCCGACTGATCGACCGTCGGCACGTTCGGGAAGTCCCGCCAGCGCTCCTTGCCGGTCACGGCGAGCGCGCGGAATTCGCCGCTGCGGATGCGCTCGCTAATCGGACCCGTTGTGGCTGCGATGAAATCGACGTCGCCGGTCATCACGCCGACGATGGCCGGCGCCTCGCCGCGGTACGGGACGTGCAGGAATTTGGTTTTGGTCTCGTTGCCGATCAGTTCGACGGTGGTGTGCAGGATCGAGCCGATGCCGGCCGAGCCGTATTTCAGCATGCCCGGGTTGGCGCGGGCCTCGTCGATCAACTGCTGAAGCGTCTGGAAGCGCGAGTCTTTGCGCACGCAGATCATGAACGGATAGAAGCTCGCAACCGAAATCCAGGTGAAATCCTCGACCACCTTGTAGCGGACGTTCTGCGACAGCGCGCCGTGCGCCGGATGGGCGCTGGGCACCACCAGCAGCGTGTAGCCATCGGGATCGGAGCGGGCCACCTCAGCGGCGGCCACCGCTCCGGCCTGCCCGGGCTTGGCTTCGATCACCACGGACTGGCCCAGGCCCTTCTGCATTTCGTTGCCGATTAGCCTCGCGATGATGTCCACGTTCCCGCCCGGCGGGAAGCCATGCACGATCTTGATCAGGCGGTTCGGATAGTCCTGCGCGTCAGCCACGCCGGTCCAACCGGCCAGCACCACGGCGGCGGCGAGAATGAACCTGCCCATGGCAGCCTCCCTGCGCCGTCTCACTCCCACGGCGCTACCAGGATTTCGCACCGTTTTGCCGGCGGCTGTCAACGAGCCAATGCGCCTCGGCAGCGTTGCGTCTATCGCTCCACCGCGATCTTGTTGGCGCGCGCCACGCCGGTCCAGCGCTTGATCTCGGCGGAAATAAGCTGGCCCAGTTCCTCCGGCGGCCCACCGGCCAGGATCAGCCCTTGCTGGTCGAGCTTGGCCTTCAAGTCGGGCTGGCGGATGATCCGAACGATCTCGCTGTTGAGCCTGTTCACGATCTCGCGCGGCGTGCCGGCCGGTGCATAGACGCCGACCCAGGTGACCGCCTCGACGTCCGGGTATCCGAGTTCGGCCATTGTCGGCACATCTGGAAACTGCGGATCGCGGGTCAGCCCGCCGGTCGCCAGCGCCCGCAGTTTGCCGGACGCGATGTGCGGCGCGGCCAGCAGCGAGGAGATCACCGTGAGCTGCGTTTCGCCGGCCACGGTCGAAAGGATCGCGGGCCCGCCGCCCTTGTAGGGCACATGCTGGATCTGAATGCCGGCCAGGCTGCTCCAGTACGCGATCACCAGATGCGCCTGGCTCGCCGCCCCCGGCGTCGCGTAGTTGAATTTTTCCGGGTTGGCCTTCGCGAGCGCGATGAATTCACCGACGGTCTTTGCCGGTACCGCCGCGTTGGCGAGAAACAGCATCGGACTCTTGCCGACCAGCACGATCGGCTGCAAATCCTTCTCGGTGTCATATGGCATCGATGTGGTGACAGCGGGGTTCACCGTGGTCTGCGTCGCCATCGAAATGCCGAGCGTGTGGCCGTCCGGCGTGGACTTGGCGACCAGCTCCGTGCCGATGGTGCCGCTCGCGCCCGGCTTGTTCTCGATGATGATCGGCTGACCCAGCACCTTCTCCAGCGGCACCTGCAGCAGGCGGCCGACGATGTCGGCGGCGCCGCCCGGCGGCAGCGGCACGATCAGCCGGATCGGCTTGTTCGGATAGGACTGCGCGGCCGCGGAGCATGCCGCGGCGAAAACCAGAGCGGCCGCGAGCCCGGCACGCGCGAGTGTCTGTTTCATGGTCTTTGCCTGCTTTTTCATCGGCGTTATCGGCTAGACTGGGTCAACCGGTCAATTGCGAAGCAACGTAATCCCAACGGGAGGACACCATGTCTCATCGCGTGATCGCTGCCGCATTCGCCGTTTCGTTGATCGCTGCGGCTTCCGCCGCAACCGCGGTCGAACTCAATCCCAAGGCCATCGGCACGCAGGTCGAGCCCGTCCCATGAAACACGCAGGCGCCCTGTGCATGTCCGTGCTGCTCGTGCTGGCGAGCGGCACCCCCTCGGACGCGTTCGCGCCCGAGCATCGCCAGCGCGCCACCAAAAGCCAGCCTCTGGTGGTCTGCGGCGTGACCGGCTGTTTCGACGTGCCGGCGGGCTGCGACGGCGTGCTCCGCCGCACCGGCCGGGGCGTGGTGGCGCTGGTGGTGTGCGAGAAGGACATGCCGCCGCGCTGGCGCTAGCGGCGTAACGGTCCGCTCCGCCAACCCGTCTTTCCGCGTAGAGAGCGATGAAACCATGCCCGGTCGTGCTGTTGCCATTTTAATGCCCTGTTCTGCACCGGTTGCGGCCGGCATGAGCAGCCTTGCGCGCCATCAGACCGGTATGCTGCCCTTGCTGAGGCCACGCGGGACATTGCCATGAAGCCTTTGACCGCCCTGTTGGGAGCACTGCTCTGGCTGACCTGGCCAGCAGCCGACGCGCTGGCGCAGAAGCGCGTCGCGCTGGTGATCGGCAATTCGGACTACAAGCGCGCCAAGCCGCTGGCGAATCCGGCCGGCGACGCCAGCGCCTTCGCCGACCTGATGCGCAAGTCCGGATTTCAGGTGGTCGATGCGCGCACCAATCTCGGCGCCAGCGACATGCGCCGCGCGCTGCGTGAGTTCTCCGACCATGCGCGTGGCGCCGATATCGCGGTCGTGTACTACGCCGGCCACGGCATCGAGATCGACGGCACCAATTATCTGCTGCCGGTGGACTCCGTGCTGGAGCGCGACCTCGATGTCGATGACGAGGCCGTTTCGCTCGACCGCATCCTCAAGATGATGGAGCCGGCGCAGAAGCTGCGCCTCGTGATCCTCGATGCCTGCCGCGACAATCCCTTCCTGACGACGATGCGCCGGACCGCGGCGACGCGCGCCATCGGCCGTGGCCTGGCCCGGATCGAGCCGCCGAGTTCGAACACGCTGGTGGCCTACGCCGCAAAGGCCGGATCGACCGCGGATGACGGCAGCAGCCTGCATAGCCCGTTCACCACGGCGCTTCTCAAGCACATCGCGGTGCCGGGGCTCGACCTGCGGATCGCTTTCGGCCGCATTCGTGACGAGGTGCTGACGGTCACCCGAAGCAAGCAGGAGCCGTTCGTGTACGGCTCGCTCGGCGGCACCACCGTGGCGCTGGTTCCGGCCGCGCCCGCAGCTCCGGTGACAGCTGCTCCAGCGATTGCCACCAAGCCGGCCGTCACCGCCCCTGCCATCGCCGATCCCGCCGACAGCATCCGGCGGGACTACGAACTGGCCGTGCAGATCAACACCAAGGACATCTGGGATTCTTTCCTGGCGCGACACGGCTCCGGCTTCTACGCGGACCTCGCGCGCGCGCAGCGCGAGGTCCGCGTAG
>JAKFYI010000019.1 GCA_021730985.1 Hyphomicrobiales bacterium | reverse complement strand
CCCCTCCTCCCATCGGCAAAGCGCCCGCCCCGCTCTCCCCAATCGCGTTGACCGCGGCCGGCTGCTAGGAAGGCAGACCGTGATCGAAATCCCCGATAGCGCGACGTTTGCCGCTGCCCTCGCCGACCGCCGCTTTGCCATTGCCGCAGCGGTGGCGCTGACCGCGGGGCTGGTGCGGGGCTTTTCCGGGTTCGGCGGCGCGATGGTCTACATGCCGCTGATCGCCGCGGTGTACGAGCCGCGCATCGCGGCGGTCACCATCCTGCTGGTGGACTTTATCAGCGCCACGCCGTTCGCCATTCCGGAAATGAAGCGCTGCACATGGCGCGAGGTGCTGCCGATCACGCTTGCGATGACGGTCGGCGTGCCGTTCGGCACATGGGCGCTCATCATGCTCGATCCGATCGTGCTGCGATGGTGCATCGCGATCCTGGTGCTCGGGTTGCTGCCGGTCGTGGCATCGGGCTGGCGCTATCGCGGCGCGCCGCGGCTGCCGATCACGCTTGCGGTCGGTGCGTTCTCCGGCGTCAGCGCGGGTGCCGTACAGATCGCGGGCCCGCCGGTGATCCTCTATTGGCTGAGCGGCGGTGGCAGCGCCGCGACCGTGCGCGCCAACCTCATGGTGTTTTTCATGATGTGCGGCGTGGCACTGGTGGCAGCTTATGCTTACGAAGGCCTGTTCACCGCCAATTCGCTCGCGCTGTCGCTGCTGCTCGGCATTCCTTACATCCTGGGCATGGGCGCGGGCTCGTATTTCTTTCGCGGCAGCTCGGACCAGCTCTACCGCCGCATTGCCTACGGCATCGTCGCCCTTGCGGCGCTGCTCAGCCTGCCGGTGCTCGACCCGCTGTTTCGCTGAACACAGACTCGAAATCCCCACCTGCGATGGTCTAGCATCCCGCCGCAATGCCGGGTTCCTCCTCCAAGCCGCGCGGCCGCCGCCGCGCCGTCATCATTGGCGGCTCGATGTCGGGCCTGTTCAGCGCCGCGTTCCTTCGCCAGATCGGCTGGGACGTGGATGTCTACGAGCGCTCCGGCGTCGAACTGGTCGGCCGCGGCGCGGGCATCACCACGCATCCTGAATTGCTCGAAGCACTCGAGGCCGCCGGCACCGGCACGCAAAACCTCGGCATTGAAATTTCGAAGCGCATCGCGCTCGACCGCCAGGGCCGCATCACCGAAGAACGGCCGCTGCGGCAAATCATGACGTCGTGGGACAAGCTGCAGCGCATGCTGCGCGCCACGATAGATCCGGCGAATTACCATCTCGGATGGAACTTCGAGCGCGTCGACCAGGATGAGCGTGGCGTGCGCGTCACTTTTTCCGGCGATCGCATCGAGCACGCCGATATCCTGATCGGCGGCGACGGCATCCGCTCCGGAGTACGCGCTCAGGTCGCGCCCGAACTGCAGCCGATTTACGCCGGCTACTACATCTGGCGTGGCGCACCGAACGAAGCCGATCTCGACGAACGGACGCTGCGCGAGATTTTCCCCTACTTCGTACTGTATTGGCCAAAGCGCCAGCAGGTCATCACGTATCCGATCTCCGGCTTCGGCGAGGATCTGGAACCGGGACGCCGCCGCTACAACTTCATCTGGTACCGCGTGGCCGACGCCGCGCAGATGCAAGACATGTGCATCGACGAACGCGGCGTGCGGCACGAGTATTCAGTGCCGCCGCCGCTGATCCGCAAGGAACTGATTGCGCAGATGCACAGTGACGCCCAGGACATCATGCCGGACGTTCTGCTCGACTGCGTGATGAAGATTCCCCAGCCATTCATTACGCCGATCTACGATTTCACCGCCCCCTCGATCGTATTCGGCCGCGTTGCGATGACCGGCGACGCGGCAACCTCGACCCGGCCGCACATGGGCTTCGGCGTCGCCAAGGCGGGCGGCGACGCCATGTCGCTGGCGCGTGCGCTGCGCGACCACGAAGACATCGATACCGCGCTCAAGGCATACAATGCCGAACGCCAGCCTTACGGCAACAACGTGGTGATGCACGGCCGCAAGCTCGGCACCCATCTCGGCGTGAACCTAAAGACCGAAGAAGATCGCCGCATGCACGAACTGCTGCAGAGCGACGGCGCTGCGCTCGACTGGATCGCGGTGCCGAACTTCCTCGATGACTACAAATGAGAGACCAACGGTCATGCCCGCGAAAGCGGGGCACCCAATAACGGCGGCTAGCCGGCGCTCGCCTTCGCCACCACCGCGTCGGACACCTCGAAGTTGGCGTACACGTTCTGCACGTCGTCGTTGTCTTCGAGCGCCGCCATCAAATCCAACATCTGCTCGCCCTTGTCGTCGTCGAGCGCAACGGAGTTCTGCGGCTTCCAGGTGAGCGCCGCCTTGCGCGGCTCACCAAGTTTGGCCTCCAGCGCCTTGGCGACATCGCGCAGCGAGTTCGAAGTCGTATAGATTTCGTGACCATTGCCGGTCGACATTACATCCTCGGCGCCGGCATCGATTGCGGCTTCCAGCATGGCATCGTCGCTACCGGTCTTGGCGTCGTACTCCACCACGCCGACGTGGTCGAACATAAACGACACCGCACCGGTCTCGGCCAAGTTGCCGCCGTTCTTGGTGAATGCCGCGCGCACCTCGCCGGCTGTGCGGTTGCGGTTGTCGGTCAGCGTCTCCACGATCACCGCGACGCCGCCCGGCCCATAGCCCTCGTAACGCATGTCCTCGTAGTTCTCGGCGTCGCCGCCCGACGCCTTCTTGATCGCGCGCTCAATGACGTCCTTGGTCATGTTCTCGGCGCGCGCCGCAAGCATGGCCGCGCGCAGGCGCGGGTTGAATGCCGGATCGGGCAGCCCAAGCTTTGCGGCAGTGGTGATCTCGCGCGCAAGCTTGCCGAACACCTTGGAGCGCACCTTATCCTGGCGCCCCTTGCGGTGCATGATGTTCTTGAATTGGGAATGTCCGGCCATGGCCCGTAATCCAAAGCGCATGCGGCAGGCGCTGGCCGCCGCCGCGCTGACCTCGATGCTGGACGCTATATAAATCGGCCTGTTTGGAGGGTCAAACTAGTGTCCCGAACCCGAAGTTCGCACGATTGTGCGGCATACGTGCTTGCGAACTTCGGGTTCAAAGGGACACTAGAATCATTGAGTTTCTAGTGTCGCTTTGATTCGGAAGTTCGCTTCTGAGATTGCTGAGAATTCAAGCGAACTTCCGAATCGCGACACTAGCCTGCCACCGCGACGTTGCGCAGCATTGCGCCAAGCTGTGCGCCGAGCCTGCCCACATTGTCATGGACACGCGCCTTGTAGCCCGCGACCGCTTCGCGATCGACCAGGAAGAAGTTCTTCTCCGGAAACGTGCGTCCGAAAATGTCGATCAGCATGCCGCGAAATTTGCCGGAAACCGGCCGGCCCGGCTCCGGCTGTTCGGCGTAGGCCACGAGTTCGGCCGCCGTAAGCGCGCACAGCAGCGGATGCAGCCGTGTCGAAAACACGTTCTTGTGGAGCTGGATGGACTGGATGGTCCGGTCGAGCGGCAGGTTATGAAGTACCGCGTCGTCAATGTTCAGCAGAACGTCCTCGCTCGCCCGCGTCATTGGAAACTGATCGATCATCCAGTTTCCGAGATGGGTGACGTTGCCGCGGCCGCGCCCGTAGATCAGCACGTCTTCCTCGGTGCGGGCATACCAGGTGTCGAGCCGGTCGAGCAGTGCGTCCATCGCCGGACGCGCGATCAATTCGCGATGCTCCGTCCCGAAGATGCCGATCGACGCCTTGCTGCGCTTGAGCACATCGAACACGCCGTCGTTCAGCAGCGGCGGAAAGATGCCGTTGCCGGTACCGAGAATGACCAGGTCATAGCGCTCGCGCGCCGCCCGCAGGTTGTTGAAGTTGAGATGGTGCACGTTGGCGCTGGAGGGCAGCAGCCCGTTGACGACGTGATAGCCAAGCCGATCGCCAAAATTGCTGGCGTCGTTCTGCGAGATCACCGCGACGTCGCACGGCGGCGGCATGATGGCGCGATCGGCAGGCGTGAGCCGCATCAAGAACTGGAATTCGTCGATCCGGTCGGAGCGTTCGACGCGAAAGCCGTAGCGGTCGAACAGCACCGCGAGATCCATCAGGCTGAGGTGATTGCTCCAGCCGAGCGACACGCGATTCAGATCGGCGGTCAGGTCAGTCACGCAGTAGCTCATCACCAGGTCGCACTTGCTGTGGCGCAGGTGAGTGAACAGCACGTCGATGTGCGCGACGTATTCGACCGAACCCAGCATGACGATGACGTCCGCATCGGCCGCCGCCGCACTCGGGAACTGTCCGTTGTTGAGATCGCAGACCAGCGTCCTGGCATCGTGCGCGACCAGATCGCAGGGCTGATAGCTGCAATTGCCCGGCAGATATTGCGACAGCGCCATGCGCCCGCAACCGATATCGAGCACGCGGGAACCGGCGGGAACGAACCCGGCCGCAACCTCGGCACGCTGGTCCCAAGCGGCTTCGAGGGAATCGACACTCGACCAGCGGTCGAAATCGGTCTTGCCGGCAATCGCGAGATTGCCGCTGATATTCGCAGCCATGGTAGTGCCCCCGAAGTGGCCGTACCCGGAACCGAACCGGCCGCGAATCAATGCAACGAACCTAAGCCAGGTCGCGCAGGGCCGTAAAGATTCAGGTCCAGAATTGTGGACGCGCTTCTTCGAGCTTGCCACCCAGCCGGACCGCGCCGATTTTTCTGGCGAGACCGGTCGCATCGTCAGTCTCGACCGCGACGGCGCACAGCGTGCCGGGGCCATTCGCCGGCTCGAACCGGCTGGACGAAATCTTGCGGGTGAAGCGCGTCATCGGCTCTTCGCGCTCCATGCCGATGATGGACTCGTAGTCGCCGGTCATGCCGACATCGGACATGAACGCGGTGCCGCCCGGCAGGATGCGGTGGTCCGAGGTCGGAACATGGGTGTGCGTGCCCACCACCATGCTCGCCTTGCCGTCGGCGAAATAGCCCATCGCCTGCTTTTCGCTCGTCGCCTCGCAATGCACGTCGATCACGATGGCGTCCGCATCGGACTTGAGCGCGCAGGCGGCGAGCTCGGCATCGATCGCGCCGAACGGGTCGTCCAGCGGATCCATGAAGACGCGCCCCATCACGTTGACGACCAGCGCCCGCGCGCCGTTCTTGGCCTCGACCATCGCAGCACCCCGGCCCGGTGTGCCACGGGGATAGTTCACCGGCCGGACCAGGCGCGGCGCGCGCTCGATGAACACCAGCGCCTCGCGCTGGTCCCAGGAATGATTGCCGAGCGTGATGGCGTCGGCGCCGGCGTCGAGCATCTCCTGATAGATCGCCTCGGTGATGCCGAAGCCGCCGGCCGCGTTCTCGCCGTTGACGACCACCAGATCGAGCTTCCAGTCCGTCACCAGCCCCGGCAGCCGGTCGTGCAGCACGCGCCGCCCGCTGCGGCCGACCACGTCACCGACGAAAAGAATGCGCATGCTATTTCCTGCCGCACTCGATCAATTCGCGCTCGGTTAGCACGAGATCGAGCCGCGCGTCGCGCGGCGTGGACGGCACCACCGCGGCGTGCTGAGCGTAAAATGCCAAGCCGATCGCAACCACCGGCTTCAGCACCCGCAAGCGATTGATGGTGAGGTCGTAATAGCCCGCGCCGTAGCCGATGCGGTTGCCCTTGCGGTCGAAGCAGGCGAGCGGGACCAGCAATATGTCCGGCCAGGCTTCCGGCGCGTCGGGCATCGGCTCGCGGATGCCCCAGGTTCCCGTGGAAAGCGGCTGCCCGAACGCCCATTCGCGCATGATCAACGGCTTACCGCGCCCCACCACCACCGGCAGCGCCAATGTTGCGCCGGCGTCCGCGAGCTTGCGCATCAGCGGCACCGGGTTGAGCTCGCTCTGCATCGGCGAATAGGCCGAGACCACCGTGCCAGGCTTGATCTCGTAGGGGAACGGCCGCGCCGCGATCGTCTCGGCCGCGGCGGCGCGCGTCTCGGCCGGCATAGCGTCGCGCTTGGCCAGCGACAGTTGCCGAAGCTCGGCCTTGAAATCTTCCGGACTAATTTTCGCCATTGGCCGGTCCATGGGCGGCCAGGAGTGCGGAGCCGCCCTGGCCGTCGGAGCTCTGATCCCGGGAACCTACAGTAGTAGGTGGGCGCCGTGATGACCGGACCCAGGGGTCCAGCCAGGGACAGCTCCCTTCAGGATCGTAAGGCCCCGGGGAATTGTCTCCAAACGAACCCGGCAGCCCCGCGCGACTAATGTAATGCGTCTAGGGGTCACATGCCATCGACATCGCACGTCAATCGTCCGGCCCATCGAGCAACATGCGCGCGATCTCCGAAGTACGATCCGCCGCGTAGGCCGCAAAATAGGCCGTGACGTCGTCGACAGCAACGTAGCGCCCCGCCTGCATCACCATCACATCCTGCATGCGATCGACGCGGAACGTGCGTAGCGCCTCCCGGAACGGGCAGTATCCCCGAACATAGAGGCGCTTCCCGTTGCTACCACATTGCCAGCACAACAGACTTCGGCGGGATAATTCATCGTCGCGTGATCGATAGCGGAAATCGATCAAAAGGCCTCCGATGGCGGCGGGGTGGCGCTGACCTGGCGCGAGACAAACGATTTCATGGGTGTATTCGTCGAAAACCTCGATGGGTCCCCGATCAGCGAGCCGCCAATCTGACGCACCGCCGCTGGATAACTCCCCTGCGCCGGAAATTCGAGCCGGCGCGGGAGATGCCCTGCGGCGGGATGCAGGCCGGGTCATCCGACAGCAATGGTCGGCTGACCGAGCCCCTGGTTGAGCTTTCGGGCAATTCCTTCGAGCCGCTCCGCCGCGGCATTGAACGCTGCGACCACCGCGGCCTGCGTCGCCTGGCTGCGATCGACCGAGGCGATGCGCGCCTCCTTCAAGGCCGCAAGCTCGTCCTCGGCGGCGCGCACCCGCTTTATTGCTTCGGACAGTTCATCGGCAACCGTGAGCGCCGCCATGATCGTCAGGCGCGCATCGCCGACCTCCCCGATCCGGCCGCGAAGGTCGTTGATCAGCGCGTCGAAGTCAGTCGCGAGCTTTCCAATGTGCTGCTCCTGACCGTCTTCGCAGCCGATGCGGAACTGGCGGCTGTTGATGGTGACGTTCACTGAGCCCACGGCGTCCTCGCGATCTGATTCATCGGCTCTGCGTATCGACGACAGAGCGGATGTTGTCGATGGCAGCGTCGAGCCGCTTGGCGATCTCGCGGTTGGCGGTTTCCAACTGGCGCGCACGCGCGGTTTGGACGTCGAGTTCCGAGGCAAGCGATGCGCGATCGGCACCCAACGCATGAATCTGGTCGGCGAGCCGCGCTTCGCTGCGATCCGCCTCCATCCGTCGCTCGACGGCGGCATCGAGTGCGTCCAGCGCCTGACTCAGACGCTTGGTCGCTGCATCGATAGCGGTTTGATCGGACATTGCTCGGCCTTTGCACACGGGCGTATCACTGCGCCCAAATCGCGAGAAAAATAGTGCGTTAGCAAGCAATTAGAACAAGAACTTTACGTGCCGCGCCACTTTGCCGTCAACGTTGCGGGGGATCGTTATCCCACTGTTTTCGTGGTCCTGTGCATGGTTGATCCGCGCGCTGCGGCTCACATTGACTCAAGGTCCGTGCGTGCTATCCCACCCCATCAAACAGGCACCCAAATGAGCGCAGAACCCTTGCCGGCCGTCGCTCAAACCCCGAGCCAGAACCGCGCCCAGCACAACCGCATGGCCAACGCCATCCGCGCGCTGGCGATGGATGCCGTGGAGCTTGCAAAATCGGGACACCCCGGCCTGCCGATGGGCGCCGCCGACATCGCGACGGTGCTGTTCACGCAGTTCCTGAAGTTCGATCCGGCCGATCCGGCCTGGCCCGACCGCGACCGCTTCGTGCTGTCCGCCGGTCACGGCTCGATGCTGATCTATTCGCTGCTGCATCTGCTCGGCTACGAGGCGATGACGCTCGACGAGATCAAGCGCTTCCGCCAGATCGGATCGCTGACGCCGGGGCATCCGGAAAACTTCATCACGCCGGGCGTCGAGACGACGACCGGCCCGCTCGGCCAGGGTATCGCCACCGCGGTGGGCATGGCGATCGCGGAACGTCATCTCGCCGCCGAGTTCGGCAAAGACCTCGTCGATCACTCGACCTTCGTGTTCGCATCCGACGGCGACCTGATGGAAGGCATCAGCCAGGAGGCGATGGCGCTGGCCGGTCATCTGAAGCTTGCCAAGCTGATCGTGCTGTTCGACGACAACGGCATTTCCATCGACGGGCCGCTGTCGCTGTCCGACTCGGTCGATCAGGTGAAGCGTTTCGAGGCCGCGGGCTGGACCGCGACGCGGGTGGACGGCCACGATCCGGACGCGATCGCGGCCGCCATCGAGAAGGCCAAGAACTCCGACCGGCCGGCATTGATCGCGTGCAAGACCACGATCGGCTACGGCGCGCCGACCAAGGCCGGCAAGTCCAGTTCGCACGGCTCGCCGCTTGGCGCCGACGAGATCAAGGGCGCGCGCGAGGCGCTGGGCTGGAACGAAGCGCCGTTCCATATCCCGACCGACGTGCTGACGCAGTGGCGTGCCGCCGGTCAGCGCTCCAAGAACGCGCGCAAGGAATGGGATAAGCGGCTCGCCGCCGCAGCCCCTGACAAGCGGGCCGAATTCGAGCGACGCATGCGCGGCGACCTGCCGGTGAAGCAACTGGCCGACGCGGTTCGCAAGGCGAAGGAACAGCTCGCGGCCGCGCCGAAGGACATCGCGACGCGCTCCTCCTCCGAGTTTGCGCTCGAAGCGCTGGTCCCCGCGGTGCCGGAAATGATTGGCGGCTCCGCCGACCTGACCGGCTCGAACAACACCCGCACCAAGTCGATGAAGGCGATGACCGCCGCCGACTACTCCGGCCGCTTCATCAACTACGGTGTGCGCGAGCACGGCATGGCCGCGGCGATGAACGGCATGACGCTGCATCGCGGCATCATTCCCTACTCGGGCACATTCCTGGTGTTCGCGGACTACTGCCGTCCTGCGATCCGCCTCGCGGCGCTGATGGGCGAGCGCGTCATCCATGTGATGACCCACGACTCCATCGGTCTGGGCGAGGATGGTCCGACCCATCAGCCGGTCGAGCATCTGGCTTCGCTGCGCGCCATTCCGAACCTCTACGTGTTCCGGCCGGGCGACGCCGTCGAGACGCTGGAGTGCTGGCAGCTTGCGCTGGAAGCCCGCGACACGCCGAGCGTGCTGGCGCTGACGCGGCAGAACCTTCCTCAGCTTCGCAAGGCACTGGACGAGGACAACCGCTGCGCCGCGGGCGCCTATGAGATTTCGCCGGCGGACGGCAAGGCCCGGGTTTCGATCTTCGCGACCGGTTCGGAGGTCTCCATCGCCGTCGAAGCGCAGAAGCTGCTCGCGGCCAAGGGCGTGGCGACCCGCGTCGTTTCGGTGCCCTGCTTCGAACTGCTGATGGCTGCGTCCGGCGAAGCCCGCCGCGCCGTGATCGGCGACGCGCCGGTCAAGATCGGCGTCGAAGCCGCCATCCGGCAGGGCTGGGATGCCATCATCGGCGCCGACGGTCTGTTCGTCGGGATGTCCGGGTTCGGCGCCAGCGCGCCCTACAAGGACCTGTACAAGCACTTCGGCATCACGCCCGAGAAGATCGCCGAAGCTGCGCTGAAAAAGCTTGGCTAGGCGGCGGTTGCCGGGCTTGACCGGACAATCCATCTTACTGTTCAAACGACCAGGATTTGGGCCCGGATCAACCGGAGCCTGACGTTTTTTGCACGATTTCCAAGGAGCCGGGCGAAATGACAATTCGAGTGGGCATCAACGGGTTTGGCCGCATCGGCCGCAACATTCTCCGCGCCATCGCGGAGTCCGGCCGCAAGGACATTGAGGTGGTCGGTATCAACGACCTCGGCCCGGTCGAGACCAACGCGCACCTGCTGCGCTTCGACAGCGTGCACGGCCGCTTTCCCGGCGAAGTCACGGTGAAGGGCGACACCATCAGTCTCGGAAACGGCGCCATCAAAGTGACGGCCATCAAGGATCCGGCGACGCTGCCGTGGAAAGACCTCGGCGTCGATATCGCGCTGGAATGCACCGGCATCTTCACATCGAAGGACAAGGCCGGCGCGCACCTGACCGCCGGCGCCAAACGCGTGCTGATTTCGGCACCGGCCGACGGCGCCGATCTCACCGTCGTGTACGGCGTCAATCACGACAAGCTGACCAAGGATCACAAGATCGTCTCCAACGCCTCGTGCACGACCAACTGCCTGGCGCCGGTCGCCAAGGTGCTGAACGACACGGTCGGCATCGACAAGGGCTTCATGACGACGATTCATTCCTACACCGGCGACCAGCCGACGCTCGACACCATGCACAAGGATCTGTATCGCGCCCGCGCCGCGGCGCTGAACATGATCCCGACCTCGACCGGCGCCGCCAAGGCCGTCGGCCTAGTATTGCCGGAACTCAACGGCAAGCTTGATGGCGTCTCGATCCGCGTGCCGACGCCGAACGTCTCGGTGATCGACTTCAAGTTCATGGCGAGGAAGGCAACCAGCAAGGACGAGATCAACGCCGCGGTGAAGCGCGCCGCCGAGCAGCAGCTCAAGGGCATCCTCGGCTACACCGACGCGCCGAACGTCTCCGGCGACTTCAACCACGATCCGCGCTCCTCGATCTTCCACATGGACCAGACCAAGGTGATGGACGGAACATTCGTGCGCGTCATGTCCTGGTACGACAACGAGTGGGGCTTCTCCAACCGCATGTCGGACACCGCCGTTGCGATGGGCAAGCTGATCTGAGTTCTTCCTTGTCCCGGATCGTTTCGATCTGAAGTAACCGGGGTCCCGGGTCTCGCTCCGCTCGCCCGGGACACGAGACTGAGCACATGGCAAATTTCCGTACCCTCGACAACGCAGACCTCAACAACAAGCGCGTCCTGCTCCGCGTCGATCTCAACGTGCCGATGGAAAACGGCGCGGTCACCGACGCGACCCGCATCGAGCGCGTCGCGCCGACCATCACTGAGATCGCGGACAAGGGCGGCAAGGTCATCCTGCTCGCGCACTTCGGGCGACCAAAAGGACCGGACCCGAAGGAATCGCTGCGTCCGGTGGCAACTGCCGTCGCCAAGACGATCGGCCGCCCGGTGGCGTTCGCCGAGGACTGCGTCGGCGAGAAGGCGGAAGCCGCGATCGCCGCGATGAAGCCAGGCGATATCCTCTGCCTGGAGAACACGCGCTTTCACAAAGGCGAAGAGAAGAACGAGCCCGCGTTCGTCGCGGCACTCGCCAAGCTCGGCGATCTCTGGGTCAACGACGCGTTTTCCGCCGCGCACCGCGCCCATGCCTCGACCGAGGGACTGGGCCACAAGCTGCCGGCCTATGCGGGCCGCACCATGCAGGCGGAGCTCGATGCGCTCTCGAAGGCGCTCGAGGCTCCGGAAAAGCCGGTCGTTGCCATCGTCGGCGGCGCCAAGGTCTCGACCAAACTGGAACTGCTCGAGAACCTGATGGGGCGGGTGCAGGGCCTGGTGATCGGCGGCGCGATGGCCAACACCTTCCTCCACGCCCAGGGCCTCAACGTCGGCAAGTCGCTGGTCGAAAAGGACATGGCCGAAACCGCGCGGCGCGTCATGGAGAAGGCCGACAGCAAAGGCTGCGCGATCATCCTGCCGATCGACGCCACCGTCGCCTTCCATTTCGCCGCCAACGCGCCCTCGCAGGCCTATGGCGTCGATGCGATCCCGGCGGACGGCATGATCCTCGACGTCGGCCAGCAATCGATGGAACGCATCAAGGGCGCGATCGACGACGCCCGCACGCTGGTCTGGAACGGCCCGTTCGGGGCGTTCGAACTGCCACCGTTCGAGCGCGCCACCGTCGAGGTCGCCCGCTACGTCGCGGAACGCACCAGGGCCGGAAAGCTTATCTCCGTGGCGGGCGGCGGCGACACGGTCGCAGCCCTGAACATGGCTGGCGTCACGGACAAGTTTACCTATGTGTCCACAGCCGGCGGCGCCTTCCTGGAGTGGATGGAGGGCAAGCCCTTGCCCGGCGTCGAGGTGTTGAGGCAAAAATGACGCCGAAAGCGTCAGTCCGGCCCGGCTAGCGCACGGCGCACTGCGGCCCGGACATCCGAGATCCAAGGAGATGGCGATGAACCTCGCAGAATTGAACAAGGTCGCTCAGGCCATGACCCCGCCCGGCAAGGGCATTCTCGCGGCCGACGAATCCACCGGCACGATCAAGAAGCGGTTCGATGCCATCAGCGTGGAATGCACCGAGGACAACCGGCGCGACTATCGCGAGATGCTGTTCCGCTCCACCGAGGGCATGAAGCACATCTCCGGCGTGATCCTGTACGACGAGACGATCTGGCAGAAGGCCAAGGACGGCACCCCGCTGGTGGACCTGATCAAGAAGGCCGGCTCGCTTCCCGGCATCAAGGTCGATGAGGGCACCAAGCCGCTGCCGAACTGCCCCGGCGAGACCATCACCATCGGCCTCGACAAGCTCGCCGACCGGCTGCCGAAGTACTACGAACAGGGCGCGCGGTTCGCCAAGTGGCGCGGCGTGATCGACATCGGCGCGGGCATCCCGACCGAAACCGCGATCCGCACCAACGCCCACGCGCTCGCGCGCTACGCCGCGCTGTGCCAGGCCGCGCAGATCGTCCCGATCGTCGAGCCCGAGGTGCTGATGGACGGCGATCACGACATCGACCGCTGCGTCGAGGTCACCACCGCGGTTCTCAAGGCGCAATTCGAGGAACTGTTCCTTCAGCGCGTCGCGCTGGAAGGCATTGTCCTCAAACCCAACATGTCGATCTCCGGCAAGAAGAACGGCAGGCGCGCCGGCGTCGAAGAGGTCGCGGAGAAAACCGTCAAGGTGCTGAAGAACTGCGTGCCCGGCGCGGTGCCCGGCATCGCGTTCCTGTCGGGCGGACAGTCCGACGAGGAAGCAACCGCCCATCTCGACGCCATGAACCGGATCGGCGGCCTGCCCTGGAATCTCACCTTCTCCTACGGCCGTGCGCTCCAGCACGCGCCCCAGAAGGCCTGGTCCGGCAAGAGCGAGAACGTCGCCGGCGCCCAGCGCGTGTTCGCCCATCGCGCCCGCATGAACGGTCTTGCCGCACTTGGCCAGTGGAAGGCTGACCTGGAGAAGAAGGCTGCATAGCCCCCGAATGCGCAAAGCCGTGCCGCGGGCGGGCCGGGGATGAGTTACCTCAAGAAGGAGCTCGACGAACATCTTGAAATGTTCGAGCGCCGCCTGCCGGAGAACATGCGCGGCCTCGTGCGCTGGCTCCGCAAGCCGGGATCCGGCGTGGTCCGGATCATATTGGGCATCCTGCTGGTGATTTGCGGGCTGGTCGGCTTCCTTCCCATCCTCGGCTTCTGGATGATCCCGCTGGGCGTTCTTGTGCTTGCCATCGACCTTCCGTTCGTGCGTCCACCGCTGATCAAGCTGCTCGACTGGGTGGAGCGCAAATGGCCCGCCCCCAAGCCACCCAGCACCTGAGTTCGCAGCGCGCCCGCGAGCCGCATTGCAACAGTTGAGAGAATCGCCCCCAATTCGCCGGATTGCGGTCGCATCCGAGCGCCATGTCCCATCCCCATCCGATGAAGCAGGTCCCCAAGCTCTATCTGATGACCCCGCCGATCGGGGATGCTGTTGCGTTCGGCCGCGAACTCGCCGCGGCCCTCGATGCGGCCGAGATCGCCGTGGTGCTGGTGCGGCTCGCCGACGCCGGCGAAAGCACGCAGATCGACCGCATCAAGACGCTGGCACCCCTGCTGCAGCGCAAGGACGCCGCCCTGCTGCTGGACGGCCATGCAGAGTTGGCCGTCCGCAGCGGCGCCGACGGCGCGCATCTGGTGGGCGTCGAGGCATTCGCGTCGCAGGCCGGAATGCTCAAGCCCGATCGGATCGCGGGCTGCGGCGGTCTGGCGACCCGCCACGACGCGATGACCGCGGCCGAGCGCGGCGCCGACTACGTGATGTTCGGCGACGCCGCCGACGGCGCGCGGCCTTCGTTCGAGGCGATCGTGGAACGCGTCGCCTGGTGGGCTGAGGTCTTCGAGGTGCCCTGCGTCGCGCTGGCGGCCAGCATCGACGAGGCCGCAGCGCTTGCCGCGGCCGGCGCGGATTTCGTCGCGGTCGGCGATTTCATCTGGTCGGAGCCCGGCGGCGGTGCGGCGAAGCTCGCCGCAATCGCGCGGCGGCTGGCGTTGCCGGAGACCGTCGCATGATGCTGTTGCGGACGGCCGCATGGACGCTTCTGACGGCTGCGGCACTGGCGGCTTCGTCCGCAAGCGCCGAGCCCGCAAAACCGGGCACCAAGCCGTCACCGGCAAAACCGGCAGCAACAGCACCCGCGCCTGCCCCCGTGCCTTCTGCCATGTCCGAACCGGACCTGGCCTATGGCGCGTTTCAGCGCGGCCAGTACGCGACCGCCTTCGCCGAGGCCATGAAGCGGATCGACGCCAAGAGCGACGTCAAGGCGATGACGCTGCTGGCCGAACTCTATTCCGAAGGTCTCGGCGTGCGGCAGGACGACATCAAGGCGGCGGACTGGTACCGGATCGCCGCCGGCCGCGGCGACCGCGAAGCCATGTTCGCGCTCGCCATGTTCAGGATGACCGGCCGCGCCGGCCCGCGCGATCGCGACGGCGCAGCAAAGCTGTTCGCCTCCGCCGCCAAGCTCGGCCACGCCGCCGCCGCCTACAATCTCGCCCTGCTCTACATCGAGGGCCAGCACTTCCCGCAGGATTTCAAGCGCGCCGCCGAGCTGATGCGCACCGCGTCGGAGGCCGGCAGCCCTGAGGCGCAATACGCGCTTGCGACCTTCTACAAGGAAGGCCGCGGCGTTCCGAAGGACGATCGCGAGGCGGCCCGCCTGCTCGGCGCCGCGGCGCTCGCCCGCAACACCGATGCCGAGATCGAATACGGCATCGCGCTGTTCAACGGCACCGGCATCGCCAGAAACGAGGCCGCCGCGGTCACATACCTGACCCGGGCCGCGCAACGCGGCAACCCGATCGCGCAGAACCGGCTCGCCCTGATGTACGCCAAGGGCTTCGGCATGAAGGCCGATCCGGTGCAGGCGGCGCGCTGGCACCTGATCGCCAGATCCGGCGGCGGCAATGACATGTTCCTCGAGGATTATCTCCGCAAGATGAGGCCCGAGGACCGCGCCGCCGGCGAAGCTGCGGCCAAACCCTGGATTTCGCGCCTCCAGGAGCAGCGGGAATCCGAGGCCCGAGCGGCGCACGCCGCCACCAGCGCGCCTTGACGGGCGTTCCGCCCCAGGTGCATCTGACCTGGAACAAACGGCAGGCGGACATGGCGAAAATCAGCGGCAGCGACATCCGGCCCGGAATGGTGATCGAATACGACGGCTCGCTGTGGGCCGCCATCAAAAGCGGCGCGGTCAAACCGGGCAAAGGCCCGGCCTACAACCAGGTCGAATTGAAGAACCTGCTGGATGGGCGCAAGCTCAACGAGCGCTTCGGCAGCTCCGACCGGGTGGAGGAAACCGAGGTCGAGCGCCGGCAGTTCCAGTTCCTCTACCGGCAGGAAGAGCAGTTGGTCTTCATGGACACGGCGAACTTCGACCAGATCGAGCTCGCCAGCGAATTCGTCGGCGACCGCACGGCGTTCCTGCAGGACGGCATGATGGTGCAGGTTCAACTGCACCAGGACCGGCCGATCGGCATCAAACTGCCGGATACCGTGGTGCTTGAAGTGGTCGAAGCCGAAGCCAGCCTCAAGGGCCAGACCGCAACGTCGTCCTACAAGCCCGCCAAACTCGAGAACGGATTGCGCGTGCTGGTGCCCGCGTTCATCTCCGCGGGTGAGAAAATCATCGTCAGCACCGACGAGGCCGCCTACGTGAAGCGAGCCGATTGAATGATGCAATCCGCGCTGCTCAACGTCATGATCGGCGCCGCCCGCAAGGCGGCGCGTTCGCTCAAGCGGGACTTCGGCGAGATCGAAAAGCTCCAGGTGTCGATGAAGGGCCCGGCGAACTTCGTCACCGCCGCGGATCGGCGCGCCGAAACCATTCTTCGCGCCGAACTCGCCAAGGCGCGCCCGAACTATGGCTTCCACGGCGAGGAAGGCGGCCTGCACGCCGGCAGCGACAAGACCCACACCTGGATCGTCGATCCGCTCGACGGCACCACCAACTTCCTTCACGGCATACCGCAGTTCGCCATCTCGATTGGCCTCGACCGCGACGGAACCATCGTCGCGGGCGTGATCTACAATCCGATCAGCGACGAGCTCTACACCGCCGAACGCGGCAAGGGCGCCTTCCTGAACGATTACCGGCTGCGCGTCGCCGCCCGGCAGCGCATGAACGAATCGATCGTCGCCTGCGGCCTGCCGCATCATGGGCGCGGCGACCTCGAACTCGGCCTCAAGGAACTGGCCGCGGTGCAGGACAAGGTCGCGGGGCTGCGCCGGTTCGGTGCCGCCTCGCTCGATCTGGCCGGCGTCGCGGCGGGCCGATTCGACATCTATTGGGAGCGCAACCTGTCGCCGTGGGACATGGCCGCCGGCGTGCTGATGGTCCGCGAGTCGGGCGGCTTCGTCACCGACCTCGACGGCACCGACGCGATGCTCGGCAAAGGCCACATCATCGCGGGAAACGAAGCGCTTCACAAAGAACTGCTGGCCACCCTCAAGGGCGCTTCGAAAAATTGAGGGCACAGGCTGCGGCCAATATCGTCTTTGATTTCGCCGGACCTATGCCATATTGACGCCACCGGCCGCGGCCACATGAAGGCCTCTCATGGCGCAAGACCACGATCCGTTCAAAGTGTCCTCGCCCCGCATCTTCCTGGTGCGGATGCTGATCTTCCTGATCCTGTGCGGACTCGTCGTCGTCGTCATCCACCAGCCGATCTGGACCGCCTTCAAGGCCAACCCGCCGCTCAACGCGCTCATTATCGGCGTTCTGGCGATCGGCATCCTGCTGTCGTTCCGGCAGGTGATCCGGCTGTTCCCGGAGGTCGCCTGGGTCAATGAATTCCGGCTCGCCGACCCGGGCATCACGGTGATCCGGCCGCCGGTGCTGCTGGCGCCAATGGCGGCCATCCTGCGCGACCGCACCGGCCGCATGACGATCTCGTCATCGACCATGCGCGGCATCCTGGATTCGATCGCGATCCGACTCGACGAGGCGCGCGAGATTTCCCGCTACATGACCGGGCTGCTGATCTTCCTGGGCCTGCTCGGCACGTTCTGGGGCCTGATTGAAACGGTGAGCTCGGTCGGTAAGGTGCTGGAGTCCCTGAATGTGGGAGGCGACGCCGGCTCGGTGTTCGACACCTTGAAGGAGGGTCTCGCCGCGCCGTTGAGCGGCATGGGCATCTCGTTCTCGTCCTCGCTGTTCGGACTCGCCGGATCGCTGGTGCTGGGCTTCCTCGACCTGCAGATGAGCCAGGCGCAGAATCGCTTCCACACCGACCTTGAAGACTGGCTCTCCACCACGGTTCGCGATCTCGGCGGTGAAACCGGCTCAGCCCTGGTGTCGGCCGCGGGCGGCCCCAACGTGTCGGGCGAGATCAGGGCTGCAATCGAACGGCTGCGCGAGGCGATGGTCGATGCCGGCTCCGGCAAGGCCGCGACCACCGCGATGGCCAATCTCGCCGAGGCGATCCAGGGGCTGGTCCATCACATGCGCACCGAGCAGCAGATGATCCGCGACTGGGTCGATTCGCAGGCCGAGCAGAACCGCGACATCCGCCGCCTGCTTGAACGGCTGGTGCGCGAAGGCGCCGACAAGTAACAGGCCAGGAGCAGCATCATGGCTCGTGCCCGCAGCCGCCACGGCAGCGTCGATTACTGGCCCGGATTTGTCGATGCGCTGGCGACGCTGATCCTCGGCATCGTCTTCCTGCTCAGCGTGTTCGTGATCGTCCAGTTCGTGCTGTCGCAAGAGGTCACCGGCAAGGACACTGCGCTGCAGAAGTTGTCCGCGCGCATCGCGCAGCTCACCGACCTTCTCTCGCTCGAACAGACCGGCAAGCTGTCGCTGGAAGAGCAGATCGCGCAGCTACGCGCCGGGCTGGCCGCCAGCGAGGGCGAGCGCGACCGCTACAAAGGGCTTTACGAAGACCTCGGAAGCGGCACCGCGACCGCACAGGGCAAGGTCACGGAATTGTCGACGCAGCTCGACGCTGAAAAGCGCATCACGTTGCGCGCCTTGGCGCAGGTCGAGATCCTCAACCAGCAGATCGCGGCGTTGCGCCGCCAGTTGGGCGCGCTCGAACTTGCGCTGGATGTCACGGAGAAGCGCGACAAAGAATCGCAGTCGCGCATCACCGAACTCGGCCAGCGGCTCAACGTGGCGCTTGCCCAGCGCGTGCAGGAGCTGTCGCGCTTCCGGTCCGATTTCTTTGGCAAGCTGCGGGCCATTCTCGGCAACCGATCCGATATCCGCATCGTCGGCGACCGCTTTGTGTTCCAGTCCGAGGTGTTTTTCGACACCGGACAGGCCGTACTCAAGCCGGAGGGCCGAAACGAGATCGACAAGATCGCGGCGGCAATCCTCGAACTCGACCGGCAGATTCCGCAGGATATCGCCTGGGTGCTGCGGGTCGATGGCCATACCGACGTTCGACCCCTCGCCGGCGCGCGCACCAACTGGGACCTGTCGGCGTCGCGCGCCATCGCGGTGGTGCAGTATCTGGTGACCAAAGGTATCCCGCCGCAGCGGCTGGTCGCCGCGGGGTTCGGCGAATTCCAGCCGATCGATCCTGCGACGACCGACGAGGCCTACGCCCGCAACCGCCGCATCGAGCTGAAGCTGACGGAGCGGTGAGCGCGCCCGCTTATACCCTGCGCCGCTACGAGGCCGCAGACGAGGACGCGGCGATCGAGTTGTGGCGCCGCACCTGGCAGGCGGCCTATCCGCACCTCGATTTTGCCGCACGCACCGATTGGTGGCGGAACCGCTGGCGCGATGAACTGGTGCCGGTTGCGGAAATTGTCGTCGCAGAGATGGGCGGGGCGCTCGCGGGATTTGTAACGGTCGATCCGGCGAGCGGCTACCTCGATCAGATCGTGGTCGCGCCCGAAGCATGGGGCGGCGCGCTGGCGGCGGCGCTGGTCGATGAGGCCAAGCGTATCTCGCCGTCGCGGCTCGATCTGCTGGTCAACAAAGACAACGTCCGCGCCATCCGCTTCTACGAGAAGCACGGATTCCAGTACGCGGGTGAAGACGTCAATCCGGTATCGGGCCGGCCGGTCAACCGGATGGCTTGGCGACGTTGAGATTCGGCGAAGCTGAACCGGGCGAAGCGGAGCGCGGCCGCGCTCAGTTTTCTTCCTTGTCCTCGGGCTTGCCGCCGAGCTGCTTGAGCTTGGCGAACACCGCGTTGACGTTGAGTTCGTCCTTGCCCTTGTCCTCGACCGGCGGCTCTTCTTCCTCGACCGGCGGCGCGGTGGTGACGGACGCCGGCAGCAACGTGACGCCGCCCTGGGACGGGGCGGGCTTTTCCTTCGAAGCGCGCTGCACCTCGAAATCGAGATCGATCTGCGAGCATAGGCCCAGCGTAACCGGATCGAGCGGGCTCAGCGCCGCGGCATTCCAGTGTGTGCGTTCGCGAATGCCCTGGATGGTCGTCTTGGTGGTGCCGACCAGGCGCATGATCTGGGCGTCCTTCAACTCGGGATGATTGCGGATCAGCCAGAGGATGGCGTTCGGCCGGTCCTGGCGGCGCGACACGGGGGTGTAGCGCGGGCCCTTCTTGCGCTTGGCCTCCGGAAGCCGGACCTTGGAATTCTGCAACTGCAGGCGATGGTCGGGATCGCCGACCGCCTTGTCGATCTCCTCACGGGTCAACTGCCCGGTCTGAATCGGATCGAGACCCTTGATGCCCTGGGCGGCATCGCCGTCCGCGATGGCCTTGATTTCGAGAGGGTGCAGCTTGCAGAAGTCGGCAACCTGGTCGAACGAAAGAGCCGTATTTTCCACGAGCCAGACGGCGGTCGCCTTGGGCATCAGCGGCGCTTCCTGCATGGCAAAATCTCCTCTGCGCCCCGCCCGCCCTTCCGGACGAGGCCTTGTGTCATCACAGATGACTGGAAAGTGGCCTGAATATAGGCATTTGTACCCGGAATACGCAATGGTGAGCCCCGCGCTTGACAGAGCGGCGCGAGGAACCCCATTTGTTGCCGATGATCCCGACCGACTCCTCAGCCCAGTCCGGCAAGCCGCCCCTGACCGTCCTGTTGTGCTCCCCGCGCGGGTTCTGCGCCGGGGTGGTTCGCGCCATCGATTCGGTGGAACAGGCGCTGAAGCGCTACGGCGCGCCGGTCTATGTCCGCCACGAAATCGTGCACAACCGCTATGTGGTCGAGAGCCTGAAGGCGAAGGGCGCGATTTTCGTCGAGGAACTCGACGAGATTCCCGAGACCGAAGCGCCGGTGATCTTCTCCGCCCACGGCGTGCCGAAATCCATTCCCGAGGAGGCGAAGCGCCGCAACTTTTTCGCGCTCGACGCCACCTGCCCGCTGGTCACCAAGGTCCACCGCGAGGCCGAGATCCATTTCCGCCGCGGCCGCGAGATCGTGCTGATCGGCCACGCCGGGCATCCCGAGGTGGTGGGCACGCTCGGCCAATTGCCGGATGCCGCCATCAAGCTGGTGCAGACCATCGAGGAAGCCGAGGCCTTCCGGCCGCAGGACGAGAGCAAGCTTTCCTATGTGACGCAGACCACGCTGTCGCTCGACGACACCGCGGGCATCGTCGCGGTGCTCAAGCGCCGCTTCCCCGCGATCGTGGGCCCGCACAAGGAAGACATCTGCTACGCGACCACCAACCGCCAAGAGGCGGTGAAGCGCGTCGCGCCGCGGGTCGATGCCCTGGTCGTGGTGGGCGCCCCGAACTCATCGAATTCGCGCCGCTTGCAGGAAGTGGCCGAGCGCGAGGGCTGCCCCTATTCCGTGCTGGTGCAGCGCGCCTCCGAGATCGACTGGACGCGGTTTGACAACATCAAGACGCTGGGCGTCACCGCCGGCGCGTCCGCGCCCGAGGTGCTGGTCGAGGAAATCCTCGACGCATTCGCGGCACGCTTCACCCTCAACGTCGAAACCGTGTCGGGCGCCGACGAGTCCGGCATGTTCTTCCCGCTGCCGCGCCACCTGCGCGAGCGCGCCACGGCTTGATCCAGGAACGGCCCGCGGCCCCTTGACGGATGGGGCCGGCGCAGGGCCGTAGTAGGCCATGGCTGTCTACACCGACGTCGCAGCGGACGACCTCACGACATTTCTCGCCGGCTACGAGCTCGGCGAGCTTTTGTCCTACAAGGGCATCGCCGAAGGCGTCGAGAACTCCAATTTCCTGGTGCATACCCGGAAGGGCCATTTCATCCTCACGCTGTATGAGAAACGGGTCGTCGCAGGCGACGTCCCGTTCTTCCTGGCGTTGATGGAGCATCTCGCGGCGCGCGGCATCAACTGTCCGCAGCCGGTGAAGACCCGCGGCGGCGAAGCGCTCGGCCATCTGTGCGGCCGGCCGGCCGCCATCGTCACCTTTCTCGACGGCATGTGGATCCGGCGGCCGGACCCGCGGCACTGCTACGCGGTCGGCGTGGCGCTTGCGAAGCTGCACCTCGCGGGTCTCGATTTTCCGCAGCAACGGCGCAACGCGCTGTCGGTCGATAGCTGGCGCGCGCTGTACGATCACTCGGCGGCACGCGCCGACAGCGTGCAGCCCGGCATCGCGAGCACCGTCGAGAGCGAACTGACGCATCTCGAACAGCGCTGGCCGCAGGACCTGCCGAAAGGCGTGATCCACGCCGACATGTTCCCGGACAACGTATTCTTCCTCGACAACACGCTGTCCGGACTGATCGATTTCTATTTCGCCTGCACCGATACACTGGCCTACGACGTGGCCATCTGCCTCAACGCCTGGTGTTTCGAGCCCGATCATTCCTACAACGTCACCAAGGGGCGCGAGTTGCTACAGGGCTACATGCGCACGCGCGCGCTCTCGCCTGCCGAACTGGACGCGCTGCCGCTGCTGGCGCGCGGGGCCGCGCTGCGCTTCCTGCTGACGCGGCTGACCGATTGGCTCAACGTGCCGGAAGGCGCGCTGGTTCGGCCGAAGAACCCGATCGAGTATCTGCGCAAGCTGCGCTTTCACCAGACCATCGCGAGCGTCCGCGATTATGGCGTGCTGCCCGAGAGGGCCGGCGCGTGACGGACAAGCCGCACGTCATCGTCCACACCGACGGCGCCTGCTCGGGCAATCCCGGTCCCGGCGGCTGGGGCGCCATCCTGTCTTCCGGCGAACACGAAAAAGAACTGAAGGGCGGCGAGCCTCACACCACCAACAACCGCATGGAGTTGATGGGCGCGATCGCAGCGCTCGAGGCGCTGAAGAAACCATCCCGCGTCGAGCTGCACACCGACAGCAAGTACGTCCATGACGGCATCTCGAAATGGATCCACGGCTGGAAGCGCAACGGCTGGAAAACCGCCGACAAGAAGCCGGTGAAGAACGTCGATCTATGGCAACGGCTCGAAGCGGCGGTCGCGCGCCACGAGGTGCGCTGGAACTGGGTCAAAGGTCACGCCGGTCACGAATTGAACGAGCGAGCCGACCAGTTGGCGGTCGAAGCGATCGCGGATATGCGGGCCGCGCAGCGCAACGGCGCGGCCTAAGAACCCGCAGGTCTGTGCGACCGAAGAAAGGAACGTATCTGGCGTACCGCCAGAGGAATCCGCTCTTTGGGCTCCTTCCACGGAAACATGCTCACTTCGGCCTTGGGCGCGAGCATCGCGGCCTCCATGGCAACCGCGTAGGGATGCGCCGGGACATCGTCAGGCAGGATGAGCACGGGCGTCTGGCAGTTGCGCACGAAGTCGCGCGTCACGGTGAAGACGAAATCGGGATTGGTCCGGTACATCCTGGTTAGGAACCGGTCGATCGTCTCCATTGTGATCTCAGGACGTTTCGCCGCCAGCGCCGGCCCCCAGCCCTTCATGTTGTTGTCATAGAAATAGTCGCGCAACTCCGGACGCGAGCCGCTGGGCTGGGCCAGCACGGCGGCGACAACCCGATGGGG
This sequence comes from Hyphomicrobiales bacterium, assembly GCA_021730985.1. Classification (GTDB taxonomy): domain Bacteria; phylum Pseudomonadota; class Alphaproteobacteria; order Rhizobiales; family Xanthobacteraceae; genus Z2-YC6860. The sequence continues at coordinate 80,697 of JAKFYI010000019.1, read as the reverse complement.
CGCGCGCTTCAGCAGGTTCCAGATGAAGGGGCCACCGATACAGAAGCCCAAGACCATGAACTTTTCGATGCCCAGGTGATCCATCACCGCGAGGTGATCGTCGGTGAAGGCGTCCCAGGGCCGCTCGGCCTCGAGCGGACCGGCGGACTGGCCGCCATTGGCATTGCGAAGGTCCGACGCGATGCAACGGTACTCGCCCTTGAATTCCTCCATCGGATTGAACGGAGAGCTGTCCCCTTTGAGGCCCGCAATCGTCGCGTTCAATCCTCCGCCCGGAATGACGAGCAACGGGTATCCGGAGCCGCTCTCCTCGTAACAAATACGAACGGCGCCCTTTTCATAAAATGGCATGACAGACCCCTTGGTGAGCGAAATGCGTCGGCTCGCGTCTAGCCAGCCTTGCAGGACGTGATCTTACAGGCCCGATAGCGCGACGTGCGGCGCGCGCATTCCAACAGCGCACGCTTGCGGGCATCCGCCTCGGTTTCGTTTTTGCCCCAGCCGAAGGCGTTCTTGCTGTCGGCGCGGCACGTCCATTGCTTGGCATGCGCTGCCGATCCGGCAGCCATGACGCCCGAGAACAGGAGTACCGTCACCGCGCGTCGCATCGCGTTCCCCGCAAGAAAACGCCGTCACCCGGATCAACCGAATGACGGCGCAATCCGATCCCGTATCCTAGAGACTCTTCAGCAGGTTGTCGGCGCCCGAGGCTTCGGCCTTGCCCGGCCCTTCCTCGACATTGAGCGTCTTCACCACGCCATCCTCAACCACCATCGAGTAGCGGCCCGAACGAAGCCCGAGGCCACGCTCGGTCAGGTCGGCGGTGATGCCGACGGCCTTGGCGAAAGCCGCGCTGCCGTCGGCAAGAAATTCGACGGCATCCGCATTGGAAGCCTTCTTCCACGCGCTCATGACAAACACGTCGTTGACGCCGGTCACGGCGATGGTGTCGATGCCCTTCGCCTTGATTGCGTCGGCGTTCTTCACAAATCCCGGCAGGTGATTGTTGCTGCATGTCGGCGTGAAGGCGCCGGGCACCGCGAACAACACGACCTTCTTGCCCTTGAAGATTTCGTCGGTGGTCTTCGGCTTGGGGCCTTCCGCCGTCATCACGGTGAATGTTGCGCTGGGCAGACGATCGCCGACCTTGATAGCCATGATATCAATCCTCTCGCGTGCTTATGGTTGGGCACTTTGTGGAGACTTATCGGCGCACAAATTAGCGCCCCTGGCGAATTAGTCGAGGCGAAATACGGCCTCGACCGCCTCCGAACCCGCGGTCGCGGTGAGCCTGAGCGCCGCTCCTTCGGCCTTGGCGCCGCTGGGCAAGCCATCCAGCTCGAACACGAAGCGCTTGGAGCCCGAGGCCGCGCCCGCAACCGGGCTCGGCAGCGGCAAGGCCCAGTCAGGAGACGGGCCTTCGGCAAACAGATCGACGTTGCTCCCCTGCGGAGCAGTCACCTCGACCACGACCTGGGGCTTGCCGGAGCTGTTGTCACGCCAGGCTTTGCGGATCGATAGCGTTCCGCCGTCACCAATCGCTCGGGGCTTTGGGACAAGGGCTTCTGCCGCCTTCAGCGCAGCGTCCTGCGAACCCTGGGAGCCGGACAGCAGCAATTCCGCCTTGGCCTTGGCCGGAATGCAAAGTGTCTCGCAGACCGCATAGTCGAGATTGAGCCGCAGACGGACGGGCTTCGACACATCCTGAGGAACGATCCGCAGAGGAAAAATCACCGCGGTCTTGTAGCCGATCGAATTGCCGCTGCCGTCGGCGAAGCGGACCGGCGCAGGCCATAGCACGGTCGCCGATTTGACGTTGTCCGACGCCGCAAAGTCGAACAGCGGCGGCACTCCTGCATCGCCTGGATATCGCCAGTAGGTCTTCCAGCCCGGCTGCAATTTGATCTCGACGCCGCCGCGCAGCACCAACCCGCCGTTTTCACGCACGTTACCGGCACCGATCAAACGCACGGCAGAGCGCGTGTCATTGTCCCAGAGCGACGCGTCGGCGGCAGCCGCGGGCGCAGCGGCCGCGCACAACAGGAGAGCCAGCATCAATTCCGGCGAAATTCGGGCGCGGAAACCTTTCCTCATGTTGGAGACTTAATGAACCGGCGCCGTGCTGACTACTGAATTCGTTGTGAACGCTTGTTGCAAAGCAACAGGATCGGGGTAACCTTCCTCGCATGCGATTGACGCGCAAAGCACTGGCAAAGAACGCGGCGGAAAAGTCCGCTGGCGGAAGCTATCTCGACGGCCAGATGCTGATCGCCACGCCGACCATGGAGGACGAGCGATTCTCCCGCAGCGTGATCTACATCTGCGCGCATTCGTCCGAGGGCGCGATGGGCATTATCGTCAACCAGCCCGCGCCGCACATCAGCTTCCAGGACTTGCTGGTCAAGCTTGACGTGATCCCCAAGGCCGATCTGATCGCGCTGCCTCCGCGCGCGGGCGGCGTGAAGGTGTTGAAGGGCGGACCGGTCGAAACGGAGCGCGGCTTCGTACTCCATTCGGCGGACTTCTTCATCGAGAATTCGACGCTGCCGATCGACCGCGGAATCTGCCTTACGGCCACACTGGACATTCTCAAGGCGATTGCGCGGGGCAAGGGTCCGGAAAGCGCGATCCTCGCACTGGGCTATGCCGGCTGGGCGCCCGGGCAACTCGAAACCGAGATCAATCACAACGGCTGGCTGCACTGCACCGCCGATCCGGAATTGCTGTTCGGCACGGATGTCGAGGCCAAGTACACCAAAGCCATGCGGAAAATCGGTATCCGCCCTGGCATGTTGTCCAGCGAAGTCGGTCACGCTTGAGGGCTTTACGATGATGCGCGTTGGGGCAGCGTTGATGCTGGTCGCGGCGATGCTGCCGGCGCGGTCTGCAAGTGCGACCGAAGTCAAAGTGATTTCCGCTGGCGCCGTGCGCAGCGTGGTCGGCGGGATGATCGACGACTATTCGAAGCAGAGCGGCGTCAAATTCAACTTCACCACCGGCCCGACGGGGCTGCTGCGTGACACCATCGCCTCCGGCGCGCCGGCAGATCTCATCATCGCTTCCGCACCGCTGATGGCCGAGCTTGAGAAGACCGGCCGGATCATGCCGGGAAGCCGCGTCGATCTCGGGCGCATCGGTCTGGGTGTCGTCATCCGCGATGGCGCAGAGGTGCCGGACGTTTCCACACCGGACGCGCTGAAGCAGACGCTCATCAAAGCGCAGTCGATCGCTCACACCGATCCGAAGCTGGGCGGCACTTCGGTGATCCATCTGATGAAGATTGCCGACGGCTTCGGCATTGCCGACGTTGTCAGCAAGAAGGGCGTACATTCCACCGGCGGCAATGACGCGGTGGCGAAGGTCGCCAAGGGCGAAGCCGAGATCGCAATCGTTCTGGTCAGCGAGATCCACACCAAGGGTGCAAAGCTGTTGGCGCTGCTGCCGGAACCGCTGCAACAGTGGACCGTCTATTCGGCGGCGATCCCGGCGAGCAGCACGGACCCCAAGAATGCGCGCGCCTTGATCGACGCGCTAACCGGCCCGGCCCTGCGTCATCGCTGGAAGGAAGCCGGCTGGGAGCCGGCCAAGTAGAAGGTCATTGTGCCGCTTCGAGCTGGTCGTTGAGCAAAAGTTCGCGTGCCGCCTCGACCGACATCGGCTCACCGAAGATGTAGCCCTGCGCGTATTCGCAACCGAGCTGATAAAGTTCGATGGCGTCCGATTCGGTTTCCGCGCCTTCCGCCACAACGTCCATGCCGAGATCGTGGGCGAGTGAGATGATCGAGCGCAGGATCACAGGCCGCGTGCCCTTGTTGTTCATGCGCACGAACGACTTGTCGATCTTGATGGTGTCGAACGGGAAACGCTGCAGATAGGCGAGCGAGGAGTGGCCGGTGCCGAAATCGTCGAGCGCAAGCCCGGCGCCGAGTTCGCGCATCCGCGTCAGCAATTGCGCGGCGTGCTCGGGGTTTTCCATCACCAGCGACTCGGTCAATTCAAGCTTGAGCGTGCCGCGCACCAGCGCGGAGCGCGACAGCACCGTCCGCAGATCGTGGATCAGATCCTGCCGCAGCAATTGCGCCGACGACACATTGACGCTGGCAAACAGAGGCTCGCGGCGGGGGATGCTGCGCTGCCAGGCGCTGAGCTGCCGCGCGGTGCGCTCCAGCATGAACAGGCCGAGATCGACGATCAGCCCGATTTCCTCGGCAATGCTGATGAACTCCGAGGGCGACATCCGGCCCATCTTCGGATGGTCCCAGCGCGCCAGCGCCTCGAAGCCCGCCACCGAGCGATCTTCCAGCCGCACGATCGGCTGATAGAGGATAGTGATTTCCTCGCGCTCCAGCGCGCGGCGCAGTTCCGACTCCAGCGTGAGCCGGTCGGTCTTGCGCGCGCGCATGGCGGCCTTGAAAACCTCGATGCGGTCGCCGCCGATCCGCTTGGCATGATACATCGCCAGTTCCGCGTCCTTGACCAGTTCCTCGGTGCGGTGGGTCTGGCTGTCGGACAGCGCGAGCCCGATTGAGGCGGTGAGGAATATTTCGCGGTCGTTGAAAGTGATCGGCGCGCGCAGCGTCTTGCGGACCGTCTCGGCGAAGGCGACGAGGCGGGTCGGATCGCGCTCCGACAGAATGATCATGGCGAACTGATCGCCGGAGAGCCGTGCCAGAGTGTCCTGCGGCTTGAGCAGCCGCGCCAGCCGGCGCGCCAGCGTGAGCAGGATCGAATCGCCGATCGCCATGCCAACCGAGTCGTTGACCTGCTTGAAGCGGTCGAGGTCGATCACCACCACGGTGCATTTCATTGCCGGATCGGACTTCGCGATCCCCAGCACCGCTTCGAGGCGGTCCATGAAGAGCTGGCGGTTGGGCAGTCCGGTCAGGTTGTCATGCACCGCATCGTGCAGCAGGCGGTCTTCGGCGGTCTTGAATTCGGTGACGTCGGTGAGCGTGCCGACCAGCCTCACCACCTCGCCGTCGGAGCCGACCACCGGACGAGTCTTGAGCGCGAACCACATGTAGTTGCCGTCCGGCGAGCGAAGCCGGAAGTCCTGGACCAGGCGGCCGCGGCGCTGTTCGAGCACGCTGTCGAGCGAGGCGCGGAAGCGGTCACGATCCAGCGGATGCAGCACCTCGAGCCATTTCGACGCCGGGCCTTCGAGCGAGCCGCGCTTGAGGCCGAGCAGCACTTCCGTTTCCGGGCTGGTGTAGACGCGATCCGATGAGACGTCCCAGTCCCAGATCATGTCGCCTGCACCGGTCAGCGCCAGCGCGCGGCGCTCGACGTCGGAGACGATGTTGTGGGTGATGCCGCCGGCAAAGGCATGCTGCATCACCGTGAAGCCGATCAGCATGACGATCAGGACGAGACCGCCGAGCAACGCGGGACCCACGATGTCGTTGGTAACCCATCCTGTGACGGTCAGGATTGCGGCGACCGTCCAGATCACCAGCAGCAACCAGGTCGGGATCAGCAACACCGCGCGGTCGAAGCCGTGGGTCGAAAGATAAACCACCAGGCTGAAGCCGAGGAACGCGACGCCGGCAAGTGAAAGCCGCGCGATTCCCGATGCGATTGACGGATCAAACAGCGCAAGCGCCACCAGTGCGGCGAGACCCGCCAGCCAAGCCAGCGTGATGTGCATGTAACGGACGTGCCAGCGGCCGAGGTTGAGATAGGCGAACAGGAACACCAGCAGCGTCGCGGTCAGAATGGCCTCGCCGGAGGCGCGCCAGATGCGCTCCGTCCCGGCGCCCATATCGAACACCTTGCCCCAGAAACCGAAATCGACGCCGATATAGACCAGCACGGCCCAGCCGAGCGCAGCCGCCGCCGGAAACATCACGCTGCCCTTGACGACGAACAGAATGGTCAGGAACAGCGCGAGCAGGCCGGCGATGCCGATGACGATGCCGTGGTACAGCGTGAAGCTGTTGACCTTGTCCTTGTAGGCGTCGGGCTCCCACAGATAGAGCTGAGGAATGCGGTCGGTGCGCAACTCGGCGATGTAGGTGATAACAGTGCCGGGATCGAGCGTGATGCGGAAGATGTCGGCCGTCGCGCTGTCCTGCCGCTCCGGACGCTCGCCGGACGACGGCGTGATGGTGACGATGCGCGACAGGCCGAGGTCGGGCCACAGGATGCCCGAGCCGACCATGCGGTAGTGCGGCACCACGATCAGGCGGTCGATCTGCTCGTCGCCGGTGTTGGCGAGCGCGAACACCGCCCAGTTGGTGGAGCCCTCGCGCGCCGGCTGCTGCATGCGGCGCACGATGCCGTCGGCGCCAGGCGCGGCGGATACGAGAATGCGGTCGGTATCGGTCTTGATGCGCTCGGCGACAGTGGTCAGATCGATCGCCATCACGTCGGAGCGCACGTTCACGGCTTCGACGGCGTGGGCTGAGGAAATACCGAACAAAACCAACAGGGCAACGGCCACGAGCCGCGCAAAGGCCGCGCAGCCCCCATCACCAACACCCTGGCGTTCGATCCGGTCCATCGCAGCCATGAGGTGCGAGTTAAGTCCTTAACATTATGCCGATTTCGCGGCCCAAGGCACGCGCTCCGAACCGGCGCACCGACCGGCCGCCGGCATCCCCCGCCCCGGCCCATGGAGTAACGGTCGGGGGCCGGAAGAGCAAGCTAATGCCGGTCCTCCAGCCTCTTCTTCGGGCCTATTCCGGCCCAATACACCCGCTATTCGCCGCCTTATTCCTGAACGGCTCAGGCCGTGAGCACGATCTTGCCGATGTGCTGGCTGGTCTCCATCCGGGCATGGGCCGCGCCCGCCTGCGCCAGCGGGTAGGTGGAATCGATCACCGGCTTGATGCGGCCGGCCTCGATCAGCGGCCACACCCGCGCCTCGAGCCCTGCAGCGATCGCGGCCTTCTCGGCGATGGTGCGCGGCCGCAGCGTCGAGCCGGTGTGGGTCAGGCGCTTGTGCATCAGCTTGGCGAAGTTGACGGTCGCCTTCGGACCCGACGTGAACGACACCTGCGCGATCACGCCCCGCTCCGCCGCAGCATCATAGTTGCGATCGACGTAATCGCCGCCGACGATATCGACGATCAGGTTGCAGCCCGCGCCGCCGGTCGCCTCCTTGGCCGCGGCGACGAAATCCGCGGTGTTGTAATTCACCGCGACATCCGCGCCGAGCTTCCTCGCCGCCTCACACTTCGCATCCGAGCCCGCCGTGGTGATGACGCTGGCACCGAACGCCTTGGCCAGCATGATCGCGGTGGTGCCGATGCCGGACGTGCCGCCGTGCACCAGCACCCAGTCGCCGTGCTTGACCTCGGCGCGCATGAACATGTTCTGCCAGCAGGTGAAGAAGGTCTCCGGTATTGCCGCCGCCTCCACCATCGACAGCGGCGCAGGCACCGGCAGCGCCGCGCTCTCGTGCGCCGGGCAGTACTGCGCGTAGCCGCCGCCGGTCACCAGCGCGCACACCTTGTCACCGAGCTTGAAGCGCCCGGCGCCCTCGCCCAGCGCCACCACCTCGCCCGCGATCTCCAGCCCCGGAATGTCGGACGCGCCCTTCGGCGGCGGATAGGTGCCCTGGCGCTGCCGCACGTCGGGACGGTTGACGCCCGCGGCCGCGACCTTGACCAGGATCTCGCCCGGCCCTGGCATCGTCACCGCGCGCTCCTCAGGAACCAGCACCTCCGGCCCGCCGGGCGCGCGGATCGCGATCACAGTCATGCGGGAGGGCAATGTCGGCATGGCACACCTCGGTTGGAATGAGGCGTTTGTTTAGGGCATGACACCGGCAAGTGGAACCGTCATCGATTGGACAACTCGCAGCATTCGCAGTTCGGGCGCAGCGCTGGCATGGTGGTTTCTCCAAGAAAAAAATGCCTAATTGAAATATCCGCTTGTGCCTGGATTAGCCTTGGACACTATTTTTCCCCGCCATATGAGATGTTGTCGAAGAGGGTAATGCTGTCAGCCTTAGTCCAGAGACCGACTTGGCCGGCTTCGGTAAACGTCCGGTCTTCAACCTCAAAGGCTGCTTGGCCATTGAAAAGCACCTTGAAGCGGCTTCCGGCGAATTCAACACGTAGTGTGTTCCAGCGACCGGCCAGTACCGGCATCTTGATGCCATATCCGCCCTTGCGCCCGACGATGTCGAGCGAACTGCGTCTGCCATCGACAGTCTTGTAAAGCACGACGTTGTCCTCAAGAGCATTCGCGCGAACGACATAGTAGTTATTGGCGTCCTTCGCTCGCCAGACGATACCGGCGGCGCGGTCCTCGCTTCCCGACATCGCCTTGAACTGGATTTCGACGAAGCCGTCCTTGACGCTCGTGCCGTTCTTGAGCAACAGCGGATACGTCGCCCGGCCCGACTGCTTGACGATCTTGGATTTGGAGGTCGCGCTCGCATCCTCGTCAACCGTCCACTTTGGCGTGCCTTGCCCCGTCATCGTCGCGGTCCACCCTCGCGGTGCCGCACCTATCGCGTCATTGGCGAAGCTCACTTGATCAGCCATGGCAGTTCCCTCCATGAGACAAAGCACGATTGCTGCCGTCCGCAGCTGTTTCACATTGGCCTCCGTTCCCCATCGTAGCGGCGGCGGACCTCTGGCCAGCGGATCGCCGCCATGAATGCATCCACATAAGTTGCGGCCTTGGCGCCGTAATCCATGTGGTAGGAGTGTTCGTACATATCGAGCGCAAGAATCGGACGGCCGCCGGCCAGCGTTGTGGTGTGGTCCATCGCCCATTGATTGATGAGCCGGTCATCCCGCGGTGAATAGGTCAAAAGCACCCAACCCGAGCCGCCACCTTGCGCCTTGCCCATGGCGATGAACTCCGAGCGCCAGCGTTCGTAAGAGCCGAAACCCCGCTCGATGGCGTTCATCAGCTCCGCGTCAGGAGCACTCTCTTCACCGAGGCCATTGAAGAACAATTCGTGCAACACCATCGAATTGGTTGCGATCAGCTGCTCACGCTTGAGCCCGTTGACGAGATAGCCGGGCGCTGTGTTGAAATCGAGTCCCGCCAGTTGCTCTTCGATGAGGTTGAGGCGCTTCACAGCGCCCCCGTAGTTGTTCTCGTAATGGCTCACGATCAGCTTTTCGGACATCCCCTTGATGCGTTGCGGATCGCAGCCAAGCGGCTTCATTTGGTAGGTCATGTTTTTCTCCTCGCCGATCAGGCGTCCTCGTAGACAAGCGCACCGCCATGCGCGGGCGAAAAAACGTAAAGCCGATCGGGCGCCACGATGGCGGTGGTGTGGGCGCCTGGGCTGGTCACGGTTTGCACGCTTGCGCCACTGCGCGGATCGATCGATTGGACGAGTCCGGGCTTGCCGATGGCGACATGCACAAGGCCGGTTGCGGGATTCACGAAGGTCACATCCGGGCCGCCTGCAATCGGCCAAGTGTTGAGGATGGCGCCAGACTGCGCGTTGACCTCGACCACCGCACGGTCATCACAGGCGACATACAGACAGCCGCGTTGGTGGTCGATTTCGAGCCCGTGGGCTCCGCCGACCGGGATTGGCCAGTGTGTCACTTCGTCGAGCGCCGGAAGCCTGGCGACAAGAACCATCGATGGCTCGCGAATGGCGAGAAACACCCGGGTTGCGGCAGCGTCGGTTACGCACCAACGCGGTTGTCCCGGCAGAGCCAGTGCGTGCTTCCGATCGTTGTCGAGACCAAAGGCGCGAAGCTCAGGGCGGTGCGCGTCATCCCCGATGCAGGCCGCAATCGCCAGCTTCCGCCCAGCAACGATCGCAACGCCATTGGGCCTGTGGCCGGTGTCGAATACTCCCAGTGTCGCGAGGCTCCTGGCATCGACCCATGACAGGCTCGCCGACCCGCGGTTCGTAACAAGAACTTGTCCGTCTTCCGCCACTACTCCCGCGGCCTCAGGGAAACCCGCCAGCGTTCCGATGTGTTTGCCAGCGTTATGGTCGATGACTTCGAGGCAACTCCGGCCGGTGTGCGCCACGAACACACGGCGGGTCTTCGCATCAAACGCGCCGTGGTCAAAGGAACTGCCCTTTGAGCCCGGTATTTCGATCATGCTGATTTGTTTCAACGCCATGGTCAGCTCGCTTGCTTGGCTTGGCGCTGCAGTCGGCACCAGGTGTAAAGCGCGTCGTACATGACCATCCCGTGCTTCAGCATCTCGTGGTCATCGCGAAAGTTGGCGGAAAGCCCGTAGGAGATCGCGAGCAACCCTTCGCATTGCGGCGTCAGGTCGGGGCTGGATGTGTCGGCGCCGCGCACGATCGTGGCCAGATGACCGAGGGCTGGGTCTTCGATTCCGTAGATACGGATAATGGCGTCGAACGAGCATTGATCGCCGACATGCCCGAACTCAGTACCTTTGATGTCGTAGGGCGTGCCGCCGACGTCGGCAGCAACCTTTGCAACATCGTTCGGCGGAACGTAGACGAATTCCGCATCGGGATTGACGAAGCGGCTGATCAGCCAAGGACAGGCGATACGGTCGATCTTGGGATGCTCGCGCGTCACCCACTTGTTTTCAGCGGTCCCGCGTTTGCGGCGCGTCGGGAGCTTATGCTCTTTCCAATCCGCAATACCGCCTTCGAGGTAGGCAGCTTGAACCCCGCTCTTTTGTAGAGCGCTTGCCACGCCCTGACTGACCTCGTGACCGTGGACGCAATATGCCACCACGGCGCGGCCGGCCGGCAGGGCATTACGCCAGCTAACGACGTCTTCAGGAAGACGCCGCGCGCTGCCAATGATTAACTTGTCGTCGCCCTCAAATGCTTGAGCGCGGCGCACGTCAAGCAGCAGCGGTGCTCTCGCCGTGCCGAGACGTGCATAGAGATCGTTCGATGAAACTGAGGGGGCATTTCCGTCCATGCGCAATCTCCTCGAAAATCGAGTGTTGCGCAGAGCTTGGACGGTGAGCCGTCTGACGGGGGGTCTGCATTCCCCCGTAGCTGAACGTTAGTGCTGCTTGTGACAGACTGCAAGCGCAGTCTGTCCACGCAGCGGTCGCCTCATCTCCAAAACCACTTTTGACATTCCCGCTGCGCCTGCTCCCTCGAAAGGCCGACGTCGGCAAGCTGCCGATCGTTCAGAAAACGAAGCGCGCGCCGCTGATGATAGCGGTCCATCATGCCGCGACAGCGAGATCGAATGAACCTGAGCCATTCAGGCCATGCACGAACACAAGACATTTCTCTTCTCCAAAATGGAGTTGAGACAACGCTTGGCTGCAAGCAGCTGACCGGGCGGTTGTCGCGGACCCGGCACAAGGTTTTTTCGATTATTCGTCGTTGAGAAGCCGGTTTCCCAGTGCGACTCGCTGCATCTCGCGCGCCTCCCGAAAAGCGTCGACGAAAAGCGTCAACACCCCGACAATGGTCGGCTGGGTCCGTTGGACGGTTGCCGATGCCGGAATCTCAATTGCAGACGTGTAGGTCTTGGTAGCGCACATTTCTCATCTCCTGATGGAGTTGAGACAACGCTTGGCTGCACAGCAGCTAACCGGGCGGTCATCGTAAGCCCGATACACCCGCCGCCGGGATCAAAGACCATGGGAATAGACATTCGCCAACAGCCCTCGGCCCGGTGAGCGGGCTAGGTGCAGTTCTTGGGCGAGATGCCTTGGAACGCCGGGCGACTGCGATCAAGCCCGACGCCGCTTAAATGGGCTAACGCGATGACAGAGTCAAGATGTCAACTTTCGACGCATGCCATTCCGATTGCGCAATGACTGCTATTGGCACTTCGCGGACATCGCAAACGAACCGGCGGAATTGCGAAAATCCTCGCTTCCTGCGCAGAGCCGGGATGCCCCGCATCCGGCATTCCTGTACTGTCGCCCCAGAGAACCCGTCCGAACGGGCGGCGTACCGCCCGCGCCGCAACGGCGCGGTGGTGACGCACTTTCTCCCGCATCCGGCCCGCATTCATGTCATCCAATCTTCCTGACATTCCCACCGCGCGGCGCGTGGCGCACAGCGTCACGCATCATGGCGTCAGCATCGACGACCCCTACGCCTGGCTGCGCGATCCCGGCTTCCCGCAGGTCAGCGACGCGGAGGTGCTCGGCTATCTCAACGCGGAGAACACCTACTTCGAAGCGGCGATGAAGCCGCAGCGCGCGCTGATCGACACGCTGTTTGCCGAGATGAAAGGCCGGGTGAAGGACGACGATGCCAGCGTGCCGCAGAAGGACGGCGCGTTCGTCTACTGGCATGCGTTCGAGCCCGGCGCGGAGTATCGCAAGTGGTACCGGCGGCCGGCCGGCGGCGGCGCAGATGCCGTCATCCTCGACGAACCGGCGCTCGCGCAAGGCCACGAGTATTTCCGGCTCGGCGGCAGCGCCGTCAGCCCGGATGGCCGCCTGCTCGCCTACGCCGTCGACACCAACGGCTCCGAACGCTTCACGCTGAAGGTGCGCGATCTGGAGGCCGGCGCAGACCTGCCCGACCTGATCGAGAACTGGCGCTACAGCCTGGTTTGGGCCGCCGACTCCGGGAGCTTCCTCTACACCGACGCCGACGAGCACTGGCGCTCGAAGACCGCATGGCATCACCGGCTCGGCGATCCGCAATCGGCGGACCGCGCGATCTACCGCGAGCCGGACGAGAAATTCGGCGTGTCGCTCGGCCGCTCGCAATCGCGGGCCTATGCCCTCATCTCCACCGGCGATCATGCCACCAACGAGGTCTATCTGCTGCCGCTGGACGATTTCGCGGCGACGCCGGTGCTGGTGTCGGCCCGCAAGACCGACCGGCAGTACAACGTCGATGAGCGCGAGGGCACGCTCTTCATCCGCGTCAACGACACGCATCCGAACTTCCGGGTGGTGACGGCGCCCGTGTCGAAGCCTGGCGACTGGAACGAACTGATCGCGGGCAATGACCGCCACTACATTCAAGGCGTCACCACCTTCGAGAACCTGATGGTGGTCGAGGAGCGCGTCGACGGCCTGTCGCAGATCCGGCTGCGCGACTACGCGAGCGGCGCGGAGCGGTATGTGGCGTTCCCGGAGGCGAGCTACGTCGCAGGCCTGTCGCACAATCCGGAGTACCGCGTCGACCGGCTTCGGATCGGCTACGAGTCGATGGTGACGCCCGGCACGGTGTACGACTTCCACCTCGCAGACGACCGGCTGGAAACGCTCAAGGTGCGCGAGATCCCGAGCGGCTACGATGCGTCGAAGTATGCGACGGAGCGGCTGATGGCGCCGTCGCGGGACGGCACGCTCGTGCCTGTGTCGGTCGTCTATCGCAGGGATTTCGTCAAGGATGGCACCGGGCCGCTGCACGTCGGGGGATACGGCGCCTACGGCTACGCCATCCCGCCCGGCTTCTCGGCGAACCGGCTGTCGCTGCTGGATCGCGGCTTCGCCTGCGCGATCGCGCATATCCGCGGCGGCGACGATCTCGGCTATCGCTGGTATCTCGACGGCAAACTGGAAAAGCGCACCAACACCTTCAACGACTTCGTGGACGTCACGCGCTTCCTGATCGCGCAAGGCTTCGCATCGCCGGGCCGTGTCACGGCGGCGGGCGGCTCCGCCGGCGGCGAGCTGATGGGCGCCATCGTCAACCAGGCGCCGGAGCTTTACGGCGCGGTTGCCGCGCACGTTCCGTTCGTGGACGTACTCAACACCATGCTCGACGGCACACTGCCGCTGACGCCGGGCGAATGGTCCGAGTGGGGCAACCCGATCGAGGACAAGGCGGCGTTCGACGTCATCCGCAGCTACAGCCCGTACGACAACGTGACCGCGCAGTCTTACCCGGCGATGCTGGTAACGGCAGGGCTGAGCGATCCGCGGGTCACCTATTGGGAGCCTGCGAAGTGGGTGGCAAAGCTGCGCGCCACCAAGACCGACGGCAACCTGCTGCTGCTCAAAACAAATATGGGCGCTGGCCACGGCGGAAAGTCCGGCCGCTATGTCGCGCTCGAGGAAGCCGCGGAGGAATACGCCTTCCTGATCACGCAAATGCTGCGGACGAAGCCGCCGGCCGGGCCTCAGGCCGCGTAGGCGTTGGGGACCGACGGCTCCTTGTCCCACTCGGCGATCGGATCGTAGCCCCAGACCCAGTCCGAATTGCCGTGGACACTGCCGGTGCCTTTGGCAATCGACTCCTTACGCGCCGCGCTGTCCCGCATGTGCTTGAACTTTGCGTTGGAGATCGAGAGCCGCTGCACGCCATGCACGCGCGGGATGCGGACGCGGCGGAAATTCGCAAACGCCTCGGCCGGATCGGGGCAGGCCTCGAGCCAGCGCGCGAGGATGTAGGAATCCTCGAACGCCTGGCAGGCGCCCTGCCCCGCGTTCGGCAACATGGCATGGGCCGCGTCGCCGATCAGCTGAATGCGGCCGCGGCCCCAGTTCTGCGTCAGCGGCCGCGTGAACAGGCCCCATTTCGAGCAGGCCGTCACGAGGCTGAGCAGCTTCTCAAGGCGCGGCTCGGGATTGGGGAAGCTCGCCCGCATCTCGTCGGGATTGCCGTTGGTCGACCAGCCCTCCTCGACCCATTTGTCGGTGTCTTCCTGGGTCACGATGTTCACGAGCTTCTTGCCGCGAATGTAATAGGCGAGCAGATGACAGCCGGGTCCGACCCATTGGACGTGACCGGTCGGATCGAGCACGTCCTGCGGCACATCGGCGCCGTTGAGCAGCGCACGCCAGACCATCTGGCCGGTGTAGGCCGGGTTGTCGTCGCCATAGAGCGCCTGACGGATCACCGAGCGGATGCCATCGGCGGCAATCACGATCTCGGCTTCGACCTTCGTGCCATTGGCGAACGCGAGGATCGTGCGGTCGCCGCGCGCCTCGATGGCCGTGAGGCGGTGACCCAGGTGAATGGTGCTCGGGTCGAGCCCGGCTGCGAGCGCGTCCAGCAGGTCGGCGCGATGGAACGTATAGTAGGGCGCGCCGTACCGCTCCGTTGCCTTCTGCCGGTCGTTGAATTCGAGGTACTCGCCGGTCTGCATGTTGCGCGTGTAGATGCCGGGCGACGAATGCGCGACAGCAGCGACCTTGTCGCCGACACCGATCGCCCGCAGCGCCTTGACGGCCTGCGGGCTTGCGTTGACGGCGGCGCCGATCTCGCCCAGCGCGGGCGCAGTCTCGAACACCTCCGCTTGCAAGCCTACAGCCTTCAGCCCATGCGCGGCCGCGAGACCGGCCAGTCCGCCGCCGACAATCGCAATCTTGCAGCTTGATGACACGCGTTCCTCCAGACTCTTGCGATGCGAGCATAGCAGAACAGAGCGCTGCGCGTCGGCTGCGCTCGAGTCGTGGCGCATTCAATCATGAAAACGTCGCGCGGGGTTGCTGCGATGCAACACAACAACGTTCGGAGTTTTGAGGAAGGACAAACCCTGTCGTAGAGTGTCACGCTGCCAACGGCGATCCTCATTGTTCGCTTGCGCATTGATCCGGAGAATTCCCATGAAGCAGAAAGTCATCGCCGTGCTGGCGGTGCTTGTCGCGCACCTGCCGGCATCTCAGAGCGCGCAGGCTTTCCCGGACCGGCCTATCAAGCTGGTCGTGCCGTCGCCCGCCGGCGGACCTCCCGATGTGATGGCGCGGCTGCTGTCGGACAAGATGGCGGCGGCGCTCGGACAGCCGGTGGTCGTGGAAAACCGGGGCGGCGCCGGCGGCACGATCGGGGCGCGAGCCGTCCTTGCCGCGGAGCCGGACGGCTACACCATCCTGATGGGAAGCACGAGCACGCTTCTCATTGCGCCGGCGATCTACAAGAACGCCGGCTACCACACGGGATCGTTCGCGCCGATCGCCCGCGTTGCGGACAGCATCGAAGTCCTCGCCGTGCATCCGGCCGTGGCCGCCAAATCCGTCGCCGAACTGGTCAGCCTGGCGAAATCGAAACCGGGTGCGCTGAACTTCGGCTCGGCCGGGCTCGGGACGCTTCCGCATATCGAAGGCGAACTGCTGAAGGCGCGCGCGCAGATCGACATCAATCACGTTCCCTATCGCGGCGGCGGGCTGGCGCTAACCGGCCTGATCGGCGGCCAGGTGCAGATTCTGTTCTCCACCCTCACCCAGATGCTGCCGAACATGCAGGATGGCCGCGTGCGCGGGCTGGCGGTGACAGGCGCGGTGCGAAGCAAGCTTGCACCCGACATTCCGACCATGGTCGAGAGCGGGTTCGATCAATTCGTCGTAACGTCCATTTCGGCAATCGTTGCGCCTCCCGGCACGCCGATCGAAATCCGGCGGCGGCTGAACCAGGCCGTGGCCAGGGCACTCGCCTCCGAGGACGTCATGCGATCGTTGTCGAACATGGGCGGCGAGGCGCGGCCGACATCGCCTGAAGAACTGGGCAGCTACCTGGCGGGCGAACAGCAACGCTGGGGCAAGATCATCGAGGCCACCAAGGTTTCGGTCGAGTGAAGGTTCGGTTTACCGTCCCCGCGCCTGCCTTTTGCATACGCAGCACCAGAACAAGCGCTGCGCTATGATGGCGTGATGCTCGACCTCATTGTTAGCACCGCCATTCCGGCCGGCCTGTTCACGCTCATGCTGATCGCCGGCACCGAGGTCGTTGCCGCCGATTTTGCGCGAGTGGCGAAACATCCGAAAGCGGCGTTGCTCGGCGCAATCGGCCAACTCATCGTGCTGCCGCCGCTGGGGCTGCTGATTGCCGCTGCCATAGCGCCCGAGCCTTCGATCGCCGCGGCCGTGCTGGTCATTGCGCTGTGCCCGGGAGGGGCGATCTCCAACTACTACTGCTATCTGGCGCGCTGCAGCGTCTCGCTGTCGGCCACGATCACCGCTGTCGGCACCGTCTGCTCGCTGGTCAGCATGCCGCTGTGGCTCGCCGCCGTATCGGGCGTGGCGGCCCTCAACCACGAACTGCTGCAAGTGCCGGCGTGGAAAATCCTGTCGCAACTGGCAGCCCTCATGGTTCTCCCGATGGGCATCGGCATGCTGCTGCGCCGGGCGTGTCCCGAACTGATCGAGACACGAAGCGCCCTTTTGCGGGGCGCATCGTTCGCGATCGTGCTGGCGATCCTGGTCACAACGACGTGGGTGGTGCGTGCGGACATCGCCGCACTCGCCGGCGATATCGCACTCGCAGCCATCCTATTCATCGCGGGCGCAATGATCCTCGGGCGGATCTTGGCTACCGGGATGAAGCCGGACGAAGCGCCTGTGCTGGTGATCGAGAGCGCCGTGCGCAATGTCGGCATCGCGCTCATCCTCGGCCGCAGCCTGCTCGGCGAGCAGTCGTTCGGCGCCTTCGCGAGCTTCCTCACCGGCTACTTCATCATCGAGATGATGATTATGCTCGGCTACGCGCAATTCACCAGAACGAGGCTCTCCCACGCAGGATTTGCGCTCCGCGCGCCCGCCGAATGAACGCCGCCGCTATTCCGGCATCGCCGCCTCGATCTTGCGGACGATCTCCATGTAGGCCAGCGCCGACGGCGACCGGGTGCGGCCGCGCTTGAAGATGAACCCGTAGTTCAGCCGCAGCCACGGCAGTTCGACCGGCAGCGTCACGAACGTGCCGTCCGTTATTCTTTCGCCGACCAACGCCGGCAGCGCAACGGCCAGTCCATTGCCGGCGGCCACGATCTGCTGGGCCGCGAAGACGGTCTCGACCGTGATCCGGGGGTGGAAACGTTCGCGCGCGTGATCGAATACGCCGAATGGCTTCGGAACATCCGGCAGCCATTTCTTGATGCGCGCCGATGCCGACGGACCGACCCACGGATAGTCCAGAAGGTCGTCGAGGCCGAGCGATTTGCGGCGGGCCAGCGGGTGACCGGCCCGGCAGAAAAATCGCAACACCGAGGTCCGGATCGGTTCGACGTCCAGCTCCTTGTTGTCCGAAGCCTCGGAAATATCGGCGAAGCCGAGGTCGGCGCTGCCGTTCAACACGTCATCCGCAGCATGCAGTCCGTCCTTGGTTTTCAGTTGCACCAACAGCGACGGATGCCGCTCCGAGAGCAAGCCGATTGCCTTCTGTCCGGAAATTTCCGCCGGATATGGCCCCGCAACGACGTTGAGTTCGCCGACATCGAGCCCCTTCGCCAATGAGATTTCGCGCATCATCTCGGCGAAATCCCCGAGCACGGCCGTGCCTCGCGACAGCACGATCTCGCCGAACAGCGTCGGCGCCACGACGCCATCGCGGTCGAACAGCCGCACGCCCAGCACCTCCTCGATCTGCTTGAGGCTGCGGGTCAGGCCGGGCTGAGAGACTCCGAGCGCCGCCGCGGCACGGCCGAAGTGGCGATGCTGCGCCAGCGCCTGGATCAGTTTCAGGTGATGGATCGAATGCACGATGACACCTTCGATATCGACTGATGCTAATTTGGTATTGGACTGGCGAGTTCCATGCTGAGACTGTTATCCAGTCGGGTGCGCCACACAAGCGAAATTTGGTCGCGCACCCGTCGTCTAAGGATGAGAATGATGATGCTTGGTCGGACTTGCCGTTGCGCAAATTCCGCACAGCGACAGCCGATTTTTCGAAATCTCGATCCGGGCCGCGACGACAATGCCCGGTTCAACCTCGGCATGGGCTGTTCCGTGCCGCGAGTTCGACGATTCGATGCATCGATGCGCCTAAACAATGGGAGGATTCATGATCTTTAAGAAGAGCCACGCGCTTGCGCTCGCGCTTGCGACATCCGTGCTGTTGTCCTCGGCAGTGCAAGCTCAGCAGCAGCGGCCGCCGAACGTCCTTATCATCTGGGGCGATGACATCGGCCAGTTCAACGTTAGCGCCTACAACCTGGGGATGATGGGCTACCGCACGCCCAACATCGACAGTATCGCCCAGCAAGGCGCTCTGTTCACCGACTGGTACGGGCAGCAGAGCTGCACCGCCGGACGCGCGGCGTTCATCACCGGGCAATCGCCGATCCGCACCGGGTTAACGAAGGTAGGCCTGCCAGGCGCGCCCGAAGGCATGAAGAAGGAAGACCCGACCATCGCCACCATGCTCAAGGCGCGGGGCTACATGACCGGTCAGTTCGGCAAGAACCACCTCGGCGACCGCGACGATATGCTGCCGACCAGCCACGGCTTCGACGAATTCTTCGGCAATCTCTACCACTTGAATGCGGAAGAAGAGCCGGAGAACGTCGACTATCCGAAGGATCCCGAGTTCAAGAAGAAGTATGGGCCGCGCGGCGTCATTCACAGCTTCGCGAACGGCAGGATCACCGACACCGGCCCGCTCACCCGGAAGCGCATGGAGACGATCGACGAGGAGGTCAACGTCAAAGCTCTCGACTTCATGACGCGCGCAAAGAACGAGAACAAACCGTTCTTCATGTGGTGGAATTCCACCCGGATGCACATCTTCACGCACCTGAAGAAGGAGTCCGTGGGTAAGACCGGTCTCGGCGTCTACGCAGACGGCATGGTCGAACACGACGGTCACGTCGGCCTCATCCTCGCGAAGCTCAAGGAACTGGGTCTCGATGAGAACACCATCGTCATGTACTCAACCGACAACGGGGCGGAAGCTTTCTCATGGCCCGACGGCGGGACCACGATGTTCCGTGGCGAGAAGAATACGCAGTGGGAGGGCGGCTACAGGGTGCCGGCCGCCATCCGCTGGCCCGGCGTCATCAAGCCCGGGACGATCATCAACGAGATCGGCGCGCACGAGGACATGTTTACGACCTTGCTTGCCGCGGCAGGCGACGCCAACGTCAAGGACGACCTGAAGAAGGGCAAGACCGTCGGGACTATGACCTACAAGGTCCATCTCGATGGCTACAACCTCATGCCCGCACTGAAGGGCGAAGGCCAGTGGCCGCGCAAGGAGTTTATCTATTGGACCGACGACGGCAGCGTTGCGGCCCTGCGCTACGGCAATTGGAAGGCGACGTTCCTTCGTCAGGACGCTCACGGTCTCCACGTCTGGCTAGAGCCGTTTGTTCCTCTGCGTGCGCCGATGCTGACGAACCTGCGCAACGATCCGTTCGAACTCGCTCACCAGATCGGCATGGAGTATCAGCGCTGGTATATCGATCGCATGTTCATGGTCGCTCCGGCCGCCGGCTTCGTAGGGCAGTGGTTGCAGAGCTTCCGTGAATTTCCGCCGCGCCAGAAACCAGGCACCTTCAATCTGGATCGCGTGATGGAAGCCGTGACGAGGCCGGTCAAGAACTGAAGCTGACAGCCGCCGTCACTCAAAGCGACGGGCCGCGCTTGCCAAAGGCAGGTGCGGCCCGCTTGCCGGCGCTTCCTTTCGACGCAAGAATGCGCAGGCCCGCCATCACCGCAACATCCCATCAGATAAGGAATTACAATGCGTAACATTCTCGTTTCGGCCGCCGCAGGCGTCCTGCTGTTCGCCTCGGCCGCATCGGCCCAAGTCGAATTGAAAACGTATGCAGACTCGAAAGGCTACATCGACGTTCAAAAACTCACATGCGCGCAGCTTGCGAACACCTATCAAGAAGACGCCGACTTTCTCGGCGTCTGGTACAGCGGCTGGTACAACGGGCTCGCCAAGAAGCACGCGATTAATATACCCAGAGTCAAAGAAGGCATTCACAACGTCATCGTGCATTGCAAAGCCAACAAGGGCAAAACGATCATTCAGGCGATCGATTTCATCCTGAAGCAAGAGCAGAAGAAGCGATAGCCGCCGGGGGCGGGCGCAATGTTTGGCTTTCTCGATTGGCCGCCGGCCCTGGTGGTGGCCGCGTGCATCGTTGCCGGGCTGGGGCCGGGCCTGCTGCTGGCCTGGCTGGCGAGCAGGCTGTCGCCGTCCACGCGGGAAAGCCTCTACTCCAGCGCGAACTCATCCACGGTGGGCACCGTCGCGCTGCTGTTCGGCCTGTTCGCCGCGTTCCTCGCCAACGATATCTGGGTGCGCAACCAGACCGCCCGCCAGGCCGTGATCGACGAAGGCGATGCGATCCGCACCCTGGCCCGGCTGGCGGAAGGACAGGACAAGCAGCACACGGCCGTGCTGCACAATGCGCTGGTCGATTACGCCAAGGTCGTGATCGAGCAGGATTGGCCGCTGATGCAGCAAGGCAAGCGCTCGCTCGAATTGCTGGCCCGGGTCCGCACCATCTCCGGACTGATCGTATCGGGGCCGGTCGGCAGCAACGCAGGCCCGGTGGTGCAATCCAAGATGCTCGATGCCTTCGTGCAATTGCGCGAGAAGCGCCAGGTGCGGGTCATCATTGCCGAGAATCGCAGCTTCACGATCAAGTGGCACGCCATGATCCTTTTCGGGATACTCACGCAACTGGCTATCGCAATCACGCACATCAATCGGCCGAAACCGATGCTGCTGGCGCAGCTTGTGTTCGGGCTGGCGCTATCGACCTGCCTGTCGATCCTGCTGATGAACGAGTTTCCATTCTCGGCGCTCAATCCGATACCGTCGGAACCGTTGCGCACGGCCATGGCGTCGCTTTTTCGCAACTAGAAAGCTGCCGCACGCTGACGCGCGGCATGTGACAAGCATCGGACCCGCGATTAATATTCCGGCGCGCTCGCGGGAGACGATCATGGCAGCCATCGACGAAGACGACCGCCCGAAGAAGAAATTCGTCCACGAGATCGGTCAGGAACTCACGCTTCTGTCGGTCGGCGAACTGTCGGGGCGCATCGCGCTGCTCAAGGAAGAGATCGCGCGGCTGGAAGCCAACATGGCGGGCAAGCAGGCGTCGAAATCTGCGGCCGATCAATTTTTCAAGAAGTGATGCCGCCGCGTTTGCAGAGACGGAAACCGCGGACGCGCGTCTGCCTCGGCAAGCGCCGTTAACTATATATTAAGCTTTCCCCTTCATTACTGATGTCTGTCCATCTTCATGGACTTTGAGTGGCTCCTGTCCACTCTGTTTGACGCCTCCCTGTTATCACTTTGAGCCGCCGGAAACGGCGGCTCTTTTTTGTTGTTGTCCCGTTTCGGGCCATCCTTCGCTCTGGTTACCATTTTGTAAACTTTGTGGCCGCGCTCCTGGACAGCGCGGGCCGCAGCGTTCTTTATCAGCGCCTTGAGTGGGGTGAGGCGCTTTGTATGAACGAGAGCACCGCTGACCAACGAGCGGCGGAACCGGTGTCGTTCGGCGAGAAACTCGCCGGATCGGCCGCGTTCGCCAATCTGTTCCGCGACGGCATGGCGCTGGTCGAAGAGACCGCCGCCTATCTCGACGGCCCGGGCCGGCAGGAATCCAAGAAGCTGGAGCGTGGAGCTGCGCTCGCCTACGCCACCGAAAGCATGCGGCTCACCACGCGGCTGATGCAGCTTGCGTCATGGCTGCTGCTGCATCGCGCGGTGAAGGAAGGCGAGATGACGCTCTCGCAAGCCAACAAGGAAAAAAGCAAGGTCAAGCTTTCGGTCGGCGAGCCGGGCGATGCTTCGACCGTCAAACTGCTGCCCGAGCGGCTGCGCGATCTGATCGACCGCTCGCGCAAGCTCAACGACCAGGTGCGCAGGCTCGACGCCAACATCTACGCGCCCTCCATCGCGCCCGACCAGACGCCCGGCGCCAATCCGGTGGAACGCCAGCTCGGCCTGCTGAAGGCCGCGTTCGAGCGCTGAGCGGCCCGCGACAAAGAAAAACCCCCGCCTCGCGGCGGGGGTTTTCATTTGCCAGCGTTGCCGCAGCTACTTCTTGTCGAGGTCGAGGCCCGCGAACTTCTTCTGGAACCGCGACAGCCGGCCGCCGCGATCGAGCAGCGCCTGGTTTCCGCCGGTCCAGGCCGGGTGCGACTTCGGATCGATGTCGAGATGCAGCACGTCGCCCTTCTTGCCCCAGGTCGAGCGGGTGGCGAATTCGGAGCCGTCGGTCATCTTGACGGTGATGGTGTGATAGCTGGGGTGCAGGTCGGGCTTCATCGTTATTGTCCTGAATGTCGAGCGCCCCGCCCCTGGCGGATCAGCGCTGGAATTTCGCGGTTCTATACAGGACCGGAAACGGGCCGACAAGCCGCCGATTCCGGACGTTTTTGGCCCGTTGCGGGTTCGCCGCCGAAAACCGGCTTCCACTTTTCCGGACCATGCCCTACCCATTGTGACGGCGCGTTTCGGCCGAATTGAGTGATGGACATGAACGACACCTCAGGCGGTCGCGGCTTCGAGCCGTCGGCGCGCGCCCAGGCCGCGGCCCAGTCCGGGGCAGACGCCAAAGGCGGCCGCTCCATCAAAATCGAGCCGCTCAAGCAGCTCCGTCCCTACCTGATGCGCTACCGCGGCCGCGTGCTCGGCGCGTTCGTGGCGCTGGTGGTGGCGGCGCTGGCCACCCTCGCCGTGCCGGTCGCGGTGCGGCGCATGGTGGATTTCGGCTTCTCCCACCAGAGCATTGAGCTGATCGACAGCTATTTCGCCGTGATGATCGCGGTGGCGGCGGTGCTCGCGGGCGCCAGCGCCGCGCGGTATTACCTCGTCACCACGCTCGGCGAGCGCATCGTCGCGGATCTGCGCAGCCAGCTTTTCACGCATCTTTCCGTGCTGTCGCCTGCGTTCTTCGACCGCGCGCAGAGTGGCGAACTTCTCTCGAGGCTCACCGCCGACACCACACAGATCAAGGCCGCGGTCGGCGCGTCGGTGTCGATCGCGCTGCGCAACCTCGTGCTGTTCATCGGCGCGTCCGCGATGATGGTGGTGACGAGCCCCAAGTTGTCGGCGTTCGTGCTCGGCGCCATTCCGCTGATCGTGCTGCCGCTGGTCGGCTTCGGCCGCGCGGTGCGCCGCCGCTCGCGCACGGCGCAGGACACGCTCGCTGACGCCTCCGCCTTCGCCTCCGAGCAGATCGGCGCGGTGCGCACCATGCAGGCCTACTCCAACGAGCGGGCTGCCACCGCACACTTCACCGCGGCGGTGGAGCGTGCCTACAGCGCGGCGCAGCGTTCGACGCTGGCGCGCGCGGTGCTCACCGCCATCGCCATCTTCCTGGTGTTCGCAAGCGTGGTGGGCGTGCTCTGGATCGGCGCGCAGGACGTGCTGGCGGACCGCATGACCGCGGGACGGTTGTCGCAGTTCGTGCTGTACGCGGTGTTCGCGGCCGGCGGACTGGGCGAATTGAGCCAGGTGTGGGGCGAGATCAGCGCGGCATCCGGAGCTGCGGAACGCCTGTTCGAGATCATGCAGGCCGAGCCCGCGATCAAGTCGCCGGCACGGCCAGCCAGCATGCCCGCGCACGGCCGCGGCGAGGTGCAGTTCGACAACGTCCACTTCGCCTATCCGGCACGGCCGGAGCCTCCGGCGCTGCGCGGCGTGTCGCTGCACATCAAGCCCGGCGAGAAGGTCGCCATCGTTGGGCCATCCGGCGCGGGCAAGAGCACGATCTTTCATCTCATTTTGCGCTTCTACGACCCCACATCCGGCACGGTGTCGATCGACGGCGTGCGCGCCGACCACGCCGACCCGCGCGAGTTTCGCCGGCGCATCGCGCTGGTGCCGCAGGACACCGCGATCTTCTCCACTTCGGTGCGCGAGAACATCCGGTTCGGCCGCCCGGAGGCCACCGACGACGAGGTGGCGCGCGCGGCCGATGCAGCGGCTGCCACAGAATTCATCCGGCAGTTGCCGCTGGGATATGAAACCCCGGTGGGCGAGCGCGGCGTCACGCTGTCCGGCGGGCAGCGCCAGCGCATCGCGATCGCGCGCGCCATCCTGCGCGACGCGCCGCTGCTGCTGCTCGACGAGGCGACGTCATCGCTCGATGCGGAGAACGAGACGCTGGTGCAGACCGCGCTGGTGCGGCTGATGGCCGAGCGCACCACACTGGTGATCGCGCACCGGCTGGCCACAGTATTGCGTTGCGACCGCATTTTGGTGATCGATCAGGGAGAGATCGTCGAGGAAGGCACCCACGAGAGCCTGGTGGTGCGCGGCGGTCTTTATGCGCGTCTTGCCAAGTTGCAGTTCGAGGGCGCGTAGCCGGGCGCGGTCAGTGCCGTTCGGAGCCGGCGCCGGCGCAGAACTTGGCGCCCAGTTGATCGTGGATGTGGCCCAATTCCGACAGAGCGTCGTCGACCGCCTTGCGGCGCGCCTCCAGCTTTTCCACCAGCCTCATGCACAGTTCCTGGCCGCCTTCATGCACACGGGCCGACTCGTCGTCGATGGTTCGCAAAATGGCCGCGATCTCGGACAGCCGCACGCCCGCCCTGCGGCACTTGATGATGAAGGCGATCCGGTCGCAGTCCGCCCAGGTGTAGACCCAAGCCGCACCGAGGCGGTTGCGGCGCTTCACCAGCCCGCGAAATTCGCAATAGCGCAGCAGCCAACGGCCGATGCCGAACGTCTCGGCCACGTTTTCGATCGAAAGGATGTTCTCGACCGGCGGGGCGTCCCCGGCTGCGCCGGTGCCGAATTCTTCAGCGTGCTCGTTTGCCGTGCACGCCTGCGTGCTGTTCTTGTTCATGCCATCTCGCTCATCGGCCAAACGCAGCGACGAGTTCGAGCATGGCGCGGGATGCGCCACGGATCGAACAAGCATCGCTGCAGATCTAGTGTCCGCTCGTGGATCGTGGCGCCGGCGCAATTTGCCGGGATCCCAGAGGGCCAAAATGTTGGCCGTGATCCGGTCCAGATTCGATACGAAATGGGCCGCGTGAGCGCCCACGTAATGCGTGGCGCGGCAGGTTTCAAGTCATTTCAGATGCAATTGCGATGTTTGCATATGCAGGCATCGCGGACAGCCGGATTTCGCTGCCGCACCAAAGCGTTCGGCCGGCGCGGCATTCCCCGCCACGCCGGCCGAAGCGTGTGTGGAATCAGCGCCGCTTGGCCAGCATATAGTCGAGCGCGAAGCGGCCTGCGCCGGTGATGAACAGCAGCACCAGGCCGCCCATCATGGAGATGTTCTTCCAGAAGTGCGCCGTCTGATTGCCGACCTGCGCCTGCGGAACACTCCAATAGGCGTGCGAACTGAACGAGGCGACCAGCATGAAGAACAGCAGGACCAGAGCCGAATAGCGCGTGGCAAAGCCGAGCAGCAGCGCAAGACCGACGAAGAATTCGACCGGCACGGCAATGTACGCCATCCACGGCGACAGCCCGCGGCCGGGGAAGGTCGTCGAATACTGCGCGATGGTGAAAAGCTTGCCCCAGCCGTAGAACACAAAAATCCAGCCCAGGATGATGCGGCCTGCCAGCAGCAGAAAATCCTGCCATTGCGCGGCGAGCTTGTCAGCATGCGAGAGCACGGGAAGCGACGAATTCGATTGCATTGACATGTTGGTCTCCCCCTTGGTTGACGTCGTTCGACCTTATTGTGAGCATTGTGAGCGCCCACTCGCCGCGTTGCGTGACAACTGCGCCCTAGTTCACCTGTCCGATCGCCTTCTTCACGCGCGTCACCAATTCGGGCGACGCCGCCACGATCTTGTTGACCATGCTCTGGACCTTGGCCGCATCGTAAGGATCGATGCTCAGCTTGCGCTTCTCCGCGTCGGCGAGGAATGCCTTGTCCTGCATCAGCGCGTCGAACGCCTTGCGCAGCGCGGCGACCCGGTCGGCCGCCACGCCCGGCCCCAGCGCCAGCCCGCGCGCGAACGGCGTGCCGGAGATGACGAACTCGGCCACGTCCTTCTTCTCCTGCGGCGCCAACTCAACCAGCGTCGGCACGTCCTTCAGGTAAGGCTTTCGCTCGGTGGTGAACTGCGCCAGCATCTTGACCTTCTTATCGACGAGCCATTGCGGCCGCGTGCCGGTGATGCTTTCCCACGATGCCGTCCAGCCGTGGATCTCGCCGCGCTCCATCGCCAGATTGCAGTCGTTGCCGCTGCGATAGCCGGTGACGATCTTGTAGTCGGCGCCGATCGCGTCCTTGAGCAGCGAGGCCCATTGGTAGCTGAGGTGCGTGGTGCTGAAGGCGCCGAGCACGACACCGGGCTTGGTCTTGAGTTCCTCGATGGTTTGCGCGGGCGCGGTGTGCCAGATCGTCAGCGCCTGCACGATGGCGTCGTATGCGCCGAGCCACTGGAACTTGGCCGACTGGAAGCGCACGCCCGCGGGCTCAAGCTTCTCCGAAAGCGGGATGGCGTGCGACAGCAGCACCTTGGTGCCGTCTTGCGGCGCGGTGTTGTAGATGTGGTTGGCGGCGATCACGCCGCCGGCGCCCGGCATGTGCTCGACGATGATCGTCGGATTGCCCGGGATGTGGCGGGAGATGTGCTCGGCGATGGTACGGCCGTACAGGTCGTAGCTCGCGCCCGGCCCTGTCCCCATCAGGATCGAGACGGTCTTGCCCTTGTAGAATTCCTCGACGCTTTGCGCCTGAACAGGCGCCGGGGCGGACACCAGCAATAAGGCGATGGCGGGAATTCCCGCGCGCGAAGCGTGCGGCATGGTCGTCCTCCCCTGCGGCCGGTCGCGCCGCCTTGTTGCCCAGAACGTTCCACACGCCCCCCATGCTGGCAAGCATCGCAACGCCGCACGCAGGCTTTCGGGGATGAGCGGCTTCGGGGCGGGTGGCTTTCGGCGTGGGCCAAAACGGCGCTATGATGCGGGTATCGAGCCCGGCGAGTGCCGGCGCGTTGCAAAGGAGTATCCGATGCCGATCGAGAACATCCGTGGCGTCAACATCACCTACCAAGTCATCGGCGAGCGCGGACCCTGGATCGCCCTGATCACCGGCGGACGGCGCGCCCACAACGAATTCATCCCTCTCGCCAAGAAGCTTGCGGCCGGCGGCTATCGCGTGCTGCTGCACGACCGCCGCAACACCGGCGCCTCCGAGATCATGCTCGACCGCGACGAGGTCGAGGAAATCACCTGGGCCGACGATCTCGACATTCTGCTCAAGAAGCTGGGCGCAAGCCCGGCCTTCATCAGCGGCTCGTCGTCCGGCGCGCGAACCTCGATCCTGTTCACGCTGCGCCATCCGGACTCGGTGCGCGGCCTCATGCTGTTGCGCGTCACAGGCGGCAAGTTCGCAGCCGAGCGGCTGCCCGAGAATTACTACAAGCAGTTCATCCGCGCGGCGGAAGCAGGCGGCATGGCCGCGGTCTGCGCCACCGAGGAATACCAGCAGCGCATCGCCGCGAATGCCAAGAACCAGGCGACGCTGATGGCGATGGACGCCAAGGACTACATCGCCAAGATGAAGCGCTGGTGCGAGCTGTTCGAGGCCGGCGCGCATTATCCGGTGATGGGCGTGACGCCCGAGCAGATGGCGTCGATCAAGGTTCCAGCCGTGGTCATCCCGGGCAATGACCTGACGCATGCGTCGGCCAACGGCGTGATCGCGCACCAGCAGCTCAAGGGCAGCGAACTGCACCGGCTGCCGATCGAGGATCAGGACGTGGCGCTGATCCCATACGGGGACTGGGAGCCCTACGAGCAGGAGATCGCGGACACGTTCCTCGATTTCATGCGGCGGAACGGCGCGCAGACAAAGGGCGCCGCGGCGAGTTGAGATTCGGACAAGTTGCCCAACCGGCCTCATGCTGAGGAGCACGCGAAGCGTGCGTCTCGAAGCATGGGGCCGCCCCATCCTTCGAGACGCGCGCAAGTGCGCGCTCCTCAGGATGAGGGCGGAGACGTAGCTACACCCCCACGCCCTTGCCCTTCAGCGCGCTACCGATCTCATCCAAAATCGCCGGATCGTCGATCGTGGCCGGCATAGCGAAGGTTTCACCGTCGGCGAGCTTCTTCATGGTGCCGCGCAGGATTTTGCCCGAACGCGTCTTCGGCAGCCGCGCCACCACGATGGCGAGCTTGAACGCCGCCACCGGGCCGATTTTTTCGCGAACGAGACCCACACATTCGCTCTCGATCTCGGCGACCGGGCGGTTCACCCCGGCCTTCAGCACGATGAAGCCGCATGGCACCTCGCCCTTGAGCTGATCCTTGATGCCGAGCACCGCGCATTCGGCGACATCCTTGTGCGCGGACAGCACCTCCTCCATGCCGCCGGTCGAGAGCCGATGGCCCGCGACGTTGATGATGTCGTCGGTGCGGCCCATGACGAACACGTAGCCGTCCTGGTCGATGAAGCCGGCGTCCGCGGTCTTGTAGTAGCCGGGGAACTCGGCGAGATAGCTCTCGTGCATGCGGTCGTCAGCCTGCCACAGCGTCGGCAAGCATGAAGGCGGCAGCGGCAGCTTCACAACCAGCGAGCCCATCGTGCCGCGCGGCAACTCTTTGTTGCCGTCATCGACCACGCGCAGGTCGTAGCCCGGCATCGGAACGGTCGGCGAGCCGTGCTTGACCGGAAGCTGGCCGAGCCCCATCGGATTGCCCGCGATCGCCCAGCCGGTTTCGGTCTGCCACCAGTGATCGATCACCGGCTTGTTCAGCAGGTTCTCCGCCCAAGCGATGGTGTCGGGATCGGCGCGCTCGCCCGCCAGGAACAGCGTGCGGAATTTCGACAGGTCGTACTTCTCGAAGAACACGCCCTTCGGGTCTTCCTTCTTGATGGCGCGGAACGCGGTCGGCGCGGTGAACATCGCGACGCATTGGTGCTCGGAGATCACGCGCCAGAACGCGCCGGCATCCGGCGTGCCGACCGGCTTGCCCTCGTAGAGCACGCTGGTAGCGCCGTGGAACAGCGGCGCATAAACGATGTAGCTGTGGCCGACCACCCAGCCGACGTCGGACGCCGACCACCAGCTTTCGCCGGGATCGACGTCGTAGATGTTCTTCATCGACCACTTCAGCGCGACCATGTGGCCGCCGTTGTCGCGAACGACGCCCTTCGGCCGGCCCGTGGTGCCCGACGTGTAGAGAATGTAGAGCGGGTCAGTGGCGAGCACCGGCACGCAGTCCGCAGTCTTGCCGGCCTTCCTCGCGGCGCCGATCAGCGCCGCCCAGTCGTGGTCGCGGCCCGCGATCAGCGGCGCTTCGACCTGCGGTCGCTGCAGGATCATGACTGCCTCGGGCTTGGCCGATGACAGATCGATCGCCGCATCGAGCAGCGGCTTGTATGGGATCACACGCTGCACCTCGATTCCGCAGCTTGCCGACAGGATCAGCTTCGGCTTGCAGTCCTCGAGCCGGGTCGCCAGTTCCTTGGGTGCGAAGCCGCCGAACACCACCGAATGGATCGCGCCGATCCGCGCGCACGCCAGCATGGCGAACACCGCCTCCGGTACCATTGGCATATAGAGGATGACGCGGTCGCCCTTGGCGACGCCCATGTCCTTGAGCACGGCGGCGAGCGTTTTCACCTCGTCGAGCAACTCGGCGTAGGTGAAGGTGCGCTTGGTGCCGGTGACGGGAGAATCGTAGATCAACGCCGGTTGATTGGCGCGGCCGCGCAGCACATGACGATCGAGCGCGTTGTAGCAGGTGTTGCACACGGCGCCTGAGAACCAGCGGCCATAGACACCATCCTTGGCGTCGAACACCGTTTTGGCGGGCTCGATCCAGTCGATCTCGGCCGCAGCCTCGCCCCAGAATCCCTGCGGGTCGCGCAGCCAGCGCGCATAGACCTCGTGATAGCGGCTGGTGCGGGCATCCATGGGGTTCCTCCGTGGCGATTGTGAGCCTGCATGGGAGTTTTGCAAGCCACCGTCGCACCTGCAAAAAGACGTGGATGGCCGGGACAAGCCCGGCCATGACGTGCGATTGAACTCTGAGCCGCACCCAACCATCCCACGCATGCATCTCCTCTCCGACCCCTGGTTTGTCGCCGCCGCGCTGCTCGGCGTCACGCTGCTTGGCGTGTCGAAGGGCGGGTTCTTCGGAATCGGCGTGATGGCGCTGCCGCTGATGTCGCTGTTCGTGTCGCCGCTGCAGGCGGCCGCGATCATCCTTCCCACCGCGATCGCCCAGGACGTGCTGACGGTCTGGACCTATCGGCACAACTGGAGCGCCTGGAATCTCAAGATCATGCTGCCGAGCATGGCCGCGGGCATCGGCGTGGCCTGGCTGCTCGCCGCCTCGCTGACGCCCGCCCACATCCGGCTCGCGATCGGGCTGATCGCCGCGCTGTTCGTGATCCGCCACTGGTTGAGCGGCCGGCTGGAGCGCTACATCCGCCCCAACACCGCGACAGGCGTCATCTTCGGAACGATCGGCGGCGTCACCACCATGCTGGCGAACGCGGGCGGACCGGCGTGGCAGATGCACCTGCTGCCGCAGAACCTCGACAAGCTGACCTACGTCGGCACCGTGACGATCCTGTTCGCGTCCAGCAATGTCATCAAAATCCCCGCGTTTGCCGCGCTCGGGTACATGACGGCCGAAAATCTATTGGTGGGCGCGGCGCTCATTCCCGTCGCGGTCGCCACCAACTTCGTGGGAATCTGGCTGGTGCGGCGGACGCCGGTCGAGCTGTTCTTCAAGATCGCCTACGTGCTGATGTTCCTGATCGCGGTCGAACTGATCCGCGGCTCGGTCGCCGATCTGTGGTGGCGCTGACCATGCAGCCATGCGGGAAACCGGGTGGCGCCCGGAGCGCATCCGGGCTTTAACCGCGCTCCCGTCCTCCCGATCCGTCCCCCAAATCCGTCCCCCATGACATTCATCACCGACCCGCTGTTCTACGCGTTCGCCATCCCGGCGGTGATCATGCTCGGGCTGTCGAAGGGCGGCTTCTCCGGCATCGGCATGGTGGCGACGCCGCTGCTCGCGCTGGTGCTGCCGCCGCTTGAGGCCGCGGCCATCCTGTTGCCGATCATCCTGCTGCAGGATGCGCTGTCGTGCTGGATCTACCGCCGCGTCTGGGATCCCTGGAATTTGAAGGTGATGCTGCCGGGCGCCGTGGTCGGCGTCGGCGCCGCCTGGCTGTTCGCGGCGCATGTGTCGGAGGGCGTGATCCGGCTATCGGTCGGACTGATCGCGCTCGGCTTTGCGCTGAACGCGTGGCTGAAGCGCAAACGCATCGACGAGATCGCGCAGCCCAAGGCCTCGCACGGCGCGTTCTGGGGCGGCGCGGCCGCTTTCACCTCGACATTGATTCAGATCGGCGGGCCGCCCTACTTCGCGTTCGTGCTGCCGCAGCGGCTGGAAAAGATGATCTACGTCGGCACCACGGTGTGGTTCTTCGCGATGGTGAACGCGATGAAGGTCGCGCCCTACTTCGCGCTCGGCCAGTTCTCGACCTCCGGCCTCGTCACCTCGGCGCTGCTCATCCCGCTCGCAATCGTGAGCAATATGCTGGGCGTCTGGCTGGTCCGCATCACGCCGGAAGCGCTGTTCTACAAGATCACCAATCTGCTGGTGCTGGCGATCGGGATCGAGCTGACGCGCCAGGGCCTCACGCAGCTTCTGGGCTAGCCCAAAGAAAAATCCCCGGCAGCACCGCTGCCGGGGATTTGAATCACGGGAACTTGAAACTACAGCAGTTGCGTTAGCGGTTCTGCTGGCCTTGCTGGCCAGGCTTTTTGCCGGCCTGATCGCCCTGCTGGCCGCCCTGGCCCGGGTTCTGCTGCTGCTGGCCGGGCTTCTGATTCTGCCCGCCCTGCTGTTGGCCACCCTGCTGGCCACCCTGGTTCTGCTGGCCGCCTTGGTTCTGATTCGGATTGCTCATGGACTGCTACTCCTTGGAGTTCTCCCCGACCTAGGCCAACGCCCGGCGAGCGGCGGCAGTTCCGGGAACTTCCTGTCATTTGTTGCGGCTAAATGGTGGCAACTTATTTCGTATGAAGCCGGGCTTTACGTTGCGCCACGCGTGGGCAACCGCCTGTGGCGGCGGCGGAACCGAGTGCTAGACTTGGGGCCGCATGGCGAACTCTCCCTACGACACCGGCCTCGGCCGCAATCCGGCGAACTTCCAGCCGCTCACGCCGCTCACCCTGCTGGAGCGCGCGGCGTCGGTGTTTCCGGATCACACCGCGATCGTCCACGGGGCGTTGCGGCGCAGTTACGCCGAGTTCTATGCGCGCACGCGGCGGCTCGCCTCGGCGCTGCAACGGTGCGGCATCGGGCGCGGCGACACCGTGTCGGCGATCCTGGCCAACACGCCGGCGATGCTGGAGTGCCACTACGGCGTGCCGATGGCCGGCGCAGTGCTCAACACCATGAACACCAGGCTCGACGCCGCGATCATCGCGTTCCAGCTTGACCACGGCGAGGCCAAGGTCCTGATCGTCGATCGTGAGTTCTCCAAGCTGGCGAAGGATGCATTGGCGCTCGCCAAGGCGCGGCCGCTCATTATCGACTACGACGATCCGGAGTTCTCGGGGCCCGGCGACCGGCTCGGCGCCATCGAATACGAGGCGCTGGTCGCCACAGGCGATCCGGCGTTCGAATGGCCCATGCCGGGAGACGAATGGGACGCCATCGCGCTCAACTACACGTCGGGCACCACGGGCGATCCCAAGGGCGTGGTCTATCACCATCGCGGCGCGCATCTGCTGGCCGTCAACAACGTCATCACCTGCGGGATGGGCCAGCATCCGGTCTATCTCTGGACGCTGCCGATGTTCCACTGCAACGGCTGGTGCTTCCCGTGGACGCTGTCGGTGGTTGCCGGAACGCACGTCTGCCTGCGCCAGGTGCGCGCCAAGGCGATGTACGACCTGATCGCCGCGCACAAGGTCACGCATCTGTGCGGCGCCCCGATCGTGATGTCGGCACTGCTCAACGCGCCACCCGATGAGAAGAAACCGCTTCCGCATGTGGTGCAGTTCGCGACCGCGGCGGCGCCGCCGCCCGAAGCGGTGCTGGCGGGCATGAAATCCGCTGGTTTCAACGTCACTCATGTTTATGGGCTCACCGAGGTTTACGGCCCCGCGGTTGTCAACGACTGGAACAGCGCCTGGGACGCGCTGCCGCCGGCCGAGCAGGCTTCGAAGAAGGCGCGGCAGGGCGTCCGCTACCACATGCTGGAAGCCCTCGACGTGCTCGACCCCGAGACCATGCAGCCGGTGCCGCGCGACGGCGAGACGCTCGGCGAGGTGATGTTCCGCGGCAACGTGGTGATGAAGGGCTATCTGAAGAACGAGAAATCCACCGGCGACGGCTTCAAGGGCGGCTGGTTTCACTCCGGCGATCTCGGCGTGATGTATCCCGACGGCTACATCCAGCTCAAGGATCGCTCCAAGGACATCATCATCTCAGGCGGCGAGAACATCTCATCGATCGAGGTGGAGGACGCGCTGTACAAGCATCCGGCGGTGCAGGCCGCAGCGGTGGTGGCGAAGCCCGACGACAAATGGGGCGAGACGCCGTGCGCGTTCGTCGAGTTGAAGCCGGGGCACAGCGCCAGCGCCGACGATCTGGTGAAGTGGTGCCGCGACAATCTCGCGAGCTACAAATGCCCGCGCCATGTGGTGTTCGTGGAACTGCCGAAGACCAGCACGGGCAAGATTCAGAAATTCAAATTGAGAGAGATGGCGAAGGGGGTGTGAGGTCGCAATTGCTTCACGCCGCCTCCATCACACCCACCACCAGCCGCTTGCCGAGCGCAGCCAATGCCGCCGTCAGTGCCGGCAATTTCGTCGCGTGCTTGGGGTCGAGAATACGGCGCACTTCTTTTTCGTCCTTGCCGATGCGGCGGGCCAGTTCGGTCTTCGTAATCCCGGCGCTGACGAAAGACTCCAGCACCGCCAGTTTGGCCGCAACGTCAGGTGCAACCGACACAGGCACCAGCGATTTGCCGTTTGCGCGCGGCTTGGGCAGCGGCAAACCGCGCTCCGGGTAGGACAGCAACGCCAGACCCAATGCCTCCTCGGCCATGACGCGAGCGTCGGCCATGTCACGGCCCTCCGTGATTGCTTCCGGCACGTCAGGGAAGCTCACGACAACGCCGCGCCGCGAACCCCGCTCGAATTCGGCGCGATAGACGTAGGATCGCATTTCAAAGACTCCTCGATGCCGGGCATGTGCCCAATGGCCTCAATCCGCGAGGCCGAGCTGCTTCCTGATCTTGCGCGCCGTCTTCGGATCGATTTCGCGCGACGGGACAGTGGTCAGCCGGTCGCCGGCAAAGACCATCATGTGTCCGCCCTTGCCGCGCCAATTCTCGGCGCGGAACGAAAGACCTTTGCTGCGGGCCTCATCCCGAAGTTCGGAAATGAATCGATCGCGCTTGTTCATGGCCCGAGCGCCGGCCAATATCGGACAAAATTGTCCGAATGTCAAGTCGCGTGTTGTTGAGATCGGCTAATCGCGAAGGGGTGTAACCGCCCGCCCCGCCTCAGCGGCCTTGCAGGTTGTCGTGGGAGAACATGCGGTCGTAGTGCTTGCGGTTGGCGTCGCTGATGCCGCCGAACATCGGGGAGCCAAACGCCGAGGAATTGCGATCGACGCCGAACTGAAGATTGCCGAACGGCGTCGCCACGCCCTTCTTGTCGCCGGTCGAGAGATCGAGCTCCGGCTTGGCGCGGAACTGACGCGCCTGCTCGTCGAGGTCGAACTTCGGCACCGTGTTGCCCTTGCCGTCCTCGAAGGTGAAGGCCAGCGCGGGCGGCGCCAGGAAAGCGGCCCCCAGCAGCGCGACAGCAACGAAAAATGGCAGCGAATGCGGCTTGGACACGGCCCAGGTCTCCGATTTCGGGGCCCAAACTAAGGGAGAAGCAGCCCCGGCGCAACGCGGCCTTGGTGCCGAAACATTGCGGCATTCTGGTGCCGTGCTTCGCAAGGTGTGGATATTCAAGGCTTTGTCACCATCGGCCTCCGTCTTGGGCCCCGCGCCGGCGCGCCCGGCGGCCGATTGTCGGACGCCGCCGCTTAACCTAACCTTGCGGAAAATCCGGGCCTGGGGAGGTCGCTCATGCTGCTCATACGATCGGGCTTGCGCCTTGCCGCGACGATCGCGGCTGCCGCTCTGGCGGCGCCCGCGTCGGCGCAGGACTTCACCGGCAAGACGATGGAAATGGTGGTCGGCGGCGGCCCGGGCGGCGGCTACGACATCTACGCCCGCGTGGTGGCGCGCCACATCGGCCGCTTCATTCCCGGCAACCCGAACATCGTCGTCAAGAACATGCCGGGCGCCAGCAGCAACAAGGCGGCGCAGTACATCGCCGCGATCGCGCCGAAGGACGGCACCAGCATCGGCGCGATCATGCCGGGCGCGATCATGGGACCGCTGCTCGACGAGCGCGCGGCGCCGCTGTTCGATCCGACCAAGGTGCAGTACATCGGCACCGCCAACAGCGGCACGCGCGTCTGCGCCACGCTCAAGGGCACCAAGATCTCGACGTTCGAGGACACCCGCAAGGTCAAGGGCGTCAAGTTCGGCAGCAGCGGGCCGAGCGACTCCACCTACGAATACGGCCACCTGCACCGCAACACATCGGGCGCAATCTATGACGTGGTCGCGGGCTATCGCGGCACGCCCGACATGGCGCTCGCCATGGAGCGTGGCGAAATCGACGGCATGTGCGGCTGGGACTGGTCGAGCTTCAAGTCGCAGCGGCCCGACTGGCTGCGCGACAACAAGGCGAACATCCTGCTCCAGGTCAGCATCGAGCCGCATCCGGAGCTGACCAAGCTCGGCGTGCCGCCGGTGTGGAAGTTCATCGACAACGAGACCGACCGCAAGGTGGTGGAGCTGGTGGTCAGCCAGACCATCTTCCACCGCTCCTACATCGCGCCGCCGGAAACGCCGCCGGCGCAGCTTGCGATGCTGCGCGCCGCCTTCGACAAGACCGTGGTGGACAAGCAGTTCCTGGAGGACGCCGAGAAGGCCCGGGTCGATATCGAGCCGTTGTCCGGCGCCAAGGTCCAGGAGGTGATCGCCAGGCTCTACGCGTCGCCCAAGGACATCATCGACCGCGCGCGGAAGGCGATACGCTAACTCCTTTACCGCATCGAGATGCGCGCGTTGCCGAGTTGCAGTTCCGCGCCGGCCGGGACTGGACCGTTGGAGCGGTCGATCAGCGCCACTTCGACCTCAGCGGAGCCTGCGCTCACGCCAAGCTGCTTGAGCGCGCGCGTGACATCGAAGCGGTAGCGCTGCTCTTCGCCCGACGTCGAGGCGGTGAACGATTGCGCCGGGAAGATCGAGAAGCGGCCAACCTCGACCGCGTTGCCGCCCGCACCCTTGATCCGGACCACGCCGCCGATGTTGCCGGACGGCGGCTTGCGGAACGCGCTGATCACAACTTCGAGGGTGGCGAGACCGCCGCCCTCTTCCTGCGGGATCGACACCGTGACGCGGGCGGGCATGTTCGATGTCGCGGTTTGTTGCGCCTCGGCGCGCATCACCATCGAGAGAGCGGCCATCGTGATGCAGAAGGCCGCGACGGTCTGCACCGCGCAACGCATCGCTCTCGATTTCAAGACTTTGATCGTTGCGGTCATCATCTACATCACTCCGCAGCTTAAAGAATGGCGATTTCGACGCGGCGCGGCCGCGTCACGCTGGTTTCGGGATTGCCGCGACGGCAGATCGGCATCAACTGCAGCGTGATCTTGTCGGTGCGGAAGGTCCGCGTGCCGCGCAGCCGCGTCAGCGCCTGGGTCAGATCGACCGAAATCGAGGTGCTGCCACCCCCAAGCGCTGCGCTGTCATGCCCGCCGTGCTGGGCATGATGATCGCTGTGCCCCGTGCCGAAGAAGCTCATCGACGTGACGTAGTGCGGATCTCCGGTGCGCGCGCGCGGATCGGCGCCCTCGCGGTTGACGAACACACGAACCCGCGTGCTTGGATCGGTCGGCGTGTCGCAGTCGCGCAGCACCGCGAACACGCACTGCCGGTCGCGGCGGCGCTCCGCAGGCGATGCCGAAGCCATTGGGCCGGACTTGATGATATCGCTCAGCGGCCGACCGAGCGGAACCTCGATACTGATCGAGCGCTCGTGCGACGCCGCACGCTCGTTGTCGGCGGCGGCCATGTAGAACGCGCCGCCGCTCCGCAAGCCGACCCGCTGCAGCGAGCCTTTCGCGCGCGGCAGCACGTTGTCGGCCACTTTCCGATATGTGGACAGCGAACTGCCGAGCGGATTATCGGCCGCCGCGGCCTGTCCCCCAAAGTCGACGTCGGCCGCGAACGGCCCCTCCTCGTCGTCATAGCGGTAGCCGAGCGCTGCGGGCGACTGCAGACCGTTCACGGTGACGTTCCAGGGCGAGCCGTCCGGATTGATGAAGTTGCGGTTGAACGCGAAGTTCCGCCAGAACGGCTCGGGACTGTTGGCGTTGCCCCGCGCGTTCCACATCGCCCAGATGCGATCGACGTTGGCATGATGCAGGTAGAACACCGGATCGCGCGACGCGGTCGCCACCGTCGCCATGTTGCCGCCGAGCGAGCCGTGCACGCCATCATGCGGATTGAATTCGAGCTCGGTCCGCGCGCCGATGCGGCGCTGCCATTGCGATCCCGCGCTGTTCTGCCCGCGCGGCCTGGCGCTGCCGAAGGCCTCGAAATCGGGGCTGCCGAGAATGCGCGAGATGACCTGGGCGCCGACCATGTCGTCGGGCAGCGCCTCGTTAGGCGAAAATTCGGGACGCGGATGGTTGAGCGGATTGGTGCGCGGATTGCCCGCCGCAAAGGCCTGCGGCAATTGCCGCTCGGTGCTCCAATCCCAGTAGGGCAGCGCAAAGTCGGGCTTGTCCGCGAGGTCGCGGATGATCCCCTCCAGCGCGGTGAGATAGCCGCGGTGCCACGGCAGGAAGTACCAGTTGCCGTGCGGACAGAAGTTGGCGTGGATCGCTGCAAAGCGATTCCAGTTGCGCGGATCGGAGCCCGGCAGCGCTTTCATCGCGGCGACGCCGCGGCTGTAGGCCGCGAGATCGGGATCGTTGAGGCTCATGCCGCGCACCGAACGGCGCGTGCCGACCGCGCCCTGCCCGGTGGTCACGTCGATCGTGCCGAGCATCGCGGCGCCCAAGGCGCCAGAGCCAGCCACGAAAGCCCGCCGGTTCAACATGATGATACCTCCACCCCCTTGCAGAGGTACCGAACCCGCGAAGCCCCGCCAATCGCGCCGGCGCCGTTGTTTGCGTCCTTGGTTATCGGCCGTGGTTAGTGCGCGTGGTTAATGGCGAGCCGTAAAACTTGAGCGAACCGCGCAAGGAATCCTGGATGGAACCGCATTAGGAGTGGGCGGACAAACAGGATGTTTGGCACCCGTGTTGAAGGATCGTCGTGACTCCCCGCGCCGCGTCATCAATCGCATCGCGAAATTTCACAGTGGCGCCGGCGCGCTGCCGCGCGACTGCATGGTGACCGACATTTCGGAACGCGGCGCCAGGCTGTATTCCGAGATCGAAATGCCGGAACGGTTCACCCTGTCGCTGTCCGGCGAAGGACACCGTGTCCGGCGCGAATGCCGCGTGGTGTGGCGGCTGGGCGGAGAACTCGGCGTCGAATTCGTGCGCTGACGGGCTGCGCTATTCGACCTTCAGGTTGAGACTCTTGATCAGCGGCGCCCAGATGCCGTCCTCGCGCGCGATCTCGGCGGAGTATTGCTCCGGCGTCGAGGTCAGCGCCACGCCGGCCTCGTTGGCGATGCGGGCCTTCACCTCGTCGGAGCCGGCCAGCACCACCAGCTCCCTGTTGAGCCGCGCGACAATCGGCGCGGGCGTTCCCGCCGGCGCCAGCAGGCCGTAGCGCAGCACCGCCTCGAAGCCCGGAATGGTTTCCGACACGGTCGGCACGTCGGGCAGCATGGAGATGCGCGCGGTGCCGGTCATGCCCAGCACCTTGAGCTGTCCCGCCTTGATCGCGCCGAGCGAAGCCGGCAGCACGCTGAACACCACCGGAATGTGGCCGCCCAGCAGATCGTTGTTGAGCGCGGCCGCGCCCTTGTAAGGCACATACGTCACGTTGATGCCGGTCTTGGCCTTGAACAGTTCGGCGGACAGGTGCGAGCCGCTGCCCGGCGGCGAGGTGCCGATCGAGAGCTTGCCGTCCTGCTGCTTGGCGAGCGCGATCAGTTCGGTCACGTTGTTCGCGGCAAACCCCGGATGCGCGATGATGCCGATCCCGGCGGAGGCGAACAGGCCGATCGGCGCGAACTCCTTGCGGGTGTCGTAACCGGCGTTCGGGTTGAGCGCGAGGTTGATGGTGGTCGACGACGTGTTGGCGAACACGATGGTGTAACCGTCGGGCGCCGCGCGCGCTGCCGCGCGCATCGCGATCACGCCATTCGCGCCGCCGCGGTTGTCCACCACCACCTGCTGACCGAGCGCGGACGACAGCTTGGCCGCGACAATGCGGGCCAGCGTGTCATTGCCGCCGCCCGGAGGGAACGGCACGATCATGGTGATGGGACGGTTCGGATAGTCCTGCGCGGCAACGGGCGCGGCCGGCACCAGCAGAACCGCGGCGGCCAACGCGCCCATGATTGTCGTTTTCCGCACCGTGAATGCTCCTCAAGTCTCTGCCTAGTCGATCCGGAGCTTGAGCTTGCGGATCAGATCGCCCCATTTTTTGTCTTCGCGCTCGATGTCGGCTGCGTATTCCTCCGGGCTGGAGGGCATCGGATCGCCGCCGTCGGCCGCGATCCGCGCCCGCACCTCCGGCGTATCCACGCCCGCGCGCAGCACCGCGTTGAGCTTGTCGATGATCGCCCGCGGCGTGCCGGCCGGCGCCAGCAATCCGTAGTTCAGGCCGGACTCGAAACCGGGCAAGCCGGCTTCGGCGGAGGTCGGAACGCTGGGCAGCAGCGACGATCGTTTTGGGCCCAACACGGCCAGCGCGCGCAAGCCGCCCGAATTCAGATTGCTCAGCGCGGGCGCCAGCACGTTGAGCGCAAGCTTGACGTGGCCGCCGATCAGATCGGTGGTGAGTGGCCCGGTCCCCTTGTAGGTCACGATGGTGAAGTCGATGCCGGCCAGCGACTTGAACAGCTCGGCGCCGAGATAGGCGCTGGTGCCGGGCGGCGGCGTGCCGATGTCGAGCTTGCCCGGATTGGCCTTGGCGAAGGCGACCACCTCGGCGAGCGTCTGCTGCGGCGCCGACGGATGCGCCATCAGCACGATCGGCGTCGAGGAGATCAGCCCGATCGGGGCGAGATCCTTGCGCGGCTCGTAGCCGGGGTTCGCATACAGCGTCGGATTGATCGCGATCGACCCGGAGGTCGCCATCACCAGCGTGTAGCCGTCGGGTGCCGCAGCCTTTGCGACACGGGTGCCGATCACACCGGCTGCCCCACCCCGATTGTCCACGATCACCTGCTGGCCGAGCGCAGCGGTGAGCTTCTCGGCGACGATGCGGCCGATCACATCGACGCCGCCGCCGGCGGGAAACGGCACGATCAGCGTGATCGGACGGGTAGGATAGTCCTGCGCCGCAGCGCCGTGCGCGAGCACGTAGCCAAACGCGGCAGCCAACGCCAGAATTCTCGCGTTTCTTCGCACTGTCACTCAACCTTCAGGTTCAGACTCTTGACGGTCGAGCCCCAGTTCTTTTCTTCGGTGTCGATCACGGCCGCATAAGTCTCCGGCGTACCGGGCAGCGGCACGGCGCCGTCGATCGAGAGCTTGGCGCGCACGTCGTCCAGCACGAGCGCGGCCTGCAGCTCCTTGTTCAGCCGCTCGACGATGGCGCGCGGCGTGCCGGGCGGCGCGGCCAGTCCGTAGTGCGTCACCGCAGAAAATCCCGGC
Source organism: Hyphomicrobiales bacterium (assembly GCA_021730985.1). Taxonomy (GTDB): domain Bacteria; phylum Pseudomonadota; class Alphaproteobacteria; order Rhizobiales; family Xanthobacteraceae; genus Z2-YC6860. Next base: position 39,344 of record JAKFYI010000019.1, on the reverse strand, counting down.
AGTCCAGATTCCGAGATCGGCGGCACATCGGGCAGCAAGGCGGAACGTTGCGGACTGGTGATCGCGAGCGCGCGGAGCGTACCGGCCTTGACGTTGCCGACGATCGGCAACAGCGAGATAAACATCATCGAGACATGGCCGCCGAGCAGGTCGCCGAGTGCGTTGCCATTGCCCTTGTAGGGAATGCTGGCGAGCTCGATGCCGGCGGTTCTGGCAAACAGCTCGGTGGTGATGTGCCCGACCGTGCTTGGCACAAACGCGTAGTTGATCTTGCCGCGATTGGCCTTGGCGTACGTGATCAACTCGGCGGTCGATTTGACCGGCAGCGAGGGGTGCACCACCAGCACGCTCGGCAGATAGGCGATCAGCCCGATCGGCGCGAAGTCCTTGCGCGGATCGTAGCCGGCGTTCGGATAGAGGCTGGGATTGATCGCAAGCGTGCCGGTATACGTCAGCAGGATCGTATAGCCGTCTGGCGCGGCCTTCGCGACCGCGCGGGTGCCGATGGTGCCGCCGGCGCCGGAGCGATTTTCGACCACCACCTGCTGACCGAGCGTCTTGCTCATCTTCTCCGCGACCACACGAGCCAGCGCATCGTTGCCACCGCCCGCCGGGAACGGCACCACCAGCGTGATCGGACGCACCGGATACTCCTGCGCCGACGCGGGCGCGCCGATGAGGAGCCCGGCGAGGACGACCGTCGCAAGTGCTCGCGAAGAAAGCATCATTCGACCTTCAGGTTGAGTTTCTTGATCAGCGTGCCCCACTTGGTGAATTCGAGATCGATATCCTTGGCGTACTCCTCGGGCGTCGAGGCCAGCGGATCGCCGCCCTCGTTGTTGATGCGCTTCTTGACGTCTTCCATCGCCACCAATTGGCGCAGCGCCGCGTTGAGCTTATCGACGATCGGCTGCGGCATGCCGGCCGGACCCAGCACTCCGTAGTGCAGCACCGATTCAAAGCCGGGCATGCCGGACTCGTTCGCCGTCTGCACGTCGGGCAGCATGCTGAAGCGCCGCGCGTCGAGCACCGCGATGCCGCGCAGCGAGCCGGCCGCAAGGTTGCCCATCGCCGGCGGCAGCACGCCGAACGCGAGCTTCATGTGCCCACCGATCAGGTCGTTCATCATCTGCGCGGTGCCCTTGTAGGGAATGATCTGCGCGTTCACGCCGGTGATCGACTTGAACAGCTCGGCCGACAGGTAACCGCCGGTGCCGACCGCCGAGGTGCCGATGTTGAACTTGTCGCCTTCCTTCTTGGCGATCTCGACCACCTCACCGATCGTCTTGGCGGGGAAGCTCGGATGCGCGAGCAGAGCGACCGGCATCGACGCCACCAGCCCGATTGGCGTGAAGTCCTTACGCGGATCGAAGTTGGCGTTGGCGTAGAGCGTCGGATTGATCGAGATCGAGCCGGTGTGGCCGAGAAACAAGGTGTAGCCGTCCGGGGCGCTGCGGACGAACGCACGGGTGCCGACGATGCCGGAGCCGCCGACCCGGTTGTCGACGATGACCTGCTGGCCGAGCAGGCCCGACAGCTTGTCGGCCACGACGCGCGCCAACACATCGACGCCGCCGCCCGGCGGATAAGGCACCACCAGGGTCACAAGGCGGTTCGGGTAGTCCTGCGCGACAGCGGGGCCTGCGGAGGCGAATGCGGCGAGACCGGCCGTCAGCGCGAGCGCGGCGATTGTTGACGTCTTCTTGTTCACTGCGTCCTCCCAAGTCCGGCGCTGCGGCCGGGGTCCAAAATAGCACCGCCGGCTCCCGTGGCGAGAGCCGGCGGCAAAAACTCGAAACATCAAGTCAGCAGAAACGGCTCCTCAGTGGATGCTCGATCCCTTGAGGCGCGTGATCTGGTCCTTCACCTGAAGCTTCTGACGCTTCAATTCCGCGATCTTCAGTGCATCCGATGACGGATGCGCCATAGCGTCATTGATCTCGTCTTCGAGTTTCCGGTGCCGCCGCTCAAGTTCGCTGAGATGGGCTTGGATGGTCATTATGCGATGTCTCCATCGGATTAGAACTCACCCCTGACTCGGCAAGTGTGCCACGAGGGGCCTTGCAAGTCGACCCGAGGCGGACTTGTGCACCGCAACAAATCCCCGCTAACATGCAACGGCGCGTTGACCGTCCGCTTGAACGGCCCTTGAGAAAGGGGCGATAATTGCTTACGTCTTCGGTCGCGGTGCGCCTGCCGGATGTTTCCATAGCGGCTGCTGTCGAGTTGCAAAAGTCATGCGAATTCAAGACTTTGTGTTGGTTCCAGGTTTCGCGCCCGCGGCTCCGGAGACCGTCAGGCTCGTGCCCGGGTCGATGGGTCCGGCGATGACCGACGAGGAAGAGCGCGAACTTCTCGCCTCCCTGGCGCGGCTTCGCCAGGAGCATCGCGATCTCGACTCGGCGATCGAGGCGCTGGAAACGGCGTCCGGCTCGGATCGCCTGCAGATTCAGCGGCTCAAGAAGCGCAAGCTGGTGCTGCGCGACCGCATCATCGCCATCGAAGACCAGATCACCCCCGACATCAGCGCCTGACCCAGTCCCATTCCCGCAAAAACCACGTAGACGATGGACTTTTGGCGGCTTTCCTGCTACCAGCGCCCGACTCGACGGTCTGCTTGGCCGTCCACTGAACCCCTTTCCCGGATTGGATTAGAAGGAACGACGAGTGCAGGTTCTTGTCCGCGACAATAACGTCGATCAAGCCCTCAAGGCGCTGAAGAAGAAGATGCAGCGCGAGGGCATTTTCCGCGAGATGAAGCTTCGCGGCCATTACGAAAAGCCGTCGGAAAAGAAGGCCCGTGAGAAGGCGGAGGCGGTTCGCCGCGCCCGCAAGCTGGCGCGCAAGAAGATGCAGCGCGAGGGCCTGCTTCCGATGAAGCCCAAGCCGGTGTTCGGTGCGCCGGGCGCCGGTGGACGCGATGGCGCCCGCGGCGGTGCTCCGGGTGGTCGCGGCGGTGCCGGCCGCAGCGGCGGCGGCTTCGGTGGTGGCGGCGGTTTCGGCGGCGGCGGCGGATTTGGCCGCTAGGGCCCGGCCTCCTTCAAGACTGCAAGGTTTTCCACGGCGCGGGCGGGGGCAACCCCCGGCCCGCGCTATCGTTTTGTGCGGCCGGGGGCTATCGTCGAACCTTCGCCGCATTGCTTGGCTGAACACACGATCGAGAGCCCGGTGAGCTCAAGATGTCGCCCATGACGGCCGTGAACAGCATGAGCTTGAGCCACATGGCGCGCGCAGCCCTGATCGCCGCGGCGATCGGCCTGGCCGGCTGCCAGAGTTCCAGCTTCACCGCCGGCCCGACCTCGCCCGAGTCCGAAGACAGCCAGCTCGCGGCCTCGCCCTCCAACATCGCATCGCTGACCAGCGTCGTGCAGCGCAATCCCAACGACCCGCAGGCGGTCAACATGCGCGGCACCGTGTTCGGCCAGGCCGGCCGCAACCAGGAGGCGCTGACCGACTTCAACAAGGCGATCAGCCTCGATCCGAACTACACCCAGGCCTACGCCAACCGCGCCCTGATCTATCGCAAGACCGGCAAGCTCGATTTGGCCCTCGCCGACTACAACAAGGCCATCGAGCTCGACCAGGCCTACGCCGTGGCGTATCTCGGCCGCGGCATCGTGCATCGCACCCAGAAGCAGACGCTCAACGCGTTCAACGATTTCAACAAGGCGATATCGATCCGGCCAGACAACGCGCAAGCGTATTACAACCGCGGCCTGCTCTATCAGAGCCAGCGCCAGCACCGCTTCGCGATCGACGACTTCTCGACCTCGATCGGGTTGACGCAGAACGAGTCCGAGCCGTTCGTCGCCCGTGCGCTGAGCTACATGTCGATCAACGATTTCAAAGCCGCCGCCTCCGATCTCGACGATGCCGTGACCGCCGAGCCGCAGAGCCTCCAGGCCTGGACCAGCCGCGGCCTCGCCTACGAGCGCCTGGGCGACAAGGAAAAGGCCGCCGGCTCCTACGCCAAGGCGATCAACATCAATAAGGACCACGAACCGGCGAAGGCCGGCTTCGCGCGCCTCGGCGGCCAGATGGGCCGGACCTACCAGACGTTCTGAACTCGGCGTCGCCTCGCCGGGCCGACCCATTATTTCTGTGTCACGTCCCCTCACCCCCTCAACGAGCGATGGCGAACGGCTAAGATAATCCCCGCTATCCCTGCCGGGACATCAATGCCGCTTCCGTACGCGCTCGCGCCCTTTCGCATCCGCAGCTATCGATACCAATGGCCCGCGGATCTCGCGGTGTCGTGGGCATTCGAGATGGAGACGCTCGTCCTCGGCTGGTACGTGCTGGTCGAGACCGGCTCGGTGTTCTACCTCACGCTTTACGGGGCGCTGCTGTACGGCGGCACGCTGATCGCGCCGATGCTGGGCGTGGCGAGCGACCGCGTCGGCCATTGCGCATTGCTTTCCGGCATGCGCGCGATCTACGCGGCGGTGGCCGCCGTGCTGATGGCGCTGGCGTTTGCAGGCGTGCTCGATCCGCTGCTGGTGCTGGTCATCGCCGGAGTCTCCGGCCTGGTGCGGCCGTCCGACATGGGCATGCGCGGCGCGCTGATCGCGGATTCGATGCCGGCCAACATGCTGACCGGCGCGATGAGCTTCTCGCGGACCACGTCCGACATCGCGCGCATCACCGGCGCGCTGTCCGGCGCCGGCCTGTTCGCAGCGTTCGGCATGGCACCGGCCTATGTGGCGATCACCATTCTCTACGCGATCGGCTCGCTGCTGACCTGGTGCGCCAGACCCGCGAGAACCGAGCCCGTTGCAACATCGGCGTCTACAACAGGGAGCAGCGCCTCGACCTGGGCCGACCTGCGCGAGGGCGTGGTTCACATCTGGAACACGCCGAGCCTGCTCGCCATCGTGTGGCTCGCGCTGCTGTTCAATTTCACGGCGTTTCCGATCACCAACGGGCTGCTGCCCTACGTCGCCAAGGAGATCTACCGGATCGACCAGACCGGATTAGGCTATCTCGTCGCATCGATTGGCTTCGGCGCGTTGCTTGGCGCGCTGGTCATGACCTGGTTCAGCGCCGAGGTGAATCTCTCCCGGCTGATGTTCATATCGGCAGTGATCTGGCACCTGCTGATCCTAATCTTCATCCAGATGCAGCATCTCAACGGCGGCCTCGTCACGCTGTTCCTGTGCGGCGTGACCCAGAGCCTCACCATGGTGTGCCACACAGTGATCTTGCTGCGCACGACAAACCAGCGCTTTCGCGGCCGCGTGCTCGGTGTGCGCATGCTCGTGATCTACAGCCTGCCGCTCGGTCTCTTGATCGCCGGCGCACTGATCGAGCGGATCGGTTTCCGCTGGACCGCGTCGCTGTTCGCGTGCACCGGACTGCTCTTCACCGTGATCGTCGGCGTGAAGTGGCGCGCCAGCCTATGGCAGCAGCGGAACCCGTAAGGCCACAAGCGCCCAGCAAGCAAATAGCGAGGCCGAATGTTGCGGATCAGCGCGCCTCATTCAGGAACTGCCGCACCGCCTCCTGCGCGCCGTGTGAATCAAGGTCGTTGTGGCCGGCGCGCGGAAAGCGCACGAGGCGCTTGGGCGCGTTCGCCAGCGCCAGCAGCTTTTCGCCAAAGGCAAACGGAACCACGCGATCGAGCTCGCCGTGCAGGATCAGCAGCGGCGCCTGGACTTTGCCGATGCGCAGGTCCGACCGGAACTGATCCTGCATCAGCAGCCGCACCGGCAGGAACGGATAGGCCAGCGCGCCGATATCGGCCGCCGATGTGAACGGCGCCTGCAGGATGACGCGTCCAACCTTGCGTTCGGATGCCAGCGCCACCGCGACGCCGGTGCCAAGCGATTCCCCAAACGCCACGATGCGCTCCACCGGATAGCGCGCGGCGGCAAAGTCGTAAGCCGCATTGGCGTCCGCCAGCAGCCCCGGTTCGGTTGGCCGCCCGGTCGAACCGCCGTAACCGCGATAGCTCAGCGCGACGAGACCGGTGCCATCGGCGGTGAGCGCGCGGAAGCGGTTGGCCCGGTGTACCAGCGCGCCGCCGTTGCCGTGGAAGTACAACAGAACCGGCTTGTCGCCGCGCGGCGGCACATGCCAGGCGATCGCCTTCTCGCCATCGGCCGTCTCAAGAGTGATTTCCTCCGCACCGTACAACCCGGCTGCGGCCGGCGGCGTGCGCGCGGTGTCGGGGAAATACATCAGCGAACGCTGCGCGACGTACATCAGGGCGACAAAGCCGCCGAACAGCACCAGTGCGCCGAGCAACCATTTGAGCAGCGTCATGGCGCGGTGATAGCACGGCACGACAACTCGCACAGCGGTTGCATGGGCTCCAGGGCGCTTCTAGATTGGACGCATGAAGAATCATTACATGATCAGTCACGAAGAGTGGGTGATCGTCATTCGCGTGCTCGGCGCCATGATGATCGGCGCGCTGATCGGGTTTGAGCGCACCTTCCACGGCCGTCCGGCGGGCTTTCGCACCCATGCGCTGGTCTGCATCGCGTCTTCGATCCTGATGATCGTCACCGTATACCAGAACGAGTGGATGACGGTGATGCCGATCGACTCGATCCGGACCGATCCGGCCCGCATGGCGCAGGGCATCATGACCGGCATCGGCTTCCTCGGCGCCGGCGTGATCTTCAAGGAAGGCCTCACGGTGCGCGGGCTGACCACCGCGGCATCGATCTGGGTGACGGCTGCAATCGGCATCCTGATCGGCATCGGCTTCTGGTTCGCGGCGGTAATCGGCGCGCTCGCCACGCTGACGGTGCTGTCGCTGTTCCGGCTGATCGAGAACAGGCTACCGTCGGAGTTCTACGCCCACCATGTGCTGGCATTCGCGCGCGACAAGGTGATGACCGCGGACAAGCTGCGCGAGATGCTCGGCACCCACGGCTTCTCGATCGCCAATCTGTCGTCGCGGCTCAGCGACGGCGGCAAGCAGTTCGAATACCGCATGGTGCTGCGCAGCCGCGATCCCAAGAGCGCGGAGGCGCTGTCGCAGCACCTGCGCGGCCTGCCCGAAGTGATCGAGTTCCGCATTTCGCCGACCGGCGACTAAGCCGGCCATGCCAGCAAAGACACGCTGGGGCGCGGTGCTCGCCCTCATTTTCGCGGGCATGATCGCCGCGATGCAGATCGGCAAGGCCGCGATCGCTCTGCCCTTGCTGCAGATCGAACTGGTGCTCACGCTTGCGGCAGCGTCCTGGATCATCGGCGCTTATGGACTGCTCGGCGCGCTCGGCGGCCTGCCGGCCGGCATTGTCGCGTCACTGTTCGGCGCACGCCGCACGCTGATCGCCGGGCTTGCCGCCGCTGGGCTCGGCAGCATCGCCGGAGCGTTCACCGAAAGCGGCCCCCTGCTGATCGCCACGCGCGCGATCGAAGGCTGCGGCTACCTGGCGGCAACGCTGGCCATTCCGCGCCTGTTGCGCGCCGTCACTGCGCCTGAGGACCTCGACACCGTAATGCCGCTGTTCGGCGCGCATCTTCCACTCGGCTCGCTCGTCATGATGCTGGCCGGCCCGCACCTGTTGGTGTTCGGCTGGCAGACGCTGTGGCTCGTCAATGGCGCGATTGCGCTGATCTGGCTGCCAGTGGCCGCCCGCATCGCCGCCGAGGAAGTTCCGGTGGTCTACAGTGCCGCAACGGGATTGCTGCCGAACCTGCGCGCGACGTTGGGCACGCCGGGACCGATGTTGCTGGCGTTGGCCTTCGGCATCTACACGTTCCAGTACATGGCGCTGACCGGCCTGATGCCGACGCTGCTGGTCGAGCGCCTCGGCCTCTCGCTGTCGGTCGCGGGCGCGATCAGCGCTGCAGCGGTCGCGGCCAACGCCGCAGGCAACATGTCGGCTGGCGTGCTGTTGCGGCTCGGCGTGCCGACCTGGTCGATCGTGGCGGGCGCTTTTGCATTCCTGGGCTTTGCGGGCTTCGGCATTTTTTCCGACGCGGCACCGATCGCCGTCGTTGCCACGCTCGCGGCGTGCAGCCTGGCACTGACCGGGCTCATCCCCGGCTCGATCCATGCAGCAGCGCCGAGGCTCGCGCCGACCTCGGCGCTGCTGGCGATTTCGCTCGGGCTCATTCAGCAGGTGACGAACCTCAGCAATTTGACAGGCCCTGCGGCGATGGCGTTCACGGTGGAGACGCTGGGCTGGAGCCGCGCACCGCTGTTCTTTCTCGGCGTTGCGGTTGCCGGCATCGCGGTCGCGTTCGCCTTGCGGGCTGCAACGCCCAGGTCCTGACGAACGGCCCACACCTGCCCACCGGGCTTTGCAGTTGAAATGCCCCGGCAGGGGCACTCTACTGACGCTCAACAAAAACGGGTTCGGGAGGTCGAGGATGAAGCGACGTGATTTTTTGGCACGCCCGCGGCGGCGCTTGCGGCGCCGGCCGCGCTCTCGACCAGTGCATTCGCGCAGGGCAAGTATCCCGATCGTCCGATCCGACTGATCGTCCCGTTCCCGCCAGGCGGCGCCTACGACATCATCGCGCGGTCGTGGGCCGAGCGGATGAAGGCGCATCTCGGCACCATCGTGATCGAGAACATCGGCGGCAGCGGCGGCGCGATCGGCGTGCAGACCGCGGCGCGCGCGCAACCCGACGGCTACACCATCCTGCACGCCGGCGCGAGCACGCACATCACCGAGGCGCTGCTCAATATCCGCCCGAGCTACGACCCGATGAAGGACATCGCGCCCGTGTCGGGCATCGCCATCACGACGTTCGCGTTCATCGTCCATTCGTCGGTGCCGGTGAACGATCTCAAGGAGTTCATCGCCTATGTGAAGGCCAATCCGGGCAAGGTGTCGTATGGCACCGCGGGCCACGGCACGCTCAACCATCTGTGCGGCGAACTGTTCAAGCTGCTGACCGGGTTGAGCGAGATGCCGCACGTCGCCTATCGCGGCGCCGGGCCGTCGATCAACGACGTGGTGGCCGGACAGATTCCGATGGTGGTGCCCGCCATGACCAATCAGGTCTATGAGTTGCACAAGGCCGGCAAGATCAAGATTCTCGCGGTGACCCACGACCAGCGGATCGGCGCCGCGCCAGAAATCCCCACGGTGGTCGAGCAGGGCTTTCCCGATCTGGTGGCGCAGAATTTCATCGGGCTGTTCATGACGTCGGCCGCGCCGAAGCCGATCATCGACCAGATTTCCGAGGCCAACCGCAAACTGCTCGGCGACCCGGACTACCAGAGGCTGCTGGTGTCGCAGACCTTCGTGCCGCAGTCAGGCCTCGCGCCGGAGGCGTTCCGGACCTATGTGGAAGGCCAGATCGAGCGCTGGCGCCCGGTGGTACAGCGGATGGGGATCAAGCTGGAATAGCGCCGGCCACCTACATCGACTTAACGATGGTCTCGGTCATCTTCTTGGCGTCGCCGAGCAGCATCATCGTATTGTCGCGATAGAACAGCGGATTGTCGATACCGGCGTAGCCGGATGCGAGCGACCGCTTGTTGAACATCACCGTGCCGCCCTTCCAGACCTGAAGAACCGGCATGCCGTAGATCGGCGAGGACTTGTCATCCTCCGCCGCCGGATTGGTGACGTCGTTGGCACCGATCACATAGACCACGTCGGCCTGCGGGAACTCGGAGTTGATGTCCTCGAGTTCGAACACCTCGTCGTAGGGCACGTTGGCTTCGGCGAGCAACACGTTCATGTGGCCGGGCATTCGCCCCGCCACCGGATGAATGGCGTACTTCACCTCGACGCCCGCGGCCTTCAGATGGTCGGCCAGTTCACGCAGCGCGTGCTGCGCCTGCGCCACCGCCATGCCGTAGCCCGGCACGATGATGACCTTGCCGGCGTTCTTCATGATGTAGGCGGCGTCCTCCGCCGAGCCGAGCTTGACCGGACGCTGCTCGGCTGCGCCGCCCGCCGGGCCCGCCACCTCGCCGCCGAAGCCGCCGAGAATGACCGAGATGAAGCTGCGGTTCATGCCCTTGCACATGATGTAGGACAGGATCGCGCCCGAGGAGCCGACCAGCGCGCCGGTGATGATCAGCGCCATGTTGCCGAGCGTAAATCCGATGCCGGCCGCGGCCCAGCCGGAGTACGAGTTGAGCATCGAGATCACGACCGGCATGTCGGCGCCGCCGATCGGAATGATGATGAGGATACCGAGCACCAGCGCGATCCCGGTGATGAGCCAGAAGTCGATCTGGCTCTGCGACACCACCAGCCCGTAGACGAAAAAAACCAGCGCCGCGAACAGCCCGATGTTCACGACATGGCGCCCCGGAAACATGATCGGCGCGCCGCTCATGCGGCCTGACAGCTTGAGGAACGCGATGATGGAGCCGGTGAAGGTGACCGCGCCGATTGCCACGCCGAGCGACATCTCGACCAGGCTTGCCTGCTTGATGGCGCCGACCTTGCCGATCGCGAACGCCTCCGGCGCGTAGAACGCAGCCGCTGCGACCAGCACCGCCGCCAGGCCGACCAGCGAGTGGAACGCGGCAACCAGTTCCGGCATCGAGGTCATCGGCACGCGGCGCGCGATCACCGCGCCGATCCCGCCGCCGAGCGCCAGGCCGCCGACCACCAGAACCCACGCGCTCATGCCGACCGGCGGATGCGAGCCGAGCGTGGTCAGCACCGCGATGGTCATGCCGGCGATGCCGAGGAAATTGCCCTGACGGCTGGTCTCGGGGCTCGATAGCCCGCGCAGCGCCATGATGAACAGCACGCCCGAGACGAGATAGAGCAGCGCGACGACGTTGGCGCTCATGATGCCGCTCACTTCTTCTTTTTCTGATACATCGCCAGCATGCGCTGCGTGACCAGGAAGCCGCCGAAAATATTGATCGAGGCGAGCACCAGCGCGACGAAGCCGAGCGCGCGGGCGATGATCGGGCCTTGCTCGTTGCCCGCCAGCGGCACGCCGATCGCCAGCAGCGCGCCGACCACGATCACCGAGGAGATGGCGTTGGTCACCGACATCAGCGGCGTGTGCAGCGCGGGCGTCACCGACCAGACCACATAGTAGCCGACGAACACGGCCATCACGAAAATGGACAACAGGAAGGCGAAGGGATCGACAGCGTCGAGCGGGCTTCCTGTCATGACGGCTCCTATGCCGCGCTTTTCGGCGCAAAATTCGGGTGGATGACCGCACCGTCGCGGGTCAGCGCGGTGCCCTTCACGATCTCGTCGTCCCAGTTGATCGCCAGCGCCTTGGTGGTCTTGTCGATCATGGTTTCGAGGAAGGTCAGCAGGTTCTTGGAGTAGAGCGCCGACGCGGACGCCGCGAGCCGTCCCGCCATGTTGTTGTGGCCGACGATCTTGACGCCGTTCACCTCCACCACCTGCCCGGCCTTGGCGCCATCGACGTTGCCGCCGCGCTCGACCGCGAGATCGACCAGCACGGAGCCCGGCCGCATCGACGCCACCATGTCCTTGCTGACCAGCTTCGGCGCCGGACGGCCCGGGATCAGCGCGGTGGTGATGACGATGTCCTGCTTCTTAATGTGCTCGGCGACCAGCGCCGCCTGCTTGGCCTGGTACTCTTTCGACATTTCCTTGGCGTAGCCGCCCGCCGTCTCGGCCTGCTTGAATTCGTCGTCCTCGACCGCGATGAACTTCGCGCCCAGGCTCTGCACCTGCTCCTTCACCGCAGGGCGCACGTCGGTCGCGGTGACGATGGCGCCGAGCCGGCGCGCGGTCGCGATCGCCTGCAGGCCCGCGACGCCGACGCCCATCACGAACACCTTGGCGGCGGGAACGGTGCCGGCCGCCGTCATCATCATCGGCAGCGCGCGGCCGTATTCGGACGAGCCGTCGATCACCGCGCGGTAGCCTGCCAGATTGGCCTGGCTCGACAGCACGTCCATCGACTGCGCGCGGGTGATGCGCGGCATCAATTCCATCGCGAAGGCGATCACGCCGGCGCCGGCCATCGCCTTGAGCGCGGCCTCGTTGCCGTACGGGTCCATGATGGCAATGACGGCGGCGCCCTTCTTGTAGGACTTGAGTTCCGCCTCGCTCGGCCGGCGCACCCTGAGCACCACATCGGCGCCGTCGCAGACATTGCTGCCCACGGCCGCGCCCGCCGTCTTGTAATCCTCGTCGAGAATGCCGGACTTGATGCCCGCGCCCTGCTCCACCGCAACCTCGGCGCCCAGCGCCACGAACTTCTTCACCGTATCCGGTGTAGCGGCCACCCGTGGCTCGCCCGGATCGGTTTCGGCGGCAATTGCGATCTTCATCCAGTCCTCCAACGGCTGCCCGCCCCACGCGGCGGGCAGTGAGGGCGCCTGCGCCAAGAAGCGCCGTCCGCTCAGGTCAGAAAGTAGGCCATTCCGGCGAGGAGAATAACAATAGAGATGACGCCCCACTTGGTCATCGCGAGGAACATCTCGTAGGTGCGCTCGTGCTCGGCGTAGTCGTTGCCTTCCGCCGTCGAATATTCCGTGGTGCCGTGCGAGGCCATCCGCAGTCCCTTTTCAAAGCCGTCTAACTCAAGGATTTAGCGGAATAGCGCAAGGCGGGCAATGCCGCGCGCAACCCGTCCCCGTCATCATTCTGAAATGATGCGTTGGGCGGCGGCCGGCTACCGGCAGTCGGCCCGTGTCGTCTTGCGGATGCTGGCCAGGTCGTCCTCGTGGCCGCGGACGATATCGACAACCATGGTCCCGACCTCGGGATCCTTGGCGCAGCCGGACTGCTTCAAGGCATCGATCTGCTCGGCGAGCCTCGGCTCCAGGGCGCGGGCGATCCGGCAGCCCTCGGCGACGAGCTTGGGGCTGCGCTCCTTTTCCATTCGCTTGGCGACGCGCTGGTAGCGCGTGGCCAGCTTCTCGGTGTCCTTGGACATCAACTGGCTGATCGTCCCCGCACAGTTCCCGCGCGCATGGCCTGGAACGGGCACGGCAACGGCTATAGCGAGACAACAGGCAAGCCGAACCAGCATCATGTCTCCTGGAGGGAGGATCGCGGCACGCATTGCGGCGGGGCCGCCGCTCAGACTGCGCCCCCTTAACGCGATCAGCCGCTGCTGTCCAACTGCGCCCAGTCCGAAATGCCGCCCAACGGTGGAAAAAATGCGGGGCTGGGACCCGATGACGCAATGCGGCTCGCGCTGCCACATTCGAGTTCGCCGGTTCATGTGTTGGACCCAGCGCCGCCCCCCGATATGCTTGCCGCAACCAAAACATGGGGTGAGGAAATGTCACGCTGGATCGTCCGCGGATTTGCCGCCGCCGCGCTGATCGCGCCGCTCACCGCGCAAGCGCAGGAATGGCCCGCGAAGCAGCCGGTCAAGATCGTGGTTCCGTTCACCGCGGGAAGCGCCACCGACATCACCGCGCGCACGGTGTTCGAGCAGGTCGGCCGGCAACTCGGCCAAACCTTCGTGGTCGAGAACCGTGGCGGCGCCGGAACCACGCTCGGCATGGCACAGGCCGCCAAGTCCGATTCGGACGGCTACACCATGCTGGTGCATTCCACCTCGCATGTGGTGGTGGCCTCCACCTATCCGAACCTGACGTTCAACGTGGCGGAGGACTTTGCCGCTGTGAGCGCGCTCGCCGACGTGCCTTTCGTGATCACGTCAGCGACCAAGTACAAGACGCTCAAGGACATGATCGATGCCGGCAAGAAGCCGGGCAGCGTGATCCACTACGGCTCCGCGGGCGCGGGAAGCTCTGGCCATCTGTTCATGGAGCGATTTCGCTTGGCCGCCGGCTTCCCGGCCACGCACGTTCCGTTCCGCGGCACGCCGGAAGGCATGACCGAGGTGATCGCGGGACGCATCGACACCTATCCGGCGCCCGCCGTGAACGCCGTGCCGCTGAGCAAGGACGGCAAGGTCAGCGCGCTGGCGGTGAGTTCGGCGAAGCGGCTGCCGCTGATGCCGGACGTTCCCACTGTCGCCGAAGCGGGGCTGCCGGGCGCCGAATACAATTTCTGGATCGGCGCGTTCCTGCCGGCGAAGACGCCGAAGCCGATCGTCGACCGCCTCAACAGGGAGATCGTCGCGGCGCTGAAGGTGCAGGCTGTGGCCGACAAGATCATCGCGCTCGGCGGCGCGCCGAGCCCGATGACGCCGGGCGAGTTCGACACGTTCGTCCGCAAGGAGATCGCGATCAACGCCGAGATCGTGAAGGCGTCGGGATATAAGCCGGCGCAGTAGCGGCTGAATTCGCGCGTCACACTCCCTGTCGTGCCCGCGAAAGCGGGCATCCAGTACCCGGGCTCTATCGAGAGGCTTGCGTTTACTGGATCGCCCGCTTTCGCGGGCGATGACACCGAGCAAGTAATGACACCGAGCGAGCGCTCGAACTATCTCTCCGCCAAAATCGTCGCCGCGACCTTTTCGCCGATCATGATGGCCGGGATGTTGGTGTTGGCGCACGGCACCGACGGCATGATGGAATTGTCGGCGACGCGCAGCCCTTCGACGCCGAAGACCCGCGCCGACGGATCGGTCACGGCGCCCGGATCGTCGGCCGCGCCCATCCGGCAGGTGCACGAGGCATGCCAGTGGCCCAGCACGGCGCCCGCGATCCATTCCTTGCAAGCGCTGTCGTCGTTGGCCAGATCGTCCAGCGACGGCGCGTCGGCGATGAGTTTCTCGAGCATGAAGCGGCGCAGCGCCGCGGACGATTCCATCAGCATCGCGCCGGCGTAAGTTTGGGCGGCGTTGAACTTGGAATGCACCGCGAGCTTGCGAGCCCAATCGCTCAGGCTGACCGGAAACACCTGCTCGACCTGTTCCTGCACGGCGGCGTCGGCTTGCAGGCGACACATCATCCGCACGCCGATCACCATGCGCTCCATGTCGCGTGGGTCCGAGCACATGTTGAAGTCGATATCGAGCGGCGCGCTCGGGTCGGCGGACTTGAGCGTCACCTCGCCGGTCGAGAACGAGCGGTTGATCCACAACATGATCAGGCCGAGCCGCTCACCGATGGCGTGCCACTGCGCCTTGTTGGACGGTATCATGTACATGTCGCCCGGCGGGCAACCCTCGTAGCCCGACGACCAGCGCAGGCCGGCGAACATCTGCCGCCGCAGCGTGCGCGGCAGTCGCGCCTGCGGCTTGAGCCAGCAGCCGAAGTTGACGCCGGGATGCTCCATCAGATGCTTGCCGACGCCGGCACGATCAAGCCGCACGTCGATGCCGAGCGCCTGAAGCTCGCGCGCGGGACCGATGCCCGAGCGCATCAGCAGCGCCGGGGATTGCAGCGCGCCCGACGACACCACGATCTGGCGGCCGTGCACCGTGACTGCCTCGCCGCCGCGGCGCACCGCGACGCCTGTGGCACGCGCCCCATCGAACACCAGTTGCCCGACGTGCGTGTCGCCGACGATCGTGAGATTCGGCCGCCGCCTCACCTCAGCGGTGAGATAGCGCCAGGCCACGCCCATGCGGGTGTCGTCGTTGTGGCTGTGCGCGACCGGCGCGAAGCCATCGGAGAACACGGCATTCTGGTCGCGGATGTTCTGCCAGCCGGCGTTCGTGACGGCGTCGAACACGCCGCGGGTGAAGCCCGGCCACGCGCTCTCGGGATAGCGCTGGACATGGATCGGCCCGTCCTTGCCGTGCAGCGGCCCGTCGAAATCGCGGTCGGCTTCGAGTTTCTTGAAGAACGGCAGCACGTCGTCCCACGACCAGCCAACGGCGCCGCGCTTGACCCAGCCGGCGTAGTCCGACGGCAGGCCGCGCAGCGCCGCCATGCCGTTGACCGAGGACGTGCCGCCGATCACCCGGCCCTGGTTGTAGAGCCGGCGCGGCCTTGTGTCCGGAGCGTTGCCAGGCCGTGGCGAGAACTTCGCCGTGCTGTTCGGCCAGATAAAGCGCGGATTGGCGTAGGCCGACGCGCCGTAGATGTCGCGGATCTCGGCTGGCTCCTCGCCCGGCGGATAGTCCGTTCCGGCCTCGATCAGCAGGACGCGGTTGCGGCTGTCCTCGGAGAGCCGCGCCGCCAGCACGCAACCGGACGAGCCCGCGCCGACGATGACGAAGTCGTATGGACCGGCGGCAAGCGCTGACACAGCGCCCTCGATGGGTGACGCTGCTCCCTTGCTATTCCACTTTGATCCCGGCGCGCTTGACCACCTCGGCCCACTTAACGATCTCGGCCTTCATGAAGGGCTCCATCTCCTTGAGCCTCATGTCCGCGGGCACGCCGGCGCCCGCCGCGATCTTCTGCTGCACGCCCGGATCGGCGAGCGCCTTGGTCACTTCGGCGTTGAGCTTTTCGACGACCGCCTGCGGCGTTCCCTTCGGAGCCCAGAGGCCGAACCACGTATGATACTCGTAGCCCGGCACGCCGGCCTCCTCGATCGTCGGCAGTTCGGGCATCAGCGGCGAACGCTTCTTGGAGGTGATGGCGAGCGCGCGCACCTTGCCCTCCTTGGCGAGATTCATCGCCGTGGACATGTTGTCGAAGAACACCGGCACGCGTCCGGAGATCACGTCGAGATAGGCCGGCTGCGCGCCGCGATAGGCAACGTGCGACATCTGCGTGCCTGTCATCATCTTGAACAGCTCGGGCGCGAGGTGCTGTCCAGTGCCGTTGCCGGCCGAGGCGTAATCGACCTTGCCGGTGTTCGCCTTCAGATAGGCGATAAGCTCCTTGATCGACTTGACCGGCAGTTCGTTGTTCACCACCGCGAGAAACGGATAGGTCGCGAGCATCGCCACCGGCACGAAGTCCGCAACCGGATCGTAAGGCAGCTTGGCGAACAGGCTCGGATTGACCGTCATGTTGCCGTTGAGGCCGACCAGCAGGGTGTGGCCGTCGGGCGCGGCCTTGGCGACCGCCGTGGTGCCGACCAGCATGCCGGCGCCGGTGCGGTTTTCGACCACGAAGCCCTGCCCAAGCTGCTTGGAAAGCTGATCGCCGATCAGCCGCGCAATGGTGTCGGTGCCGCCGCCGGCGGCGGACGGAACAACCAGCGTCACCGGACGGCTCGGAAAGGTTTGCGCGTGAAGCGCCTGCGGCGCGGTCAGCACGATTGCCGCGGCGAACGCAGCGGTGCGGAACGGGGTCAACATCGTGAAACTCCTCCCACGGGACTTGTAGCCGGAACGCTATCCCGCCCGGGACGCCGGGTCTATCTCGGAGACATCGGAACAGCGCAGGCGAGGAAAACACCCGCGCGAGCGGACCGTCACTGCGGCGTTTGGCGCAGCTCCACCGCTGCCAGCGCCTTGGCCTGCTGATCGGCGACGCGCTGCACCGAGAAACTCTCCATCGCCTCTTCGAACATGCGGTGGAAGTTCAATTCGGCGCGCAGATGCAGGAACACGCCGCCGAGCCCGATCGCCGCGCGATCCATCAGCACGAATTCGCGCGGCACCTTGATGGGACCGAGCCGCCGCAGTTCTTTCTGCACGGTGAAGGCTTGCTTGCGGCCATACTCGCCGGGCTTCACGCCATCGGCGATCGACCGCACCCGGTCTTCCATCAGCGGGCCGTAGATGAACCGAGCCCAGATGTTCAGCGTGTCGATCAGCTCGCGCGACAGCTTCTTGAATCCCCACGTCTCATAGGCATGAACCACGAGTTCATCATCGTCCTTCCGCAGGCCGTTGTAGAGATCGACCACGCCGCCGACGAACGTCGGCGGAAAGATGCGGATACAGCCGTAGTCGAGCAGGTTGATGCCGGCGGGCTTGCCCTTCTCGGAGAACACGGTGTAGTTGCCCAGGTGCGGGTCGCCGTGGATCACGCCGATCCGGATGAATGGGAACCACCACGCGGTGAACATCGCGGTGGCGAGCCGGTTGCGGATGGCGAGCGTCTCGTCCTTGTGGTCGAGCAGCTTGGTGCCCTCAAGCCAGTCGAGGGTGAGAAGCCTGCCGGTCGATAGCTCAGGCCAGACCTCCGGCACGCGGATAAGGCCCAAGTCCTTGAGCATGCCGCGATAGAGCGCGGCATGCTTGGCCTCGCGGCGATAGTCGAGCTCCTCGCGCACCCGCGCGCCGATCTCCTTGATGATCTCGCTGGTGTCGATGGCAGGATCGAACCGGCGGCGGATCGCGAACAGGAATTCGAGCTGCTTGAGGTCGGCCTCGACCGCCGATTCCATGTCGGCGTACTGCAGCTTGCAGGCCAGTTCGCTGCCGTCCGGCGCCACGGCGCGATGCACCTGGCCGAGCGATGCCGCGGCCGCGGGCTGGTGCTCGAAGTTCTTGAACTTGTCCTGCCAGCCGGCACCGAGTTCGGCCTGCATGCGGCGTTTGACGAACGCCCAGCCCATCGGCGGCGCCTGGCTCTGCAGCTTGGTGAGCTGCTCGATGTATTCCGGCGGCAGCGCCTCCGGGATGGTGGCGAGAAGCTGCGCCACCTTCATGATCGGACCCTTCAGCCCGCCGAGCGCCGCCGCGAGTTCCTTAGCGTTGCGGCCGCGATCGAGTTCCATTCCGAAGAAGCGCGCGCCCGCGAGCCGCGCGGCCACCCCGCCGACATTGGCGCCGACGCGGGCATAGCGCCGGGCGCGGGCCGAGAAGCGGTTTTTTTCGGAGTCGGGCATCACGCCTTCGGCCAGTTGTCGCGAATCCACCGCGCCAGACTTTCCTCGCTGACTTCGCCAGCCGCGAGCGAAAAAATCATGGCCGCGGCCTCGGCTTCGGGCACAATGAATTCGACGCCGTTTATGGCGAGAAAGGTGTAGATGGCCAGCAGCGACGTGCGCTTGTTGCCATCGACGAATGGATGGTTCTTCGCCAGACCAAATCCGTATGCGGCCGCCAGTTCCGGCAGTTCCGCTTGCTCATAACCCCACTTGTTGCGCGGTCGATCAAGCGCAGATTCAAGTAATGCTGCGTCACGCAATCCAGGGGAGCCGCCATGGATTGCCAGTTGTTCGTCATGAATCGCAAC
The DNA here is from genome assembly GCA_021730985.1 of Hyphomicrobiales bacterium. Taxonomy (GTDB): domain Bacteria; phylum Pseudomonadota; class Alphaproteobacteria; order Rhizobiales; family Xanthobacteraceae; genus Z2-YC6860. Next base: position 20,512 of record JAKFYI010000019.1, on the reverse strand, counting down.
AACAAGAGGAGTGCTCAGCCACTCCGGCTCAGTCACTTGGCAAGCTCAGCGAGGGCGTTACGATAGATTTTCATGCCGCGCCGGGCTGCATCCATTGCCTTCTCAAACTTCGGGTCATGAGGTGTGAACCGCAGACCGCCCTCGGGCGTGAGCGTGACATAGAAGGTGTCGCCGACGCTGGTGTTCAAGCGTGTCATTAGTTCTTTTGGGAGGATGACGCCCGTCGAGTTTCCGATTTTTTTGAGCTGGACGACTCCGATGGGATTCCCGCGGGGATCCTGTTCCACCTTTTTCTCGATCGACATTGCTTCGTTCCTTCCGTTATACACAATGTATAACGGAAAATGCCGCGTCGTTCAACAAAATGTTGAACACGAACAACGCATTGATAATTCAATATTAAAGCGTTTCCAACTCCCCGATCATCCGTTCGATCACACCGAGACCGCCCTTCCAGAACTGGGGATCGCGGGCGTCCAGGCCGAACGGCGCCAGCAGTTCGGAGTGATGCTTGGTGCCGCCGGCGGCGAGCATTTCGAGATAGCGCTCGGCAAAACCCGCGTTGGCCTTTTCGTAGACCGCGTAAAGCGAGTTCACCAGGCAATCGCCGAACGCATACGCATACACATAGAACGGCGAATGGATGAAGTGCGGGATGTAGGTCCAGAACGTCTCGTAGCCCGGGCGCAGGTCGATGGCCGGCCCCAGGCTCTCGCGCTGCACGTCCATCCAGATCTGGCAGAGCCGCTCCGACGTGAGCTCGCCGTTGCGGCGCTCGGTGTGGACCTGGCGCTCGAAGGTGTAGAACGCGATCTGCCGCACCACCGTGTTGATCATGTCCTCGACCTTGGCGGCGAGCATGGCCTTGCGCTGCTTCTTGTCGGTGGTGCCGGCGAGCAGCTTCTTGAAGGTCAGCATCTCGCCGAACACGCTTGCGGTCTCCGCCAGCGTCAACGGCGTCGGCGCCATCAGCGCGCCGTTCGGCGCGGCCAGCACCTGGTGCACGCCGTGGCCGAGTTCGTGGGCGAGCGTCATCACGTCGCGCGGCTTGCCTTGATAGTTGAGCATCACATACGGATGCGCGGACGGCACGGTCGGATGCGAGAACGCGCCCGGCGACTTGCCCGGCCGCACCGGCGCATCGATCCAGCGGTCCTTGAAGAATTGCTCGGCGATCGCGGCCATCTTCGGCGAGAACGCGCCGTAGGCCGATAGCACCGTGTCCTGCGCCTCGCCCCAGCGGATGGTGCGCATCGCGACCTGCGGCAGCGGCGCGTTGCGGTCCCAGTGCGCCAGCTTCTTCTTGCCGAACCAGCGCGCCTTCAGCGCGTAGTAGCGGTGCGAGAGTTGCGGATAGGCGGCGCGCACCGAGGCGACCAGCGCATCCACCACCTCGGGCTCGACGCGATTGGACAGATGGCGCGATGCCGCGACATCGGCAAAACCGCGCCAGCGGTCGGAAATTTCCTTGTCCTTGGCGAGCGTGTTGGTGACCAGCGCGAACAGCCGCAGGTTTTCCTTGAACGTCTTGGCGAGCGCCTCGGAAGCAGCCCTTCGGGTGCGCTCCTTCGGGTCCTGCATCAGGTTGAGCGTCTGCTCGATGGCGAGCGTCTTGCCGCCCACCTTGAAGCGCAGCGCGACCATGGTCTCATCGAACAAGCGGTTGAACGCGGAATAGCCGGTCATCGACTTTTCCTGGAACAACTGCTCGACACGATCCTCAAGCTGATGAGGCTTCTCTTTGCGGACATCCTCGACCCACGGCCGGTAGTGGCCCAGCGCCGGATCCCGCATCGCCTTTTCCAGCACCGCGTCTTCGATGCGGTTGAGCTCCAGCGTGAAGAACAGCAGATGCAGGTACGCCGCGGTGAGCCGCTCCTGCATGTCGCCATAGAACTTCGACAGCACCGGGCTTGCGGCATCGCCCGCGTGCAACAGCCCGGCGTAGGAGCCGAGCCGTCCTGCCACGTCGTCGATCTTCTCGTATCGCTTCACCACCTCGGCCAGTTCGCGGCCGCCCGCGGACGAGGATGCGATCTTTTCGAGATTGCCCTTGTAGGCCTTCTCGAACGCGACGCACTCGGCCTCCATCCATTCCAGGTCGCGCTTCAGCGCGGGGGATTCGATGCCGGGGTACAGGTCGGCCAGATTCCACTCCGGCATCGCGCCGAGCGCCTTGGCGGCGGACTTCTTGGCGGATTTGGCGGCGCCACGGGCCGGAGCTTTGGTCGAGGTCTGGATCATGCGGCAACGCTGTCCATGGCTGGAGTTCGGAATCCTGTTCCGAACATAAAGCGCAATCGGCGAACGGCAACGTCCGCGCGCCGAATCTTCCGGACTGTGATTTTCGAGCCGAACCTTAGGCCAGGGCGGCCAATTGCGGCGCGAAGTGGCTGACGACTTCGATCGGCTCCGCCATCATCGGCTCGACCTTTTCCTCGAAGAATTCGCGCACCGCGCACCAGCATACCGTCAACCGCGCGATCAACTCGGCCTTGCGCTTGCGGAGCACGCTGCAGGTCTGCTCCGCCAGCAGCATGATGTCGTCGTTCTCGAACAGCACCTGGCCCTTGCCGTCCTCCAGGACGTACAGCCGGCCGAGCCGTGACACGCTCAAGATGCAATCGTGATCCGGCGCGGGACCGAGCAGGTAAAGCTGCGGATCGCCGTATTCGGTCTGGCCGACCTCCCAACCGCTGATCTCGCCGTTCGGGATCGACGCCGCGCAGGCATTGGTGATCCTCGTCAGCTCGCTGGCCTGCCAGCCATGAGGCAACTCATATGCGCGCGAAAACTGAAGCACGTTCATTTTTTCACCTCGAATAGAAGCCGGTAAAGCTCGGGTTCGTAGAACGACAGCAAATGCTTGGCGAAGTCCGTGGGGTCTGCTCCCAGCGCCTTCGCCCATGCTTCCATGCTCTCGACGGGAACCCGGCCGAACCCGTTCTCCACCTGTGAAATGAAGGTGTAATACTTAAAACCCAGCACGTCAGCGAGCTGGATCTGCGACAAACCCGCCCGCCCCCTGAGGTCCTTGAGCCAGGCCCCTGCTTGCTTCCGCAGCTGCTTGGACTGCGTTTCGGCCTTTGCAATCTGCATATTGCGCGCGCTCCCCGGGCGACGCGGAACCGTATTGCCTTGTCAGACGTTTCGTGTTTACTAAACTATGCATTCATAAACAGAACGCCGATAGACGGAACATAACACAATTCGGCGGGCCGGAAAGGATCTGCGGCCATTTGCTGGCCGGCACCTGGGACGAAACGGCAATGAGGACGACCAAATCCCGCTACCGGCAGGCCGACGATCCGCTCGGGATCGGGCCTCAACTGGGATTTGCCGCAGCGACCTTCGCAGGTTTTGCCGCTTGGTCCGGCCTCGTCGTGAGCATACCCGGCGACCTGGTGATGCCGGTCATGGCCAGCATATTTCTGCTGTTCGCGGCGGGCTTCGCCGTCATCGCCTGGCGCAACCATAAAGAGGATCCGACCCGCGTGACCTACGCGGATGTCGCCGGCGCCCTCACCCTCATCGGCCTGTTCGCAGCCTCGACGATCGATCCGGATCAACTGGTCCGGATCGTCGAGAACGGCGGCGCCGAAGACTGAATCGAAATGCCGGCACGCAGACCGGCCTTGGAAGGTGTGATGCAGAACTAACGAGCAAGAAGCCAGTTCGGGCCCCTCTGGCAGCCGCACGCTGCGATGTCGGACTGGAAACAGATGGAGTGGCCCCGTTGCGCCTATTGCTTTGCAGCACCTCGTGCTGCCGCGTCGCTTGCAATGCCTCTACACGACTGAACGCGCCGGTCTCATGGCCGGTGCGCCGTGCGGTGTTTGCGTGCTTTGCATCGCTTGCCGCCCTCACCGTATCGGCCACGCCCGCCGCCGCGGCGGCCGCAACCGGAACAGCCGCCGTACAGCCCGTCTTCGTGTTCGGCATCCCGGCCGATTTCATCCTGTTCGGCCTGACGCTGCTCGGCGTCGCGATCTTTCATCACAAGACGCTGCAGGTCGCGCTGACCGGATTGGCCGCGATCGCCCTCTACAAGCTCATTTTCACCGGATTCAAATTCGGCACCGGATTGGCCGGCCTCGGCCTGCACATGCAGCACGAGGCCGTCGTGCTGTCGAACCTGTTCCTGCTGCTGATGGGCTTCGCGCTGCTGTCGCGTCATTTCGAGAAGAGCGGCGTTCCGGAAGAGATGCCGGCGTTCCTGCCGGACGGCTGGACCGGCGGGCTCGCCCTGCTCGGCATCGTGTTCGTACTGTCGGCCTTCCTCGACAACATCGCGGCGGCCCTGATCGGCGGCGCGATGGCGCGTCATGTCTTCAACGGCAAGGTGCATATCGGCTACCTCGCCGGCATCGTCGCGGCCTCGAATGCCGGCGGCGCGGGCAGCGTGGTCGGCGACACCACCACGACCATGATGTGGATCGACGGCATCAGTCCGTTGCGCGTGGTGGAGGCTTACATAGCCGCCGGCGCCGCCTTCTTCGTGTTCGGCATTCCCGCGGCCATCCAGCAGCACCGCTACTCGCCGATCCTGAAGGACGCGCCGCGCGGCCTGCAGATCGACTGGCCGTCACTCGCCATCGTTGCGCTGATCCTGGTCTGCGCCATCGCGGCCAACGTCACCGCCAATCTCAAATTCCCCGCGGTGCTGGACGTCGTGCCGGTGCTGGGGCTTGCGGTGTGGGTCGTCATTCTACTGACCGCCGCCTGGCGCAGCCCCGACTGGGCGATCATGCCAGAGACGTTCAAGGGCACGCTGTTCCTGCTGGCGCTCGTCACCAGCGCGTCGCTGATGCCGGTCGAGCAGTTGCCGCTCGCGTCTTGGCAGACCGCGCTGGGCTTGGGCTTCCTGTCGTCGGTGTTCGACAACATCCCGCTCACCGCGCTCGCGATCAAGCAAGGCGGTTACGACTGGGGCTATCTCGCCTACTGCGTCGGGTTCGGCGGTTCGATGATCTGGTTCGGATCGTCGGCGGGCGTCGCTCTTTCCAACATGTATCCGGAAGCGAAATCGGTCGGCCGCTGGCTCAAGAACGGCTGGCACGTCGCACTCGCCTACGTGTTCGGCTTCTTCGTGATGCTCGCCATTCTGGGATGGAAGGCGGACGCACCGCATAAAAAGCGCGTCGATCTTCCTGCCAATCAAATTCAAGTCACTCTGGGGGACGTCAAATGGCTCTGACCGCGCTGCAATGGATGACGCTCGTCGTCTTTTTCGTGACGATCGCGGCCGTCGTCGTCAACAAGCTGGATGCTACGGTCGCGGCGTTGCTCGGCGTCGTGGTGATGATCTGGATGGGCACCATGACGGAGGTCGAGGCGGCCAACCTGGTCGACTGGAACGTCATGGCCATCCTCGTCGGCATCTGGATCATGGCCGGATACTTCGGCAGATCGGGGGTGCCGAGCTGGCTGTCGGTGCAGTCGCTGAAATTGTCAGGAGGCAAACCGGGCCTGCTGGTGATGGTGCTGTCGATGCTGACGGGCCTGCTGTCGATGTTCATCGACAATGTGGTCTGCATCCTGATGATGGCCCCGGTCGCGCTGCCGCTCGCTCGCGCGCTGAAAATCCCCGCCACGCCGCTGGTGCTGATGATCGGCTTCTCGGCCAACTTCATGGGCACGGCCATGCTGCTCGGCGACCTGCCGCCGCAGATGCTGCACAGCGTCGCCGGCGCGGAGTTCTTCGATTTCATCTGGCAGCACGGCCGGCCGTCGTCGTTCCCGATCCTGCTGTTCTCGTTCACGCTCACGCTTGTCTTCATGTACTACTACGGCTTCCGGAAGATCGGCATGCCGGCGGGCGACGGCGCGGCGGAGATCAAATCCGACATCAAGGATCCGACGTTCGCCTTCATCGCGGTCGGCATGTTCCTGCTGACCGTGTTCGCGATGGCGATGCGTGAATATCTCGGCGTCAAGCTCGGTTTCATCGCGCTCACCGGCGCGGTCATCCTGGTGCTGATCGTCGAGATCATGGGAGAGAAGCTGAAGGATGCGCCGAGTTTCGAGCACATCGTGCAGGATCTCGATTGGCGCGCGGTGTTCTTCTACATCGCGCTGTTCGCGCTGGTCGGCGGCCTCGAGAAGACGCACATCCTCGACATGCTGGCGAACTGGATGAAGCCGATTTTCGTCCAGAACTACGCGCTCGGCGCCACGCTGCTCTATTGGATCACGATCCCGATCGTCGGCATCGTGGAACACGACGCCTACATCCTCACCTTCCTGAACACGATCAAGGAGCTCGGGACACAGGGCATTCCGCCGTGGCCGCTGTACTGGGTGGTGCTGTGGGCCGGAACGCTCGGCAGCAACCTGACGGTCGCCGGCGCGCCCGCGCTCTATGTGGCGCTTCGCATCGCTGAGAAGGAAGAAGACCGCAAGGTCTCGCTGCGCGAGTTCCTGTCGTGGAGCCTGGCGTTCTGCCTGGTCAGTTCCTTCATCACTTACGTACTCGCCATGCTGATCTGGGTCCTGCCCTACGCGAAGTGAGGAGACGGCAGTTCAAAAGGCCGGCCGAAGATGAATCCCCAGTCGCGGCCACGCCGCGACTGGCTTGAGACAAGAACGTCGAAGGATTGATCGAACGAAATAAAGTCTCGCTCGCAGGCGAGACCAGCGCGTCCAGACCGGGCCCCTCTGGCAGCTCCATGAGCTGCGATGTCGGACTGGACGCTGAAACAGAGGGACCATGAAGCCATCAACCGCATAGTCGCGGCAGCCGCGACCTGAATCACCGAACCGCCGGCCGACTCGCACGCGCTTGATCGCGCGCCGCGCGCAGCGTCCGCAATTCAATCATCACGACATGAGCTGAACATGACTGCCTACTTCACCACCGAAGCCTTCACGGCATTGCTCCAGGTTATCATGATCGACCTGGTGCTGGCCGGCGACAACGCCATCGTCATCGGTCTGGCCGCAGCCGGCCTGCCGCAAGCCCAGCGCGCCAGAGTGATTTTCTGGGGCATCGCCGCCGCGACATTGATGCGGATCGGGTTCGCCAGCGTCACGGTTCAACTGCTTCAGATCATCGGCCTGCTGCTGGCCGGCGGCGCCCTGCTGCTCTGGGTGTGCTGGAAGATGTGGCGCGAACTGCGTGAGGCGCATCACGCCGCCGCGATGGAGACAACCACCGGCCACCAGGTCAGCTTTGACGGTGCGCCCCCCGATGTGCCGAACAAAACGTTCGGTCAGGCGATCTGGCAGATCATCGTGGCGGACGTTTCGATGTCGCTCGACAACGTGCTCGCTGTGGCAGGCGCCGCGCGAAACTATCCGTACATCCTGGTGTTCGGCCTGGCGCTCTCCATCGCGCTGATGGGCATCGCCGCAAGCTTCATCGCAACCCTGCTGCAGAAGCACCGCTGGATCGCCTACGTGGGCCTCGCCATCATTCTCTATGTGGCGCTGGACATGTGCTACCGCGGCGCGCGCGAGGTCTGGCCCTATGCGGAGCGTCTCGCCAGTTTGCTGTAGCAAGCGGCGAGACCGCCACGCAGGCTGCGCCTAGCCAAACAAGCGGGCGTAGCGATGCTTGCGCCATTCGTCGCGCATCTGGCGCGCCTGTCGCCAAACGTTCGTCTCGCCGCAATCGGCGGCCGAACGGCGCGCGGCGGATGCGTCCGGCTGCGGGCGATGCGCAGCGTTTGCTTCCACGCCTTTGGGCGCGTCATGTGACGTTACGGAAAGCACGCTGGTGCGGTGACGCTGGTGTCCCATCGCTTCCTCCATGCCGTTGCAGAGAGCGTGGCACTTCGCCGGGCGACAAAATAGTTTCGTAGAAACGAAACTAGGAAAGACAGTTCGCGACTCTGAAGTCTGGTATACTCATCTGGATCGAAACGCATACCCGCAGGAACGCTGCGATGAGGCTTTCATTTCGCATTCTGGTTTTGGCCTTGCTCGCGGCCGCAATGACCGGCCCGTTCGCGCGCGCCGAAACGCCAGAGGAATGGACCAAGCTCGGCGCCCGCGTGCACGGGGGCTTCGGCGCATTCATCCCGGTCGGCATCCTGATCGGCGAGGACGCCATGAGGCGCCTCAAGGCGCAACCGCGCGAATTGTCGGTGCTCTACTACAGCGGCGAAGGCGTGCCTTGCGCCTGCTCCGTCGATGGCGTGATGCTCGCGGTGAGCGCGAGCCCCGGCCAGGGCTCCGTGCAGGTCGCTGGGGAAAAGTCACCGCCCGGCACCTTCGCCGTCGTCATCATCCGTCCCCGCAAGGGCGGCGACGGCGTGAAGTACACGGTGCCGATGTCGGTCATGCCGAAGCTCGGCGAGATCAACAAGACGATCCAGGATCCGCTCGCGCGCTACAACGCCGTGGTGGCGCTGGGCGACTTCTTCACCGCCGAGCCAGTCAAGTAGTCCACTTCACAGCAGCATCGGCCTCACGAATAAGGCGCCGTGTCGGAGACACCGAGCGAGTGTCCGCCGACATTCACACTCCGTTGACCATGCGCACAGCCACGGCAAAGCACGCGCGAGTCGTCGCAAGTCCGCGTCCTGACGCAGCTTAATGAACGCTTAAGCCAGTTGGAGGACAGTGACCCGAAACGGCACAGTGCTGCGTAGAGGTTGTGATGTCCGAGCGCGTTCTCATCGTCGATGACGATCCCGTCCAGCGCCGCCTGCTCGACGGCATGATCCGCAAATTCGGCTACGAGCCGACGGTCGCCGAAAGCGGCGACCAGGCCATCGCGCTGCTGACCGGCGGCGATCGGTTCGACTGCGTCGTGCTCGATCTCGTGATGCCCGATCTCGACGGCATGGGCGTGCTGGCACGGCTGCGCGAAGCCTCTGTCAACGTCCCGGTGATCGTGCAGACCGCGCACGGCGGCATCGACAACGTGGTGTCGGTGATGCGCGCAGGCGCCGTCGACTTCGTCGTCAAGCCGATCGGCCCCGAGCGCCTGCAAGTCTCGCTGCGCAACGCCATCGACAAGAGCGCGCTGGAAGACGAACTCGCCCGCATGAAGCGCGGCAAGACCGGCATGCTCACCTTCAAGGACATCATTACCCGCAGCGCCGCGATGCAGACGGTGCTGCGCACCGCCGAGAAGGCCGCAAGCTCCGCAATCCCGGTGCTGATCGAAGGCGAGTCCGGTGTCGGCAAGGAATTGATCGCGCGCGCCATTCACGGATCGAGCGACCGCCGCGCCAGGCCCTTCATCGCGGTCAACTGCGGCGCGATCCCGGAAAATCTCGTGGAGTCGATCCTGTTCGGCCACGAGAAGGGCGCGTTCACCGGCGCCACCGAGCGTCACACCGGAAAGTTCATCGAGGCGACCAGCGGGACGCTGTTCCTCGACGAGGTCGGCGAACTGCCGCTCGCGGCGCAAGTGAAATTGCTGCGCGCCATCCAGGAGGGCGAAGTCGAGCCGGTCGGCGCCAAGAAGCCGGTCAAGGTCGACGTGCGGCTGGTGTCCGCCACCAATCGCAATCTGACCGCCGACGTGAAGAGCGGCCGCTTCCGCGAAGACCTGTTCTATCGCTTGCACGTATTCCCGGTTTCGGTGCCGCCGCTGCGCGAACGCTCCGAGGATGTGGCCGAATTGACGCGGCATTTCCTCGCGCGCTTCGCAGCCGAAGAAGGCAAGCGCGTCCGCGCCGTGAGCGCCGAGGCGCTGGCGCTGCTGACGCAGCACCGCTGGCCCGGCAACGTGCGCCAGCTTGAGAACGCGGTGTTCCGCGCGGTCGTGCTGGCGGAGAGCGATGTCGTCGGCATCGAAGAGTTTCCGCAGGTGACGGCCCAACTCGCCAACACGCCATCGCCCGTCACGGTGCCCGACAGCGCGCCGCCGGCCGTGGTCGAGGTGCCGCAATTCATCGGCATCGGCCCCTCCACCGCGCCTGGAATGCTGCCGCCGGGCATCAACCCTGGAACGCTTACCCTGCTCGACGGCGACGGCGAGGTTCGCGCGCTGGAGGAGATCGAGGCCGACGTGATCCGGTTTGCGATCGCGCATTACCGCGGCCAGATGTCGGAGGTCGCGCGCCGGTTAAGGATTGGCCGGTCCACGCTGTACCGGAAGCTGGAATTCCTGGGCCTCGACCAAAACGACGCTGAGAGCCAGGAAGAGGCCGCCCCCACGCGGTAACCATGAACGCAAGTATCCCCGAAAACGCTGGTTTTCCATTGCGTTAACGGGGGCGCGCACTCCACATTGCGCCTGCATTCGAGGCCCGTGGCGGCGGTGCGAATCCTCGTGTGCGTGCGATCGGCGTGCCGGCTCATGAGCGGCGCGCGGTCCGAGACAGTGGAGTTCGTTCGATGCGCCGCATCCATTTGAGCATTCTCGCCACCACCGCCGTGGCGCTTGTCGCAGCGACAACCGCGGGCGCCAATCCGATCTATCCGAACATGTCCGGCGCTGACCGCATGCCCGCTCCGGCATCGCGCGACATGGGCAGCCGCGACTTGGGCACCCCGGACAACCGGACGCGTCCGCCGAACGCGTTCGCGCCGTCCGATGCCACCACCCGCTCGCGCACGGTTTCGCCGTCGGTGCAGACCCATCAGCCAAGCGCGCGGATCATCGCGACCCCCGACACCGCACCGGCGCGCAACGAACCTGCCGCTGCACCCATGCGCAACGAGCCCGCTCCGATGCGCGCCGAGCCTGTGGCGCCGCCGTTGAACGTGAACGCGACGGCGCAGCCGGCCGCGGCGGTCAACGCCAATGCCGAGGTGGCGCCCGTCGAGCGGATTGCTCCGGTTGCCGCACCTCCCGCCCCGGTCCAGCAACAGCTCGCGCCGGCCGTCGCCGCGCCGGTGAAAGCGCCGGTTGCCGCGCCGAGCTTCGCCGCCTCCGATTCCGAAGTCGCCGACAAGGTCCGCGAACTGATCGCCAAGAAACAGCTTGAGCGCATCGCGCCGCGCAAGAACGACCGCGACGCCATCGAAGCGCTCTACATGAAGAACCGCTCGATGCCGCTGTGGCTCACCGGCGGCGCGCCGAGCGAGCGCGCCCGCTCAGCAATCGCCCATCTGCAGACCATCGAAGCCGATGCGCTCGATCCCGCCGACTATCCGGTCGATCTTTCGGCCGCGAACGTCGAAGGTCTGGCCGACGCCGAACTCAAATTCACCGCGACGATGCTGGCCTATGCGCGCCACGCCATGAGCGGCCGCGTCCATTTCAGCCGCGTCAGCCCGAACGTCGAGTACAAGGACAACTACGACGCCGCCGACGCGATGCAGAAGATCGCAAGCGCCGGCGACATGCGCCGCACCCTGGCCGGCTTCAATCCGCAGCACCCCGGTTACAAGGCGCTGAAGACGAAATACGCCGAAATGCAGAGCCAGCGATCCGACTCGAACGCGGCGCGCATCGGCAACGGGCCGCAGCTCAAGTACGCCCGCGACAAGAACGGCCGCGAAAGTTTCATGCTCGATCCGCGCGTGCCGCAGCTTCGCGAGCGGCTTCGCCTGCCGGCCGCGCCCGACACCCGCTACGACAGCGCGCTGGCCGATGCCGTGGCCAAGTATCAGAAGTCGAACGGCCTCACCGCCAACGGCCAGTTGACGGCGGCGACGATCGCGTCCCTCAACGGCCCGAGCCGCGAGCAACAGATGGCGGCCATCGAGGCGACGATGGAGCGCTGGCGCTGGATGCCGCGCAACCTCGGCGCCACGCACGTCGCGCTGAACATTCCGGACTTTCATCTCCAGGTGATGAACAACGGCGCCCAGGTCTGGAAGACCCGCGTCGTGGTCGGCAAGCCGACGCAGGCGACGCCGCTGATCACCGAGACGATGAAGTTCATCACCGTCAATCCGACCTGGAACGTGCCGCAGTCGATCATCTACAACGAGCTGCTGCCGATCTATGAATCGACCGATCCGCAGATCTTCGCGCGCATGGGCCTGAGCGTCGAGCGCAAGCCCAACGGCGAAGTGCGCGTGTTCCAGCCGCCGGGCGAGCGCAACGCGCTCGGCCGCATCCGCTTCAATTTCCCGAACAAGTTCCTGGTGTACCAGCACGACACGCCGGAGAAGCACTACTTCGCCCACGACAAGCGCGCCTACAGCCACGGCTGCATGCGCGTGCAGGATCCGATCAAGTATGCGGAGGTGCTGCTGTCGCTCGCGGCGCCGCGCGGCAATCACACCAAGGCTTCGATCGAACGGATGTTTGCGGGCGAGGAGCGGCAGATCGACTTCGCCCATCACATCCCGGTCCACATCAGCTACCAGACCGCGTTCGTCGATGAAGCCGGCAAGCTGCAGTTCCGCGACGACGTCTATGGCCTGGACAAGTCCGTCATGGCCCTGCTGAAAGGCAGCGAGCGAAATGTGGCGGACATTTCGATCGAGCGGCCGGCCGACCCCAATTTCAAGCCGACCGTCCAGCACGTCCAGCGCATGCACAGCGCCGCCCGCGGCGGCAGCCCGTTCGCGCTGTTCGAGCAGCTTTTCCGGTAGTTTTGGCCGGTTGGGCCAATTTCGCATCAAATGGGCGAATTTGGGGGCTTTAGGCCCCCTTTTCGTTCACCCTCAGGACGGCCATCCCATTGTGTACAAGGCAAAAACCCTGGATTTCCAGGGCCTCTTTTCGCCATACTCCGGCCTCAGGGTGTCCGATCGGGGGCGGGGGAAAGCGGGGGCATAAAGCCCGCATTAACCCCTCTCGATAAGACTGAGTTAGCCATGTCCGTTGCGGTGCGGGAAGCCGTGGCGGCGGGTTTTTGTCGTTAAGCGAGCGGGGCGCAGGTGCGGGCTGGTGGCGCACTCAAGGCAGGGATCGCATTTGCGCAGTCGCGCACGCGCCGCTTTGGATTCGCCGCCGCCGTTTCGCTGCTGACTGCGACAGGCGCGAACGCCGCCGGCGAAACCCGCACCATCTCGCTGCACAACATCCACACCCACGAAGACATCACCATCACCTACAAGAAGAACGGCGAGTTCGACCCCGCCGCTCTGAAGCGCCTCAACACCTACTTGCGCGACTGGCGCAAGGAGGCAGAGATCACGATGGATCCGCAGCTGTTCGACATGCTGTGGGAGGTTCATCGCGAGGTGAAGGCGACCGGACCGATCCATGTGGTGTGCGGCTATCGCTCGCCGACCACCAACGCCATGCTGCGCAGCCGCTCGAACGGCGTCGCGCAAACCTCGCTGCACATGCAGGGCAAGGCGATCGACTTCTCGATCCCGAGCGCCAACGTCGCCGACGTGCGCGCCGCGGCGCTGCGCATCCAGGGCGGCGGCGTCGGCTACTACCCGACCTCCGGCATTCCCTTCGTCCACATGGACGTCGGCAACGTCCGCCACTGGCCGCGTATGACGCGCGATCAGCTCGCCAAGGTATTCCCGAACGGCCGCACGCTGCACGTCTCTACCGATGGTCCGCTGGCCGGCTTCGAGCAGGCCCAGGCCGAAATCGGCGGCCGCCGCACCGCCCTGTCCGAACAGCCGCAGCAGGGCAACGTGATCACGTCGCTGTTCAACCGGTTCCGCAGCAACCAGGATCCGGAAGAGACCGAAGACACCACGGCGACCCGCCAGACCGCGGCAGCAGCGCGCCGCCAGGCGCCGGTTCGCACCGCCGCAGCGCCGGCTCCCGCCGCCGTCCAGACCGCAGCAGCGCCCGCCGCGCCCGAGGCCGATGCCGTCCCGCTGCCGCCGACCCGGCCGACCTTCCAAATTGCCTCCGCCGAAGACCGCCCGGTCCCAGCCCCGGCCCGCCCGGTTCGCACCAACCTCGCTTCGCTGTCGCCGAACCAGATCATCGAGGCGCGCGGCTACTGGCAGGGTCTGCCGGATGTGCCGCGTGAGACGGTCGGCACGACACCGAGCAGCATTTCGAGCGCGCGCCGCGCGCCCGGCCGCCAGGTCGCTTCCGCCGATGCCGAGCTGACCGCAAGCGTCGGCCCGTTCATCCGCGCCGACCGCGTCTCGCCCGAGATCGCGCTGGCCTACGCGGCGCAGGCCGACAAGCCGTCGCCCGCCCCGCAACGTTCCGCCACCGTGGTGACGCAGCAGGCAGCGGAAACGGTCGCTGCGAAGCCTGCGACCGGCATTGCCTCGACGGTGCGCGCCGTGAAGGACGCCGACAAACTCAACGACCCGTGGATGCGCGGCCTGGTGCTTGCGCCGAGCCTGCAGAATTCGATGGTGACGACGACGTTCGGCGCGCCGGATTTCCGCACGCTGGGACCGCTGATGCAGAAGCCCGTGACCGCGGTGGTGATGACATTCTCGAACGACCCACACCTCGGCATGACCTATGAGGAGTTCACCGGCAGCGCCGTGGTGTTCCAGGCGACAGTGACGTTCGGCATGAAGACCGCGGCGCTGCGGTAGCAGACGCCTCCAGCTTCGAGCTGGTGCCGCCCGGCTCTCACGCCGGGCTTTTTCATGCCCGCGCGCCGGATGGCCGCGGCGGCGTCATTGGCGCACTCCCTGCCGCGCACGTATGATGGCGGCCCAGTGAACCGCCGCGCGGGGAGAGTGCATTGAGTATTTCGAACTCGGTCCTGGACACCCGGTTTCGCGCGGCGCTCGGCCGCATGGCGGATCAGGGCCGGCTGCAGACCTACACCGCCCCCGCCGACCCCTATCTCGATGTCGCCGGCATCATGAAGAAGCTCGACGGCGGGCCCGCGGTGCTGTTCTCGCAGGTCAACGGGCACGCCATGCCCGTGATCGGCAATCTGCTGTCCTGCCAGGCCAACGTCGAGGCGGCGTTCGGCGCGGACTTCCGCGCCGTGCGCCAGTTCGTCGGCCGCGCGCTGGGCGATCCGAAGCCTCCCGTGCTGGTCGAGCGCGCGCCGGTGCAGGAAAGGGTTCACACCAAGGACATCGATCTTGGCAAGATGCTGCCGGCGTTGCACCACACCGCAGCCGACGCCGGCCGCTATGTCACCGCGGGCATCGTGATCGCGCGCGATCCCGAGACCGGCGTGTACAACGCCTCGTATCACCGCCTGATGCTGGCCGGTCCCAACCGGGCCGCCATCCAGCTCGATTTCGGCCGCCACCTGCGGGCGGCCTTCGAGCGCGCCCAAAAGAAGGGCCAGCACCTGCCGGTGGTGGTCTGCATCGGCTCGGACCTCGCGCTGCATTACACCGCGGCGACAATGGGCTCGCAGATGCCGGAGAACGCCGACGAACTTGCGGTCGCGGGCGGCCTGTGCGGCCGGGCGCTGCCGGTCGTCAAAGCTGTGTCGCAGGACCTGCTGGTGCCGGCCGAAAGCGAGATCGTGCTGGAGGGCGTGCTGAGATGCGACGAAGAGATCGAGGAGGGACCGTTCGGGGAATTCGTCGGCTATCTGGCGCCCGCCGATCCCGCCCCCGTGCTGGAGATCACCGCGGTGACGCACCGCGCCAAGCCGATCTACCACGCCATCAACGGCTACGGCCGCGAGACCGTGGTGCTTCGCAAATACGTGCTGGAGGCAAGCCTGCTGAAGGTATTGCAATCCGCGGTGCCGATCGTCACCGACGCCGAGATGACGGCAGGCGGCTTGCATCGCTTCCACGCCGTGATCCAGTTGAAGAAGACCGGACCCGCCCACGATGGCCTGCAGCGCAATGCCATCATGGCATCGTTCGGGGCGCTGAAGGACCTCGACATGGTGATCGCGGTCGATGACGACATCGACATCCGCGATCCGGCCGACGTCGAGTACGCGCTCGCCACCCGCATGGAGGCGTCGAAGGACATCTTCATGATGCCGGCGGCGCGCGGCCACGAATACGTCCGCGTCTCCGATCGCGGGATGCGCACCAAGCTCGGCATCGACGCCACGGTGCCGTTCGCCGAGCGGGAGCGTTTCGCGCGCTGCGAGTTCAAGCCGGTCGAACTGGACGCCAAAAGCTTCACGCTCGACGCAGCGACGGCGCGGAAGCGGCTGGATTTGTGAGGAACGTGAAGCCTCGCCACAGCACTCTTGTCATCGCCTCCCACACTGCTGTCATCGCCCGCGAAAGCGGGCGATCCAGTAAACACCGGGAGTACTGGATGCCCCGCTTTCGCGGGGCATGACACCGAATGGGTAGCGAAAGCGCGAATTGTCAGGCCGCCAGCATTCCCAGCGCGTGCAGGTAGGTTTCCAGGATCGCCTGCTGCTCGTTGCGCTCGTTGACGTCCTGCTTGCGCATCTTGACCACCTGGCGCAACGCCTTGGTGTCGAAGCCGTTGGCCTTCGACTCGGCGTAAACGTCGCGGATGTCGTCGGAGATCGTCTTTTTCTCTTCCTCGAGCCGCTCGATGCGCTCGACGAAGGCCTTGAGCTGGTCCTTGCCGAAACGATGCTGGGCGGCTTCGGAATCATCTTTTTCGACGGCGGACATCGACGCTCCTTAAAAATTTCTGGGCGGGGACTGCCCCCGCCGGTTGGCCCCACCATTCGCATCCCGGACCCGTCCGGCAAGGCGCGCCGGCCGCCGTCCCCCGTCATCCACAAGCGCCCTGTGGGCAGATCGGGGGAACTCGACGCGGCGGGCCTCGCCGGGCATCGATATTGGGCCTTTGAGCCAATCCGCTGCGGCGGCTATTCTGCGCTGGCGCGAAGCCCGCTGAAGCGCGTGCGCGCCACAAGAGTCCTGGACCAAACATGAGCACCGCCCCCAGGATTCAGCCGACCGGCCGCGCCCGGCCGCGCATCCTGTTTGCCGTGACGAGCCACTATCTCCCGGAATACACAGGCGGCGTGGAATCGACCACGCATGAGATGTGCCTGGCTTTGGCGGCACGCGGCTGCGAGGTCGCGGTGATGTCCCGCACCCGGCGTATGAGCCGCTTTGCATGGCGCGCGCGCGCCAATATGCTGCTGGGACGCAAGCCCGTCGCACAGGACCAGACACTCGGCTATCCCGTCCTCCGATCGCGCAGCCCGCTCGATATGATCGATACCGTGTGCGACGAGTTTCATCCCACGCTTGCGGTTGTCCAAATCGGCCGGACTATTCCGCTGGCGCGGGCGTTTGCCGCGCGCGGCGTGCCGGCGATCGTATTTCTGCACAATCTGAATTTCCATGAGATGGGCGGCGGCCTGTTCGCCGATCCGAACGTTCGTTACGCGACGGTCTCGGAGTTCATGGCCTCCGCGGTCGAGGCGCGTTTCGGCATCCGCCCGCAGGTCGTTACGCCGCTGATACAGCCGGAGCGATATGCGACCGAAAGCGCGCGGGAGACCGTGGCCTTCGTCAATCCGACCGGCGTCAAGGGATTGCAGATCGCGCTGCATCTCGCGCGCAAGCGCCCCGGCGTCTCGTTCGAGTTCGTCGAATCGTGGCCACTCGATCGCAGCGATTGGTCGGCGCTGAAATCGGCAACGGCGGACCTGCCGAATATCCGCCTGCTGCGGCGAACCGCCGACATGCGAGCGATCTATTCACGCGCGCGGCTGCTGCTGGTGCCGAGCCAATGGGAGGAACCGTGGGGCCGGGTCGCCGGCGAAGCCCATCTCAGCGGCATCCCGGTGCTGGCGAGCCGCATCGGCGGCCTGCCGGAAGCGGTCGGCCCGGGCGGCGTTCTGGTTTCGCCGCACGACAGCCCGGAGACCTGGGAACGGGAATTCGCCGCGCTGTGGGACGATCCCGATGCCTATCGGCGTTGCGCCGACGCGGCGCTCGCCTATGCGCGCCGCCCTGACATCCAGCCCGAGCACATCGTTTCGCGCTTTCTCGAACTCGCGGCCGCGGAGCCTTCCCAGTGAGTTTGTCGATGCCCGCGTTCTTGGCTCCGGCCTCCGGCTTCATCCGCAGGCACAACCTGCTGCCGCTCGCCTTCATGCTCTTTCTCGGCATGATCTTTCTGATTCCGAGAAACCAGATCTACCGCACCTTCCTCTATCTGGTCGTCATTCCGTTCTTCCTGCTGGCGGTGGATCGAAACACGCTGGCCGCCGTCGCGCGGTCGTGGGTCTGGCGCTTCGCCGCCCTGCTGCTGCTCTACATGTGGCTGACGGTGTTCTGGGGCCAGCCCACGCGCAACGCCGACTACTTCAACTATGCGCGGCGCGCGCTCGCGATCGTGGTCTTCATCACCATCACCGCGGCGCTCGTGATGATTCCCGGATTCAAGCAGCGGCTGTTCCGCTGGCTGATCGCCGTGGCCGCCGTCACCGCGATCGTGACCGTCGGGTGGGTGCTGTTCAAAGGACACTGGTACTCGATGTACCGGTTCGGCGCGTTCGGCTTCTCGAACGCCAACGTGGCCGGCGCGGTGTACGGCGTGCTGCTGGTCGGCGGCCTGTTCTACCTGGTCAAAGCGAAATCCACGCCGGCGCAACTATGGCTGTCGATCGCAGCCCTGATCGTCATGACGATCTTCATCATCCTGACCAAAAGCCGCGGCAACTGGCTGGCGCTGATCCTCACGCTCGCGCTGCTGATGATGCTGACCGACTTCCGCATCATGGCCGGCGCGCTGGCGATCGTAATCGCCGCCGGCATTCTGTCGTGGACCACCGGCGTGTTCGATCTGGAACAATTGCTGGTGCGCGGCGACTCGCATCGCCTGGAAGCGTGGCTGCATTTCATCGAGGTCTGGCGCGGATCGCCGTGGCTCGGCGTCGGCGTGAACTACGATCCGATCTTCTATGCCGCCGACGGGGTCGGCGTCTGGCACGCCCACAACATCTATCTGGCGTATCTGGCGCACGGCGGCGTGCCCGCGCTGATCCTGCTGCTGCTGATGCTGGGGGCTGCCTTCCGCACCGCCTTTGCGTCCGCGCAGCCGGAAGATTGCGGCTTGCTCGCGATGCTGGTGTTCATCTGCCTGCACGGCATGATCGATTTCGGAATTTTCATCGAGAACGCCGACTGGCAATGGCTCGCGACCTGGCTGCCGATCGGGCTGATCGCCGGCACCGAGGCTGCCATGATCGCGCAGCGCACGGCCCGGCCGGCTGAAAGCCAGTCCGGCGTTGCCGCTACAGGCTGACTACTTTCAGCGCCCGCGTTCGACGTTGCCGCTGCGCGCCGGCACGCCGAACTCGCGGCGGCAGACATCGGCCAGCACAGCAATACCCTCACGGATTTCCTCGTGGCTTGGGCTCGCAAAGCAGAGCCGCATGCGGCACTTCGAATAGGCCGGATCGGTGGACCACTGCGGCCCCGGATTGATCGCGACGCCAGCGTCAAGCGCCGGCTGGTACAGCTTCATGGTGTCGACGTTGTCCGGCAGCTTCACCCACAGGAAAATCCCGCCACGGGGATCGTCGAATTCGGCGGCCGTGCCGAAATTCTCGTTGAGCGATTCCATCAGCGTTTCGAGCTTGCGGCGCAGCGCCGCCGTGAGCCCGGGGACATGCTCCGAGAAGTGCGGCGTGCAGTATTCCGCTAGCACCATCTGTTCCAGCGCGCCGGAGCCTGCATCGGTCTTCAGCGCCAGCATCCGCGACAGCACGTCCCAGCTCGCGACGATGTAGCCGACCCGCAGCGCCGGCGCGATCGACTTGGAAAACGAGCCGATGTGGATGACGCCGCCGTGCTGGCTCATGGCGTGGATCGCAGGCGGGCGCTCATGATTCCAGATCAGGTCGGCGTAGCAGTCGTCCTCGAAAATCGGCACGCCGTACTCGGCCGAGAGCCGCAGCAGCTCGGCGCGGCGCGCCTGCGGCATGATGGTGCCGGTCGGGTTCTGCACCGTCGGGATGGTGTAGATGTATTTCGGGCGGATGCCGCGGCTCTTGAGCCCGGCCAGCGCCGCGGCCACCGCGTCGGTGCGCATACCGTCGCGGTCGAGCGGAATGCCGACCGCGTTCACACCGAGCCGTTTGAGGCGGTTGAGCGAGCCTTCGTAGGACTCCTGCTCGAACAGCACCGTATCGCCCCGCGCCAGCAGCACGCCATTGACGAGATCGAGCGCCTGCAGCGAGCCGGAGGTGACCAGGATGTCGTCGGCCGTGCAGGCGATGCCGGCGTCGCGCTTCAGCTTGACGATGAGAAACTCGCGCAGCGGCCGGTAGCCCTGCGGTCCGTGGGCGAGACCGTAGGTCGCAAGCGAGCGGCCCTCCCGCCGCATCACGTCGTTGGCCGCGGCGACCAAGCCATCGAGCGGGATGGCGTCGCCGTCGTTGTTGCCGCCGGTGAAATTGTATTTGGCGAGACCGCTCCAGCGCGCCGCGGCGGGCGGCAGCGTCGAGGGGAATAGCGGGCCGAAGTCGAATGTCTGGCTCATCGCGCGGTCACCAATTCGGCCAATTCGGGCACGACCCAGAGCGGCCTCTCGCCGCGATGGACGCGCTGCACGTTATCGAATGCATTGCGGAAGCGCGCGACGTGATTGTCCCACGTCGGGCCCGCGAAATGCGAGGTCAGCAGCACGTTGTCGAGCTTGAACAGCGGGTTGTCGGGCGGCGGCGGCTCCTGGTCGAACACGTCGAGGCCGGCGCCGAATATCTTGTGGTCGGCGAGCGTGCGCGTCAGCGCCTTCTCGTCGATCACCGGCCCGCGGCTGGTGTTGACGACGATCGCCTCCGGCTTGAGCATCGCAAGCTCGGCCTCCCCGATCATGTGGCGCGTGCTGTCGTTGAGC
>JAKFYI010000010.1 GCA_021730985.1 Hyphomicrobiales bacterium | reverse complement strand
GTTGCAAAACCGGCCGAAATCGCAAGTCCGCCGCCCAAGGCCGCTGTCCCCGACAAGCCCGCGGTGATCGCTTCGCTGCCGCCAGCCGCTGAGGAGCCGCCGTCGCAAAAGACGCGCGAGCACATCGCGGACCTGACCAGGAAGGGTGTGCTCGCGGCGCAGAGCAACGACTATCCGTTCGCCAAACTATGGTTTGACGAAATCCTGCTGATGCAGCCGAAGAACATCCAGGCCTTGAACAACCGCTGCTGGGTCAACGCGATGCTGAACGAGCTCGTGGCGGCTCTCAAGGACTGCGATGACGCGCTACAGGTGCAGCCCAGCTTCCTCGACGCGCTGGACAGCCGTGGCCTCGTCAAGCTGAAGAGCGGCAAGCCGCGCGAGGCCATCACGGATTATGACGCGGCGCTGAAAATCCAAGCCAACAAGGCCTCCTCGCTGTTCGGCCGCGGCATGGCCAAGAAGCGATCCGGCAACGCCGCCGGCGGCGACGCCGACATCGCGCGTGCCAGGACCATCAATCCGCGCATTGCCGAAGAATTCGCCAGCTACGGCGTGCGCTAACGGGCGTTGACAGAATAAAGTCAAGAGGCGAGCCTGATCCCGAATCGGAAAGGCAACGCCCTATGGTTCTCGCGCTTCAGATCTGCGGTGGGTTGATTGTCCTCGCTGCGTTGCTGCAGGCTGGGACCGGCCTTGTCGGCCAGGTCAACGGCGTTCTGCGCAGGCGGCGGATGGATCAGCGCAGGCTTGAGGCGTTCAACACGCAAACCGACATTTTGGTCCGGCGCGGCGAAGTCGCGCGCCGGCGGGGCGAACTGACCTGGTCCGGGAAGCGGAAATTCCGCGTCGTGAAGAAGCGGATCGAGAACCGCGCCGGCGACATCTGCTCGTTCTATCTGGAGGCCCATGACGGCGGCGCCCTGCCGCCGTTCCTGCCCGGACAGTTTCTGACGTTCGAGCTTGCGATCCCGCAGCAGCCGGGGCCGGTGGTGCGTTGCTATTCGCTGTCTGGCAGTCCGCTGATGCGCGACCGCTATCGGGTCAGCATCAAGCGCGTGCCGCCGCCGCCGAAGGCCGGTCCCGAGGTTCCCGGCGGTCTTTCGTCGGGGTTCTTCCACGGCACCCTCAAGGAATCCGACATTGTCGATGTGATGGCGCCGAACGGCGGGTTCCATCTCGACATGAATTCGGAACGGCCGGTGGTCCTGATCGCCGGCGGCGTGGGGCTGACGCCGGTGCTGTCGATGTTCAAGTGGCTGGCGGATTCCGGCAGCAAGCGCGAAGCCTGGTTCTTCTACGCCGTGAGGAACAGCGGCGACATCGCGCTGCGCGAGGAAATCCAGGAGATCGTCAATTCCAACAAGCGGCAATTCCACTCGGTGATCGTGTACAGCGCGCCGACCGATGAATGCGTGCGCGGCAAGGATTACGATGTCCCGGGCTTCCTGACTGTGGACGTGATGAAGCGCTACCTGAAATCGTCGAACTACGAATTCTACATCTGCGGCCCGCCCCCGATGATGGAGGGAACCGTCAAGCAACTGAGCGAGTGGGGTGTCCCTGAATCCGACATCCACTTCGAAGCGTTCGGACCGGCATCGGTTAAGTCCGTCAAGAAGACCGAGGCAGCCGACGCCGCCCCGGGGACGGGCGTCAACGTCGAGTTCACGCGCTCGGGAAAGTCTCTGGTCTGGATGAAGTCGGCCGGCACGCTGCTGGAATTCGCTGACGCCAACGGCATCCGGATCAATTCGGGATGCCGCGCCGGCAATTGCGGAACCTGTGTGACGGCGGTGAAGCGGGGCAAGGTCACCTATCTCACCAAGCCGGCCAGTTCTCCGGCGCAGGGCTCCGCCTTGATCTGCGTTGCGCATCCGGACGGCGACATCGCACTGGATGCGTGACCGAGTGCAGACCGGCGGCGGCCGTTGTGGCAAGCTCGTCGGCCCGGAAGAAGAAACGCCGGCGTTGAACTGTGCGGGGATCGAGTGAACGCGGAAATTCGCGACGAGAGCAACCGGCGATGGGACGAGCCATTCGGCGGGGAGCCGCTGGATGCCGAAACCGTCGCACGGATTCTCGCCGTGCCGAGTTTTGCGGATATCCGCGCCGAGGATTTCCCGGACCGGCTGCCGCTCTATGACATCATCGCCAACGATGGCCGGCTGCGCAGTTACAAGCGCGGCGAGGTGGTGATCCGCAAGGGCGACTACGGGAGCTCGCTATTCGTCATTCTGGAAGGCGGCGCTGTCGGCCTGGCGTCGGGCGCCGCCGACGACCGAATTCTGCATGGCGGATCGAGAAGCCAGAAGTCATGGTGGCGCTCGATCAAGCAATTGATGACACCCGGGAAGGCGCCAGAATACCGGCCGCCGCGGCTGCGCGTTGTCAAGGACAAGGCGGCGCAGCAAGAGGAAGAGCTCGACGGGCTGGGCACAGTCGATATCGACGACATCGTCGCCAACAACCGGACTTTCGCGCTGCACGAACGGGAGGTGTTCGGCGAACTCGCCGCGCTGACCCGGACGCCGCGCGGCGCCAGCATCTTCGCCAGTTCCGACGACACCCTAATGTTCGAGCTGCGCTGGCAGGGCCTGCGCGACATCCGCAACTGGTCGCCGAACTTCAAGCAGCGCATCGACGCGCTCTATCGCGAGCGCGGCTTGGTCAATCGCCTGCGCGAATGCCCCATCCTGCAACACGTCGATAAGGATGCGTTCGACGAGATCGCCCGGAATTCGCTGTTCGAAACCTATGGCAATGCCGACTGGACGCACCGCTTCAAGCGCGCGATCGGCGAGCAGGCCGACACCGGGCATATCATCGAGCAGGAACAGGTGATCTGCGAGCAGGGCAACTACGTCGATGGCCTGCTGCTCCTCAACAGTGGCTTTGCCCGGATCACCGAGCGTGTCGATCACGGAGAGCGAACCGTTGGCCAGCTTTCGCGCAACGACGTGTTCGCCCTGGATGAGGTCATCGAGATCATCGAGGGTCATCCCGACGTCACTTTGAAGACGGGCCTGCGCGCGATCGGGTATGTGGACGTCATCCGTATTCCGACCAGCATGATCCGCAAGCACGTCATACAAGGTCTGCCAGCCAAGTTCCGGCGCGAGACCGTGGTGGCGAAGAGCGACGGCCAGGAGGAGTTGCGTCAGGGCATGACCGACTTCCTGGTCGATCACCGCTTCATCAATGGCGAGAAGGCCATGGTGATCAACCTGGACCGCTGCGTCGGCTGCGACGATTGCGTGCGAGCCTGCGCCACGGCACACCATGACAATCCGCGGTTCACACGCCAGGGCTACACCTATGGCAGCGCCATGGTGGTCAATGCGTGCATGCACTGCACCGACCCGGTCTGCCTGATCGGCTGCCCGACCGGCGCCATTCACCGGCAGGAGGGCAGTGGCTCGGTCGTCATCGACGACAGCACATGCATCGGTTGCGCCACCTGCGCCAATTCCTGCCCGTACAACAACATTAAGATGGTCGATATCCGGGACGAGAATGGCGACTACGTGCTCAACAGCACCGGCCATACGATTGCCCGCGCCACCAAGTGCGATCTCTGCTTCGACCAGTTGACAGGCCCGGCCTGCGTGCAGGCCTGTCCGCACGACGCCCTGACACGTATCAATATCCGTGACACCAAGAAGTTGCTGTCATGGCTTGGCTGAACGGCATCTTGAACAAGAGCGTACTCATCAACCTTGCGGTCGCGAGCGTCGTGTTCGCGTTGTTCTACGCATGGAACACGCGCTACGACCTTGCGCTGCGTGACGTCCAGTATTTTAACGGCTGGACGCTCGCGGCGTGCATCGCGATCATGATGCTGCTCACGCTGCGCAAGCGTATGGTGATCCTGCCGTTCGGGCGCGTCCGGTTCTGGCTGCTGGTTCATTACTATCTCGCCATCCTGACCGTCGGCGCCTTCCTGGTTCACACCCGGTTCAAGCTGCCGGACTCCCTGCTGGAATGGGTGCTGTGGAGCCTGTTCGTGCTGGTCGCGGTGAGCGGCATATTCGGCGCGCTGATCAGCAAGTACATTCCGCCGAAGCTCGAAGCGCATGGCGAACGCATCATGTTCGAGCGCATTCCGGTGTTCCGCAACCAACTCGCGATCGAGGCCGAGGCGCTGGCGCGGGAATCCGTCAAGGACGGCACCGCCAGCATCGCCAAGCTCTACGTCGATGTGCTTGGCAACTTCTTCGCCGGGCCCCGCAACATCCTGGCGCACCTTCATTCATCGCATGTGCCGCTGGCGCGCGTGCTCGACGAACTGTCGTCGATCGAGCGCTACCTCGATGATGCCGGCAAGGCGCGGCTGGTGAAGATGCGCGAACTGGTCGAGACCAAGGACAATCTCGATTTTCAGTATGCCAACGCCGGACTGCTGCGGCTTTGGCCATTCCTTCATCTTCCGCCGACCTATGCGCTGCTGGTGATTGCGGTGGTTCACGTCATCCTCGCTTACGCCTTCTCGGCGAGAATTGGCTGACATGATCCTCCTGCAGAAATTCGGCTTCAAGGAAAGCAGGTACGAGCGTCCGCAGGACAAATGGCTGTGCGGCCACTTGGCCGACGGAACGCCATGCACGCGCGGGCCGGACAAGAACGGCAAGTGCAAGGTCACCACGGTCTGCACGCCGCGCCAGGTGGTGGCCAAGGACGACAAAGGCAGAGAGATCAAAGGGCGCTGGGAGTGCCGGCGTTCGACCCAGGAAGGCGGCCCGTGCGAGGCCGGTCCGTTCCCGGACGGGCGCTGCTGCCAGATGCTGACGCCCTGCGAGCCGCAACCGAGCCTGCGCACCAAGCGCAAGCGCGCGGGACTGTGGGCCACGGCGCTGGCGGTCGGCGTTGCCGCACTGGTGCTCTCCGGCGGGGCGGCCAACCGCTACCTGATGCCGGGGCCGCTGACTTCGCAACACGCTGGTCTGACCGAATGTTCCTCATGTCATGCCGGTACTGGACCCGGCAAGATGGACTGGGTCCATAAGGTCGTCACGTCCGTCGATCCGAAGCAGAACGCCGACCTGTGCATCGGCTGTCACGCCATGGGCGCACAGCCGTTCGCGCCCCACACGCACCCGGTCGATGAGTTGAAGCGCCTGACCGACGCGTCGCGCGAGACTTCGAAGGGAACGTCGAGCTTGCTGCAGCGCATCAGCCTATCGCGTCCGATGTCGTTGCCGTCGGACGGTGCCGCGATCTACTGCGCGGCCTGCCACAAGGAGCACCAGGGCGAGTTCAGGAACCTGAAAGAGGTTTCGAACGAGCGCTGCCAGACCTGCCATGTGTCGAAATTCGGATCGTTCGCCACCTCGCACCCGCAGTTCTCGGACTATCCGTATCGCCGGCGAACGCGGATCGTGTTCGACCACGCCGCCCACCTGGAGAAGTACTTCCCCGAAGTTGCGAAGGATGCCGCTGCGGGACAGGCGCCGCCGCCGGCCTGCAACGGCTGTCATCAGCCGGGCTTCGATCAGAAGTACATGGAGGTGAAGTCCTACGGCGCGATGTGCTCGAACTGCCACAACAAGGACATTCTTGGCACGGGGCGCACCACGGGCCCGAAGGGCATCGATTTCCTTTCGGTGCCGGGCCTCGATGTGAACACGCTGACCGAGAAGAAGGTCGATATCGGCGACTGGCCGAAGAGCTCCGAAGCCACCCTCACGCCGTTCATGCGCCTGCTGCTTGCCGCGAGCGGCGAGACCGCCGCCATGGAGATGGGCGATATCGACCTGATCGATCTCTCGCAGGCCGAGGAGGCGGACCTCGCCAAGGTGAAGGCGCTGGCCTGGTCGATCAAACGGATTTTCGCCAAGCTGGAAGCCACCACGCTGGAGACTGTGATCAGCGGCGGACAAGCCGGATCAGGCGCGGACCGCCAGCAACTGGCAGTGCTCACGGGCGCGATCTCCCACGACGTAATCCTCGGCGCTAACCGCGAATGGTTTCCCAACCTCCAGGACGACCTGCAGAAGCACGAGAAGGGCGAGCCGTCCGCCGCGTTCAGAGAGCCCGATAAGCAGCAGGAGGCTAAGGCCGGGGCTCCATTCGATGCCGAGGCCTGGGCGGAATACGGCGGCTGGTACCGCCAGGACTACACGATACGCTACCGCCCTTCCGGACACACTGACCCGTTCCTGAGGGCCTGGCTCAACTACGCCGGCCAGTCGTTTGCGGTGGGGCCGCAGAATCCGGTGGCGCCGGTGTATGAACTGCTGGCTTCGCAGGAAGCGGTCGGGCGCTGCATCCGGTGCCACAGCATCGATTCAGCCGAAACCGGGCCGAAGCAGATCAACTGGCGTCCGTTCTACACGGATCACACCAAGAACAGGTTCACGTCGTTTGCCCACAAGGCGCACATCAGCGCGGTCGGCACCAAGGGCTGCGCGGCCTGCCATGAGCTAAATGCAGCGGGCGGCGATTACGTGAAGTCGTATCTGGGCGGAGACGCCAGCGTTCACATGCCGAACTTCAAGCACATCGACAAGACGCTGTGCGCGTCCTGTCACACCCGGCAGGCGTCATGGGAAAGCTGCACGCTCTGCCACGATTATCACGTCACGGAGTCCAAGGATTCCAGCCGCCTGGGCAAGAAACCCCAGGCCTCAGCCGCCGCAAAATAGCACGGCAAAGCAGGCGATCCCGTCTGGGGTCAGCCGGTTCGCATACCGATCAATCAGGAAGTTGGCCTCGAGGTTCAGGCGTTGGAGCGCGAGCGTTCCAGCGAGCGGTTCTGGCCGGGCGCGATTTCGCGCGTTTCGACGGCGTCACAGCGCGCGCACTCGAAGGTGGCAACGTCGCAATCCATGCGCGGCTCGATGCGCATCAGCCACATGTCGATGCCGCATGCCGCGCACTTCGGCTTTTCGATTTCGCGGGATTTGCTGGTGGAGGAACCGAACGCCATTACAACCTCACATTGCGATAGGCCTTGGCAGCCTTCGCGAATTCTTCTTCTGTCAGCAATTTCCTATCTTTTGGCAGACACGTCCAGGACATTTTTGGCCGCGAGATTTATTCGCGGCGGCGGTGTTACGCGCCCGCGCCACTCACTGCTCGGCGCTGTCTCCGCCACGGCGGAACCTGCGGTGTGCTCGTTCGCTGTTCCACCACGGCCAGCACGTCGATGAGCGCGTCAAACCGCCGAGCCGGACATGGTAGCGAAGGCGATCGTGCCGTTCACCAACGGCAAGCGCGGCATGCTGCTGGTCGCCGACGACGTCGGCAACGCGGTGTGGCGCGTGTCGCCCTCACAGAGGGCTGCGAAAAACCGCTACTGGCTGATCGACTGATTTAGCGCCCAATCCCGGAGTTCGTCTACGGGTGGGCCGTCATCACGTTTTCTAGATCAGGCTGGCTCCGTCTTGTCACTGCGCCGGAAAAGGCGCAGCTTTTCTGCATTGGAATAAATCCAGGGAAGAAGCGTCTAGCTGCGTCCCGGCTCCGTGAGGAGCCATGGGCGAGCGAAGCGGCGCCGCCATTCAAACGGCTATGGGAGGAAACAATGGCCACCAGTTTCACTGTGAATGGCAAGGCGGCGACGACCGATGCGCCGCCTGCAACACCGTTGTTGTGGGTGATCCGCGAGGGGCTCAAGCTCACCGGCACCAAGTTCGGCTGCGGCACCGGATTGTGCGGCGCCTGCATGGTGCACATCGACGGCAAGCGTGCGTACTCCTGCCAGACGCAAGTTTCGGAGATTGCCGGAAAATCGGTGACCACCATCGAGGGCCTGTCGCCGGATTCGAGTCATCCGCTGCAGAAGGCCTGGCTCGCCGAGCATGTGCCGCAATGCGGCTATTGTCAGTCCGGACAGATCATGAGCGCGGCCGATCTGCTCAAGCAGAAGCCGAAGCCGACGCGCGACGAGATCGTCGAGCACATGAACACCAACATCTGCCGCTGCGGCACCTATCAACGCATCGTTCGCGCGGTCGAGCGCGCGGCACGGGAGTCGTGACATGAACAAGCCTCTCAAGCATCCCACCGCCTTGTCCCGCCGCCAGGTGATGATCGGCGCCGCGGGTCTTTCCTTTGCTTTCGCGTTGCCCGGCCGTGCCGGCGCGTCCGCGCTGGCCGCCGCCCGGTCCGGCAAAGCGCTCAGTCCGTGGGTCTCGATCGCGAGCGACGGCACCATCATGATCATGTCGGCGGCGACCGAGATGGGGCAGGGGTCGATGACCTCGCTGCCGCTGGTCCTTGCCGAGGAACTGGATGCCGACTGGTCCAAGGTCAAGATCGTGACGGCTCCGGCGGTGGAGGCGATCTACGGCAATCCGGGCTTCCAGGGCATGATGTACACCGCTGGCTCCAACGCGGTAACGAGCTACTACGGGCCACTGCGCATATTCGGCGCGCAGGTGCGGCGCGTCCTGCTCGACAATGCGGCGAAGACACTGGGCGTACCGGTCGATGAGCTCACCACCGAGCCGAGCCTCGTGGTGCATTCCAAGTCCGGGCGCAGGTTGAGCTACGGCGAGATCGCCGCGACCGCGGAAGTTCCGGCGAAGGCACCGGAGATCAAGCCCGACCAGCTCAAGAAGGCCAAGGACTTCCGCCTGATCACCAAGGACGTGATGCGGGTGGAGTTGCCGGGGAAAGTCAACGGCACAGCCCGCTATAGCATCGACCTGCACGTTCCGAACATGCTGTACGGCACCGTGTTGCGGGCGCCGGTGGAAGGCTCAGTCCCCGACAAGATCGACGAGGCCAAAGCCAAGGCGATCGCCGGAGTCGTGCGCATCGTCCGCCTTCCCTATGGCGTCGGCACCCTTGCCGAGACGCCGTGGGCGGCGTTCGAAGCACGCCGGGCTCTCACGCAGTCCGTGACCTGGACCAGAACCGGCACGGCATGGGGCTTCGACAGCGACAAGGGCATCGAACGGTTCGCCGCCGACGCCAAGAACCCAGCCAGGATGTCCACCGAGTGGAGCAGGATCGGCGATCCGCGTGCGCAGATGCCGAAGGCCGCCTCCACCCTGGAGGCGGAGTACCGCTGCGACTATGCCTATCACGCGCAGATGGAACCGCTGAACGCCATCGCGTCGGTATCGCCGGCGGGCGATGCGGTCGAGATCTGGGCCGGCACGCAAAGCCAGACCACTGCGACCGAAGCGCCGGCCAAAATCCTCGGCATTTCGAAGGACAAGGTGAAGCTGCACGACATGCTGATGGGCGGCGGCTTCGGCCGGCGCGGCAACCGCGACGTCGATTTCATCATCGACGCGGTGCTGATGTCGAAAGAAGCGGGGCGGCCGGTGAAGGTGATGTGGACCCGCGAGGACGACTTCGCCAACGGCCGGTTCCGGCCGATCTCCGCCCACGCGTTGAAGGCGGGGTTCGACCCGTCCGGCAAGCTCAGCACCTGGCAGCACCGCATCGCCGTCGACCGCGTCGGAGCCTACATGGATCCGGTGCGCTACCAGGCGGCGGGCGGCAAGGACTTCATCGCGATGCTGGGCGCCGACCTCAAGGGCTACGACGTGCCGCATCAACTGGTGGAGCAGCTCTACCGCGATACCGGCGTGCGAACCAATCCGCTGCGCGGCATCAGCTTCATCGCCAACCGGTTCGCCACGGAATCGTTCGTCGACGAGATCGCGCGCAAGCGCGGCATCGATCCGGTCGCGTACCATCTCGATCTTCTGAAAGGCACCCCCCGCGCCATCAAGGTGGTCGAGCGGGTGGTGCAGATGGCGGAATGGGGCAAGAAACGCGAGGGCCGCGCACTCGGCTTCGCCTATCTCGACTATTCCGGCTCGCAGGTTGCCGGCATCGCCGAGATCTCTCTCAATCGCACCAACGGAGAGATCAAGGTGCATAACTTCTGGTGCACCATCGATTGCGGAGTGGCGGTGCAGCCCGACAACGTGGTCGCGCAGCAGGAGAGCAGCATCGTCTATGGCTTGGGCGTGGCCTTGACCGAGGTCATCACGATCAAGAACGGCGCGGTCGAGCAGAGCAACTTCTACGATTATCATGTGCCGCGCATGAAGGACGTGCCGGCAATGCACATCGAGGTGATCCAGACCGACAATCACCCGACCGGCGCCGGCCAGATGGCGACACCGCTCGTTGCGCCCGCAATCGCAGGCGCGGTTGCGGAACTCACCGGCGTGCGGCTGAGGCACACACCGTTCACGCCGGATCGGGTCAAGAAGGCGCTGGGTTAGCGAACGGTAAAAAAAGTTGCGGGCGCGCCGGTGACGGCGCGCCCGTTTCGCGCCGACCGAAAGTGAAGGCAGATAGGCCTAGCCCATCACCGCCTCGGCTTTCTTTTCCGACAGGTATTTCTCCGCGGTCATCGGCGAGCCCTCGACCGGCGGCGTCTTGACCGTGACACCGGCAAAGCTCGTGGCCTCTTCCACCCAGCTTCTCGGCGCCGGCAGGCCCCACAGGTTCGAGTTCGACTTCGGATCGACCGGGCACTTCAGCGGCGCCTCGTCGATATCGATAAGCTGGATGCCGGGTAGCAACAGTTCAGTGCGATGGCCGTCCGGGTCGCGGACGTAGAGATAGTACGCGTGCTGATGGCCGTGACGGCCGGGGCCATGCTCGATGCGGTCGCCGAAGCCGAGGTTGCCCGCGACGTCGCAGGCCCGCACGATGTCCTCGAATGCCTCCACCACATAGCCGCCGTGGTGGAAGCGCGGCCCCGAGCGCGTCAGGAACACGATGTCCCAAGGATTGTTCTTGCGATGCAGGAACGTGCCGACCACGACTCCCGGGCCTTCGACGTAGAGGTAGTCGGAAATCCGGAAGCCGAGGTCCATGTAGAACCGGGCATTGGCGAGAACGTCGGGCACCAGCACCTGATAGTGATCCATCCGCAGCGCGCCCGCGCCTTTGTGCTGGTGGATTTTGGTGTACATGCGCGGCCGCCGCTCCATGGTCGCGACCAGTTCCACCGGCGTGCCGGCGGGATCGCTGAAGTGCAGCGTACGGCCCTGGTGCGGCACCTCGACAAAGTCCGCCTTGATGCCGATGCGGTCGAAGTGCGACTTGGCCTTGTCGAGGTCTTCGTCCGAGAAGACGCGAAATCCGACCCGCTCGCACATTGGCCGGTCGGTGGTGCGCTTCAGCGTGAGGCTGTGGTGCGCGATCTCTTCGACGCCGCGCAGCCAGATGGTATCGGCGTCCTCGTCGCTGACGATCAGGCCCATCACCTCGGTGTAGAAGTCGCGGCTTCGCTTGAGGTCGCGGGCGGTGAAGATCAGATGGCTCGCGCGGGTAATATTGAACGGCGGATTGAAATTCGTGCTTGGCAGTTCGGTCACGTTTTCACCTGCACGCCTGTTTCCTTCACAATGGCGCCCCACTGCGCCAACTCGCGGTCGATCATCGCGCCGTATTCGGCCGGCGAGATTATGCCAGGGTCGTAGGATGCACTGACCAGGGTGTCGCGAACCTTGCCGCTGGTGTTCAGGCGCACCATCTCGCGGTTGATTGCCTCGATGATGCCGGCTGGCGTGCCAGTCGGCCCCAGCACGCCGTTGGCGACGTGCAGATCGTCGAAGCCCTCGTAGCCCAGTTCCTTGAAGGTTGGGACTTCGGGAGCGGAGATGGCGCGCTTCGCGCCGGTCACCGCGAGCGGGATGACCTTGCCGGCGTCGCGCACGCCGCGCGAATTGCCGACCGTGTCAAAGGTGAACTGCAGCGTGCCGGCGGCAGCAGCCATCAATTGCTGGGTGGTGCCGGGATAGGGGATGTGCTGGCCCTGGATGCCGGTGCGCTTGAGCAGGAGTTCGGTCACCAGATGCCCGCCGGTGCCGACGCCGGGCGAGCCCCAGTTGAGCTGGCCGGGCCGCGCCTTGGCGTAGTCGATCAATTCCTTCAGCGTCTTGGGCCCGAGCTCGGCGTTGACCACCAGCAGGAACGGGAAGGTAAACATCAGCGCGATCGGCGCGAAGTCGCGCTTGACGTTGACCGGCGAGCCGGTAAGCACCAGCGGCGCCAGCACGATGTGGCTGTTGGAGGCGAGCAGCAGCGTGTGGCCGTCGGGTGCCGAGCGCGCCACCGCCATGCAGCCGACCGAGCCCGAGCCGCCCGGCATGTTTTCCAGCACGAAGTTCTGGCCGAACGTGTCCTTCAGGACATCGGCGTACATCCGGAAGTTCTGCCCCGGCCCGCCGGTCGCAGTCGGCGATATGGTGCGCACCGGGCGCGACGGCCAGCCGTCCACCCGGCTCTGCGCGAAGGCCGGTGACACGCCGGCCGCAGCGGCAGCGCCGGCAATCGCGAGAAAGTCCCGTCGCGTGGCCATGAAAATCCTCCCTGCGCCTTTTGCGTTTGTGGCGCTTTTCCCGCGCCACGAAAGCATGCTTGATGTGCTCCAACAGGTTCAAGTCCCATGGTGGGATTAATCTGAGGAGCGCTGCATGGCCGATCTTCTGCTTCCGACCACCGTTGTGGGCAGCTACCCACAGCCGGACTGGCTGGTCGACCGCGCCCTGCTCAAGACCATGGTGCCGCGCGTTCGGGTGCGCGAACTGTGG
Source organism: Hyphomicrobiales bacterium (assembly GCA_021730985.1). GTDB lineage: Bacteria > Pseudomonadota > Alphaproteobacteria > Rhizobiales > Xanthobacteraceae > Z2-YC6860. The sequence goes on along the minus strand of JAKFYI010000010.1, from coordinate 101,638 downwards.
CGTGTCGACGAGGCGCATCTCGCGGAGGCGCAGAACGATGCCACCATCCTGGCGATTCGCGATATGGAGCGCGCCGGCATCGACATCATCACCGACGGCGAAATGCGCCGCGAGAGCTATTCCAACCGCTTCGCAACCGCGCTCGACGGCATCGACAACGACAATCCTGCGACCATCACCAATCGCGCGGGTCGCCCGGTCAGCGTGCCGCGCGTGGTCGGCAAGGTGGCGCGCAAGCGGCCGGTCGAAGTCGAGGACATGTTGTTCTTGCGCCGCCACACCACGCGCAAGGCGAAGATCACGCTGCCGGGGCCGTTCACGATGGCGCAGCAGGCGCACAACGAGTTCTACAAGGACAACGACGAAATGGTGATGGACTTCGCCGCTGCGGTGAACGAGGAGGTGCGTGACCTCGAAGCCGCCGGCGCCGATGTGATCCAGCTCGACGATCCTTGGCTGCGCAACGACCCCGATGCGGCCAAGCGCATCGCGGTTCCGGCGCTCAATCGCGCCCTGCAGGGCCTGAAGGTGCCGACCGTCGTGCACCTGTGCTTCGGCTATGCCGCCGTGGTGCCGGGCGAAAAGCCGTCCGGCTACGCGTTCCTGCCGCAACTGGCCGACAGCACCGCCGACCAGATTTCGATCGAGGCCGCGCAGCCCAAGCTCGATCTCGGCATGCTGCAGGACCTCGCCGGAAAGACCATCGTGCTGGGCGTGATCGACCTCGGCGACCGCACCGTCGAGACGGCGGAGACGGTGGCGGGCCGCATCCGCGCCGCGCTGGAGCACGTTCCGGCAAAGCGGCTGGTGCCCGCGCCCGACTGTGGCATGAAGTACCTGTCGCGGGATGTGGCGTTCGGCAAGCTGATGGCGCTCTCGGCCGGCGCCGCGCTGGTGCGTAACGAGTTGTCCTGACCCTTTTCCCGCGCGCGGCGGGATGCCAAAGTCCGTCCGTCACGGGACGCCGCAATGATCATCGACATCTTCAACCACTTCATGCCCAAGGCGTATTTCGATCGCCTGGGCGATCTCATCCCCGGTCATCCGGTGCTCGCCGCGTTCCCGCGTCTCAAGCCGCTGGTCGATATCGAGGCGCGGCTGCGCCTGATGGACGAGTTCGGCGACATGCAGCACGTCATTTCGCTGGCCAATCCGCCGCTGGAGCTGATCGCGGCGCCGGACAAGACGCCGGAACTGGCGCGGCTCGCCAACGATTCGATGGCCGAAATCTGCCGCAAGCATCCCGACCGGTTTCCTACGTTCGTTGCCTCGCTGCCGATGAACAATGTCGAGGCGTCGCTCACCGAGATCGACCGTGCGGTAAATACCCTCGGCGCCCGCGGCATCCAGCTCTTTACCAATGTGGCAGGCAAGCCGCTGTCGGCGCTGGAGTACCGGCCCATTTTCGCGAAGATGGTTCAGCACGACCTGCCGGTCTGGGTCCATCCGATGCGCACCGCCCAGTTCTCCGATTACGCGAGCGAGCAGGTGTCCGAGCACGAAATCTGGTTCAGCTTCGGCTGGCCCTACGAGACCACGGCCTGCATGGCGCGGCTGGTCTATTCCGGCATCTTCGACGAGATGCCGACGCTAAAGATCGTCAGCCACCACATGGGCGGCATGATCCCGTTTTTCACCGGCAAGATACAGCTCGGCTTCCGGCAGATATTCTTCGGCGCGCCGGAGAAGAACCCGGTCGCCGCGGAGGCGGGACTGAAGAAGCCTCCGTTGGAGTACTTCAAGATGCTGTACGCCGACACCGCGCTCGGCGAGGTCGCGCCGACCCGCTGCGGTCATGCGTTCTTCGGCACGTCGAAATGCCTGTTCGCCAGCGACGCGCCGTTCGATTCCGAGCAGGGGCGGGGACTGCTGCAGCGAAGCATCGCCGCGGTCGAGGCGCTGGAAATACCGCAGGGGGAGAAGCGGCAGATTTTCGAGGGCAATGCGAGGGCGTTGTTGAGACTGTGATGCGGCGTCACACCGTGCTGTCATTGCCCGCGAAAGCGGGCAATCCAGTATCCTGGGTGATGGCGAGAATTTGGTTACTGGATGCCCGCTTTCGCGGGCATGACAGTCTGAGTGGTAGAAGCAGGAAACCGGACCAAAATGCGAACCGAAAACATCCGCGTGAAACTTCGAGACGGTGAGATGGGCGCCTACATCGCCTATCCGGACAAGACGCCCGTGGGCGCGGTCATCGCCATCATGGAGATCTGGGGCGTCAACGACACCATGCGCCATCACGCGCACGAGTTCGCCGAGGCGGGCTTCATCTGCCTGGTGCCGGACCTGTTCTGGCGTCAGGAGGCGGGCGTCGAACTGTCCGACAAGAATCCGGCCGACATCCCGAAGGCGTTCGATCTGTACTACGAGTTCGACTACGACCTCGGTGTGCGCGATATGGAAGACACTTGGCATTTTCTGCAGACGCTGCCGGGCTGCAACGGCAAGGTCGGCGCGGTCGGCTACTGTCTCGGCGGCAAGCTCTGCTACCTGATGTGCTGCCGCACCGACATCGACTGCGCGGTGGCCTACTACGGCACCTACATCGAGCATCGCATCAAGGAGGTGAACAACCTCCACCGGCCGTTCGTGCTGCACATGGCGATGAAGGACCGTTGGGTGCAGGCTGAGGTCAACGACATGCTGGTGAGGCGGCTGTCACCCAATCCGCTGGTGACGATCCACCAGTACCCTGGCGCGGACCACGCGTTCGCCCGCCATGGCGGAAGGACATATTCCAAGCCGGAGGCCGACCGTGCGTTGGGGCTGACGGTGGATTTTTTCAAGAAGCATCTAGAGTAGAAAATCCGCCTCATCCTGAGGAGCGAGCGAAGCTCGCGTCTCGAAGGATCGAGGCCGATCAAAACAACCGCTGCGATGCGATCCGTGCGCCTTCGACCATCGCGCGCAGCTTGGCCCATGCCACGTCGGGATGCACCTCGTCGCCCGCGCCGGACGTGCCGAAGCCGCAATCGGTTCCGGCGATGACGCGTTCGCGGCCGACCACCTCGGCGAAACGGACGATGCGCTGCGCCACCAGCTCCGGGTGCTCCACGAGGTGGACGCAGTGTGACACAACGCCCGGTATGACAATCTTGTGGTCCGGCAGCTTCACGTCCTGCCACACCGCCCATTCATGTTCATGTCGCGGATTGGCCGCCTCCACCAAATAGGCTGCGGCGCGGACCTGGAGCATCAGATCGGCGAAGTGCTTCAGCTCGAAATCGTGCACCCGCGGCGCGATGTTGGTGCTGTAGCAGGTGTGAAAGCGGATTTTCTCCTCCGGGATGCCGCGCAGCGCGTGGTTGAGCGCTTCGACGCGCAACGTAATGAACCTCCGGCAATCCTCGATCGTCGCATCGGTGGCGCGGTTGTAGTGCGTCGCCATGCGCGGATCGTCGATCTGCAAGAGAAAGCCGGCTTCGACGATCGCGAGATACTCCACGCGCATCGCCTCGCCGAGCGATTCCAGGTATTCTTCGTCGGAGCCGTAGTGCCGGTTCTCGTAGTAGAGCTCGAGATTCGAGGGCGAGATCGCGGTGATGAAGGCGTCCTCGCTCTTCTTGCCCGCCATCGACGCTTTCAGATTGTCGATATCGGCGCGGACCTCATCGTGCCCGACGTACCGGATCGGCCCCGAGCATACCAGAGCCTTCGGTCGTGCCGTGCGCTTGGCGACCAATGTGCTCGAGCGCGCGGCGTGCATGATCTTCAGGTCTTCGTAGGCGCCGGCGAATTCGATCGAGTCGCGGGTCGCGCCTCGGAACCGCACCGGGCTGTCGATCTCCTCCAATCCCGTGAGACGCCCCCGCGCGTAGGCCATCCAGTTGAATTTGCTGTGCTCGCCGTCGCCGATGATGTCGATGCCGGTGTCGGTCTGTAGCTGGACCACCGCGGTGATGGCCCGGCTGGCGCGGGCCGCAAACGCCTTGGTGTCGTAAGGCTCTCCCAACTCCTTGGCATTGAGCATCGCCACCAGATCGCCCGGCCGCGGCAGGCTGCCGGTGTGTGTGGTGAGGATCCGGCCCGTGCTGCGTTGCATGATTTTGTCCGTTGTTGTCCGGCGCCAGCCAGCCCGGCGCAAAACGATAGCAACATTTCCGGATGACCCGAAAGCCGAGGCGTTAAGATAGGGCGTTGCCCACTTGCCCACTGTCAGAATGAAGGAGTGCGCACCGTGCGTCGACGCGATGTTCTTGGCCTTGTCCCCGCCGCGGCCGCGGCTTCTTTCGCGCCGTGCATTGCGCTGGCGCAACCGGCCTGGCCGTCAGCGAACATCACGCTTGTGGTGCCGTTCACGCCTGGCGGCCTGACTGACATTTTGGCCCGGTCGGTCGGGGAAAAGATCGCGCCGATGCTCGGCAAGCCGGTGATCGTCGACAACCGGCCGGGAGCAGGCGGCAGCATCGGCGCCACGTATGTGGCGCGCTCCGCGCCCGACGGCCACACGCTACTGCTTGGCCACATCGGCATCCTGGCGGTCAATCCAAGCCTCTATGCCAACCTGCAATACGATCCGCTGGCGATGACGTTTATCGCGCCGCTCGCGATCGTGCCGAACATTATCGTGGTCCATCCGTCGGTCCCCGTGCACTCGATCAAGGAACTGATCGACTATGCCAAAGCGAATCCTGGCAAGCTGAACTTCAGTAGCGCGGGAACAGGCGGTGCCGCGCATATCGCGATGGCGGCGTTTAACGTCGCCTCCGGCACCGTGATGACGCATGTTCCCTATCGCGGCACGCCCCAATCGGTCGGCGATGTCATCTCCGGCCAGGTGCAGGCCACATTTACCAGCGGCGTTTCGCTGCTGCCGCATGTGCGCGCCGGCACGTTGCGTGCGCTCGGTGTCTCGACGAAAAACCGGCTCTCGATCGCGCCGGATATTCCGGCCATCGCCGAGACATTGCCGGGGTTCGATCTGTCAGCCTGGTACGGCATCGTCGGGCCTGCCGGCCTGCCGCCGCCGATTGTGCGTCAGTTGCACGACGAAATCCGTAAGGCGATGGCATCGCCCGACATAGGCAAGCGCCTGAACACGGAGGGCGCGGTCCATTTTGACGTGTCGCCGGAGGAATTCCGCAGCTACGTCGTGGCCGAGACGAATCGCTGGAAAGCCGTGATCGAAGCCGCGAAGATCAAGATCGAGTAGGTCAAAACAGCCGCTGCGAGGCGAGGCGTGCGCCGTCGCGCAGACTTCGCAGCTTCGCCCACACCACGTCGCCCGCGACGCGGCCCCAGCCGGCGGAGGTGTCGAACCCGCAGTCGGTTCCAGCCAGTACGCGGGACGGGTCCCCCACCACTTCGGCGACGCGTTCGATGCGGTCCGCCACCACCTCCGGGTGCTCGACGAAGTTGGTCAGGCTGTCGATCACGCCCGCGACCAGAATCTGGTCGTCGTCCAGTGGCATCCGCGCGAACAGCTTGAACTCGTGGGCGTGTCGCGGATTGGCAAACGGCAGCACGAAGCCGCCGACGTTGGCTTGCATCAGGATCGGCAGAATGTCCTCGAGCGGCACGTCGCGGTCGTGCGGCGATTCGGAATTGCCCCAGCAGACATGCAGGCGGACGCGATCGCGTGGCACGTTCACCAGTGCCGCGTTGATGGTCGCCACGGTCTTCTCAACGAACTCCTGGAACGCCGCCACCGGCTGATCCTTGTAGGTGATGTGCCGCTCCAGCGCGAGGTCGGGCGCATCGATCTGCAGCAGATAGCCGTGCTTCACGATCGCGTCGTATTCGACCTGCATGGCGCGGCCGAGCGCCGCAAGATAACTATCGAGCGTGTCGTAATGCTCGTTCTTGCAGGCCAGCGCGACGATGCCCGGCGAGGGCGCGCACATGAACGGCTCGGCGAATGTGCCGGGCATTTCGGCGAGAACCGACTTGAAGTGCCGGCATTCGCCGTCGATCGCCGTATCGTCGAGGTAGTTCACGGCGCCGATCGTCTTGGGAATCCCGGCCAGGTTCGAGACGCCGACCGTGCCGCCGTACTGCCGCGCCCACAGCTTCTGGAATTCCGGGTAGCGATCGACGTCTCCGCGCGTCGGCCGCGTCCAGGTGCCGCCAAGTCCCGACAACCGGGAGCGGAGATAGAGAAAGAACGAATCGCGTTGTTGCTCGCCGTTGTTGCCGACGTCGATCCCCGCGTCGTGCTGCTTCGCCACGATGTCGCGGACGGAGTCGCTGCCGATCCGGTCAATCTCGGTTTGGTCCACCGGCTCACCGCGCGAGCGCTTCACGTAAAGCTGCGTCAGCGCCTCCGGCCGCGGCAGGCTGCCGGTGTGGGTGGTGAGGATGCGTTCGGTGCTGCGCTGCATGGCCTTTTCCATCGCGTGTCATTGCCGGGCCGGGCGAAGCGCGTGACCCGGCAGTCCATCCTAGGGGCAACTCTTGTTTCGATGGATGCGCGGGTCAAGCCCGCGCATGACGGTGTTGGGGCTTGCCGCAAAACAAACGGGCGGCCCGGAGGCCGCCCGTCGAAAAAATGTCAGACCGAAGCGATCAGGCCGCGGCGGTGTAGTTGCCGAACTTGATCAAATTCTCTTTCTGCTTCTCGTTACGCGGCGGAAGCTTGAACAGCCGCGCCGCGGTGCCGCCGAGGATGTTGTGCTTGGCCTTCTCGGACACGAACGGCAGGTCGGTGATCGTGCTCGGGAGGTCGAAGTCCCAGTGCGGATAATCCGACGAGTACAACAACTGCGTCTCGGCGTTGATCATGCGGAATGTGCACTCCAGCGCGCCCATGTCCTGAACTTCCATCGGCTGCGACGAGTAGTACATGTCGCGCATGTAGTCCGATGGCATCTTCTTCAGCAGGGGTGCTTCGGACGGGCGCAGCATGTACTCGTGGTCGAGCTTTTGCATCAGGAACGGAACCCAGGCGAGGCCCGATTCAATCCAGACCACCGGCAGCTTGGGGAAGCGCTCGCCCATGCCGTTGATGACCCAGTTCGACAGGTTGACGATGTTGTACCAGGAGAAGCCGAGCGCATGCGCGGTCAGGAAGCGGTTGCAGCTCCGGAAGATCGGTTCGCCCCAGTTCGGCCCGGAGTGGAACGACAGCACGAGGCCGCGCTCTTCAATGGCGCGATACACCTTGATGTAGCGGTTGTCATTGACCGCGAGATTGTTGCGCACGGTCGTGACCATGAAGCCGCCGACGTGCTTGCGGTGGCCAAACTCCTCGACAGCGCGAAGACACGCGTCGGGATCGGAGAAGGGCAGGCAGAGCATCGAGAAGAACCGGCCGTTGGAATCCGGCATCACCTTCTCGGTGAGCCAGCGATTGTAGGCCCGGCACAACTCGACCTCCATTTCGGTCTGCGGGTGCAGACCGATCGAGAGCATCCCGGTCGGGAACAGGCAGGAGTAGTCGACGCTCATGGCGTCCATCCAGCGATGGCCGATCTCGACGTCGCGGATCTTGTCGTCGGGCGTCTTTTCGCTGGCCCGCATCGGGTAGCGGGTCACGCGGCCGCCCATGTCCTGAAAGCCCACGCCCTGCACGGTGAGCGCGCCGCCGCTGCGGGTGCCCTTTTCGCGCCCGGACATCGCGAGCTGACGCCACACGTCGTTTTCCATGAACGGGAGGATTTCCGACATGTGCTCGTTTTCGTAGTGATGCGCATCGACATCGACGATCAGCATGTCGTCGAACTTGCGCTGCACCGCCTGCTTGCGCGCGTGCGCGAGCAGGCGACTGGTGTTCAGTTCCTCGATCGATACGCGCCGGCCGCGGTCTGCAATCAGGTCCATGGGGTCTCTCCTGACGATCCAGTTGAATTTGGTTACGACGGCGCGCTACTTGCCCGTCCAGCTTTGCCACATTCCGAGTTCGAACACCGCAAGGTTGGCGGCGCGCAACAGGCCGCTCGCTGTCAGCATCACGCCGGTCGGGCTTACGATCTGCCCTTCCGGTATCGGGGTATGCTTCGCGCCGTTTTCGACCTGCACCGCGTAGACCCGGCACAGCGTGCCCATCAGCGCCTGCATGGCTTCCACCGAAATCGCGTCGTCGCTCTTGGCGAAGGCCTGCTCGATTTCGGCGGCGAGGCGGATCGCATCGGCCGATACGCCATTGCCGGCGACGGCCTTGGGCTTCACGGCGATTGGCTTCACGGTGATGGGCTTGAGCGCCGCCTTTGGCTTCGCGCTGGAAGCCGGGCGCCGCACAGCCTTGGCCGTTGCAGCCTTACGCGACGACATAAACCTCGTCTCCCTTTTCCAGAACCTTGTAGCTCCGAAGCTTCTTCTTCCGGTCGCTGACGCATTCGCCGGTCTTCATGTCGTATTCCATGCCGTGCCAGGGGCAGACGAAGTGCATCTCGGTTTCCGAGAAGTAGAGGCCCTGGGAGGTCTGGTCGGGGCGCAGGCGCTCTTCCACGGCAGCGATGGTCAGGCCTTCGCAGGCCGGTCCGCCCTGGTGGAGGCAGAAGTTGCTATAGGCGTAGTACTGACCCTCGTGGCGGAACACACCGATCTCGTGGTCGCCGACGAACACGATGCGGCGGTCGCCGTCCTTGAACTCCGAGGTCTTCGCAACGAACTTTTCGGCCATGCGGCGCCTTTCCACGGCCCACCGGTTTGCCGGCAGCCCACTCCCTGAGATACCGGTTTAGACCGGCTATAAAAACTGAATTTGCCCGCTCCCGGTTGCCAATGCAACCAGCGTGCCTGTCTGGCCAGGAATGCGTGGGCGGGCGCCATCTGCCCCGCCGCTTCAGCCGGTTTTGCGGTAAATTACCGCCGAGTTCGGCTGAAGCGCTGCTGCGATGCTATAAAGCGCCGAATTATCCGCCCGCTGGAGACCGCCACCATGAGCATTCCCAGAATCAACGGCCTGCGCAGCATCGAACTGGCCGTGCACGACCTCAAGGCATCCGCCGAATTTTATCGCAAGGTCTGGGCCCTGGAGGACGTCGCTGGTGAGGGCGACACACTGCACTTGCGTGGCACCGGCCGCGATCACCATGTGCTGACCCTTCGCGAGCGCCCGCGCGCAGCCCTGCTCGGCGTGCACCTTTCGGCGCCCGACCGCGCCACGGTCGATGCGCTGCACGCCCAGGCGGCCGCGCTCGGCGCCAAGGTGGTCCACGCGCCGAAGGAACTCGAAAAAAGCGCCGGCGCGGGCTACGGCTTCCGCGTCAGCTCGCCCGAAGGCCATCCCATCGCGATCTCGGCTGACGTGGCCGACCACGCCCAGGCGATCGACGACCGCAGCCGGCCGACCAAGCTGACCCATGTGGTGATCAACAGCGCCGAGGTGGAGAAACAGACTGCGTTCTTCCTCGACGTGCTGGGCTTCAAGTGGAGCGACAGCACCGTGATGATGGATTTCGTGCGCTGCTGCACCGACCATCACAGCGTGGCGATCGCTCGCGGCAACGGTCCGTGCCTCAACCACATGGCCTACGAAATGCCAAACATCGACGGCCTGATGAGCGGTGCCGGACGGGTGCGCGGCAGCGGCTACGAGATGATGTGGGGCGTCGGCCGCCACGGCCCGGGCAACAACGTGTTCTCCTATTTCATCGAGCCGAACGGCTTCGTGACCGAGTACACCGCCGAGGTCGAACAGGTGGACGAGTCCTATGTCTCGCATGACGCGCAATGGTGGCTGGAAACCAAGCTGTTCCCGTGCCGTTGGAAGATGGCGGGCGCGCCGTCGGAACTCGCCCGCAAGGCGATGAGCGGCGATCTGGTCGAGGAAGAGAACCTGCGCTGCGAACAGGTGATGGCGCGTGCTCTCGCGCGGTAAGCGTCACACCGCGCCGGACTTCATGCTCAAGGCCGCGCTGCTCGCTGCTTTCGTGCTGGGCTCAGTTGAGACGGCCGGCGCGCAGCAGTACCCCAATCGCGCGGTCGAGATCATCGTGCCGTTCGCCGCCGGCGGCGGCAACGATCTGCTCGCCCGCATGATCGGCGAGGGCCTCGGCAAGCGGCTCGGCCAATCGTTCGTGCCGCTCAACCGTCCCGGCGCCAACACCAACAACGGCACGCTGCAGGTGGTGAAGTCCGCGCCGGACGGTCACACGCTGTTGATCAGCAGCGTCGGGCTGGCCGCCAATCCCTTGCTGTACAAGAAGCTGCCGTTCAACACGCTGACCGATCTCGCGCCGATCACGCAGATCGCGAGTTCGCCGACCATCCTGGTGGTACCGACGGTGCTGCCGGTGAACACCGTCGCCGAGTTCGTCGCCTATATCAAAGCCCGGCCGGGCGAGCTCAACTACGCGTCCTACGGAGTGGGATCGAGCCCGCATCTGGCGACCGAACTGTTCCGCTCGATCACTGGGACCAACATGGTGCATGTCCCGTATCCTGGCGGAGGCCCGGCCGCGGTCGGGGTGATGGGCAACAACGTGCAAATGCTGTTCTCCAGCGTGTTGCCGGTGCTCGGGCTCATTCAGGGCGGCAAGCTCAAGCCGATCGCGATCGCGGCGGACAAGCGCTCGCCGTTGCTGCCGGATGTGCCGACCTTCGCCGAAGGCGGCGTGGACTACAAATTCAGCACCTGGTTCGGGCTGCTCGCTCCCGCCAAGACACCGGACAGCATCATCGCGACGCTGCACCGGCATTCGGTCGATACGCTGCAGGAGCCATCCGTGCGCGCGCGCGTAGTCGAGCAGGGCGGCGAGGTGGTCGCCAACAAGCCGGAAGAATTCCACGCTTTCATCAAGAGCGAGATGGACCGCTTCTCGATCGTCATCAAGAATTCCAACATGCAGTTGGATTGAGTTTGGGGAATGCAATGACCGAATTGAACGGCAAGAAACTGACCGGGCGCATCGCCGCCGACCGTATACGAATGACATCGACGCCGAAGCCGCCGAAGGGCGCGGTGGATCGCTTCATCGCGCTCGGCGAGTGCACCAGTCTCGTTTCGGATGTGATGGACGAACTCGGCATCGCCGAGGGCGCGATCGGCGCCACCGTGCTGAAGCCGACGCTGCCCGGCAAGATGATCGTCGGGCCCGCGCTCACCGTGCGCAACATCCGTCGGCGCGCCGATCCGCGGGTGGCGGCGCAGCAGAACAAGAACGGCATGGCGGAGTTCGAGGCGCATAACCTCGCCGAGGATGGCGACGTGCTGGTGATCTCCGGCGTGTCGGGCGTGTCCAATATGGGGGGCATTTCCGCCTACACCGCGCAACGTCAGGGCGAGCGCGGCGCCATCGTGATGGGCGGCGTGCGCGACGTGCGGCATTCGCGCTCGATCGGCTATCCCGTGTGGGCCAGCGAGATCACGCCGGTCACCGGCAAGTGGCGGCTCGAGACCGTCGAGATCAACGGCGAAATCCAGATGGGCGACGTGCGCGTCAATTCCGGCGACCTGGTGGTGGCCGACGACACCGGTGTGGTGTTCGTGCCACGCGACTCCATCGTGGCGGTGCTGGAGCTTTGCGAGAAAAAGAAGAAGGGCGAGGACGAGCGCGTCGATGCGATCTCGAAGGGCGTTCCGGTGCCGGTGTTCTACGGCAAGGGATAGCTAACCCTGCTTCATGCCCGATGTCTTCAGCACCGGCGTCCAGCGCACGATTTCTTCCTTGATGTACTTCGCCGCCTTCTCAGGCGTCGGATCGGTGACAGGCTCGAATCCTGCGGCCACAAGCTTGGTCTGAAAATTCTTGTCCTGCATGACCTCCTGGGTGGCGCGCACGAGCTGATCGACGATCGGTTGCGGAGTGGCCGCCGGCGCGAACAGTCCCATGAACAACTGCGCGATCAGATCGGGGAAACCCTGCTCCGCGCCGGTTGGAATGTTCGGCGCGGCGGCGACGCGCTGCTCCGAGGCGGCGGCGAGAATGCGCACCTTGCCGGCGTTGTGAAGCTCCACCAGGCCGCCGGAGATCATCGGCGTCATCATCGGGATTTGCCCTGAGATCAGATCGGTGATGCCCGGTCCCGCGCCTTTGTAGGGGATGTGGACAATGTCCGGCAGGCCGGCGAGATGCTTGAACAGTTCGCCGGTCAGATTTGACGAACTGCCCGCACCGGCCGAGCCGTAGCTCAGCTTGTCGGGATTGGCCTTGGCGTAGGCCACCAGCTCCTTGAGGTTATGAACCGGAACGGATGGATGCACTGCAATCGCACCCATCGACAGCGCCATGATGCCGATCGGCCGGAAGTCTCGGGCGGCGTCGTAGCCTTGATGGTTGATGACCGGAACAAGCACCAGTTCGCTGGTCGAGCCGAGGAACAGCGTGTAGCCGTCTCCCGCGGCGCGCGCCGCCGCGGAGGCGCCGATCGTGCCGCCGCCGCCGCCCATGTTGTCCACCACCACCGCGCCAAGCGATTCGCGGACGCCGTTCGCCCATTCGCGGCCGATCACATCCACCACACCGCCGGCGGGCCGCGGCACGATCAGCTTGATGGGACGCTCGGGATATTTGCCTTGTGCCGGCGCAGTGCCGCTTGAGACGGCAAATGCAAAGGCGGCTGCGCTCCCGCGCAGGAGTTCGCGACGATTCATGGCTGGCTCTTTTTGTGGGGGATCGGTTGCCAGCGAATCTAGTCGCGCGCGCGCTCAACGCCAGTCCATTGATGCGCCAGTGTGCCCGCGTTTGCGCCTGCGAGTTGTGCAACGACGTGCCCAGGAGACAGTTCTTCATGCGCTGGTGTTTGCGCCGTGCGGATTGTTCTCTGTGCGGCGTGTCCGGCAGAAGAAGCCTTCCGGAAAAATATTTCGGGACGGTTTGATTTTGTCGTGGCCGGTATGACTCAATTCCTCACGCCCGCCGGGCGGGATGCGAGGCCGGTGTTCTTTGGTCCTATTCCGTCGGCTGGATGTTGGCGGCCTTGCCGACCTCGTTCCACTTCTCGATTTCGCTCTTCACGAAGACTGCGAAATCCGCAGGCTTGCTGGCGACCGGATCGGCGCCTTCACCCTTCAGCAGATCCCTGGTCTTCGGGTCGGCGTACATAACTGCGGCTTCGGACTGCAGGCGATCGACAATCTCCTTCGGCGTGCCGGCCGGTGCGAACAGGCCGAACCAGTTCAGCACCTCGTAGTCTTTGATGCCGGCTTCCGACATCGACGGCACGTCGGGCAGCGCCGGCGCGCGCTTCAGCGAGGTGACGGCGAGCGCCCGGAGTTTTCCGCTGTCCACATGCCCCTTGGCGGACGCGATGTTGGACACCATCGACATCACATGACCGGCCAGCGTGTCCTGTAGCGCCGGTCCGACGCCCTTGTAGGGGACGTGGGTTACCTCGATGCCGCTGCGATATTTGAGCAGTTCCATCGCCAGGTGAAGGTTGCTGCCGACGCCGGCGGAGGCGAAGTTGATCGCGCCGGGCTTTGCCTTGGCGGCGCTGATGTAGTCGGCGAGCGTCTTCATCGGCTGTGCCGGATGTACGACCAGCACGTTCGCTACGGATGTCATTTGAGTGACCGGGGTGAGGTCGCGCATGACGTCATACGGCAGCTTCTTGTAGACGAGATGATTGATGGTGATGGTTCCAGCGCCGAGCAGCAGGGTGTAGCCGTCGGCGGGCGAGCGGGCCACGGACTCGATGCCGAGTGTGTTGCCCGCGCCGCCGCGGTTCTCGACGTAGAACTGCTGGCCCAGCACCTTGCTCATATGCGCCGCGTACATGCGGGCCGTCGTGTCGGCGCTGCCGCCTGCCGCGGTCGGCACCAGAATCTTGACCGGCTTGTTCGGCCAGGACGATTGGGCTTGCGCACTCGCCGCAACGAGGCAGGTCAGCGCAGCGCCGGCGATTGCAACCTTGAGCATCGAAAACTCCCTATTGTCCGACCTTCGCGGCCTTGGCGACCTTGGCCCATTTTTCCAGCTCGGATTTGATCTGCGCGCTGAACTCGGCCGGCGTGTTGCCGACCGCGTCCGCGCCGTCGGCGGCGACGCGCTTCTGCATTTCGGGCGACTTGAGCGCGGCCGCGATCTCCTTGTGCAGCCGCGCCACAATCGGGGCCGGTGTGCCGGCCGGTACGAACAGTCCGAACCATTGGATCGCCTCGTAGCCCGGCACGACTTCGTTGATGGCGGGAATGTCCGGCATGATGGCCGATCGCTTGAGGCTGGAAATGCCGATCCCGCGCACCGTGCCGCCGTCGATCTGTGACTTTGCCGTCAGCGGATTGACCATGACCGCCGACACCTGGCCTGCGATGACCGCGTTCAGCGCCGGCGCGACGCCCTTGTAGGGCACATGCTGGATGTCGAGCGCAGCCATGGTGCGGAACAACTCCATCGCCATGTGCGGCTGGGTGCCGACACCGGCCGAGCTGTAGTTGAATTCCCCGGGCTTGCTTTTCACCGCGGCGATGAATTCCGGCAACGACTTGAACGGCAGATTGGCGGGCGTCACCAGCATGCTTGGCGACGAGATCAACTGGCTGACCGGTACGAAGTCGCGCAGGATGTCGAACTTCACGTTCGGATTGGTGGCGGGCAGGATGGTGATCGCGGCCGCGGCCACCAGCAGCGTGTAGCCGTCGTTCGGCGAGCGCGCCGCCTGTTCGACGCCGATCATCTGGCCCGCGCCGGGCCTGTTCTCGACCACAAACTGCTGGCCCATGGATTGCGCCAGCTTCTCGGCCAGGATGCGCGCGCTGATGTCGGTGCCGCCGCCCGGCTCCGACGGTACGACGATCCGCACCGGCCGCGACGGATAGTCGGATTGCGCCTGTGCTTCGGCGGCCAATCCGATCAGCAACAGGGCAGCGGCGGCAAGACGCATGACGAGGTCCATAAAGTGGATGGGATGGCTGCTTCTATCGGTGCACCCGCCTTGGCGCTACTGCGTCGGGATCTTTGCCGTCTTCACCAGCGCAGCCGCCTCCGCGACGTCGTTGCGGAAGAACGTATTGAACTGCTCCAGGTTCATCGGCAGCGGTTCGACGCCGAGCGTTTTCATGCGCTCCTGGACAGCCGGCGCCTGCAACGCCTTGGCTGCCTCCTGATGGAGCTTCTGGACCACCGCACTCGGCGTTTTCGCCGGCATGAAGAAGCCGCTGTAGAACAGATAGACCGAGTCGGCGCGCAGCCCCGCTTCGATGGTGGTCGGCACCTCCGGCATGATCGAGGTGCGTTTCTGCGCGCTGACCGCGAGCGCGACCAGCTTGCCGTCGCGCAGCAGTGGCAGCGTCGTGGTGAAAATCTGCGGGCTGAAGTCGGCGCGGCCGGTCATCACCTCGGTCACGGCTTCGGCGGCCCCCTTGAACGGAATGTGCTGTGCCTCGATGCCGGCGCTCACCAGGAACCGCACCGCCGCGAAATGCGACGCGGTGCCGACGCCGGCCGACGTGTAATTCAGCGAGCCGGGCTTCGCCTTGCCCGTAGCGATCAGGTCGGCGAGCGACTTGTAGCCCTTCGACGGGGCGCTCACGATCGAGAGCGGCTGCGTCCCGAATGCGATCACCGGGGTGAAATCGTTGATCGTGTCGTAGGGCAGCTTGGAATAGAGCGCGTTCGCCGTTCCCAGTGCGCCGTAGCACAGGATCGTGTAGCCGTCGGGCGCGGCCTTCGCGACTTGGTTGGCGCCGATGGTGCCGCCGGCGCCGGGGCGGTTCTCCACCACGAAGGTCTGGCCGAGTTGCTTGGTCAGTTGCTCCGCCATCACGCGCGCCATGATGTCGCTCGCGCTGCCGGCGCCGAGCGGGACCACGATGGTGACATTGCGGCTGGGCCAGTCCTGCGCCGATGCCGGAAGGCTACCCGTGAGCCATGCCGGGACTGCAAGTGCTGCGGTCAACAGGACGTGTCGAATGCTCGCGTGTGCGCTCATTGTGTCGTCTCCCCCAAGTTGTTGCCGCCATTGTCCAACGGAGAGTCCGGCGAGTCCAGACTTTGAGCCTGGCGGAACCGGTGCGGCTTGACCACCGCCGCACGGTGCGGCCTTATCTCGCGGTATTGCGGAGGGTGTCGTGAAAGCCATTGTCATTCGTGAGTTCGGCCCGCCGGGCGTGATGAAGCTCGAAGAGGTGCCGACGCCCGAGCCGGGACCGGGCGAGGTTCTGCTCAAGGTTCATGCGGTTTCGGTCAATCGCACGCTCGATACGCGCGTGCGCGCGGGCAAGTACGCGCGTCCGGTCACGCTGCCGCTGGTTCCGGGCGTCGATCCGTCCGGCGTGATCGTCAAGCTTGGCGAAGGCGTCACGCACCGCAAGGTCGGTGATCGCGTCACTGTGGCGCTGCGGCTCGGCAGCCAGAATTCCGGCGCGGACGCATTGCGGCTGCTCGGCGTGCATGCCTGGGGCGGCTATGCGGAATATGTCCGCGCGATGGCGGCGAACACCACGATCGTTCCGGATAACGTGGATTTTCCAACGGCGACGGTGGTGACGCGCCACGCGCCGATGGCGTTTCACATGCTGCAGGATCACGCCCAGGTCGAACCGGGCGAATGGGTGCTGGTGATGGGAGCGGCGGGCGGGCTCGGCAGCGCCGGCGTGCAGGTCGCGAAATATCTCGGCGCCAAGGTGATCGCTGCGGCCGGCAGCGACGATCGCGTCAACGTCGGCCTCGATCTCGGCGCCGACGCCGGCGTGAACTACCGAACGAAGGACCTCACCATCGAGGCGGCGCGCATCACCGAAGGCAAAGGCGTCAACGTCGTGTTCGAGAACATCGGCGATCCGGACACCTTTCCCAAGGCGTTCGCCGCGCTGGCGCGGCGCGGCCGTCTGGTGACCGCGGGCGGCCACGGCGGCGGCACCGTGCCGCTCGACGTCAACAAGCTCTATCTCAACCAGATCACGATCATGGGCCGCACCGGCGAGACCGAGACCGGCGCCGCCGAGAGCCTGAGGATGGCGTCAGAGGGCAAATTCAAGGCGCTGATCGATTGCGTGCTGCCGCTCTCGGAGGCGGTGCGCGCCCACGAGATCGTGGAAAGCCGCGGCGGCATCGGCAAGGTCGTGCTCGACCCGACGCGGATTTGAGCAAGGCTCGCTCAAGTCTAACCGCCGTCATGCGCGGGCTTGACCCGCGCATCCATCAGTTTGCGCCCCGGGATGGATGGACGGGTCAAGCCCGGCCATGACGACCCGAATCTATTCCCCCGCCTTGATCCCGATTTCCTTGATCAGCTTCGCCCATCGCGGCCGTTCGGCGGCGAGCGCCGCTTCGAACTCGGCGGGTGAACTGGCGATCACCTCCATGCCGACGTCGGACAGCTTCTTGCGGATGCCCGGATCGGCCAGCACCTTCACATGGTCCTGGTGGATTTTGCTGATGACCGGTTGCGGCGTTCCCGTGGGCGCCATCAGCCCGAACGCCGCGACGGCATCGAAGCCCAGGAAACCGGACTCGATCATGGTCGGCAGGTCCGGCACCGCGCCAAACCGCTTGGCCGAGGTGACGGCGAGTGCGCGCAGCTTGCCGTCGCGCACCAGCGGCACCAGCGGCGCGATGTTGCCGAAGAACATGGTGACACGGCCGCCGAGCAGATCGGTAATGGCGGGCGCCGCGCCGCGATATGGTACGTGCTGGACATCGACCTTCGCCATCGACTTGAACAACTCGGCGGCGAGATGCTGCGTGGTGCCGACCCCGGCCGATGCGTAGCTCAGCTTGCCGGGGTTGGCGCGCGCGTAAGCCACCAGCTCCTGCACGGTCTTCGCCGGAACGTCGTTGTTAACGACCAGGATATTGGGCGTGAACACCGACTGCGAGATCGTCACCAGATCCTTGGCCGGATCGAACGACATCTTCTCATAGAGACTCGGGTTGATGACGATCTGCGCGTTGCTCGCCATCAGCAGTGTATGGCCGTCCGGCGCTGCCTTTGCGGTGCGGTCGGCGGCGACGTTGGCACCGGCGCCGGTGGCATTCTCGATCAGCACGGGCTGGCCCCAGGCTTCGGACAACCTGTCGCCGACCACACGGGCGATCATGTCCGCGGGTCCGGCCGGCGCGAAGCCGACCATCATGCGCACCGGCTTGTTCGGATAATTCTGCGCGGGCGCTTCGCATGCGGCGAACACCGGCAGCGCCGCGATCAGGGCTGCTGCGAGTTTCGATCCTCCCGTCATTGCCATTCCCCCTCAGTTGCCGTTCCCACCCCAGCCAGCATAGCCGCAGAGTGGGCCTTCGCGGCAGGGCTATTTTGTGCATCAGTGCGCCTGCAAGCGAAGGGAGTGACCGATGAGCGACCTGCGAACCATCCGCACTGACGTGGTCGGCAGCATGTTGCGGCCGGCTGCGGTGAAGGAAGCCAGGGCGCGCCTGGAGGACGGCACGATCGACAGCGCCGAACTGCGCCGGATCGAAGACGAGGCGGTGCGCGACGCCGTGAAGCTTCAGGAAAGCATCGGTCTGGATGTCGTGAGCGACGGCGAAATGCGCCGGCTCAATTTTCAGGATAGTTTCGGCGCCGCGGTCGAAGGCTACGACGCCAGCGCCAGCACCATGCAAATCTACACCCAGCGCGTCGAGAATGCCTCGGCGCTGCGGCGCTGGGAGGTTCCGCTGCACGAGAAGGGGACGGCGATCTCGCATCGCCGGCCGGTGAAGTCGCGGCTGCGCCTCGCCCGCAATGTGCCGCTTGAGGAATACAAGTTCGTGGATGGCGTCGCCAAGATGCCGGCCAAGGTCGCGCTGATCGGGCCGGACCGGATCAGTCAGCGTTTCGCGCACGAGGACTCGAAGGCTGTCTACAAGGACATGGACGCGTTCATGGCCGACGTGGTCGCGATCGAGCGCGAGATCATCAAAAGTCTTGCCGCCGCCGGCTGCCGCTACGTCCACATCGATGCGCCGGGCTACACCGCCTACGTCGATGAGCCGACGCTTCAGCAGATGCGCTCGCGCGGCGAGGATCCGAAGGAAAATTTCGCGCGCTCGCTGAAGGCCGACAAGGCGCTGATCTCAGACTTTCCTGGCGTAACGTTCGGAATTCACCTTTGCCGCGGCAACCAGCGCAGCATGTGGCATCGCGAGGGCACCTACGATGCCATCGCCGAGCAGTTGTTCGTCGAGTTGCCTTACGATCGCTTCCTGCTGGAATACGACAGTCCGCGCGCCGGCGGCTTCGAGCCGCTGCGGTTCCTGCCCAAGGGCAAGGTCGCGGTGCTGGGCCTCGTCAGCACCAAGGTGCCGGAGATGGAGAAGATCGACGATCTCAAGCGGCGCATCGACCAGGCGGCGAAGTTCATCCCGCTCGATCAGCTCGCGATCAGTCCGCAGTGCGGGTTCGCGTCGGATGTGGTTGGGAATCTGATCAGCGCCGACGATCAGAGGCGCAAGCTGGAACTGGTGGTGGAAACGGCGCGGCAGGTGTGGGGGTAGGGCCCGTCACCGCGCCGCACACTCGCTGTCATCGCCCGCGAAAGCGGGCGATCCAGTTATCGCTGATGGCGCTGTGGTTACTGGATGCCCGCCATAGGCGAGCGAAGCGACGCCGTTCTTCGAGCGGCTATGCACGGGCATGACAGCTCGAATTTATTGAGAAACGTGCTCGATGAACTTTTGCGGCGGCGGGTCGCCCCATTGCGAGACCAGGGCTTCCTCGGCCGAGAGCAGATTCGAGCCGTTCGCAACATTGAGCCGGTCGCTGTCGGCCCAGTGCTCGTGCACGCGGCGCCAGGGATCGGCCCAGTAATCATAGACCTGGCTGCCGAGCAGATGGCGGCCGATGCCCCACATATGCTCGTACTTGCCGGCGTTGCGCATGTGCTGATGACCCATGAACACGTCGTCCATGTCCTGCACCTCGAACGAGATGTGGTTCAGCCCGGCGTTGTGGTGGTTGATCGCGAAGAACACATGATGATCGACGAACGTGTCGCCCGCGTCGCAGCGGTTGAACGAACCGATCAGATTGTCCTTGGTGCCGGCATAGACATCGTCCGAGCAGATGAAGCCGAGATTGTCCCTGAACCAGGCGACCGTCTCCTTGACCTTTGGCGTGCCCAGCACGCCGTGGGCGATGCGCTTGCAGCGTGACGGTCCCTTCGGCAGACGCATCAGATCGCCGGGCCGCGCCAGCGGCGCGTAACCGGTGTTCTGCACCTGACGCGGCGCTGGAAGCTCGGCAACCTTGTCCATGCCCCACACGACTTCGATCTGGTAGCCGTTCGGCTCGGTGAGGCGGACGCGCTTGCCGCCGCCCGGCTCGTCCATGTTCTCGATGCCCGAGGCGCCGGGAACCTTGGCCATGGTTTTGAGGTCGTCCTCGCTGGCCGCGTGATAGGCGAAGCCGATGAACTTCGGGTCGCCCTTCTCGGTGATGTGAAGGTGGTGCACCGGGTCGGTGCCGCGATAGTAGAGCGCGTTGGCGGTCCGGTCGGACTTCACCAGTCCGAAATTCTCCAGGAACTCGGCCTGAAGATCGAGATCGGGCGAGCGCATGCGCGCATAGGCGATATCGGTCACCTTGATCACAGCCATTGTCGTCACCTTGATCGTTTCCAGGATTTTCTTGGCTGGCACGATAACGCACTCGGTCAATCGAGGCAATTTGCCGAAAGCGTGCGGGCAAGCCTGATATGCGCCCCGCGGCGGGGATGCGCTGGCCGCACTCCGGGGGATGTGCTGTATTTCCCCGGCAATTCAGGGGAGGACGTTGTGAAGCTTGTGCTGTTCAAGACGGCGGCAAACGCCGAGCTGGCGCCCGGTCTGCTGACCGAGCGCGGTGTGGTCGATATCTCCGGTGCGGTGAAGAAGAGCTACACGCCGCAGCTCACAATGCAGGGGATTATCGACGGCTACGACGGCCTCAAGCCCGCGCTGCAGAAGCTCGCGGACAGCGGCCCGGCCGTTCCGCTGGCGTCGGTGCGGCTCGGTCCGCCGCTGCCGCGGCCCGGCAAGATCCTCTGCTGCATCGCCAACTACTGGGAGCACGCACAGCGCGAGGCGCGGCCGCTCAACATGTTCATGAAGAACCCGGACGCCGTGGTCGGCCCCGGCGACACCATCATGCTGCCGGAATACACCGTTCCGTGGGCGTTCATGCACGAGGCCGAGTTGGCGTTGGTCATCAAGGGCCCGGCCAAGATGGTGAAGCAGAAGGACTGGCAGAGCGCGGTGTTCGGCTACACCAGCCTGATCGACGTCTCGGCGCGCGAACTCGGCCGCCGCACCTGGCCCGCGATCCCGCTGACAAGCTGGCTTGGCAAGTCGTTCGACACCTTCTCGCCGATCGGCCCGTGCATCACCACCGCCGACGAGATCAAGAACCCCAACGACCTGATCGTGCGGTTCTGGGACGATGGCGTGCTGCGCCACAACTATAACACCGACGACATGGAGCACCGGGTGCCCGAGCTGGTGGAGTGGGCCACCACGGTGATGACGATGAACTCCGGCGATCTGATCGCCTGCGGCACCAATCACGAGGGCCTCGGGTTCCTGCAGGACGGCGAGACCGTGGACATCGAGATCCAGAACATCGGCAAGATGACGCTGAACGTCCGCGATCCGCTCAAGCGAACGTGGGAGAAGGGCGTCTACATGGGCGTCGATTCGACCAACCCCGACGCCGTGAAGCGCCATCGTCCGCAGGGCGGCCCGACCGCGACCGGTGCGATCTGATAACTCCCTTGTCCCGGACGCGGTGCAGCGTGGAGCGAAGCGGAACGGTGCACCGCTGATCCGGGACCCCGGTTGCTTTCGGTTTTCTCCATGAACCGGGGTTCCGGGTCTCGCCATAGCGCGTCGAAGACGCGCGTAAACGCGCTAATGGCTCGCCCGGGATACGCCAACATAGGATTGAGCCATGAGCCGCATCCCCCTCACTCTCGCGATCAGCCACTACGATCATGTCACCGAGCTGATGAACGGCCGCGTGCCGGTCGAGGGTGTCGATCTCACCCCGCTCAATCTTCAGATCGAGGAAATCTTCTACCGGATGTTTAACCACCGCGACTTCGACTGCTCCGAAGTCTCGATGGGCAAGTTCTCCTCGCTGGCCTCGCAGGGCAACTCGCCGTTCGTCGGCATCCCGGTGTTTCCGTCGCGTGTCTGCCGGCATTCGTCGATCTACATCCGCAAGGACGGCAGCGTGAAGCAGCCGTCCGACCTGAAAGGCAAGCGGGTCGGCATTCCGGAGTGGGCGCAGACCGCGTCGGTCTATTCGCGCGGGCTGCTGCAGCACCAATACGGCGTCGATCTCAAGTCGATCGAATGGATCCAGGCCGGTGTCGATCAGCCGGGACGGCTGGAGAAGGTGAAGCTCAACCTGCCGGCCGGCATCAACTATCGCGCCGCCGCCGACAAGAGCCTGAGCGGCATGCTGATCTCCGGCGAGATTGACGCGGCGCTGTCGGCGCACCCGCCGTCCTGCTTCGAGGAGGGGCATCCCAATGTAACGCGGCTGTTCCCGGACTACCTTGAGATCGAGCAGAAGTATGTCAAGGAAACCGGCATCTTCCCGATCATGCACGCCATCGCGATCAAACGTGAGATCGTCGAGAAGCATCCGTGGATCGCGGCCAACCTGTTCGCCGCGTTCGAGGAGGCGAAGCGCCGCAGCGTGAAGCGCGCGCTCAACAACACGTCGTCGGCGCTGCCAATCCCGTGGGGCTACGAGTTCGCGCGGCGCATGCAGGACATCGTCGGCGAGGAGCTGCTGCCCTACGGCATCGACGCCAACCGCACAACGCTCGATGCGTTTCTGCAGTACGGCTTTGAGCAGGGCGTGCTGCACAAGCGAATGCAGCCGGAGGACTTGTTCCCGCCGCAGGTGCACCGAAGCTTTAAGGTCTAGGGAGCGCGCGACTACCCCAGCGCGGCGATGCCGGCCTGGGCGACCTGTTCGTCCTCGTGCGACTGCACGCCGGACACGCCGATCGCGCCGACGCACTCGCCCTGATGCATGATCGGCAGGCCACCCTGGAACAGCACGCCACCTGACGGGAAGGTGACGAACGCCGGCTTTTCCTTGACGCGGTCTTCCCAGAATTTGGTCGGCCGCTTCGTTACAGCGGATGTGCGTGCTTTTCCCATCGCCACTTCGGCGCTGATCGGACCGGCGCCGTCCATGCGCTCGACCAGCAGCGCAGCGCCGCTGTCATCGACAATTGCGATGGTGACCTTCCAGTTGTTTTTCTGTGCGTCCGCCTTGCAGGCGGCCATCATTTTCTGCACGTCGGCGGATTCGAGGGCGGGTCTGCTGCGCATGGTATTTCCTCAAGGTTGAAGTTTCGAATGAAGCCAAGGTATCGAGCGCCGTCAGTCGGCCAGCCCGTTCAGAATGAACGTCGCGCTGATCAGGGCGCCGGGCTTGAAGCCGAGTTGTCCGAACCAGCTGTTGAAGATGAAGACGATCTCGCTGCCGCGCATGATCTGCGAGAGGGCGGTGTTGACGGCGAGCCGCATCGCCCAGTCGCCGCGCGGCAGCGCGATCGCGTAGGGCTCTACCGACAGGTCGTCGGGCAGCAGCTTCATTGCGCGCGGATCGGCGAAGTTGGCGCCGACCAGCAGCAGCTTGTCGCTGGCGTAGGCATCGACCTTGCCGCTTTCCAGCGCCACGATGGCTTCGGCGCGCTCCTTCACGCGCACCACCTCCATCGGCGTCGTCTTGCTGCGATTGACGATGGCCTGCTCGTTGCTGGTGCCGGCAATCACGGCGACCTTCTTGCCGGCCAGGTCGTTCGCGTTGTTGATGCCGGACTTGAGCATGACGGCGACGCCGGTCGATTCGACGAACACGGAGTTGGAAAAATCGACCTCCTTCATCCGTCCGAGTGTCACCGTGCTGGCGCCGCACTCCATGTCGGCCCCGCCCTTGGCCACGACATCGAACCGCGACTGCGACGTCACCGGCACCCACTGGATCTCGATGCCGGTCACCTTGAACTGCCGCTCGATCGAAGCCACCACGGCCTTGCAGATATCGATGGTGTAACCGATCACCTGCTTGCGGTCGTCGAGGAACGAGAACGGGCTCGAATCGACCCGGTGGGCAATCTTAATCTTCTTGGTGCTGATGATTGTCTTGAGGCGGCCGTCCAGCGTCTGGGCTGTGGCATTGCCGGTGGCGAGAGAGGCGGTGACGAGCAGGGCGACGAGCGCGTACGCAAAGCGGACCATGACGATACCCCTGAACGGCCCGGGTTCGGGCCGATGCACATGGCCATTTGTACTGCCCCGGCAGGGGGCGTTGCAATCGTGCTTCGGCCCCGCAAAAACGAAAACGCCGCGCAGGGCGCGCGGCGCTTCGCATTGCCGAGGCGGAGCGGCTATTCGAGGCCGGTCGGCACGTTCTTGTTCTCGCTGACGAGCTTCATGCCGGACGCCTGCGCCATGGTTTCCATCAGCGTCGCGAAGTCCTTGGCGAGATATTCTTCCGGGTTCTTCTGCGCCATCGCGTTGCCCATGTGCATCTGCAGGATCTGACGGGTCGCCGCGGTGATCGGCATCGGCACGTCAACCTCGTCGGCCATCGCTAGACCGAGGTCGAGGTCTTTGCGCAGCAGCTCCGGCGTGAACGTCGTGGTCCAGTCGAGATTGACCAGCGCCGGCGACTTGTAAGCCGTGAACATGGAGCCCATCACGCCGTTGTTGAGGAAGGCCAGGAAGGCCTGGCGCGGTACGCCCAACTTGTTGGTGAGCAGCGTGATCTCGATCAGGTTCTGGATGACCACGCCGAGCATGACGTTGTGCGCGATCTTGCAGACGCGCGCGAGCTCGCCCTCGCCGACATAGGACACGCCCTTTGGGGCGAACACCTTGATCATCTCCTCGGCCTTCTTGAACGCGGCCTCGGGGCCGGAGCAGACCGACGACAGCTTGCCTGCCTTGATGACCTTGGCGTTGCCGCTGACCGGCGCGCAGATGTAGTCGGCGCCGCGCTCCTTCAGACGCTTGCGGATTTCGACCGATTCTTCGACCGCGATGGTTGAGCAGTCCACGAACACGGCGGGCGTCTTGTTGCCGGACAGCACGCCGTCCTTGCCGTAGTAGACCTGCTCGACGTCCTTGCCCTCGGCGACAATGGAGAACACGATGTCCATGCCGGACAGGTCGGACAGCTTGTCCACGATCTTGCCGCCGGACTTGGCGAGCGGCTCGGCCTTCGACTTGGTGCGGTTCCAGATCGAGACGTCATATCCCGCCTTGAGGAGCCGCTCGGCCATCGGATAACCCATCCGGCCCATGCCGATCCATCCGATCCGTTGCGTGTTCTGCGCCATAACCAACTCCTCCATGCGACCCTGAATTGTGATCGGTGTCTGCTAGCACGCCCGCTCGCGCGGCGGCAATGCGCGCAAATTGCATGGTCGGCGTGCGAAGGGCTGTGATAAATTCGCGCGATGAAACGTGGCGCCGTTCTGGGATTTGTGCTGCTCGCTGCCTTTTGCGGCCACGCGGCAGCGCAGGCGCCGGAGCCGAGCGAAGCCGTCAAGGCAATCGCCGGGGTCTGGGAGTTCACCAACGCCGACCGCGACAAGGTCTGCAGCATCACGCTTCGCACCGACCCGGTGGCGTCGGCTATGCGCGCGGAGTTCGACCGCGCCTGTGCAGGCAAATACCCCTTCACCGGCCGGATCGTGGGCTGGACGCTCGCGGAAAACGATTTCCTGCGGCTGGTCGAGTCCGGCGGCGGCACGCTGCTGGAGTTTTCCGAGGTGGAAGCCGGAGTTTATGAGGCGCCGATGCCCGGTGAAGGCATCCTGTTCATCCAGAAGGCGACCGCCGCCGGCCCGCAGCCGCGCACCGCTGAGGAGATCAGCGGCGAATGGACCATCGTGCGCGGCGCGGGCAAGCCGGTCTGCACGCTGACCCTGACCGGCACGGCGGCGGGCGATGATTTCGCCGTCCGGGTGCGGCCGCCGTGCGACGCCTTCGTGACCCGGTTCGGCCCGGCGGCCTGGCAAATGGACCGCGGCGAACTGCTGCTTAAGCCAGCGAAGGGCCAGCCGTGGCGCTTCGAAGAAACCGACCCCACCACCTGGCAGCGCGTCCCTGCGACCGCCGATCCAGTCTTGCTGGTGCGCAAATAGCGCCATTGCCTGCAAGGCGTCCGGCTGCGTTAATTCGCCAAAGCAAGTTGCAGGGAGCGGAACGTGCTGGTCAGCGGTCAGAAAAAGCTCGAACGCATGCGCGACGGCCGCACCGTCTACATCGGTGCCGAGCGGGTCGATGACGTCACCGCGCATCCGGCGTTCCGCGAAGGCGCACGCACCGTCGCAGGGCTGTACGACCTCAAGGCCGATCCGGCGAAGCAGGACCTGTTCTCGTTCGAGGAGGATGGCGACCGCTATTCGCTCTACTGGCTGCGCTGCCGCAGCCGAGACGATCTGTTGCGCCGCATGCGGGCGATGAAAGCGATTGCCGACGTCACATACGGCTTTGTCGGCCGCTCGCCGGATCAGGTGTCGGGGCTGGTGACCGGGCTTGCGATGAACCCCGGCCAGCTCGAGAGATTGCGGCCCGGCTTCGGCAGGAACCTGCTCAACTACTACGACTACGCCCGCAAGAACGATCTCTACCTCAGCTTTGCCGTCACGCCGGCCAGTGGCCGCAAGAGCGCCGACCTGTTTCCCAACCAGCAGCGCGAGGATCCGAACCTGCGCGTCGTCGCCGAGGACGATGCCGGCGTTACTGTCTCCGGCATGAAGATGATGGCGACCAGCGCGGTCTATGCCGACGAAATCTTGATCGGCAATCTCACGCCCATCGAGGATGCCTACAAGAGCGAGGCGATCACCGCGGCACTCCCGCTGAATGCTCCCGGCGTATCGCTGTGGTCGCGCCAGCCCTATGCGCTGGCGGCGCGGCACGAGGCGGACTATCCGTTGTCGTTCCGTTTCGACGAGACCGACAGCGTGCTGGTGTGCGACCGCGTCAAGATTCCGTGGGAGCGCGTGTTCCTGCACAACGAAGGCGCGATGTCGCGCCGCATCTACATCGAGTCTCCGGCCAATTGTTATCAGAACCACCAGTCCAACATCCGATTCTGGTCGAAGCTGGGCCTGATCGTCGGTGTCGCGAGCCGCGTCTGCCAGGCCAATGGCACCGACAAGATTCCGGCGGTGCGTGAGGTGCTGGGCCGCATGGCGGCGTGGGAGGCGACCATCGGAGGGCTGGTGCAGGGGCAGATCGAGGCGTGGGAGAATTGGCCCGACGGCTACGCCACGCCGAACCGCCGCATCATGTACGCCGCGCTCAACTGGTGCCAGGAGCATCACACCGAGATCATCGATACGTTGCGCACGCTGCTCGGCGCCTATCCGATGGTGATGCCGGCGTCGATCGACGTGATGCAGGACGATGCGTTGCGTGGGCGGTTTGAAAGCTGGTGGAAGACCGCCTCGATCGAGGCGGTGGATCGTCACAAGCTCTACAAGCTGGCCTGGGATCTGGTCGGCTCCGAGTTCGCCGGCCGCCACATGCTGTACGAGAAGTTCTATGCCGGCAACTCGCTGATCGTGCGCAACCAGAGCGACCGCGAGGCGCCGTGGCAGCATTTCCACGATACGGTGGACGGTCTGCTGGCGCGGATCGCCATTCCGGGCTTATCCGAGAAATAGAATTGCGATTGCGGTGTGGGCGGCTGCCCCTTGTGCGATAGCCGCCTGCGCCTCACTATTGCGGTCAAACGGCCCGTTTGAGGCCTATCTCAAGGGAGGACACCGTGACCAGGAAAGCTTTGTCGCTTCTGGGTTTGCTCGCCGCCGTAACGATGGCGATCCCCGCGCCCGCGCAGGAAATCAAGCTCACGTTCGCGGACCAGAATTCGCCGCAGGCCTGGGGCCCGAGCAACGCGTTGCAACCCTGGGTCAAGCAGGTCGAAGAGGCCACCAAGGGCCGCGTCAAGATCGAGGTGTTTCCGTCGCAGACGCTGGTGAAGGGCCCCGACATGTGGCGCGCGGTGCGCACCGGCATCGCCGACATCGGCTGGTGCTTCCACGGCTACTGGGCCGAACAGACGCCGCTCGCCGACGTTATCACGCTGCCGTTCCTGCCGGTGAAGTCGGCCGAGCAAGCCAGCGAGGTGTTGTGGGCGCTCTATGAGAAGTATCCTGCGATCAAGAAGGAGTTCTCCGAGGTCGAGCCGCTGCTGCTCTACACCACGTCGCCGTACTTCCTGCTGACCACCAAGAAGCAGGTGAAGACGATGGACGACCTCAAGGGCATGAAGATCCGCATTCCGGGCGGACCGCCGACCGAGATGGCAAAGGCGCTCGGCATGGTGCCGACGCCGATCCCGATGCCCGACATGTACCAGGCGCTCGACAAGGGCGTGGTGGACGGCATGGGCGCGCCCTGGGAGGCGGTGCAGGGCTTCCGGCTCTATGAGGTCGGCAAGAACTACACCATGGTGCCGATGTTCACGGCGTACTTCTCGATCTGCGCCAACAAGCAGAAATGGGCGAGCCTGCCGGCCGACGTGCGCACCCAGATCATGAGTGTGAGCGGACCGAAGGGCGCGAAGTTCTGGGGCAAGAACTTCTTCGACACCGCCGAGCAGGACGCGCTCGCCAAGATCAAGGCGGGCAAGCACGAGATGAACCGCTTCGATCTGCCGGCTGCCGAGGTGGCGCGCTGGCAGAAGGTCGCGGGCGAGCCGCTGTGGGATGCGTGGGTCAAGAAGATGGAGGCCAAGGGCCACAAGGAGGCCCGCCAGATTCTCGACGACACCCTTGCGATGTTGAAGAAGTGATGTTGCACGCGCTGCTTACCTCTCCCCGCTTGCGGGGAGAGGTCGATGCGCGAAGCGCGTCGGGTGATGGGGTCTCTCCGCGAGTCGGATGCTTGGAGACTCCCCCTCACCCCGACCCTCTCCCCGCAAGCGGGGAGAGGGAGCCGGCAGCCGCCTCGGCAGGCCGGTGATGACAAAGTTCCTCCTCCGCTGCGAACTCCTGCTCGTCTATGCCGCGGCCATCGCGTGCGCCGGCATGATGCTGCTCACCAGCGCCGACGCCATGAGCCGCTATCTGCTCAACCGCCCGATCCTCGGCGCCTACGAGATCACCGAAAAATACCTGATGGTGGCCACGATCTTTCTCGGCATGTCTTACGCCTACCGCGGCGGCGCGTTCATCCGGGTGACGTTTCTGGTGGACCGGCTCCCGCGCGGTGCCAAGATCGCCGCCGACCACTTCGCCCACTTGGTCTCACTCGCCTATTGCTTGATCTTCGTGCTGGCGACCGGCCAGCAGGCCTGGCGTGCGCTCGGCGACACCGCCACGCTGACGACGCTGCCGCTGCTGATCGGCCCGTCGTATCTGTTCGTGCCGCTCGGCTTCCTCGCCATGTGCGTCTTGATGCTGATCGACCTGCCGCGGGTGCGCGAGGGCCGCGCGCTGCTGTTCGCGCACGACACGCCCACAGCCGACAGCTAGCGGCATGGCCAGCACGCTCCCGGTCCTGCTGCTCCTGTTCATGCTGCTGTTCGGCGTGCCGATCGCGGTGGCGCTGGCCGGCGCGGGCATGGTCGGCATCTGGCTGGTTACCGGCGATGTCACGCGTGTGCTCGGCATCCTCAGCCTCGCGCCGTACAGCTCGGTCGCGGACTACGCGCTCAGCACCATCCCGATGTTCATTCTGATGGCGTACCTGTCCGCGTCGAGCGGATTGGCGCGCGATCTGTATGCCGCCGCCGCCGCCTGGCTGTCGCACATCAGGGGCGGGCTCGCGATTGCCACCGTATTCGCCTGCGGGATTTTCGGCGCGATGTCGGGCGCGAGCGTGGCCGCGGCTTCCGTGATGTCGAAGATCGCGATGCCCGAGATGCGCCGCCACGGCTATTCCGAGGAGCTTGGCGCGGGTGCCATCGGCGTCGGCGCCACGCTCGATATCCTGATCCCGCCGAGCATCGCCATGGTGATCTACGGCATCGCCACCCAGACTTCGATCGGCAAGCTGCTGATCGCCGGCATCGTGCCGGGCATCCTGGTCGGCGTATTGCTTGCGGTCATGATCTATGTGTGGGTGCGCGTCAGTCCGCAGCACGCGCCCACCACCTATCGCGTGTCCGGGCCGGAGCGCTGGGCCAGTCTGGGGCGGGTGTGGCCGAGCCTGCTGCTGATCTTCATTGTGCTGGTGCTGCTCTACACCGGCATCGCGACGCCGACCGAGGTCGGCGCGCTGGGCGCGCTGATGGCGGTGCTGATCGGCGCGGCGTTCGGCCGCCTGACCGTTCCCGACACGATCGGCGCGCTCAAGTCCACCATCCGCACCTCGGCGATGATCTTCCTGATCCTGATCGGCGCCACCGTGTTCGGCTATTACATGACGCTCAGCCGAATCCCGCAAAGCGTGGTCGCGCTGGTCACCGAGATGGACCTCAACCGCTGGGTGGTGATGATCGGGATTGTCGTCGTCTATTTCGTCATCAGCATGTTCATGGACGAAATCCCGCTACTGCTGCTGACGCTGCAACTGACATTCCCGCTGATCACCGCGCTCGGCTTCGATCCGGTCTGGTTCGGCGTGGTGTCGATGCTGATGGTGGCGATGGGGCTGGTCTTTCCCCCCGTCGGGCTGATCGCGTTCGTGGTGAGCGCCACGGCAGGCGTAGACCTGATGAAGGTCTACAAAGGCACCAGCATTCTCATGATGGCGATCGTGGTGACGACCGCGCTCGTCATGGTATTCCCGCAGATCGCGCTGTGGCTGCCTGCGACGATGCGATAGCCGCCGGCCGATTGACGCTGCGTTGCCGAGCCCTCATTCTTATGAGGCTCGACGAGAAGCCGGTCCACCGGCCCGACAATCGAGCACAGGGAGGGCGGCCATGATCAAGCGTGTCTTGAGCGGCGTTGCATTGGGCCTGTCGATGCTGGCGCTCGCGGGTCCGGCGCAGGCGCAATCGTATCCGAACAAGCCCATCACCATCATCGTGCCGTTCGCGGCCGGCGGGCCGACCGACATCGTGGCGCGCGTGATCGCCGCGCAGTTCTCGAGCAGCCTCGGCCAGCAGGCGGTGGTCGAGAACGTGGTGGGCGCGGCCGGCACCATCGGCATGGTGCGGGCGGCGCGTGCCGCGCCCGACGGCTATACGCTGTTGCTTGCGGGCATGAGCACCATGAGCTTCAGCCCCACAGTCTATCCGAATATCCAGGCGCACTCGATCAACAGCTTCGAGCCAGTCGGAATTGTCGCCTCGGCGCCGATCGTCCTGACTGTCGCCAAGCAGGTGCCGGCCAACAACGTCAAGGAGTTCGCCGATCACCTGCGCGGCATGGGTGACAAGGTGAACAACGGCCACGCCGGGGTCGG
The DNA here is from genome assembly GCA_021730985.1 of Hyphomicrobiales bacterium. Classification (GTDB taxonomy): domain Bacteria; phylum Pseudomonadota; class Alphaproteobacteria; order Rhizobiales; family Xanthobacteraceae; genus Z2-YC6860. Next base: position 70,499 of record JAKFYI010000010.1, on the reverse strand, counting down.
CTCCAGCTCTCATCTGGCCTGCGCGCTGGTCAATCAGCGGCTCGGCGGCAAGGCATCGGTCGTTCCCTACAAGGGCACCTCGCAGATTATGCATGACATGCTGGCGGGGCAGATCCATTTCTTGTGCGACCAGACCACCAGCGTGATGACCCAGGTGCAGGCCGGCGGCGTCAAGGCGCTGGCGGTGCTCGCCGACAGCCGCTCCAAGGCGCTGCCGGCTGTGCCAACCATTTCGGAAGCGGGTTATCCGGGCGCCGAGATGGTGCTGTGGAATGCGATCTTTGCGCCGAAGGGCACGCCGCCGGAAATCGTCCGGCAGCTCAACGCGGCCATCGCCAAGGGCATCGATGCGCCCGCGGCGCAGAAGCAGTTCTCCGAACTCGGTGCCGAAGCGCCGGGCGCCGGCCAGCGGTCGCCCGAGGCGCTCGGAAAGACGCTCGCCGGCGACATCGAGAAGTGGGGCAGGGTGATCCGCGACGCCGGCATTCAGGCCAACTAGGCGGAGATCGTTCTTGTGGCGGCGGTCAGCGCGACCGCTGCGCGATAGCCGCGCCGCTTGCCATGCGACGGTGCGTCACCGCGGCGGGCTGAGTCAGCTTCAATCCCGGCATACGCTGACCGCATTGATGCTGAGTTCGTTTGTCTTAATAAGTTCGTAGGGACGCGTCACTCCCTGCTCGCGCAACCACAGAATTTGCAATTGGTATGCTTGCCGCTCGTAGGCGGCAGGGCAGGGGAGCGCTATGTCGTTGAACCTCTGCACATGATGCACCAATTCGTGCAACAGAGCGCTTCTCTGTCGTAGATCGTTGGGCTGCCATCCCTGCGGCAAATAAATTGTACGTTCGGAAAAATTGTAGAGCGCCTGCAATTCCACTCCGGCATTTTCCGGCGAGCCATATCGTCTAGCCACTTCCTTCAGTGCCATAAATTTTATTGGCGGATTGTCAGGTACAGACAAGCCGGTTTGAGCAACGATCCATGCAAGATAGGTAGCGACCAAGGTGTCCACAGACCACCTCCGGATACGCGGTTGGTTATGGCGATGCCTGTGCCATCTGCGGGGCCTTGGCCTCGCGCCCCACCGCAAGCACCGGGATGGTGCTGTTGATGGCAACGTTCAGCATGACCCGGATCATGTTGGCGATTGGATCGATGATGATCATAAGTGGAACAGCAACTTCATAAGATAGCCCGAAGGGGCGTAGGACCACCGCCAAGGGCGCCAGTGCCGCGAGACCGGTAACCCCGATCGTCGCAAATGACGCGCCGACTGAGAACGCCGCGACCAAGCACAGATCGATTGGACTGAACGCGCGGCCCATCAATGTTCCCATGAACAGTGTCGCAATGATGAAATACAGAATGGTCCCAAACCGGATCGTCGCGAAGCCGATCGGAATAAAGAGATCGCAAGGTTCGCTTTTGACTTTGAGATCGTCTTTCAATGTTTCGAGCGCAACTGGAATGCAGATTAGCGTATTGCGTGTTGATGCGCCGAGCATCATGGGCTTCAGCAAGGCAGCAAAAACCATTCCGGGGGATTTGCGCAGCAATATGCCCGTAACCAGCATGACAACCAAAAGCAGCAACAGGCTGGCAGCCAGGAACGCATAAGCGAACAATGCGAGGACAACAAAAGCATCGCTGCCAAGCAACGCAACTTGAGGCGCGATGAGAGCAACAATTCCGATTGGCACCAAGAGGCCGAACCAGTCAAAAATTCTGACACAAACCGCTTGGATGTGCTGCAAGGCGCCAAAGATGGAGCGGCCAGATTCTCGCTCCGTCATCACCATGCCGATGCCAAAAATCGCCGCGAATACCAGCACACGCACGCTGTCATTCGAGGACAACGCTGCAAATATGTTTGTCGGGATGATGGTGAAAATTCCTGCTTCTGCACCGCTTGCGGCTTGGATTGCGCGGGCTGAATCGACGGCAAATTCAACGTCGATACTGTCGGCAGATCGCCCGACCAACGCGCCGATATTCGCGATCATGTGCTCGTCCGGCGACACAAAGTGAAAGATCACGCTGGTGACGATGATCGACGCGAACGCGACCACGACCACGGTAATGAGAAGCCAAATGACGAGCGATCTGATGACCCCGCTTGCCGATCCACTAACCATGGCTGAACGCACCGCCAATGGAATCGTGGCAAGCAGAAACGGCATGACGCAAATCTGGAGTAAGGCGATGTAGAAATCGCCGATCGGGCGGAGGTATTGCAGAAACGGAAGCCGCATTGCCCCGAGTGCCAGAGCGAGAGCGATGGCAGCGAGCGTGATGGAAGGTCGATTGATAGACCTTGATAGAGCTTTGAGCGAGTAGCCTCGGCCCAAGCCAATGGCATAGTTCATGGGATCATTTCCCCACTTCTGAATCGAGCAGTGCGTTCAGTGTGAAGACGCCCTTGGTGGCGCCGATGTGATAGTTGATGAACTGCTGCAGCTTGGAACAGGTGTCGCAAATCGCAATCGACAGAAGAGCTTGCTGATCGACGATTGCCGCCGCACCAAATTGAACGTTGAGTGCGGGTCGGCTTTTGACAATGCGCCGGATCTCAAATTCATCGCGGTAGACTGCGTCGACCCGCCCGCTCATCAATCCTTCGATAACAGCGTCCCAGTTGCGCATTTCCACTACGGTCGCTTTTGGAAAATTCTTGTACGCGAAATCGACGTAAGCGCTGCCTGCAATGACTCCGATCTTTCCGTGATAATTCTGCAAGACTGCGGCTGGAGGGCGACCGTCGGCCTCTCGAGCAATCACCGCGCGATTGAAGAGCAGTGCGTGGCGAAGAGTGACGTAAGGTTCGGAAAATCGGACACGGCGCAACCGGGCATAAGTCTGCGACAATTTGCTGATGCCGATGTCGCTCCGTCCGGTAGCGACCAAATCTACAACGCCGTCGAACGATTTTGCATCTTCTATGAATTCGACTCTTACGCTGAGGGCGGTTCCGATTTGCTGCGCCATTTCGATCTCAGGACCGATCAATCTCCCGTCGGGCCCACGCGCATGAAATGCTGGTAGATTGAATTGCGTAACCGCGACACGAAGAATCTTCGCATCGACAATGGATTGCAAATCGCGCGGAATCGCGACTTGTGATGGCAATTCTTGAGAATGGCTTGGTAGACTCAGAAGTGCGATGCAGGCCACAACTGCAATCCCACCAAAGCGCGCTACAACGCCGCGCGTCTCACGCCCCCCCGCATCTCATCCCCCCCGGCCTTGAACTATGTCATGTTACACATCGCTCGGGTGCCTGAAAGTGGGGTCGGATGCTAAATCAGCTTCAGCCCCTTCAGGCTGGCGTGGCCTTCCTTGCCGACGATGATGTGGTCGTGCACCGAAATGCCGAGCGGCTTGGCGATCTCCTGGATCGACTGCGTCATCTGGATGTCGGCGCGGGATGGGGTGGGATCGCCGCTCGGATGGTTGTGCACCAGGATGATCGCGGTCGCCGACAATTCCAGCGCGCGCTTCACCACCTCGCGCGGATAGACCGGCGTGTGGTCCACCGTGCCGGTCTGCTGCCGCTCGTCGGCGATGAGCTGGTTGCGCTTGTCGAGGAACAGGATGCGGAACTGCTCCTTGTCCTCGAACGCCATCGCGGTGCGGCAGTAGTCGAGCACCGCGGACCATGACGACAGCATGGTCTTGCCCTTCACCTTGCCGCGCGCCAGCCGGCTCGCCGCCGCCTGCACGATCTTGAGATCGACCGCGGCCGATTCCCCCAGCCCCTTCACCTCGCGCAGCCGTTTTTCGGGGGCGGAAATGACCTCGGCGAACGAGCCGAACTTGGCGATCAGGGCCTTGGCGAGAGGCTTCACATCGCGGCGCGGCAGCGCGCGGAACAGCACCAGCTCCAGCATCTCGTAGTCGCTCAAGGCATCCGAGCCGGCCTCGCTAAATCGCGCGCGCAGCCGGTCCCTATGGCCGAGATAATGCGGCAGCGCTTCCTCGCGCGCCGGCCGTTCGGCCAGACCGGTTTCCTCGCCGCTTTTGCGGCTCTTTGCAGGCATTGGCCCCACCCGAACGCAACCTGTCCGGGTAGGATGATGGCAGACGCGGACCTTTGCAATCGCCAAGCGGCGCGCGCGGCGGTCAGACGCGATACGGCGGCTTGTCGAGGCCTTTGGGCGAGCCGGTGAAGATCTCGCAGCCCGCCTTGGTCACGCCGATGGTGTGCTCGAACTGGGCCGACAGCGAGCGGTCGCGCGTCACCGCGGTCCAGCCGTCGGACAGCACTTTCACATGCGGGCGGCCGAGGTTGATCATCGGCTCCACGGTGAAGAACATGCCGGGCCGCAGCACGATGCCTTCGCCCGGACGGCCGACGTGGACGATGTTCGGCTCGTCATGGAACAGCTTGCCGAGGCCGTGGCCGCAGAAGTCGCGCACCACGCTCATGTGCTGCGCCTCGACAAAGGTCTGGATCGCGGCGCCGATGTCTCCGGTGGTGCCGCCGGGCCGGATCGCGGCGATGCCGCGCATCATCGCCTCGTAGGTGACGTCCATCAGCCGCTCGGCGCGGCGCGGCACTTCGCCCACTGCATACATGCGGCTGGAATCGCCGTGCCAGCCGTCGAGGATCAGGGTGACGTCGATATTGACGATGTCGCCCTCCTTCATCGGCTTCTCGTTCGGGATGCCGTGGCAAACCACATGATTGAGCGACGTGCAGGTGGACTTGCGGTAGCCGCGGTACATCAGCGTGGCGGGCAGCGCCTTGTGGTCGAGCGCGAAATCGCGAACCAGGCGGTCGATCTTCTCGGTCGAGACGCCGGGGCTCACTTCGCCGGTCAGCATGTCCAGGCATTCGGCCGTCAGCCGGCCGGCCTTGCGCATGCCTTCGAACGCCGCGGTGCCATGCAGCTTGATCTGGCCGGTCTTGCGCGGCGGGGCGACGGCGGCATCGACGTAGGACATGGGGGCGCAATTTAAGGATTGGAGGGATCAACGCAAGCGCGCCTCAGCGCGCCACCGCGTCGAATTTTTCGCGTGCCTGCCGGATCGCAGGCTGGTTCTGCCGTGCCCATGAGCCGAGCTGGTTGACCGGATCGAGCAGCGAGCGCCCGAGCTTGGTGAGTTCGTAGTCCACCCGTGGCGGCACGGTCGGGAACACAGTGCGCGTCACCAGCCCGTCGCGCTCCAGTCCGCGCAGCGTCAGCGTCAGCATCCGCTGCGAAATGCTGCCGAGGCCGCGGCGGATTTCGTTGAAGCGCCTCGGTCCGCCGCCCAGCTCGCCGACCACCAGGACGGTCCATTTGTCGCCGATCCGCTGCAAGACCTCGCTCACCTGCCGGCATTCCTCGGGCACATGGAGGGTACCGGGTATGGATTTTGTGCCTTCTTGCTTGCGCTGCGCAGTCATCTATTTAGCCCTGGTAACAATTAATAACTCTGGCACGAAAGGTAACGTTCCCATGGCACAATTCAAGGTCTCCATCGTGGTTGGCAGCAACCGCCGCGATTCCATCAATAAGAAGCTGGCTCAGGCGCTGGCAAAGCTAGGCTCTGCGAAATTCGATGCCAGCCTTGCGCAGATCGACGATCTGCCGATGTACAACCAGGATCACGAAGCCGACCTGCCGAAGCCGGTCGCGCGCTTCAAGGCCGAGCTCGCCGCGGCGAACGCCATTCTGTTCGTTACCCCCGAGCACAGCCGCTCGATCCCCGCGGTGCTGAAGAACGCCATCGACTGGGGTGCGCGGCCGTGGGGCCAGAACTCATGGACCGGCAAGATCGCGGCGGTGACCGGCACGTCGCCGGGCGCGATCAGCACCGCGCTGGCGCAACAGCACCTGCGACAGATCCTCGGCGCGCAAGGCGTCCTGCTGGTGGCCGGCGAGGCTTATCTGCAGTTCAAGCCGGAACTCATCGACGACGAGAACAATGTGACCGACGAAGGCACGCGCAAGTTCCTGCAAGGCTTCGTCGATCAGTTGGCCGCGCTGGTCGCGCGGCCCGCGGCCAAAGCTGCTTGGTGAATGCCTGCGTAGCGAAATGAGAGGAGGGTTCGTGTCATGTCCATCCGCCCTGTGAAGAGCATCGTGCAGTCGCAGCCGGCCATGGAGGGCGCCGGCGTCAAGCTGCGCCGCGCCTTCGGGTTCGGCAAGACGAGCGAGTTCGATCCGTTCCTGCTGTTCGATGACTTCCGCAACGACAATCCGGCCGACTACAGCGCCGGCTTTCCGTGGCATCCGCATCGCGGCATCGAGACCATCACTTACGTTCTCGCAGGCACCGTCGATCACGGCGACAGCCTGGGGAACCGCGGCACGCTCGGCGCAGGCGACGTGCAGTGGATGACGGCGGGCCGCGGCATTCTCCATCAGGAAATGCCGCACGGCGACGAGAAGGGCCGCATGCACGGTTTCCAGCTCTGGGCCAATCTGCCGTCGTCGCAGAAGATGACGGCGCCGCGCTACCAGGACGTGAAGGCGGGCGAGATTCCGGAGATCGTCGATGACGACGGCACCAAGGTGCGCGTCATCACCGGCGAATTCTGGGGCCGGAAAGGCCCGGTCGAAGGCGTCGCCGCCGATCCGCGCTACATCGACGTGTTCGTCCCGGCCGGTCAGCGCAAGACGCTAAAGGTCGAGACCGAGCGGCACGCCTTCGCCTATGTGTTCGAAGGCTCGGGCACGTTCTCCGGCTCGTCGCAGCCGTTCGGCGTGCTGGTCGAGAAGGAGATCGCCGGCCAGGAGATCGTGGTGCGCGAGAAGGCGGGCGACCGCTCGCTGGTGCTGTTCGACTCCGGCGACGAGGTGACGGTGCAGGCGGGCGAGCAGGGCGTGCGCTTCCTGCTGGTGTCCGGCAAGCCGATCCAGGAGCCGGTCGCCTGGCACGGGCCGATCGTGATGAACACGCAGGCCGAACTGCGGCAGGCGGTGGCCGAGTTACGAGACGGCACGTTCATCAGGAATTGATGTGACGAGCGTGCCGATCTCTCACCCCCTCTCCCCGCTTGCGGGGAGAGGGGTGGGGTGAGGGGGAATATCCAAGAGCGATCTCTATCGAGAGTCCCCCTCACCCGACCCGCCTCCGCTAAAGCTCCGGCGGGCCGACCTCTCCCCGCAAGCGGGGCGAGGTGAACGGAGCAAGTGGCGAGATGGCTAAGCCACCGCGCCGTCTTTCCTCAATCGCGCGATCTCGTCCGCGCTAAAGCCGGCCTCTTTCAACAACGCATCCGTGTGCTCGCCCAAATCCGGCGCCGGCCTTTGCCAGACTCCGGGCGTGGCTGACAATCGCGGCAGGATGTTGTGCATCGGCAGCGCGCCGAGCTCGCGATCTTCCACATCGACGATGATGCCGCGTTCGCGAAAATGCTCGTCCTTCACCGCATCGGCGATGGAATACACCGGGCCGACCGTGACGCTCGCCTCGCGCATGATGCGTAGCGCCTGCTCGCGGGTCTTGGCGGCGAACCAGGCGCCGACCTCGGAATCCACCAGCGTGCGGTTCTTGACGCGGTCGGTGTTGCTGCGAAAGCGCGGGTCCTCGATCATCTCCGGCTTGCCGATCACGCCGAACAGCCGCTTCGCCATTGCCTGGATCGAGGCGGACACCGCGATGTATTGCCCGTCCGAGCAGCGGTACACGTTGCGCGGCGACGAGGTGTTCGACGCGCTGCCCGAGCGCTCCTTGACCTTGCCGGTGACGGCGTAGATGCCGGCCTCCGGTCCGAGCACCGAGAAGACCGATTCCAGCAGCGAGAGATCGATCACCTGGCCTTTTGTGATGCCTTGTTCTCTTGCGCGCAACGCGGTGACGGTGGCGAACGCGCCATACAGTCCCGCCATCATGTCGGCCAGCGCGAGCGGCGGCAGCACCGGCTCGCGATCTGGAAATCCGGTGCGCGAGGCGAAGCCGCTCATCGCCTCGACCAGTGTGCCGAAGCCGGGATGCGGTGCGTAGGGTCCGGTCTGACCGAAGCCTGAAACGCGCACGATGATGAGATCGGGATTGACCCGGTGCAGCACGTCGGGCCCGAGCGCCATTTCCTCCAGCGTGCCGGGCCGGTAGTTCTCGATCAGCACGTCGGCGCTGGCGGCGAGCTTCTTGAGCGCGTCCTTTGCCGCCTCGTTTCGCAGATTGAGAACGATGGAGCGCTTGTTGCGGCAGTAGGTCTTCCAGTGCAGCGATTTGCCGTCGTCCTTCCAGTCGCGCAACGGATCGCCTTCCGGCGGCTCGATCTTGATGACGTCCGCACCGAAGTCGCCGAGTTGAAGCGTCAGCATGTTACCGGCGACGAGGCGCGACATGTCGAGCACGCGGATGCCGGTGAGCGGGCCCGTCGCCGTGGCGTCGAATTGGATCGGTGGCTTTGCCATGGGTTCAGTCTAGCCGACAATCGCAACAGGCGCCGCAATCTCGATGCCGCCGCATTCGATCGTGCAACGATACGCGATGGCCTCGACGCCGCGAGTACTGGCGCGGTCGAACGCGATCGCGTATTTCGGATCGATGTCGCGGGCGAGCGCGAAGCGCGTCGCCGAGCCGATCTGGATCAGATAGAGCATCACGGCACGGTGGCCGGCCTCCACCATATCGCCCAGTTCTTCGAGATGCTTGGCGCCTCGCTCAGTCTTGGCGTCGGGAAATTCGGCAAGTCCCGTCTTGCGCATCAAGTGCACGTTCTTGATCTCGACGTAGCAGGACGGCCGCTTCGGATCCTCCAGCAGGAAGTCGATCCGAGAGTTCTTGCCGTACTTCACCTCGCGGCGAATGCCGGCGTAGCCCGCAAGTTCGGGAATGGTGCCCGCGGCCAATGCCGCGCCAACCAGCGGGTTCGGATGCGCGGTGTTGACGCCGACCAGCTCGGTGCCGGTGCCGAAATCGACCTCGATCAGCTCCCAGCTATGCGCGAGCTTGCGGGTCTTGCTGTCGGACTTGGAGAGCCACACCCGTGCGCCGGGCGCGGCGAGCCCGGTCATCGCGCCGGGATTGGCGACGTGCGCGGTGATGGTGCTGCCATCGGGCAGCACTACGTCGGCGAGGAAGCGCTTGTAGCGTTTGACGAGCGTGGCAGGGATGAGAGGAGTGGGGAATTTCATGGACGAGGAGAGGGTACGAAGCTACGCCGCGATCTTCCCGCCCAAATCCTCGTCGATATGAATGCGGATAATCTCCTCGAACGAGTTCTCGGCCTGGAAGCCCAACTCAATCGCGCGCTGCGGGTCGAACCGGTGCGGCCAGCCATCGACGATCCGCACGATCAGCGCGTCCGGCTCGCGGCGGATGCGCGACGCGACCTTGTCGCCGGCAACGCGGCGCAAAGCCTCGATCTGCTCGCCCACCGTGCAGGTGACGCCCGGCATGTTGAGCGCGATGCGGTGCCCGAGCTTGTCGCGGTCGAGACCTGCGGCGTGGATGAGGAAGCCGATGGCGGCGCGCGGACTGGCGTGGGTGTGCACCACCGACTCTTTCACCGGCAGGATGGCATCCATGCCGGCCAGCGGCTCGCGGATGATGCCGGAGAAGAATCCCGACGCCGCCTTGTTCGGCTTGCCCGGCCGCACCACGATTGACGGCAGCCGGATCGCGACGCCTTCGAGAATGCCACGGCGCGTGTAGTCGGCAAGCAGCAGCTCGGTGATCGCCTTTTGGGTGCCGTAAGAGGTCAGCGGCGTGAGGTGGAATTCGTCCGGGATGGCATGCGGGAACGGCGCGCCGAACACCGCCATCGACGATGAGAACACCACGCGCGGCTTGTAGCCCTCGCCGACGGCGCGGATCGCTTCGAGCAGTGCGCGCGAGCCGTCGAGATTGACCCAGTAGCCCTTCTCGAAATCGAGCTCGGCCTCGCCGGACACCACGCCGGCCAGATGGAAGATGACGTCGGGGCGCTCCGACACCGCCTTGGTGGCGGTGCCGGGCACGGCGAGGTCGGCGGCGCGCGTCTTGACGTGGTCCGAGAAGCTCGCGGGCCGCACTGGCGCGACGATGTCCACCAAAGTGAGCCGGTCGACCGGCTGGCCATTGAGCGCGCGGTCCACCACCAGGCGCTCGGTCAGCTTGCGGCCGATCATGCCGGCGGCGCCCGTTATCAGAACGTGCATGGAACCCTCGCTGTGATTGCAACCTCGACGATAGGTCGAAGCGGCAGGGGCGGGCAACCGCGTCAGGTCCGGGTCTTGAACTCTTTGATCTCCCGAAGCTCGGGAAACAGCTTCATCCAGAGCAGCGCCACCACGATTGTGCCGATTCCGCCGATCAGCACCGACGGCACGGTGCCGAACCAAGCCGCGGTCAGGCCGGCCCGGAAATCGCCCAGCGTGTTCGACGTCCCGGTGAACAGGCCGTTGATGGCGCTGACGCGGCCCAGCATCGGGTCCGGCGTCTCGACCTGCACCAGCGCGAAGCGGATTACCACGCTCACCGCGTCGGAGGCGCCGAGCACCACCAGCGTGATGAGCGACAGCGGGAACGACGTAGACACCGCAAACAGCGTGGTGGAAATGCCGAACAGCGCGACGGCCGCGAACATGATACGGCCGAGCGAATGCTTGATCGGGTAGCGCGCCAGCAGGATCGACGCCACCAGCGCGCCCACTGCGGGCGCCGAACGCAGCAGGCCAAGACCGACCGGGCCGGTGCCGAGGATGTCCTTGGCATAGATCGGCAGCAGGGCCGTCGCGCCACCGAGCAGTATGGCGAACATGTCGAGCGTGATGACGCCGAACAGCAGCCGCCGGCTGCGGATGAAGCTGACGCCCGCGAACAACGACTTCAGTGTGAGCGGCTGGCGGTCCTGCACCGTCGGCTTGGCGCGGACCAGCGACAGCATCACCAGCCCGATCGCGAAGGCGACGCAGCAGACCGAAAACACGATGGCTGGGCCGGCCGCGTAGATCAGTCCGCCGAGCGCAGGCCCGCCGATGATGGCGCATTGGTTCGCCGTGGCGGAGCCTGCCACGGCGCGGGGGATCAGCGGCGGCGGCACCAGGCTCGGCAGCATGGTGAGCCAGGTCGGCGTCTCGAACGCGCGCGCCGTGCCGACCACGAACACCGTTGCGAACAGGAACTCCCGCGTCAGCCAGCCGTTATAGCTGCCGGCCGCCAGCAGGACCGCGGCCATCGCGTTCACCAGTTGCGTGACGCGGATGATGAGCCTTCGGTCGTAGCGGTCGGCGAGATGCCCGACCAGCAGTGTCAGCACCACCACCGGCACGAACTGGATCAGCCCGACCAGGCCGAGATCGAGCGCGCTACCGGTCAGGTCGTAGACCAGCCAGCCGATCGCCACCGCCTGCATGTGATAGGCGCCGATGGTCAGCACGCGCGACCACCAGAACAGCGCGAACGGCCGGTGGCCCATCAGCCGCGGCGACGGCTCGGCCTCGGGCAGCGCCATCAGCTTGTCTGTCCGTTCAGCACGGCGAGGCTGGTTCGCTGCCTTCCCTCGGCATCGAAGTTGTCCGGCGTGAGCCAGCGCTCGAATGCGAGCTTGCGCGCCGGCCATTCGCTGTCGAGCATCGAGAAATACGCGGTGTCGCGATTGCGGCCCTTGGCGATCATGTGCTGCCGCAGCGTGCCCTCGAACACGAAACCGTAGCGCAGCGCCGCGCGCCGCGACGGCGCATTGAGCGAATTGCACTTCCACTCGTAGCGGCGATAGCCGAGCGTCTCGAACACGTATTTCGCCAGCAGGTATTGCGCCTCGGTCCCCAGCCGCGTGCGCTGCAGGGCCGGCGAGTACACGACATGCCCGACCTCGATGACGCGCGTCGCCGGCTTGATCTCCATCAGCGTGAAGATGCCGGCGGCGCGGCCGGATGGCTCGACGATGGCGTAGGAATAGGGGTCGTCGAGGGGCGGGCGGCTGCCGATCCACTTCGAGAATGCGGGAAAGTCCGGGAACGGCCCGTAGCTCGACATGTAGGTCCAGAGCGTATCGTCGCTCTTCACCGCCTCCCACAAATCCTTGTCGTGATGCTGCGCCAACCGCTCGACGCGGCCGTAACGGCCTTCGAGTGTCACCGGTCCGGGCCGCGATCCGGGCGACGGGTCGGCAACCGGCAGGCCAACCGGCTGCCCGGTCTCGGGCTCGATATCCGAGGGAGCGGTCACGGGCGGTTCTTGCGGTCGGCGGCAAAGAATTTGTTGAGTTCGGCGTTGCTGATCAGGTCGGCGAAGCCGTCGAATTTTCCTTCGTTGGAGATCTGGGTCGCGGTCTTGATGAAGGCGTGCATGGCGACGCGCGACAGCGAGCCGCCGACGCTGATGCGCCGCACGCCCATGCCCGCGAGGTCGCTTACGGTGAAGCCGAACGAGCCGCTGTTGAGGAAGTTCACCGCCTTCGGGGCGGCGGCCTTCACCGTCGCCTCGATGTGCTCGCGGGTCTTGATGCCCGGCGTGTAGATGCAGTCGGCGCCGGCCGCGACGAACGCCTTGATGCGCCGGATCGTCTCGTCGATGTCGGGGCGTCCGCGGATGAAGCCCTCGCTGCGCGCGGTGAACACCACGTCGCCGCCGGCCTTGTCGATCGCGGCCCGCGCCGCCTTCACGCGCGCCAAAGCCTCGTCGAAGCCGTACAGCGGCTCCGGCGAATTCTGCGGCGAGTCCTCTATCGAAAGCCCGGCCACCCCGGTGGCGATGCACTTGGTCACGTTCGCCGCGATCTCGCCGGGTGTTTTGCCGAAGCCGTCCTCGAAGTCGGCGTTCAGCGGAACGTCGGTGGCGTCGGCGATCTCGCTGTAATGCGCCAGCACCACATCCAGGGATTGCGCGCCGTCGGGATATCCCAGCGAATGCGCGTGGCCCGAACTGGTGGTGGCGAGAGCCTTGAAGCCCAGCCCTTCCAGGTATCGGGCGCTGCCGACGTTCCAGGGATTGGGAATGACGAAGCAGCCGCTCTCGTGCAGCGCGCGGAACGCGCGGCGCTTGTCGGCGGTGGACGGACGGGAGGGCGGCATGGGAAACTCGCTGCTGAACGAACCATCCGAGCCTGCCACGGCGGCAACCGCCGGGACAGCGCATTTCCTTGATCGGTGATATGTCGGGGCGTGATGGGACGCCCGGGGAGGAATAGCCGTGGATTGCGTGGACCTCGATGCGCTGGAGCAGCAGGCGCGACGTGTGATGCCGCCGGCGTCCTGGGTGTTCTGCGACACCGGATCCGACGATGAAATCACCGCGAAGGACAACGTCACCGCCTGGCGCAGGCTGAAGCTGCGCCCCCGCATGCTGCGTGACATCGTCAACATCGACACCGGCGTCACCCTGCTCGGCACGCGGGTGAACTCGCCGGTGATGGTGGCGCCGACCGGCCGGCACAACCTGTTCCACGCCGAGGGCGAACTGGCCACCGCGCGCGGCGCGGCCGCGGCCGGCGTGCTCTACGTGATGTCCACCAGCGGCATGAACACGGTCGAGGCGGTCGCGAAGGCCGGTGGCGGCGCGCCGCAATGGTTCCAGCTCTACATGCAGCCCGATCGCGAGCACACCGGGGCGCTGCTCGACCGTTGCGCTGCCGCGGGCTTCAAGGCGCTGGTGCTTACGGTGGACCAGCCGGTGCCGGGCTGGAGCCCGCGCGGCTATCGCACGCCGGTGATCGCGCGCGACGACGTCCGAAGCGTCAACATGGTCGGCCAGCCGGTGGCGCGCACCGCCTACGATCCGGCCCGCAAGGGCATCGTGATGTTCCCGACCACGTTCCGCGACCTGGAATGGCTGGTGAAGCGCTGCCCGCTGCCGGTCGTGGTGAAGGGTGTGTTGCGCGGCGACGACGCGGCGCGCTGCGTCGATGTGGGCGTGAAGGGAATCATGGTGTCGAACCACGGCGGCCGGCATCTCGATACAACCGTCACCACCGCCGAGGTGATCGCCGAGGTCGCAGCCGCCGCGGGACGCAACGCCGAGGTCTATGTCGATGGCGGCATCCGGCGCGGCACCGATATCCTCAAGGCGCTGGCGCTCGGCGCGCGCGCGGTGCTGGTCGGCCGTCCGCCGCTGTGGGGCCTTTCGGTCAGCGGGGCGGCGGGCGTGCAGACGGTGATGGAGCACTTCCGCGAGGAATTGGTGCGTGCGATGCAGCTCACAGGGACGCCGGCACTGAAAGACGCGACGCCGGATTTGGTGGCGAAGTGAACAGCGTCCTCGGTTGTCATCCCCGCGAAAGCGGGGATCTATCGGGCCGCGAATTCGCAGACCAATGGGTCCCCGCCTTCGCGGGGACGACAATCGTGTGTTTGGCGACATCGAACGCAGCAGGACAATGAAATGAAAGACCTCATCCCCACCGGCAAGCTGCGGGCCGGCGTTGCGTTTGCCCCCGCGCCGTCGCCGCTGTTCGTGCTGAAGGACGCGGACGGCTCGCCGTGCGGCGTCACCGCCGATCTGGCGAACGCGCTCGGCCAAAAGCTCGGCGTGCCGGTGGAGTTCATGGTCGCGCCCAACACCGGACAGCTCACCGATGCGGTGGAGTCCGGAACCATCGATGTATCGTTCATGCCGATGGACGACGAGCGCCGCAAGCGGATCGAATTCGGCCCGGCCTATTTCCTGGTCGAGAGCACCTACATGGTGACCGGCGCGTCCGGCATCGCCAAGGTGGAGCAGGTCGATCGCGCCGGCGTGCGCGTGGTCGGCATCGCCAACACCACGACCATCCGTGCCGCCGGGCGCTCGCTGAAGAACACCACCATCCAGGCCGCGCCATCGATCGACGATGCCATGGCGCTGATGAAGAGCGGGCAGGCCGACGCGTTCGCGCTGTCGCGCGATTCGCTGCCTCCCTATGTGGCGCAACTGCCGGACTCGCGCATCGTCGAGGGTGGCTTCCAGCAGACCGGAATCGCGATCGCGGTGCCGAAGGGCCGGCCGCAGGCGCTGGCTTATGTCAGCGCATTTCTTGAGGAAGCGAAGAAATCCGGCGTGGTGCGTGCGGCGTTCGACAAGGCCGGGCTCGAGGAGTTGGACGTCGCGCCCTAGCCGGCCTTGGTGCCCAGGTTCGGCAGGAACGTCGCGATCTGGGGGAACACCGCGATCGCCACGACGACTGCGAGCAGCACGATCCAGTAGGGGATCGAGCCGCGGAAGATTTCCCCCAGTGTCACAGTCCGATCGGGAACAGCCGCCTTCACCGTGAACACCAGAATGCCGAAGGGCGGCGTCAGCAGCCCGGTCTCGATCGCCAGGATGCCGATGATGGCGAAAGCGAGCGGGTCGAAGCCGAGTGCCACCGCGATCGGCGCGAAGATGGGCACGGTCAGCAGGATGATCGAGATCGAATCGATCAGGCAGCCGAGTACGAACCAGATCGCCACCATCACCAGCAAGATGCCCCACGGGCCGGCTCCGGTGCTGAGGAGGAACGCCTTGGCGGCTTCCGTGAAGCCGGTCATCGACAGCACGCGCGAGTAGAGTTGCGCGCAGAACAACAGCAGCAGCAGCGGCCCCGACGTGCGGCCGACGTCGAGCACGACCTGCCAAACCTCGCGCAGATTGATGCCCTTGATCATCGCGAGGATCAGCGCGCCGACTGCGCCGATGCCGGCGCCTTCGGTCGGCGTGCACAAGCCGAGCCAGATCGAGCCGAGCGTGCCGAGGATCAGCGCGATCACCAACATCGTCGAGAACAGCATCTTGCGGAATTCTTCGGCGCTTACGTCGGTGGTGGGCGCCGCCGCGGCGCCGGCCGGGCGGGGGATCGGCTGGCCGTCGCGCGTTTCGCCGACCAGTGCTGGATTGATCTTGGCCGCAATCACGACGTAGACGATCATGCCGCCCGCAGCGAGCAGGCCGGGAATGACGCCGGCGAGGAACAGCTTGCCGATCGACAATTCGGTCAGCACCGCCCAGACGATCATCAGCACCGAGGGCGGAATCAGCATGCCGAGGCAGGCGCTGCCGGCCACGCAGCCGAGCGCAAAATCCGGGCGGTAGCCGAAGCGCCGCATCTCGGGATAAGCGATGCGCGAGAACGCCGCCGCGGCCGCGATGCTCACGCCGGTGACGAAGCCGAACAGCGCATTGGCAACGATGGTTGCGGCGGCGAGCCGGCCGGGCAGCCATTTGCTGGCGCGGTTGCCGAGCGCGTAAAGGTCGCGGGCCGCGCCGCATTTTGCCAGAAAGTCGCCCATCAGCATGAACAGCGGGATCACCGCGAACACGTAGTCGCGCAACGCCTCATAGGCGGTGTTGGCGGTGAAGTTGCGAACCACCTCGATGTCGCCTGTCATCAGATAGAGGCCAAGCGCGGCGGTGATGCCGAGTGCGATGGCGATATGCGTGCCGGCAAACACCAGGCCGAGCAGCACCACCACGATTGCGATCATGTCGAAATGGCCGAGCACTGTTGCCTACCTTCAGGCCAGAGGCGCGGGCGGCGCGATGTCGTCCGCGGCGCGGCCGGATATCAGTGCCTTGAAGGCGACGGCGCCATAGAGCGCATAGCTCACCACAACCAGGAAGGAGCCAACCAAGACCACGAGCCGTGCCGGCCAGACCGGCACCCGCAGCGCGCCTTCGCCCTCATATTCGCCGCTGGCGACGGCGTGCAGCATCGGCTCATAGCTGCCCCAGACGATGAAGCCGAAAAACATGATGCCGAGGATGGCGGAGAGCAGATTGGCCGCCGCCTGTCCGCGCACGCCGAACATGCTGGAGAACACGTCGGTCGAGATCATGCTGTTGCTCTGCACCGAGTAGCCTGCGAGCAGAAAGCAGATGATGACGATCGACATCGAGACGATTTCGGGCGTGCCCTTCACCGGCGAATTGAAAATCGCCCGGCCGAAAATGTCGGCGCAAACCAGGAAACCGAGCATGAAAATGAGCACGGCGGCGGCGGCCAGCAGCAGCCGGACCGCCCAGGCGTTGAGCGCTTCGATTCCGTGCACGAGGAGCCTTCACGAGTGAGAGACGCGCGGACGAGGCGTTGAAATCGCCCCGTCCGCGCTCCTGATTACTTCAGGTTATAGCGCAGCGGCCACTTGTGGCCGTTGTCTTCCGCCGCCTTGAGCGCGATATCGAGCACCTGTGAGCCGGGCAAGCCGGCGGCATCGAGCTCCTTGGCCTTCTCGGCCGGCCACTTGGCGAGCGAATTGGCCCAGTCCTGCTTCACCTTGTCGGGCACGGCCTTCACATTGACGCCATGCTTCTTGAGTTCTCCGATCTGCTTCGGATAGTTCTCTTTATTCACCGAGCCGGTCTTCGCCTCATACTCCTTGGCGACTTCCAGGATGACGTCCTGCACTTCCTTTGGCAGCCGGTTCCAGCGTGCGGCGTTGACCGTCAGGCCGTGCCAGGTGATCGCGCCAAAACCGATCTCCGTGTAGTGCTTGCCGACTTCATACAATTTGAAGTTCACCCAGGCCGACGGGAACATAATCCAGCCGTTGTAGACGCCGGTTTGCATCGACGTGTAGGCGTCCGGCAGCGATGATTGCACCGGCGTCGCGCCTGCGAACTCCAGCCATTTCAGGTTGAGGCCCGCGCCCGCGATCTTCTGGCCCTTGATATCGGAGACCGAATTCCATTCGAAGTTGGTGCCGAGGTTGTAGCCGTTGTCCGCGATCAGCGCGATCAGCTTCTGGCGGAACTTGTCCTCGAACACTTTCGACATGTACGGCACCTTGTCGTACACGGCGCGCGCGACCTTCAGACTGGTTTCCGGGTCCATCGTGCCGAACGGCAGCATGACCTGGAACGCGTGCAGCGGCAGGTTGGACGGCTCGAAGCAGAAGCAGAAGCCGCCGATGTCGATGATGCCGGATTGCACGCCTTCGAGCGTGTCGGCAACCTTCACCATCGCACCGCCATAGCCCTCGACGAACTCGACCTTGTATTTGGTCTTGGCGGCGACGCGTTTGGTCACCTCCGGCACGAAGAAGTTTTGCATCAAGTTGACGTAGGTGTTCGCGGGCGGATGGCCCGAAGCGATGCGCAGCCGAATGGTTTCCTGGGCGCCCGCCGAAGTGGCGGAAGCCACAATCGCCGCGCAGGCAAGCGTCTTGATCCATGTGCGAATGGTCATCGTATTCCTCCCCTGCCGCGGTTGGCGGCTTCTTTCTTGTGGTGGGCAGCATCCCCAATTGGCGCGGGTGGAGTCAACAGCGGCGCTCGGTCAATGATTGTCCCTGGGCACGCCGCCGCGCTGCGCGACGCGCTGATACTTCACCGCCGGTTTCAGCACCATGCCGTCGGCGAGCTGGTCCACCATGCCGCGCTGGATCTCCTGCCACGGCGTCTGGCTGGCCGGATACCGGTAGCCGCCGCGCTTTTGCAGCGCGGCGCGGCGCTGGTCGAGCTCGGCCTTCGAGATCAGGATATCCGCGCTGCCCTTGTTGAGATCGATCCGTACCCGGTCGCCGGTCTTGAGCAGTGCCAGTCCGCCGCCTGCTGCTGCTTCCGGCGATGCGTTGAGGATCGACGGCGAACCCGACGTGCCGGACTGCCGACCGTCGCCGATGCACGGCAGCGACATGATGCCCTTTTTGATCAGCGCCGCCGGCGGCTGCATGTTCACCACTTCGGCCGAGCCCGGATAGCCGATCGCGCCGACGCCGCGCACGAACAGCATGGTGTTCTGGTCGATCTTCAAGGACGGGTCGTCGATGCGGTGGTGATAATCCTCCGGCCCGTCGAACACCACGGCGCGGCCCTCGAACGCATTCTTGTCCTTCGGGTTGGACAGATAGCGCTTGTGAAAATCCTCCGAGATCACGCTGGTCTTCATGATGGCGCTGTCGAACAGGTTGCCCTTGAGCACCAGGAAGCCAGCCTGCTTCTTCATCGGTTTGCCGTAGGGCTGGATCACATCGGCATCCTGCGATTGGGTACGCTTGACGTTCTCCCCCATCGTCTTGCCGTTGATAGTGAGCGCGTCGGCGTGGATGCGCTTTGCCTTCATCAGCTCGTGCATCACGGCCGGCAGGCCGCCGGCGCGGAAGTATTCCTCACCGAGATATTTCCCCGCCGGCTGCATATTGACCAGGAGCGGCACGTCGTAGCCGTGCTTCTCCCAGTCCTCGATCGTGAGATTGACGCCGATATGCCGCGCGATGGCGTTGATGTGAACCGGTGCGTTGGTCGAACCGCCGATCGCCGAATTGGCGATGATGGTGTTCTCGAACGCCTTGCGGGTGAGGATGTCGGAGGGCTTCAAGTCCTCGTGCACGATCTCGACCGCGCGTACGCCGGTCTCGTAGGCCATCTGGCCGCGCTCGCGGTAGGGCGCCGGGATCGCGGCGCAGCCCGGCAGCGACATGCCGAGCGCCTCGGCCAGCGCGTTCATGGTCGAGGCGGTGCCCATGGTGTTGCAGTGACCGGCCGATGGTGCCGACGCCGAGGCGATCTCCAGAAATTCCTGGTCGCCGATCCGGCCGGCTGCGAGCTCCTCGCGCGCCTTCCACACCGCCATGCCGGAGCCACAGCGTTCGCCCTTCCACCAGCCGTTCAGCATCGGCCCGCCGGACAGAACGATGGCGGGGAGGTTCACGGTGGCGGCCGCCATCAGGCAGGCCGGTGTGGTCTTGTCGCAGCCGGTCATCAGCACCACGCCGTCGAGCGGATAGCCGTACAGCACCTCGACCAGGCCGAGGTAGGCGAGGTTGCGGTCGAGCGCGGCCGTCGGCCGCTTGCCGGTTTCCTGGATCGGGTGCATCGGGAATTCGAACGCGATGCCGCCGGCCGAGCGGATGCCCTCGCGCACGCGATGCGCCAGCTCGATGTGATGGCGGTTGCAGGGCGACAGGTCCGAGCCGGTTTGCGCGATGCCGACGATCGGTTTGCCGGAGCGCAGTTCCTTGCTGGTCAGTCCGAAGTTGAGATAGCGCTCGAGATAGAGCGCGGTCATGCCCGGGTTCTCGGGATTGTCGAACCAGAGTTGGGAACGAAGTGACTTGCCGCGAGGAGCAGAGGTCTTGGATTTCTTCGCCATGCTGCTATCCCGATTGGCCCAGTTTGATTTCAACGCGAGGATGGGCTGAACTGCAGCCAGCGCGCAAGGGAGCGCGTCCTACCATGTTCACCCTCCTTCTGCTGGGCGGCCTCGTCAGCGTCGTCAACTTCGGCATCCACGCGCTGATGACCGCGCTGGTCGTGGTGGTGACTCGCCACACCGCACACCGCACCGGCCACCTTCATGCGTTCGCGCGGCTGGTCGCGCTGCTGTCCATCACCATGCTCGTGCTGATGATCGCGCATGTCACCGAAGTCGGCGTGTGGGCGGCGTTCTACAGCCGGGCCGGCTTCCCCATCCAGCAGACCGGCACGGCGCAGTTCACCGGCGGCTATTTCGAGTTCGCATTCGAGAACTACACCGCGCTCGGCTACGGCGACGCCGTGGCCGGCGGCGGCTGGCGGATGATCGGGCCGATCACCGGACTGAACGGCCTGCTGCTGATCGGCTGGTCGGTCGCGATCATTTTCGAGGTGATGCGTATGGCCGATGTCTACGTCGGTTCGGACAAGAAAGACTCCCGTTGATGGCGCGCTCGCTCGGGCGTCAGAGAGTACAACGAGGCAGGAAGAGGCGGTGATATGACGGTTCGAAGGATCAGATGGATTGGACTGTTTTCGCTGGCGCTTGCGTTCAGCGTGACCGGTCCTATCGCGCAATCGCAAGCGCAGACCCACCATCGCTACGAATGCAGCGACGATTCCCGCTTCGACGTTACATTCTACCCGGAGACCCAGTCGGCCTATCTGCAGATCGACGGCAAGTCGATGCTGCTGCCAAAGCGCTTCTCACTCATCAGCCAGCGCTTCAAGAAGGATGGCTACAGCTTTGCGATGCGGGCCCAGGGCAAGGCCATCATGAAGCACGGCGGCAAGACCTCGCGGTGCCAAGTCAAATAGCCCAGGTCAAATCAGGTCAAATAGCCGAGTGGAGCAGCAATAGCCGATCGATCCGGCCGCCGCGGATCGCCAAGCGTGCCCCGTTGACGCCGCCTTCGCCGGGGCGGCAAATAGCGGAAGCGGCCAACAGGGAACGCCAGGGACCATGCTGAAAACGATCGCCAATTTCGACCGCATCGGCGAGGAAAACGCCTTCGCAGTCCTGGCCCGCGCCAACGCGCTTGCGGCGCAGGGCCGCGACATCATCAGTCTGGGCATCGGCCAGCCGGATTTTCGCACGCCTAATTTCATCGTCGAGGCGGCGATCAAGGCGCTGCGCGACGGCCATCACGGCTACACCGCCGCCACCGGCATCCCGCAGCTTCGCGAGGCGGTCGCAGCCGATCTGCACAAGCGCTTCAAGGTCGAGGTGTCGCCGGACTCGGTCATGATCATGCCGGGCGGCAAGCCCACCATGTTCATGTCGATCCTGATGTTCGGCGAACCCGGCGTCGATATTCTCTATCCGGACCCCGGTTTTCCCATTTATCGCTCGATGATCGAATACACCGGCGCGCGGCCGATCCCGGTGCCGATCCGCGAGGAGAACGGCTTTGCGTTTTCCGCCGAGGAGACGCTGAAGCTGATCACGCCGCAGACCCGGCTGCTGATCCTCAACTCGCCGGCCAACCCGACCGGCGGCGTCACGCCGAAAAGCGAGGTCGACAAGCTGGTTGCCGGCCTCGAGAAATGGCCCGACGTCTGCATCATGTCGGACGAGATTTACGACCACATGGTCTATGACGGCGAGAGCCACGTCTGTCTGCTGTCATACCCGTCGATCCGCGACCGGCTGATCCTGCTCAACGGCTGGTCCAAGACCTACGCAATGACCGGCTGGCGGCTCGGCTACGCGGTGTGGCCGGCCAAGCTGTACGAGAACGCACGCAAGCTCGCGGTGAATCTGTACTCCTGCGTCAACGCCGCGACGCAGTACGCGGGGCTTGCGGCGCTCACCGGCCCGCAGGACGAGATTCACAAGATGATCGCGGAGTTCGACCGGCGCCGGAAGGTCGTGGTGGCGGGCCTGAACAAGCTGCCCGGCGTGTCGTGCGTTGTGCCGAAGGGTGCGTTCTACGCATTTCCCAACGTCAAGCAGACCGGCTGGAAGGCCAAGGAGCTTGCCACCGCGCTGCTCAACGACACCGGCGTCGTGACCATCGGCGGCCCGGACTTCGGCATCCTGGGCGAGGGCTACGTGCGCCTCTCGTATGCCAACTCGACCGAGAACATTCTCAAGGCGCTCGATCGCATGGGTGAGTTTCTGGCGAGCCGGAAGGCGGCGTAACGGAGGATAGGACTCATGCGCCATTCCATCGGTTGTGCGTTGGTGTTGATGGCTGTCGCAGATTTTGGCGCTGTGGCGCAGGCGCAAAGCTTCGTCGCATATGAATGCAACGACGGCGCGCAGTTCCAGGTCGCGCTGCTCGGCACCGAGAAGAAGGCGTATCTCCAGCTCGATGGCAAGGCGCTGCAACTGCCGAAGAAGATCGCCTACACCGGCGACCGCTACGCGCAAGGCGGCGTGACGTTCTGGGTGCGCGGCAACGGCGTCGTGACCATCAAGCGCGCCGGCCGGGTCAGCGAGTGCTTCTCGGTGACGACACCGGGGCGGGGGTGATTTTCGCGCTTCCTCCGTTCGTCCCCGCGAAAGCGGGGACCCAGCGCAAAATGGCTGAAAGTTCACTTGGCAGAACTGGATTCCCGCTTTCGCGGGAATGAACGGAGAGGGTCGTTCAGTACGAACGAAGGTGGTCTAATCCACCTTCTCAAAGCCGATGTCCTTGTAGAGCTTCTCGGCGTCGGCGGCGGTGTCCTTCCAGATCTTGCCGGCCTCCGCGAGCGACGATGAGCCCGCGATCACGCCGGTCTTCTCGATGGTGGTCTTGAAGTCCGGCGCGTTGACCGCGGCGGCCACTTGCTTGTTGATCGCCTCCAGGATCGGCCTAGGCGTGCCGGAGGCCGCGCAGACGCCCCACCAGCCTTCGCTGACGATCGGCACGCCCTGCTCCTTCATGGTCGGCACGTTGGGCGCGGAGGCGAGGCGTTCCGGGCTCGTCATCGCCAGCACCTTCAATTGCTTCGCCTCGTAGAGCGGCATGGCGAGGGAGAGCGGCCCGACTATGAACTCCAGCCGGTTGGCGACCACCTCCTGCAGCGCGGGGCCGGTGCCGCGGAACGTCACGCCGGTCATCTCGATGCTGGAGGTCTTCTCGAATTGCCGGGGCACCACTTCGGTCACCGATCCCGCGCCGACCTTGCCGTAGTTCAGCTTGCCGCGGTTGGCCTTGGCGTGCGCGACGAATTCCTGGAGCGAATTGACCGGCAGCGCATTGGGCACAGCAATCGCGTAGTACGCCTTCTGCACCATCGACACCGGCTCGATCTCGTCGAGTTTGTAGTCCACCTTCTTGTAGATCAGCGGATTGATCGCATCGATGTAGGAGCAGAGCAGCAGCGTGTGGCCGTCGCGCGGCTGCGCCAGCATGTCCTTCAGTGCGATCATGCCGGCCGCGCCGGTCTTGTTCTCGACCACGACCGGCTGGCCGAGCGCGGCCTGCATCTTCGCTGCGATCAGCCGGGCCGGCACATCGCTCGGCCCGCCGGCCGGGAAACCGACCAGCATGCGGATCGGCTTCGACGGATAGGATTGCGCGTGCGCCGGTGCGGCGGCGGCCAGAGCGGCCAAGGCGAGCGCCGCGGTGAGCCAATGGCGAGCCATGATGTTTCCCCCGGATGAACTGAACTTGTTCTGCCTCGCAGTATAGGCGACAACATCGCGCCGTCGAATTCTTCAGCCGATGGGCCGCTGCCCAAGGACGCTTCGAGACAATCATGGCGATGTCGCCCGACCAACTGAAGGCCGCCATTCCGCTGGGGATGCTGGCCTTTCCGCTGACCGACTTCGATGCGAACGGCGCGTTCGACAAGGCGTCGTTTCTCAAGCGCGTGGAGTGGCTGTCGTCATACAAACCGGCGGCGCTGTTCATGGCGGGCGGCGCGGGCGAGTTCTTCTCGCTCACGCCGTCCGAGTATTCGGCGGTGATTGCGGCGGGCGTCGGCGCCTGCGGCGGCCGCTTTCCGGTCATCGCGGCGTCGGGCTACGGCACCCGAACCGCAATCGAATACGCGGTGGAGGCGGAACGGCTCGGCGCCGACGGATTGCTGCTGCTGCCGCCCTATCTCACCGAGGGCTCGCAGGAGGGCCTGCGCGCGCACGTCACGGCGATCTGCAAGGCCACCAGGCTCGGCGTCATCGTCTACAACCGCGCCAACTGCCGGCTCACCGCTGACACTGTTGCGCGGCTGGCGGCGGACTGTCCGAACCTGATCGGCTTCAAGGACGGCGTCGGCGATATCGAGCAGCTCACCGTCGTGCGCAACGCGATCGGCGGCCGGCTGCTTTTCATCAACGGCATGCCGACCGCGGAAACCTATGCGCGTTCGTTCCGCGGCATCGGCATCCCGACCTATTCGTCGGCGATCTTCAACTTCATTCCGCGCACCGCGCTGGCGTTCCTCAACGCGCTGAAGTCGGGCGACGAGGCGGCGATCGACCAGTTGCTGAAGGACTTCCTCATTCCCTATGTACGCATCCGCAACAAGGGGCAGGGCTACGCCGTGAGCATCGTGAAGGCCGGCGCCACCATCGTCGGCCGCAGTGCGGGCAGGGTGCGTCCGCCGCTGTCGGACTGCACGGCGGAGGAAGTGGCCGAGTTGCGGAAGTTGATCGAGGCGATAGGGCCGCAAGATTAGTTTTTTCTCCGCCCTCATCCTGAGGAGGCGCGAAGCGCCGTCTCGAAGGACGAGGGCGGCCCCATCCGTCGAGACGCGCCCTATGGGCGCTCCTCAGGATGAGGCCGAGAGAGGGGCGGCAATCCCTCGCCATCGTCCTTCGCCCGCTCGTAGATCACCCGCTGCGGGCCGGGCTTCGGCAGGCCGACGCCTTCCTTCTCCAGCGTGTCCCACAGCGCCAGCATGACGTTGCTGCGCACCGCGGTGATGCCGGCGCCCGGATCGCCGATCCAGAACGCCAGCCGGTACTCCACCGCCGAGCCGCCGAACGCGAGCAGGTGGCAGATTGGCGCCGGCTGCTTGAGCACGCGCGGCACGCTGGCGGCGGCTGCGATGGCAGCGGCCTGCACCTTGCGCGGATCGCTGGAATAGCTGGCGCCGAACTTCACCTCGAGGCGGATGAGGTTGTTGGAGTACGACCAGTTCACCACGCGCTGCGTGACGAAGTCCTCGTTGGGAATGAGGTACTCGCGGCCGTCCTTGGTATCGACCGCGGTATAGCGCGCGCCCATCGTCGTCACCCAGCCGTACTGGTCGCCGACCGAGATGACGTCGCCCGGCTTGATCGACTTGTCGGCCAGCAGGATGATGCCGCTCACCAGGTTGGACACGATCTTCTGCAGGCCGAAGCCGAGGCCGACGCCGACCGCGCCGGTGAAGACCGCCAGCACCGACAGGTCGATGCCGAGCGAACTCAGCGCGATGATGATCGCGAAGGCCAGGAGCGCGATGCGGATCAGCTTGCTCAGCAGCACCTGGATCGAAGGCGTCAGGTCGGAGAAGCTACGCAGCCGCCGGTCGAGGAAGTTGCTGGCGGCGACCGCGGCCCACACCAGCAGGACCATCAAAACCGAGGCCTTGAGGATGACCAGCGGCGTGATCCGCAGGCCGCCGAGGTTCAGCGTGACGGAATCGAGCCCGGCGACGATCGGGTCGAGCAGCCGCAGGATGCTCAGCGCCGCGAGTGTCCACACCGACACCGTCACCACGCGGTTGACGAACTGGTTGCGGATTACGCCGGCGACGATGTTGATCACCACCCAGGCGCTGGCGAGATCGATCGCGATCAGCATCAGGTAGGTTCGCGGGCGGTCCATCGATGCGCGCATGCTGACTCGCACGATCGACAACAGCAGCACGAAGATGATGGTGCCGAGATGGTTCATCATCGCCCGCACGGCAAGCCGTGCGTAGGGCGGCCAGTTCATCGTCGCGGAGACGAGGTCGAAGCGCGCGCGCACGGTGCGCGCGATGAACAGTGCGACGGCGGCGACTGCCACGATGATGCCGAGCTGGATCGGCAGCCAGATCGAGGTGAAATTGGTCCGCAGCGTAGTGCGGAGCCCGCTGTTCAGGGCGGCGAGAGCCGCCTGAAGGTCTGGAAAATCCATGAATCGAGTCCCCCGCCCGCAGCGAATCGGAAATAGACGATTCGCGCCGCACACACACCTAAAGCATGACGCCTGAAGCATGATCCCGAAAAGTGGCTACCGGTTTTCGGAAAAGATCATGCTCGTATAGTGGGCGTTATGGCTTCTGGGTCAGGCGGAAGCCGATCAGAACGATGGCAAAACCGAGGAGTTGCGGGATGCTCGGCACGATCCCGAGCGCCAGATAGCCGACCAGCAGGGTGAAACCGGGCACCAGCGACGGGAAAACCGCGGCGCGGGAGGCGCCGATCAGCACCACCGAGTGGGTGAACAGATAGATCGCGGCAGGCCCCGCCAGGATGCCCTGCACCACGGCCTGCAGCAGGTTCTCCCAGATCCCGAGCGCCACCATCCGCTCGAAGCCGGTGAACGCCCACTGGATGGGGATAAGGACCAGCGAGAGCACGCTGACCACCACGGTGGCGCGGATCGCATCGATCCGCCACAGCCGCAGCAGCATGCCGAAGGTTGCAAAGAACGCCCCGGTTACCACGAACATCAGATCGCCGGCGACGCCATGCGCGCCGATGCTGGTGATGGCCTCGCCGCCGATCACGACGAGGCCGCCGACGATGGTGAGGGCGCCCAGCACGCGGTGGGTGCTGACAGGCTCCTTCAGCACGATCGCCGCCAGCAGGATGCCGAACAGCGCGGCGCAGGACGGCTGGATCAGCCCGGCATGGGCGAGCGGTACCAGCAGGAATCCCGAATAGCAGATGATGGAGATGCCCGGGCCGCTCAAGATCGCCAGCACGATGCCGCGGAACCAGCCGACGCCGTTGAGGTCGGCCATGCTGTCGCGCATGAACAGCGGCAGCAGCACGAGGCCGCCCCAGACGCAGCGGTGGAACGTGATGTCGGCCGGCGAAAAGCCGATATCGATGCCGTGGCGCGCGGCGGTGAACCCGAGCGCCCAGAAGATCGCAGCGCCGGCGCCACACAGGATGCCGATGGTGGTGCTCGATTCTTTCAAAATGTCGGCTCTTTCCACCGTCATGCCCGGCCTTGTGCCGGGCATCCATGCCTTGGCTAAAAAGTAAGGCGTGGATGGCCGGGACAAGCCCGGCCATGACGTTGCGGGATTGTGCCCTGCGTAAGCAGGGTGCCATTTGTGCCATCCATACGCCGCGCCTCATTTGGACGCTAGCGCATCGCAGTCATGGCTGCCCGGGCCCTTTCGCAACCGGGCGCGGAATGCTTAGGATCGCCTCCAATCATTGATAAGGGAGCGAGCCGTGGCCAAGACAAACAAAGTTATCATCACCTGCGCCGTGACGGGCTCGATCCACACGCCGTCGATGTCGCCGCATTTGCCGATCACTTCGCAGGAGATCGCCGATGCCGCGATCGGCGCGGCGGAAGCCGGCGCCGCGGTGGTGCATCTGCACGCGCGCAATCCGCAGGACGGCCGGCCGGATCAGACGCCGGAGGCGTTTGCGCCGTTCCTCAAGGTGATCAAGCAGCGCTCCAACGTGGTGGTGAACATCACCACAGGCGGCTCGCCGACCATGATGGTGGAGGAGCGCGTCAAGCCGGCGGCAACCTTCAAGCCGGAGGTCGCCTCGCTCAACATGGGGACGATGAACTTCGGCCTCTATCCGATGATCCCGCGCTACAAGGGCAAGTTCAAACACGACTGGGAGGAGCCGTATCTCGAAGGCACCCGCAAGGGCATGTTCAAGAACACGCTCGCCGACATCGAGTACATCCTCACCACCTGCTCCGGCAACGGCACGAGGTTCGAGATCGAGTGCTACGACATCGGCCACCTCTACACGCTCAAGCACTTTCTCGACCGCGGCGTGGTGAAGGCGCCGCTGTTCGTGCAGTCGGTGTTCGGCATCCTGGGCGGCATCGGCACGCACCCCGAGGACGTCATCATGATGAAGCGCACGGCGGACCGCCTGCTCGGCGACAACTATCACTGGTCGGTGCTCGGCGCAGGCTCCGCGCAGATGCGCATCGCAGCGCAGGCCGCTGCGATGGGCGGCAACGTGCGCGTCGGCATGGAGGACTCGCTCTGGATCGGCCCCGGCAAGCTCGCGGAATCCAACGCGCAGCAGGTGACCAACGTGCGCAAGATCCTCGAAGGTATCGGGCTTGAGATCGCGAGCCCCGACGAGGCGCGCGAGATCCTGGAGCTGAAGGGCGGCGACAAGGTCGGATTCTAGCGCCGGCTTGCTCCTGAGGTAACGAAATCGCGACATTGAAGCCCCTCGCGCCGAAGCTTTGCCCCATATAGGGGTTAAGTCAGGCTCGGAGGTTCTTCGATGGTTCACCACACGCCGCTGATCGCCACCATTGTGGTCGGCCTCGTGCTGGCGTTCTGCCTGGGCGCGGTGGCGCACCGGCTGCGCGCCTCGCCGCTGGTCGGCTATCTCGCCGCCGGCGTGCTGATGGGTCCGTTTACCCCCGGCTTCGTCGCCGACCAGAACCTGGCCGATCAACTCGCCGAGATCGGCGTGATTCTGCTGATGTTCGGCGTCGGCCTGCATTTTTCGCTCAAGGATCTGCTGTCGGTGCGGGCGCTGGCGATCCCCGGCGCCATCGGCCAGATCGCAATCGCGACCCTGATGGGCATGGCGCTCGGCCATATGCTGGGCTGGACGATCGGCGCGGGCCTGGTGTTCGGCCTCGCGCTGTCGGTGGCCTCGACCGTGGTGCTGCTGCGCGCGCTGCAGGAGCGCCGCCTGATCGAGACCGAGCGCGGCCGCATCGCGGTCGGCTGGCTGATCGTGGAAGACATCGCGATGGTGCTGGCGCTGGTGATGCTGCCCGCGCTGGCCGGCATCCTGAAGGGCCAGACCGCGGACTGGGGCACGCTGGCGCTGCCGCTGCTTCTCACGCTCGGCAAGGTGGCGGCTTTCGTCGCGCTGATGCTGATCGTCGGCCGCCGCGTCATTCCGTGGATCCTGCATTACGTCGCGCACACCGGCTCGCGTGAATTGTTCCGCCTCGCCGTGCTCGCCATCGCGCTCGGCTTCGCCTACGGCGCCGCCATGCTGTTCGATGTGTCGTTCGCGCTGGGCGCGTTCTTTGCCGGCATGATCCTGAGCGAATCCGAGCTGAGCCAGCGCGCCGCCAACGAGACGCTGCCGCTGCGCGACGCCTTCGCCGTGCTGTTCTTCGTCTCGGTCGGCATGCTGTTCGATCCGATGATCGTGCTGCGCGACTGGGCCGCGGTGCTGGGCACGCTCTTTATCATCCTAATCGGCAAGTCGGTGGCGGCCTACGCCATCGTGCGGATGTTCGGACGCTCGCATTCCACAGCGATGACGATCTCGGCCAGCCTCGCGCAGATCGGCGAATTCTCGTTTATCCTGGCGGGGCTCGGCGTCTCGCTCACGCTGCTGCCGGAGCGCGGCCGCGACCTGATCCTGGCCGGCGCCATCCTGTCGATCATGCTCAATCCGGTCTTGTTCGCCGTGCTGGACCGGATCATGGCCAAGGATGCGGCCAAGCCCGCCGGCGCCGCGGCGCGGGACGAGGAGGATGGCGCCCGCGAGCCGCTGCGCGCCACCGGACTGACCGGCCACGTCGTGCTGGTGGGTCACGGCCGGGTCGGCAGCTTCATCAGCGCGGAGCTGAGTAAGGCCGGGGCGCCGTTGCTCGTGATCGACGACGCCACGAACAATGTCGTCAAGGCGCGGGACAAGGGCATCGAGGCCATCGCCGGCAATGCCGCCGCGCCCGAGGTCATCCAGGCGGCCAATCTTCCCGCCGCGCGCTGCCTTCTGGTCGCAATCCCCGACGCATTCGAGGGCGGTCAGGTGGTGCAACAGGGCCGGGCGCTCAATCCGACGCTGAAGATCGTGGCCCGCGCCCATTCCGACGCCGAGGTCGAGCACCTCTACAAGCACGGCGCCACCCTGGTGATCATGGCGGAGCACGAGATCGCCAAGGCGATGATCGCCGGCGTCCCGGCGTCCGCGGTGGCGTAGCACCGCTACCGCGATCGGCGCGGTTCGCTTGCCGCGTCCGGATTTTTTCGTCTGCTCACGATTTGTCGTTGCCGTCGTGCCGCTCTGCCAATAGGGAAGGGGCAGGGATCGCTAATGGATGCTCTCGACGCAGTCGGCATTTCCGTTCTGCTCGGCTCGCTGCTGGTGCTGTTTGGCATCCTCTCGAGCCTGGTGGCGCTGCGCTTCGGCGCGCCCTTGCTGCTGGCGTTCCTGGTGGTCGGCATGCTGGCCGGCGAATCCGGCCCGGGCGGCATCGTCTTCAATGACGTGGCGACCGCCTACATCGTGGGTTCGGTCGCACTCGGCCTGATCCTGTTCGATGGCGGGCTGCGGACCCGGTTCCAGACCTTCCGCAGCGTGATGGCGCCCGCCGGCCTGTTGTCCACCGCGGGCGTGATCGTCACCGCGGCGGTTACGGCGCCTGCGGCCGTATTCACCCTCGGAATGAGCTGGCCGGAAGGCCTGCTGTGCGGCGCTGTGGTGGCATCGACCGACGCCGCCGCCGTGTTCTTCCTGCTGCACGCCAAGGGCCTGCGGCTGCGGCCGCGCGTCAACGCCACGCTTGAGGTCGAGTCCGGGCTCAATGACCCGGCCGCGATCTTCCTCACCATCGTGCTGGTTGAGTACCTGCTGCTGGGCAACAGGACGTGGAGCAGCATTGTCATGCTGCTGGCCCGCGAAATCGTGCTGGGCGGCCTGATCGGCTATTTCGGCGGCCGGGTCGTGGTCATGGTGCTGAACCGGCTCGAATTGCCGCAGGGTCTGCACGCGCCGTTCGTGGCGACCGCGGCGGTGGTCATTTTCGCCATCGCCCAGTCGGTTCACGGCTCCGGCTTTCTCGCCGTCTATATCGCCGGTCTCGTGGTCGGCAACAGCTCAACCCGCGCCCACAACACCCTCATCACGTTCCTCGACGCCGTGACCTGGCTGGCGCAGATCGGCATGTTCGTGATCCTCGGGCTTCTCGCCTGGCCGAGCCGGCTGCCGGAGACCGTGCTGCCGGCGCTCGCCATCGCGTTCACACTGATGTTCATCGCCCGCCCAGCCGCGGTGTTCCTGACTCTCTGGCCATTTCCGTTCACCACGCGCGAGAAGCTGTTCATCTCGTGGGTCGGCTTGCGCGGCGCGGTGGGCATCTTCATCGCGTCGATCCCGGTGCTGGTCGGGCTGCCCAAATCTCACATCTTCTTCGACGTCGGCTTCGTGGTGGTGCTGGTCTCGCTGCTGGTGCAGGGCTGGACCATCGCCTCGGCGGCGCACTGGCTGCATGTCGCGCTGCCGCGGGCGGACGTGTCCGCGCACCGCACCGAGCTCGATCTGCCCGGACAACTCGCGCAGGAGCTGGTCGGCTATCCCGTGGTCGGTGGCAGTCCCTACGTGCGGCGCGGCATCCGGCCGTCATGGGCCAAGCTCACGCTGGTGGTGCGCGACGACCGCGTGCTGACGCCCGAGGAGGCGGGCGAGGTGCGGGAAGGCGACTACGTCTATTTCCTCGCGCCGCCCGATCGCGCGCCGGCGCTCGACCGCTTCTTTGTCGAGGATTCTCAGGCGCCGATGGTGGTCGAGGATTTCTTCGTGCCGGGTGACGCCACGCTCAGTGCGCTCGCGGAAATTTACGGCGTCACCGCCGACCCTGCCGAAGCCGAGGCCACGCTGGCGGAATTCTTCGTCAAGCGGCTGCGCCGCACGCCGCGCACCGGCGACGTCATCCCGGTCGGGCCGGTGGCATTGGTGGCCCACACCGTGGTCGAGGGCAGCGTCACCATGGTCGGTCTGCAACTGGCCGATCCCGATCCGGTGCGGCCGAAGACGGCGGTCGGCCGCGCGCTTGCGATCGCGCGGCTGAGCCGGATGCGGCTGCGGACCATTATTTCGCGGCGCCCGAGGACTTGATCAGCGGCGCGAATTTCGCGGTGTCGGACTTGATCCGCGCCGCGAGCTCTGCCGGCGTGCTGGCGCCGACGTGGATGCCTTGCCCGGCCAGCTTGTCGCGCACGTCCGGCGACGCGATGGCCTTGGCGAACACCTCGTGCAGGCTCTTGATCACCGGCTCCGGGGTCTTGGCCGGCGCCGCCAGCCCGAACCAGACGAAATCCGAACTCACATCGGGATGGCCGATCTCGGCCATGGTTGGCGCCTCCGGCACCTCCGGCATCCGCGTGCTGGATGTCACCGCCAGAACCCGCAACGAGCCGGAGGCGAGGTGCGCTTTGCTCGGCAGCACGCCGACAAACATCATGTCCACCCGGCCCGCCACCAGATCGACCATCGCCGGAGCCGCCCCGCGGTACGGCACATGCAGCAGCGGCACGCCGATGCTTTTGGCGAACAGCTCGCCGAGCAGATGGCCCGCGGTGCCGACGCCCTGCGACGCGTAAGAGAGGCCGCCGGGCTTGCGCTTTGCCAGCGCGATCAGCTCCGGCACCGACTTCGCCTCGACCGACGCGTTCACCGCCAGCATCACCGGAAACGAGAACAGCGTCGTGATCTGCTGGAAGTCGGCGACTGGATCGTAAGGTGCGCCGCCCGGCATGGCCGGGTTGACGACGAAGGTGGCGTAGGCGGAGAGCAGCAACGTCCGCCCGTCCGGAGCCGCATCCCGGACGCCGAGCGTTGCCGTCACGCCGCCGCCGCCCGGCCGGTTCTCGACGATGATTTTCGGGCCGCCGATCTGCTCGACCTTGTTCGCGATGGTGCGCATCCCGATGTCGGACGAGCCGCCCGCCGCCACCGTTACCACCACGGTGACCGGGGATTGGGCCGATGCGCTCGAGGCCGATCCCGTGGCCAGCGCAGCCACCGTGAAGAGCGCGCAGCGTTGCAATACGGAGCAAATTGTCATGCGGTTTCCTTGCCTGCCCTCATATTGTCTAATCGGTGAACGCCGTGCAAATTCGCCATCAGCTTGCCATCTCGTGTCCCGGCCAAGCGAGCGGTAGCGAGCGCGAGCCGGGACCCCGGTTTCCTTCTGCTAGGCAAGTAAACCGGGGTCCCGGGTCTTCTTCGCTTCGCTCAGTCGCCCGGGACACGGGCGGCGCGAGCGCCTCAGGATGATGGGTCGCGGATCGATCGTGGAGTATGAAATGCCCGACAGGATTGCCGCCGGCCTGGTCTCGCGCACGTATTTCAACATGCCGCTGTGGGCGGCGCAGCAGCACGGCTTCTTCGCCGCCGAAGACCTCGCGGTCGAGGGAACCATCCATGGCAATGAGTCGCAGGTGCCGCCGCTGCTCGACGGCCGGTTCCAGGTTTTCATCGGTTCGCCCGAACTTGCGATCCAGAACCAGGCCGAGGGCGGCCCGCTCAAGATCGTGGCCGGAAACGCCGGCAAGCTGGTGCATTCGCTGATCGCGCGCGCGCCGTTCAAGCGCATCGACGATCTGCGCGGCCGCATCATCGGAATTTTCACCGAGAAGGAAGGCACGTTCTTCCACGCCAAGGCGATGCTGGCGGCGCACGGGCTGAACTATCCGGGCGACTACCAGGTCAAGCACACCGGCGGCGTGCCGCCGCGTCACAAGGCGTTGCTGGCGGGCGAGATCGACGCCGGGTTGCAGTCGGTGCCGTGGAATTACGTCGCCGAAGAAGCCGGCATGAACAACCTTGGCGACGTCATCGACTACGTGCCGGACTGGCAGTTCGTCTCGGTCAACGTGAACGGCCAATGGGCGGAAGCCAACCGCGACGTGCTGGTGCGGTTCCTGCGCGCGATGCTTCGCGGCACCGAGTGGCTCTACGCGAATCGCGCCGCGGCATCCGAGATCGCGGCGCGCGAGCTGCCGGCGCCGTTGCCGCATGCCGAGCGGGCGTGGGATTTTTTCACGCGCAGCGATGCGCTGACGCGCGATGCCTCGGTCAACCTGAAGGGGCTTTCGCAGGTCATCGCCACGCTGAAGCAGACCGGATTGCTGCGGCGCGACGCGCCCGACGATCCGGCGGCCTATATCGACGACAGTTATTTGAAAGCGGCGCAGGGCTAGGAAATTCTCGTGTCCCGGGCGAGCGAAGCGAGACCCGGGACCCCGGTTTCTTCTTTGTGATGCGAACCGGGGTCCCGGCTCGCGCTCGTTACACTCGCTTGGCCGGGACACGAGAGCGAACCACGCCGCTAAATCTCCCGCCACGCGACCGGCACGCTCACGCCGCCGATACTGACCGCCATCGTCTCCACCCCGAACACCGCCGCGATCCGCTCCGTCGAGAGCGCTTCCGCAGGCGTCGCGTCCGCGACGATGCGGCCCTGGTCCATCACCACCACGCGGTCGGCGAAGCGGGCCGCCAGCGTGAGGTCGTGCACCACGGCGAACACCGCGCCGCCCGCCCGCGCGGCGTCGCGCAGCAGGCCCATCACCACGAGTTGATGGCGGGGGTCGAGCGAAACCGTCGGCTCGTCGGCGAGCAGCACTGGAGCCTGCGTCGCCAATGCGCGGGCGAGCGCCACGCGTGCCCGCTCGCCGCCGGACAAGGTGGTCACCGGGCGATCCGCGAAGCCTTCCGTACCGGTGAGCGCCAATGCGCGCGCCACCGCGGCGCGGTCGTCGCCGGACACCCGCGAAAACGGATCGGCGTGCGGATGGCGGCCGAGCGCGACCACGTCGGCGACCGGAAGCGGCCAGTGAAACACGTTGCCTTGCGGCAGGTAGGCAATGCGTTGTGCGCGCTCGCGCGGCGGCAACGACGCCAGGTCGCGGCCGCCGATGACGATGCGGCCTTCCGACGGCAGCAGACCGGCCAGCGCGCGCACCAGCGTGGTTTTGCCGGCACCGTTCGGTCCGACCAGCGCGGTCAGTTCATTGACGCGCAGCGCGAGGCAGGCATCGGAAACGATCGGCCTGCCGCCGAGCCGGACGCTGACGCCGGTCGCCTGCAGGATCGCGTTGCCAGCGGTTGCGCTCACGACGCCGATCCTTCCAGCAGGCGGCGCTCGCGGAAGATCATCGCCAGAAAAAACGGCACGCCGATCAGCGCGGTGACGACGCCGAGCTTCAGTTCGATGGAGGTGGCGTTCGGATTGGCGGGAATGAGCCGCACCGCGATGTCGGCTGCGGTCAGCAGCGCAGCCCCCATCAATGCGGCGGGCAGGCAGACCCGCGCCGGATCGGAGCCGACCCATCGTCTGACCAGGTGGGGGGCAACAAGTCCGATGAAGCCGATCGAGCCAGCGACCGCGACTGCCGCGCCGACGCCGAGCGCCACGCCGATCACCACCATCATGCGGATGCGGTTGAGATCGACGCCGAGCGAGGCGGCGGCGTCCTCGCCCAGCGTCAGCGCGCGGTAGGACCGCGCGTTGAGGCCGAGCAAAATCCAGCTCGCGATGAAGAATGGCACCGCGATCATCAGATGATCGAAGCTGCGGTCCTCCAGCGAGCCGAGCAGCCAGAACGCGATCTCCAGCGCCGCGTAGGGCGTCGGCGCGAGGTTGAGGATCAGCGCGGTGCCCGCACCGGCGAAGCTCGCGAACGCGAGCCCCGCGAGCAGCGTGACGGTCAGGCTCGCCCGCCGTCCGGCGATCGCGACCAGGCCGCCGACCGAGAGCAGCGCGCCCGCGATTCCTGCGAGCGGCACGGCGAACGACGTGGCTCCCGCGAGCCCGTAGGCGATCATGCCCGCGGCTCCAACCGAGGCCGCCTGCGGCGCGCCGAACAGGGCGGGCTCCGCCAGCGGATTGCGCAGCAGGCCCTGGAGCGCTGCGCCTGCGAGGCCGAACGTCGCGCCGATCAGCACCGCGAGCAGGGTGCGCGGCAGCCGGATTTCGCGGACGATGATGCCCTCGGCGCCCTGACCGTTGAACAGGCCGGCCAGCGCCTGGCGCGGCGTGAGGTTCGCCGCCCCGCTCATCAGCGACACCACGGCGAGCGCCACGACGATCGCGGCGAGCGCTGCCACGAGGCGCAGGTCCGATCCGGTGCGGGCGTTGGAATTCATGGTTGCGTTTCCCAGGCGCTTTCCTACAGGGTTGTTCCGGACACTCCAACCGCACCGGTGGTGTCATGCCCGCGAAAGCGGGCATCCAGTAACCATAGGCGTGGCGATGGAATCGGCTCTCGGATACAGCATCGTCCGGTGGTTACTGGATCGTCCGCTTTCGCGGACGATGACAACGGTGTGTGTGGCGGCAATGATGGGCATCGCCGCTCCCGCCCACGCCGAAACGCCGCGCCGGATCGCATCGTTCAACCTGTGCGCCGATCAGCTCGTCGCCGTGCTGGCCGATCCGGAGCAGGTGGTGGGGCTGTCGCCCTACGCCTTCGATCCCAACAACTCCACCGTCGCCGAACAGGTGAAGAAATTTCCGAAATTGCGGCTGCAGGCGGAGGCGCTGGTGCCGTACAAGCCCGATCTCGTGCTGGTCGGCACCTGGGATCGGCCGCTGACGCAGCGGCTGCTGCGCAGCCTTGGCTTCCGCGTGGTCCGCATGGACGTTGCCGCCAATCTCGAAGGCGCGCGCGCGCAAATCCGCGAGATCGCGGCGCTGATCGGTCAGCCGGCGCGCGGCGAGGCGCTGATCGCCGGCATCGATGCAGCCCAGCAGCGCCTGAAGGCGGCGCCGCGGCCCGCCTCCACCAGCGCGCTGCTGATCGGCAACAACGGCTACACGGTGGGGCCGGAAAGCCTTGCCTCCGCGCTGATGGCCGAAGCCGGACTGACGCCGCCCGCCGGCGCGCCGCGCGGCTATGGCGGCTACGTGCCGCTGGAGAAGCTGATCGATCTCAGGCCGGACTATCTGGTCATGTCGAGCCTGATCGAGGAGCCGAACGGGCAGGGCGCGCTCTACGTCACGCATCCGGCGCTGCGGGCGATGTATCCGCCGCAGCGGCGCATCGTGCTGCCGGCCCGCTTCACGCTCTGCGCGGGGCCGGGCCTGATCCCGGCGTTCGATTATCTGGCCGAGGTGATGGCGAAGCTGCCGCGCTGAGCGTCCAGCCACTCCGCAACGATCGCTTCCATCGCCGCCAGCCCATCGGTCAACGCCGCCGGTCCCGGCTGCAGGATGATGGTGGACTTGATCTCGCGCAGGAAGCCGCCGCGCACTGCGGGGATGGCGTCGAAGCCCGGACGCGCCGCGACCTTCGACGGCACGAACTTCTTGCCGCACCACGAGCCGACGATGATGTCGGGCCGCGCCGCGATCACGGCATCGGGG
Organism: Hyphomicrobiales bacterium; assembly: GCA_021730985.1. Lineage (GTDB taxonomy): Bacteria > Pseudomonadota > Alphaproteobacteria > Rhizobiales > Xanthobacteraceae > Z2-YC6860. The sequence goes on along the minus strand of JAKFYI010000010.1, from coordinate 33,303 downwards.
CCGATGATGCGGTCTTTCGCGCTCTTGTGGCCGGACAGGTGATGGAACGTGTCGATGCCGCCCGCAACTTCGATCAGCTCCGACACCCAGCCGATGCCGGTGATGATCGGATCGTCCCATTCCTCGAAATAGACGCGCGGCCTGCTGGGCAGCGCTGCGGCGCGCTGCCGCTTCTCCGCGAGCTTGGCTTCATACGAAGCTGCCAGCGTCTCAGCCCTGTCGGCCGCGCCGACCAGCGCGCCGAGCGTGCGGATCATGTCGAGGATGCCGGCGATGCTGCGCTGGTTGAAGGCATGCACCGCGACGCCCGCGCGCACCAGTTCGGCGACGATATCGGCCTGCAGGTCGGAGAACGTCAGAACCAGATCGGGCTTGAGCGCCAGGATCTTCGGCACGTCGGCGGAGATGAACGCCGCCACCCGCGGCTTCTCGCGGCGCACCTGCGGCGGCCGCACCGCGTAGCCCGACACGCCGACGATGCGGTGGTCCTCGCCGAGCAAATAGAGCGTCTCGACGGTTTCCTCGGTGAGGCAGACGATGCGGGAGGGCGGGAACATGGGACAACAGTAGCACGCAGTGTCGTTGCCACCCACTCGACAGCGCCGCTGTAAACTCCGGTGTCATCGTCCGCGAAAGCGGACGATCCAGTACCCGGCGCCGGCAGGATTGAGCACCGTCATGCTCCGAACGAGCGTCTGTGATTACTGGATGCCCGCTTTCGCGGGCATGACATCGCGTGTTGGGCGAGAGGCGCGCTACGTCGCCCGCTCCTCATCCAGCAATTCCAATCCGCCCGAGGCCAGCACGCCACCGTCCTCGATCCGCACCACCTGCGAGGCGAGCTTCACGATCTCGCCGGCCTGATGGCTGACGTAGATCATCGGCACCTTCGCCTCGTCGCGCAGCCTGGCGAGATACGGCAGGATCTCTAGCTTGCGGGCGCGGTCGAGCGAGGCCAGCGGCTCGTCGAGCAGCAGCAGCCGCGGCTTGGTCAGCAGCGCGCGGCCGAACGCGACACGCTGGCGCTCGCCGCCGGACAGCTTGCCGGGCCGCCGCGTCATCAAGTGCCCGACATTGAGCAGCGCCACGATGCGCTCGCGCTCGGTGGGATCGGCCGTCACGCCGCTCATCCAGCGGCCGTAGTCGAGATTCTGCGCCACGGTGAGATGAGGGAACAGCCGGCCCTCCTGGAACACGTAGCCGATGCGGCGCTTGTGCGCCGGCACGTTGACGCGCGCGGCGTTGTCGAACAGCACGGTGTCGCCGAGCGCGATGCGTCCGCGGTCCGGCGTGACCAGTCCGGCGATCATGTTGACGATCGAGGTCTTGCCGGAGCCTGACGCGCCGAACAACGCGGTGATGTTGCCGGTGCTTTCGAATTTGACGGCGAGGTTGAATTCGCCGAGCCGCTTCTCGACATCGACCGCGAGCGTGCTCTGCGTGCTCATGCGCTCAATCCCCGTGGTATCGCATGCCGGCGCGGCGGGCGAACCACTCCGACGCAACCAGCGCGGCGAGCGCGATGATCACCGAAATGATGACGAGGCGCATCGCGGCGGCGTCGCCGCCCGGCACCTGCGTCAGCGTGTAGATCGCGGCCGAGATGGTCTGCGTTTCGCCCGGGATGTTCGAGACGAAGGTGATGGTGGCGCCGAACTCGCCGAGCGCCTTGGCGAAGCACAGCACCATGCCGGCGATGATGCCGGGAAGTGCAAGAGGAAGAGTGACGGTGAGGAACACCCAGAAGCCGCCGGCGCCGAGCGTCGACGCCGCGTCCTCCAGCCGCCGGTCGATCGCTTCGAACGACAGGCGGATGGCGCGCACCAGCAGCGGAAACGCCATCACGCCGCAGGCCAGCGCGGCGCCGGTCCAGCGGAACGAGAACACGATGCCGAAGGTCTGATCGAGGAAGCTGCCGATCGGCCCGCGCCGCCCGAACCAGATCAGCAGCAGGTAGCCGGTGACGACAGGCGGCAGCACCAGCGGAAGGTGGACGATGCCGTCGAGCAGCGACTTGCCCCAGAAGTCCTTGCGCGCCAGCAGCCACGCTACCGCGATGCCGAACGGCAGCGCACATACGGTCGCCACCAGCGCGATGCGCAGCGAAAGGTGGACCGCGGTCCATTCCTCGGGGGTGAGGTTAAACATTCCGCCCTCGTGTCCCGGGCGCGTTGCGGCACGAAGTGCCGTAACGCAGACCCGGGACCCAGCTTGCTTTTTCAACCGGGGTCCCGGGTCTCGCTTCGCTCGCCCGGGACACGAGGGTAGTGGTGATGTTCAACCTCACGGTCCCGGCTTCGGCAGATACGTGAACCCGTATCGCTCCAGCACCACTTGCGCGGTCGCCGAGCGCAGCAGCTTCAGATACGCATCGGCGTCGGGCCTCGCAGTCGCCGTCAGCGCGACCGGATAGACGATCGGCGGATGCGAGTCGGCGGGAAAACGCCCGACGATCTTCACGCCGGGTTCCACCGCGGCGTCGGTCTCGTACACGATGCCGAGTACCGCCTCGCCGCGCGACACCAGCACCAGCGCGGCGCGCACGTTGTCGGTCATCGCGAATTTGCCCTCGGCGGCCTTCCAGGCGCCGAGCTTCTCCAGCGCGGCCTTGGCGTAGCGGCCGACCGGCACGGACTTCACGTCGCCGGTGGCGATGCGGCCGTCGCCGGCAAGCTTGGCGAGATCGAAGCCCTTGCCGATCTTCTGCTCGGTCAGCTTGGAATCCTTCGGCGCGATCAGCACCAGCCGGTTGCCGGCCAGATCGAACCGCGTGTTGTTCTTGATGAGCTTGCGCTCCTGCAGGTAGTCCATCCACGGAATGTCGGCGGAGATGAACACGTCGGCCGGCGCGCCGGTCTCGATCTGCTTCGCCAGCGCCGACGACGCTGCGTAGCTCGGCGTGACTTTGACGCCGGTGTTGCGGGTGTAGATGGCGTTGAGGTCGTTCGTCATGTTCGTCATCGAGGCGGCGACGAACGCGGTGATCGATTTTTCCTGCGCGCTGGCCGGATGCGCGGTGGTGATTGCGAGAAAAATTGCGGCCAAGGCACGTATCAACATGACGGCGCTCCCTGGGCGCGATGCGCCCGCATTGGATGTCGAAGGGGTGGAGCGACCAGCCGGAATCGCCGTTCCGGGCAGCGTCGGCGCACGCACAGCGCGCCGCGGTCGTGGAGCGAACCTAGCAACCAACCGGCCGCGAGGACAAGCCGTTTCAGCGGTCCCGCATGGTGGCCCGCAGCGCTTTGAGGTGCCGCGCCGCGGCCTTGTGCGCCTTGTGGTCGATCGCGATGTAGTGCGCGATCACCGACTTGCCGAGCGCGGTCAGTCCGGCCCCTCCGCCGCTCTTGCCGCCGGTCTGCGCCGCGACCAGCGGCGTGCGAAAGCAGCCGTTGAGTTCCTCGATCAGCCGCCAGGCGCGCCGGTAGGACATGCCCAGCGAACGGCCTGCCGCCGAGATCGAGCCGGTTTCATCGACGGCTTTGAGCAAGGCAATCTTGCCCGGCCCGATCCGCTTGCCGCCGTCGAGATCGATCCGCACGCTCAGGCTGGGCATCGCAGCGTAACTCTATCGATAGCCCCGCAACTGCGCGTAACGATGTCTTTGATGTGCGGTCAGCAGATCGGCAACGACGAGATGATATTTGAGATGCACCGCGCGAAGCTCGCCTTGAGTCTGAGCGATCTGCGTGGTCAAGGCGACGAGGGCCGCGGGCGAAATCTTTTGCTCGGAGAATGCGCGGTCGAGCACGGCTTCCTGTGTGATCAGCCGCTCGCCCACGGCCATTGCCTCCGATTTCATGTTGTCGAAAAGCTGCTGCACCTGCCGGCGCTGAGCGGCATCCAGTTGCAGTTGCTCGGCCAATTCGATGACGTGAAGCGGCCCGGGATATCCGTTGAGTTCGGCCGCGAGCGCCAGTCCCATACCGCGTCCCGCCTTGAGGTCGGCAATTTGCTGCTCGCTCAGCGCCTTGATGTCGCGCTGTTCCAGCCCGGAATAGGGCGCCTGATGATGCCGATGTTGTGCGACGGCAGGTTCCGACAGCATCGCCGCCATCAAGGCTACAGCCGTGAACTTCATGCGATTTCCTCCTGCGAACGAGGCGACTTTACCACGACTCGGGCACGATGACCGTGCCGCGCTTCTCGTGATCCTGTTCGTCATGGGCGCTCAACCGCCACGCCGGGGATAGAAGCAAGACCGGAGAAAAGCAGGCGAAAGCCAGGCCGATCCTGAGGTGGAAGACCCACCCATCCGGTCCTGAAAGTTACGGTCCCGAGCGCCAAAAATCGCCCATAGCAGTCTAGCGAAGCGCAGGCTGCGTAGACTTGTCTGCGCGGAGCGCCGAGAGGCGTGCGCTCACTTTACAGGGGGAGCGAATGCAGGCGGCCGGATGCCTGTCGAAAATCCGGCGGGCGAAGCGTTGGCTAATTGCCAGCCGCAACGCAGCCCCGCACACTGCGAACACGGAGATTGAAATGGCCGAGCCGAACACTATCGAAGGCGAATACGACACCATCATCGTCGGCGCGGGCTCGGCCGGCTGCGTGCTGGCGAACCGGCTGTCCGCCGATCCGCGTCATCGCGTGCTGATGCTCGAGGCGGGCGGGCGCGACAACTGGATCTGGTATCACATCCCGGTCGGCTATCTGTTCGCGATCGGCAATCCGCGCTCCGACTGGATGTTCAAGACCGAAGCCGTGCCGGGCCTCAACGGCCGCGCGCTGAATTACCCGCGAGGCAAGGTGATCGGCGGCTCGTCGTCGATCAACGCCATGATCTACATGCGCGGCCAATCCGGCGACTACGATCACTGGCGCCAGCTCGGCCTCGCCGGCTGGGGCTGGGACGACGTGCTGCCGTTCTTCAAGCAGCACGAGAACAATTTTCTCGGCGCCGGCGACCATCATGCGGTCGGCGGCGAATGGCGGATCGAGCATCCGCGCGTGCGCTGGGATCTGCTCGATGCATTCCGCACCGCCGCCGAACAGGCCGGCATCAAGAAGATCGGCGACTTCAACACCGGCGACAACGAGGGCTCCTGCGCCTACCACGTCAACCAGAAGCGCGGCCGGCGCTGGTCGGCGGCGCGGGGCTTCCTCAAGCCGGTGCTGAACCGCTCGAACCTGCGGCTGGAGACCGGCTGCCTGGCCGAGGGTGTGACCTTCGACGGCAAGCGCGCCAACGGCGTGCGCTTCAAGCAGAACGGCGAAAGCAAACTGGCGCGCTGCCGCGGCGAGGTGATCCTCGCGGCGGGCTCGATCGGCTCGATCCAGATTTTGCAATTGTCCGGCGTCGGCCCCGCGGCGCACCTGCAGGAGCACGGCATCCCCGTCGTGCTCGACAAGCCGGGCGTCGGCATGAACCTGCAGGACCATCTGCAGCTTCGCATGATCTACAAGGTGACCGGCGCAAAGACGCTCAACGAGGACTATCACTCGCATATCGGCTTCGCGCAGATGATGTTGAACTACGCGCTGTTCCGGCGCGGGCCCTTGACGATGGCGCCGTCGCAGCTCGGCATCGTCACGAGGTCCGACCCAATGCGCGAGCGCGCCAACATCCAGTATCATGTGCAGCCGCTGTCGCTCGACCGGTTCGGCGAGCCGCTGCACACGTTCCCCGCCTTCACCGCGAGCGTCGCCAACCTGCATCCGACCAGCCGCGGCTTCGTGCGGCTGCGCTCGGCCGACCCGGCCGACAAGCCGATGATCCAGCCGAACTATCTTTCGACCGACGAGGATCGCCGCGTCGCCGCCGATTCGATCCGCGTGACGCGCAACATTGTGCGGCAGAGCGCGCTGGCGCCGTTCAAGCCGGAGGAGTTCCTGCCGGGCAGGGTGGCGGACAACGACGAGGAAGGGCTGGCGAAGGCGGCGGGCGAGATCGGCACCACGATTTTTCATCCGGTCGGCACCGCCAAGATGGGCACCGCCAGCGATCCGCTGGCGGTGGTTGACGAGCGGCTGCGCGTGCTCGGCCTGGAGCGCATCCGCGTGATCGATGCGTCGGTGATGCCGACCATCACCTCGGGCAACACCAATTCGCCAACCATCATGATCGCGGAGAAGGGCGCCGCGATGGTCCGGGAGGACGCGCGATGACCATCGTCGAACGCGTGAAGGGCATCCTGCTGCGTCCGCGCGAGGAATGGCGCGTCATCGACGGCGAGACGTCCGATCTCAAGTCGTTGTACGCTGATTATCTGTGCTGGCTGGCGCTGATCCCTGCGATCACGGGCTTCATCAGCACGACGTTCATCGGCGTGGAGATGCCGAACGGCTTGATCAAGCTGTCGCTGCCCGCCGGCGTGTTCTGTGCGGTGTACAGCTATTTCCTGATCCTCGCAGTGGTCTATATCGCGGCGCTGGTGCTCGACTGGCTGGCGCCGCGGTTCGGCGGGCAAAGGGACTTCGGCAGTGCGCTGAAGCTGTCGGTCTATTCCAATACGCCGTATTGCCTCGCTGCGATTTTTCAGGTCGTGCCGCCGATTACGTTTCTTCTCATCCTCGGCCTCTACGGCCTCTACCTGTTCTATCTCGGCGCGCCGATCCTGATGAAGACGCGGCCGTCGGCCGGCTATCCGATCCTGGTGTTCGTCATCGTCTTCTTCATCGCGTTGCCGCTGGGTGCGGTTCAGGCGCTGTTCTGGCTGTAAAATCGGCGGAACCAAATCGCCACCCTTTCCGTTGACGCTTTCAGGCGCGCCGCAGCGCGCCCGTGGGGCCTTTTGTCTGCAATTCGATGCGAATTGAGGGGCGTTCTCAATGAGCGAAGAATTCTGGCTGCTGATCGCCATCGGGTTTGCGGCGCAAATGGTGGATGGCGCCCTCGGCATGGCGTTCGGCGTCGTGTCCACCTCGGCCATGCTGATGATCGGGCTGCCGCCCGCGCAGGCGAGCGCGCTGGTTCACACCGCGGAGGTGTTCACCACCGGCGCATCGGCGGCCTCGCATGTCTATCACCGCAACGTGGATTGGCGGCTGGTGATCCGGCTTGGTATCGCCGGCGTGGTTGGGGCCGCGCTCGGCGCCTGGGTGCTGTCGAACGTCGATGCCTCCGTGATGCGGCCGTTTGTGTTCGGCTATCTGTTCGTCATGGCGGTCTACATCCTGCTCAAGGCGGCGCGGATTCCGACGCCGCGCGACGCGCCCGCCGGCTGGACCGCGCCGGTCGGCTTCGTCGCGGGCTTCCTCGATGCCAGCGGCGGCGGCGGCTGGGGTCCGGTCGCGACCACGACGCTGGTCGGCTCCGGTCACGCGCCGCGCCAGACGGTGGGCTCGGTCAACGCCACGGAGTTTTTCGTCACCATCGCGGCCGCGACCACATTCTTCATCGAGCTTGGCGCGTCGCCGTTGCAGAACCTGGTGCCGCTGGTGATCGGCGGCATGATCGCCGCGCCGTTCGGCGGCTATGTGGTGAAGTACGTCTCGGCGCGCGTGCTGATGATCGGCGTCGGCCTGCTGATCCTGAGCCTGTCGTCGTGGCAGCTGGCGCGCGCGCTGGCGAAGCTGTTCTAGTCCGCCAGCAGAACCTGGCGGCATGCGGCGGGCAGCGCCGACATTTTGAGCGGCGGACGGCCCGGGCCCGGAGTGGGATTCAGCACCTTCTTGAACCAGGCTTCGAGATCCGCGCCGCAGCCCTCGTCGGCCGGTGTCTCCGGCTGCTTCTTGCAGCCGTCCTGTCCCGCCGGGCAACCGATGCGGATATGGAAATGATAATTGTGCCCGTACACCGGACGGACCTTGTGCAGCCACGAGCGGTCGCCGGTGACATCGCGGCACAGCGCCTTCTTGATCGCGGGGTTGACCAGCACGCGCTCGACCTCCGTGTCCTGCGCCGCGGTCTTGAGCAGAGCGATGTGCGCCGGCGACCAGATTTTCGGATTCACGTCCTTCCAGTTGTCGGCCACGATGTTGGTGGCGGACATCTCTTCGCGCTCCTGGCGCGTCAGCTCCCGGTCCGGCATCGGCGAGAACCAGATGTCGGCATCAAGTCCGACTTGGTGGCTCCAGTGGCCGGTCAGCATCGGGCCGCCGCGCGGCTGCGCCAGGTCGCCGACCATCAGGCCGGGCCAGCCGATGCTCGGCACCTTCTCGGCAAATCGTTCGAGGAATTGAATGAGGTTCGGATGCCCCCAGTTGCGGTTGCGCGACAGCCGCATCACCTGCCAGGTCTTGCCGTTGATCGGCAGCGCAACGCCGCCGGCGAGACACCCCGCGGTATAGTAGCCGATCGCTTGCGCGGCCAACGGCGCGGGCTTCGGCTTGCGGCCGAACAGCTCCTTGGCGGGGACGTTGGGGTCGTCGGGTTTCTCGATCGGCGGCAGCGGCTTCGGATCGACCGTGCCGCGATCCTGCGCCGCGGCTGTGCCGGCGGCGATCAGCAGGGCGAGCGCTTGAATCGTCAGGCGGAGCATGGGTTTTTCTACCCTAATCCGAGCCATCCGGAAATGCAGGAGCGGGCCGCGCGGCGGGTTTTGCCAACGGCTGCTAACCCTTTGACAAATACACGGTCTTGGGCCAAATTAACTATAGATGCGGCGAGTGAACGGGGCCCGGGGGTCTCATGTTTCGTCTCGCCTTCCTGCGGGCCGCGGTCGTTTTTGCCTTTGTTTGTCTGGTGGTTTGCTTCGCCACCGATCGCGCCCAAGCCGACATTTACATCGCCGTGAACAAGTCCGCGCAGCGCATGACCGTCATGGTCGATGGCCGTCCGCGTTACAATTGGTCTGTCTCGACAGGCCTCAACGGTGGGCCGCCTTCCGGCACGTTCCGCCCGCAGCGCCTCGAAAAGATGTGGCACTCGCGCACCTACGACTGGACGCCGATGCCGAACTCGATCTTCTTCCACCACGGCTTCGCCATCCACGGCACCAGTCAACTGTCGCGGCTGGGCCGTCCGGCCTCCAAGGGCTGCGTCCGGCTGCATCCGGCGAACGCGGCGACGCTGTTCGCCCTGGTGAAGCAGCGCGGCATGCGCTCCACCACGATCGCCATCTCGGACTCGATGCCGCGCATGGCCAACCGCTAGCCGGGCGACTTATGCACGTCATAAACAGGCTGCGGGCTTTACAGCCCGCGGCTCGCGCTGAATCCTTTGCTCAGACAGAGGGCGGGCCTCATGCGCGGTCGAATGTCGGCAAGTCTGATTTTCGCAGCGTGCCTGATGGCGGCACCGCCGTGCTTCGAGAGCGCCCGCGCCGCCGAAGTGGTCATCAGCGTCAACAAGGCGACGCAGAGCATGTCGGTGCTGGTCGATGGCGCCGAAGCCCACAACTGGACCGTCTCGACCGGCACGGGCGGCGGACCGCCTGACGGCACGTTCCGCCCCGAACGCCTGCACCGCCATTGGTTCTCGCGCACGTTCAATATGGCGCCGATGCCGTTTTCGATCTTCTTCCAGGGCCCGTATGCGATCCACGGCACCGACAAGATATCGCAGCTTGGCCGCCGCGCCTCCAAGGGTTGCGTGCGGCTGCATCCGCGCGACGCCGCGGTGCTGTTCGAGCTGGTCGGCCGCGAGAAGGCCAACACCACCATCGTGATCAGCAAGACCACCCATGTTGCGGCACGGGTGACGCCGGCCAAGAGCGATGTGACGGCGGCAGAGGCGGCGGAGCCGGTCAAGGTGGAAGCGGCTGCTGCTCAGGTTGTGAAGCCGGAGGCGGCGTCAGCGTCTCAACCTATCGAGACTGTTTCAATCGCGCCGGTTCGCAAGCGCGCGCGGGCCGCGCGGCAGGCTGTTGCACCGCAACCGCCGCCATACAGCACGAATTACGCCGCCGCTCAGTAGCCTGCCGGTTCAGACGGAACCCGCAAATGCCACAATCGCGGACTACGCGGAAAAGATTGGGGAAGCAGTTTCTTTTGAGGAGAATAATTCATGCGCGCTTTTCTTGCTGCTCTGATGATCTTCGCCTTGGTGCCTGTTGTGACCGTTTCGATGGTCACTGATGCTTCCGCTCAGGCCTGCCGGCAGAAGTGCAACGACGAGGAAGTTGCCTGCCTCAAGCGCACCAACAACAAGAGCCAATGTGGTGATCGGGCCAAGACCTGCGCGAGCAAGTGCAAATAGCCCACCCCGAATCGCAGGCGGCGCTGGCGCGGCGCGCGGTCGCGCCCGCCTAGCGCAGTCCGCCAACCGTCACTCGATGACGATTTCGCCCACCATGCCGAGTTGAGCGTGCGTCTTGCCGCTCTTGTCGGTGATGCCGCACATCAGGTCGGTCACGCGCCCGGTCGCGATCGGCACCAGCCACCATTCCGCAGCGTGCCCCGGATAGACCTCGACCTCGCGGATCGCGCCTTTGAATTCGGCGAGCGTCACCGGTTTGCCGTCGCGCGACTGCACCACCTGGACCTTCCGGGTCCACACCATCTGCGAGAAGTTGTGCGAGGTGAAGTAGTGCGGGTCGTTGCTCGAGTTGCGCAGGATCAGCTTGTAGAGCTTGCCGGTCTCGAACTTGATCTGGCTCGGCTCGAACACATGTTGGCCGGGCTTGCCGAGATCGACCGTGACCTCGATCGGCTGTTGCCGCGACAGATCGCCGGCCGCATATCCCGCGGCGGATCCGAGCGCCGCCCCCGCCATCGCCGCCGCCAGCACGCGAAACACAAAACGCATCTGCCACCCCCTGAAAGCGCCAAGTTCCGCCAGCGTATTGCTCTTGCAAGTAAGTTGCAACTGCAAAAGGACGCTTTTATGGGTGGCGATTTGCAGGCAGTGGCGACGGCGTGAAGCCCGCTAGACTGTGCGCCGACAAACCTCACAGGAGTTGGCCATGGCCGAATATTTGGAGAAGTCCGAGTTTCAGAAGTCGCGCGCGTTTTCGCCTGCGGTCATCACGCAGGGCGGCAAGACCGTCTGGCTCGCCGGCCAGACTGCGACCAAGGACGAGCAGGGCAACGACATCTCCGGCAATTTCGAAGCCCAGGTCCGCGCGTTGTTCGGCGGCATCGACAAGACGCTGAAGCGCACCGGCGGCAGCCTCGCCAACCTGGTGACCATGACAGTGTTCATCACCGACCCCCGCTACGGCGACAAGTTCGTGGAGATGCGCGCGGGCTTCTTTCCGGACGGCAATTTTCCGGCCAGCGCGCTGATTACGATCGCGCACCTCGCGCGGCCGGGAATGCTGATCGAGATCCAGGGCGTGGCGGTTATCGGGGGCTAGGTCGCAACGGCGTGTGGACGGGTCGTCAGACATCCACCTTCAGCGCGGCGATGAACGCTTCCTGCGGGATGTCCACCTTGCCAAACTGGCGCATGCGCTTCTTGCCCTTCTTCTGCTTCTCCAGAAGCTTGCGCTTGCGCGTGATGTCGCCGCCGTAGCATTTCGCGGTGACGTCCTTGCGGAAGGCGCGCACCGTCTCGCGGGCGATGATCTTGCCGCCGATCGCCGCCTGGATCGGGATCTGAAACATGTGCGAGGGGATCAACTCCTTGAGCTTTTCCACCATGGCGCGGCCGCGCTGCTCGGCGCGTGTCTTGTGCACCAGCATGGAGAGCGCATCGACCGGCTCTTCGTTGACCAGGATAGACATCTTCACTAGGTCGGCCGGTTTGTAGTCGGTGAGGTGGTAGTCAAACGATGCGTAGCCCTTCGACACCGACTTGAGGCGGTCGTAGAAGTCGAACACCACCTCGTTGAGCGGGAGGTTGTACTTTGCCATCGCGCGGGAGCCGACGTAGGTCAGTTCGACCTGCACGCCGCGGCGGTCCTGGCACAGCTTGAGCACCGAGCCGAGATACTCGTCCGGCGTCAGGATGGTGGCTTCGATCCACGGCTCCTGGATTTCCAGAATCTGCATCACGTCCGGCATGTCGACCGGATTGTGAATTTCGATGTCTTTGCCGTTGCGAAGATTCATTTTGTAGATGACCGACGGGGCGGTCGCGATCAGGTCGAGATTGAACTCGCGCTCCAGCCGCTCCTGGATGATCTCGAGGTGCAGCAGCCCGAGGAAGCCGCAGCGGAAGCCGAAGCCGAGCGCCGCGCTGGTCTCCATCTCGTAGCTGAAGCTGGCGTCGTTGAGCCGCAGCTTGCCCATCGCGGCGCGCAGGTCTTCGAACTGCGCGGCATCGACTGGGAACAGGCCGCAGAACACCACGGGGATGGCCGGCCGGAAGCCGGGCAGCATCTCGGTTACCGGCTTGCGGTCGTCGGTGATGGTGTCGCCGACGCGGGTGTCGGCGACCTCTTTGATCGAGGCGGTGATGGCGCCGATCTCTCCCGGGCCGAGCTCATCGACGGGCGTCAGCTTGGGGGTGAACACGCCGGTGCGGTCAACTTCGTAGGACGCATTGGTCCCCATCATGCGGATGCGCTGGCCCTTCTTCAGGGTGCCATCGACGATGCGCACCAGCACCACCACGCCGAGGTAGGCGTCGTACCAGCTATCGACCAGTAGCGCTTTGAGAGTGGCCTCGGGGTCGCCCTTCGGGGGCGGCAGCCGCGTCACGATCGCTTCGAGAACCTCGGGCACGCCGAGGCCAGTCTTGGCGGAGATCATGATTGCGTTCGAGGCGTCGAGCCCGATCACGTCCTCGATCTGCTGCCTCACCTTGTCGGGCTCGGCGGCCGGAAGATCGACCTTGTTGAGCACCGGCACGATCTCATGGCCGGCGTCGAGCGCGTGATAGACGTTGGCGAGCGTCTGCGCCTCCACGCCCTGGCTGGCGTCCACCACCAGAAGCGAGCCCTCGCAGGCGGCGAGCGAGCGGTTGACCTCGTAAGCGAAGTCGACGTGCCCGGGCGTGTCCATCAGGTTGAGGATGTAGTCCTTGCCGTCGCGCGCCTTGTAATTGAGCCGGACCGTCTGGGCCTTGATGGTGATGCCGCGCTCGCGCTCGATGTCCATGGAATCGAGCACCTGCTCGACCATGTCGCGCTCGGCGAGCCCCCCGGTGAGCTGGATCAGCCGATCGGCCAGCGTCGACTTGCCGTGGTCGATATGGGCGACGATGGAGAAATTGCGGATGTTTTCGATGGCAGAGGCCGTCATGCGGCGCAGATAACACCGCTGTTGCGTTGCGGCAAGGACGGTGTGCCCCGGCTGGCCGGGCGATCGCGTCCGGGACGCGAAGTCCTATTCCATCAGTGCCTTGCCGCGGGCCGCCAGTTCCTTGGGCGTGGCCAGCACCTTCTCCACGATGCGCTGCATCGGCTCGCCCAGCACCGGATTGACCTCGAAGTTGAGCGACTTCGCTTCGGCGAGGAATTCCGGGTCCTTCATGGTGGCCGCGTAGGCCGCGCGCAAGGCCGCGACGCGGTCGGCCGGCGCGGCGTTCGTCGCGAGCGGCCGGCCCAGTTGCGTGCCGGACACGACCAGTTCGATGAGTTGGCGCTCCTCCGGATTGCGGGCGGCGTCTTCGATCGAAGGGGCGTCGAGATCGGGCGCCCGCGGTCCGGCCTGGGCGATCACCGTGATCTTGTTCTCCTTGAGCCAGGCCGCCTTGGTGGCCCTCCAGCTCGACCAGGTGTTGTTGCGCGCCTCGACCTCGCCGCGCTCCATGGCGAGGTTGATCTCATTGCCGCCGGGATAGCCGGTGACGATTTTGAACTTGGTCCCGAGGATGTCGTTCATCATCTGCGGATAGATGAAGGTAATGGCGCCGCGCGCCGAGGCGCCGGCCACGACCTCGCGTTTGCGTGCGTCGTCGATCGTTTTCACGCCGGTGGCGTGCCACACCGCCATGGTTTCGACCGCCGGTGCAATCGAGCCGAGCCATTGCATCTTGCCCGCATCGAACTGCACGCCCGCGATGCCGACAGCCTGCATCGCGGGGAAAGCGTTGGCGATCATGCCGATATAAGTGCCGTCCTTGGGCGCGACGTTGTAGAGGTAGTTGATCATCCGCAAGCCGCCCGCGCCGGTCATGTTCTGCGGCACGACGTTGGGGTTACCGGGAATGTGCTTGCCGATATGCCGCGCCACCATACGGGCCTGGATGTCGTATTCGCCGCCGACACCGACGCCGATCAGCACGTTGACGGTCTTGCCGCGGTAGAAGTCGGCCACCGCGGCGGACTGTTGTGCCTGCGCCTGGGGTGCTGCAGCAAGCAGCATCGCCGCGAGAAGGATCGCCATCGTCATTCCGGGGCGCTCGCGTCCGGAATGACAGCCAGTGTGTCGCCCATGCATTGCATCACCTGCCAATTTCGGCCGCTTTATCCCTGGCCCAGTTCATCTGCTTGTAGTCGAAGCCGGTCTCGATGGTCGGTTTGACAATCGCGAAGAATGGCGAGACGTCGAAGTCGCGGGGCGCGTAGAGCGAATGGTGGCGGATGTGCATGATCTCACGGCGGCTCTCGTCGTCGACCCGGTGCACCTCCGGCAGGATCGGATAGCCGACCGATTCGAAGGCCTGCGCGATCAGGCTGGAGCAGATCGCCCGTGTCGGTTCGCCCGAGCCAAGTGAGATCATGCGCCGCCGCCAGCTTGCCGGCACCGGCGGTTGCGGCAGGAAGTAGCGCATCAGGTCGATGATGTTCTTCAAGTCGTAGGCGTAGCCGATCCGCTCCGATACGTACCGGATCACCTTGGCGCGGTCCTCAGGAGTCAGCCCGGCCGGCCGGCAGATGCGGGTGTTGTAGTCGGCGTACTTCGACAGCGGTGAAGCGATCACTCCGTTGCCGAGTTCGGCCTCGACGAGAACCAGCGGCTCGCCGTCGCGTTCTCCGAGCTTGGCGCCGAGCCCGACGTATATCGCGGCGTGCGACCAGGTCGATTGAGTGAGATAGCGGATCGCGGCGTTGACCTTGGATCGCTGGCCCTCGACCAGCAGCACGTCGGCCGGGCGAATGGTCATTGCCAGCAGTTCAGGCCGCGCTGCAGCGTAGGGCTCGTAGCCGCTGGTCGGCTTCGAAAGCTGGCGCGCGACGATCGCCCCGATCCAGTCGAGCACTCTGGTTGCGACCGCCATACCCGTGCAGCCCTGCTTGTTGGCGCCACGATATGGCTGCGGCGAGTGCGCCGCAAACCCGAATTTGCCGAGTTGGGCAAAAGAAAACGGCCCGCTGCCGCAAGGCAACGGGCCGTCGTTGTTTTGCAGTGCGATCAGTACCGGTAGTGGTCCGCCTTGAACGGGCCTTCCTTCTTCACGCCGATTTAGGACGCCTGGTCAGGCCGCAACTCGGTCAACCTCACGCCGATCTTGGCGAGGTGCAGCCGGGCGACTTTTTCGTCGAGCGACTTACCATTGGTACTCACTTTGAACGGTGACAAACGTCCGCGCGTGCTGCATGATTCCTGCAACGCTTGATAGGGGTGTTCTTTTTGAAGGCTTTTGTCAGCTACACGAGCTCTGACAGAGCATGGGCGCACTGGATCGGCTGGCAGTTGCGCGAAGCCGGCCACGAACCGTTTCTTCACGATTGGGAAGTCGGTGCGGGGGAAAATATCGCCGGATGGATGGAAGATCGCTTCAGGCAGGCCGACCGACTCATCGGTATTTTTTCCGACGCTTACTGCAAGGCGGCATATTCGCAGAGCGAGCGCTGGTCCGCCTATTGGCAAGACCCTCGTGGTCGAACAGGTTTCTTGGTGCCGATTGAAATACGCAAAGTCCAAGAGTGGCCCGCGTTCGTAGCGCCTCTCAAGAGACTATCTCTCGTCGATCTGGATGAAGCTGAAGCGTTGCGGCAGCTCCGAGTGTTTCTTGAGCCTCCGCATGGCCCAAGCGAGAAGCCAGCTTTTCCTGGTAGCGCGCATATGGCGCAACCATCATCATTTGCGGGCGGAGAAACTCTCAGTACCCAACCACCAGCTTTCCCCGCTTCTCCTGCAGTCGAGGAAATGCCCGGAAGTTCGTCGGCGGCAGTGTCCTCAACAGTCGTCGAATTGGATAACGCGATTCGATGTATCGATGATCATGAACCAAAGCCGGTCGTTTTTGGGAGGGACGACGAAATTGAAACAATCGTCGCTGCTCTTCTAGCGGGCAGTGTCGCGGTAGTGGCAGGCGGCCCTGGTATGGGAAAGACCGCGGTTGCAACGGCCGCGCTCTACGATCCGCGTATCGTTACGCGTTTTGGCCGCCGCCGTGTCTTCGCCTCGCTAGAAACTGCGACAGAGTCACGCGCAATTCTAGCCAAACTCGTCGAGGCGTTAGGCCTGCCGCCGACCGGCGATGACGTAACGCTGATGCGTATCCTGGAGACCAACGCGGCAGATCAGCCGCTGGCTGCGATTCTCGACAATGCCGAGACTGTATTCGATGCCGATCGCCTAGGGGCAGAGCGACTCTTGAATCTTGTCGCACATCTACAGGGCTTGTCGCTCGCGGTCACCATTCGCGGCGTTACGCCCCCTATTTCTGGTGCGGTCTCTGTAGACAATCTTTCCGCACTCGCCACGGCACCTGCGCGGCAAGCCTTCCTCGCGGTAGCAGGCCCCTCGTTCGAAGGCGATCCGAATTTGCCCCATCTGTTGGAGGCCCTGGATGGTCATGCGCTTTCGATACGCCTCGTCGCAGCCCAAGCCGTCGGGTTGCCTTCGCTGAATGGCTTGCGCGAGAGTTGGGACGAGGCTCATGCGGAAATCCTGCGCAGACCGGGGGAAGACGAAAGTCGCCTCACCAGCGTTCGCGCCTCGCTCGCGTTGTCGTTGAACTGCAACCGTATGAAGTCGATACCTTTGGCGCGCCGCCTTTTGGCGTTGCTGGCCTATTTGCCTGGTGGACTGGCAGAAGCGGACGTTCGGTCACTCCTCGGCGATCTCGCAGCCGTGACAAAAATGAGAGCCAACGAGGCTGTTGGTTGCCTCCACCAGTTGCGGCTGGTTGAGCGACGTCCCGACCTTCGCCTGCGCATGCTAACGCCGTTGCGGGAGTGCGTGAAGAGCGATGTGCTGCTCTTGGATGTTGATAAGAAACGTATTGTTGACCGCTATTTGGCGCTCGCAGCTAGGGCAGATTCCATTGGAAGGCGGGAGTGGGAGAAGTTTCGAGACGATGTCGAGGCAGAAGCAGACAATCTGGATACTGTCTGCGAACTCGCGATTGCAACCAATATGGGCCATCGGCATCTCGAAGGAGCTCTAGTTGGCCTTACAGAATTTCATCTTTTTTCCGGGCGAGGTGCGGTTGGGAGTATAGATCGTGCGGCGAGACTGCTTCGTCCGAAGCCACCCTCTCGACTGGCGGCTACCTGTATCTCCCGGCTCGGTAGGATCGCGGGTGTGCGTTCTGATTATGAAACGGCGCGTGCATGTTACGATGAAGCACTGGCGCTCTATCGGCACATTGGCAGCGTGCAAGGTGAGGCGAACTGTATCCAGAATCTCGGATCTACCGCGCAGGCGCTGTCCGATCATGAGACGGCAAGTGCGCGCTACGAGGAGGCGCTTGTACTCTGTCGGCGCCTCGGCGACATGATGGGTGAGGCGAATTGCATCCAGGGTCTCGGGATGATCGCGCAGGAGCGCTCTGACAATGAAGCGGCACATGCACGTTTCGAGGAGGCGCTTGCGCTCTGTCGGCGTGTCGGCGACGTGCTGGGTGAGGCAAATTCTATTCGGCACCTCGGGACTGTCGCGCAGGCGCGCTCCGATCACGAGACTGCGCGTGCACGCTACGAAGAAGCACTGGCGCTATATCGTCGCATCGGCGCGGTAATGGGCGAGGCATCTTGCATTGGGAATCTAGGGGATATCGCGCGCTCTCTCTCTGACTATAAGACGGCGTGTGTGCTCTATGAGGAGGCGCTTGTGCTCCATCGAAGTATCGGAGACGTGCAGGGTGAGGCCGAGTCTTTGGTAAGACAGGGACAAATACGGCGAATGACCGGCGATGAGGCGCAAGGACTTGCAGATATCGAAGCCGGGTTCACCCTCTATTTCAGCATTGCCGACTCTGAGGATCGCGCCCTTACCGGTTCGCAAGCGATGCATCGCGCACTCATCTGCGGCGATCCTAATGAGGCCAAAATTCATCGTGAGCAGGCTAGGTCAGCCTGGCGCTCGATCGGACGACTCGATCTTATCCGCGATTGGGTTGATCGAGCGGAATAGTCGCTGCCACACGCTTTCCTCTACTACCGTCGTATCATCATACCGACGTCGAAACGAAACTCGTTCAATACCGGTAGTGGTCCGCCTTGAACGGACCTTCTTTCTTCACGCCGATGTAGGACGCCTGGTCGGGCCGCAGTTCAGTGAGCCTCACGCCGATCTTGGCGAGGTGCAGCCGGGCGACCTTTTCGTCGAGCGACTTCGGCAGCACGTAGACTTCCTTCTTGTACTTGCCGTCCTTGTTGTTGGCCCAGAGCTCGATCTGCGCCAGCGTCTGGTTGGTGAACGACGCCGACATCACGAACGAGGGGTGCCCCATCGCGTTGCCGAGGTTCACCAGCCGGCCTTCCGACAGCAGGATCATCCGCTTGCCGTCCGGGAACGTGATCTCGTCCACCTGCGGCTTGATGTTGTCCCACTTCAGGTTCTTCAGATGCGCGATCTGGATCTCGTTGTCGAAGTGGCCGATGTTGCAGACGATGGCGCGATCCTTCATCGCGCGCATGTGCTCGATGGTGATGATGTCCTTGTTGCCGGTTGCGGTGACGAAGATATCGGCGTGCGGCGCGGCATCTTCCATCGTCACGACCTGGTAGCCTTCCATCGCCGCCTGCAGCGCGCAGATCGGATCGATCTCGGACACCATCACGCGGCAGCCGGCCTGGCGTAGCGACGCAGCCGAGCCCTTGCCGACGTCGCCGAAGCCCGCGACCATCGCGACCTTGCCGGACATCATCACGTCGGTGCCGCGGCGGATGCCGTCCACCAGCGATTCACGGCAGCCGTAGAGGTTGTCGAACTTCGATTTGGTGACCGAGTCGTTGACGTTGATGGCGGGCCACAGCAGCGTGCCGGCTTTTTGCATGTCGTAGAGGCGATGCACGCCGGTGGTGGTTTCTTCCGAGACGCCCTTGATGCTCTTGGCGATCTCGGCGAAGTAGCCTTTCGGCTTGTCCTTCAACTGCTTCTTGAGCAGAGCAAAGAAGACTTCCTCTTCTTCGGAGCCCGGCTTATCGAGGAACGCGGTGTCGCCGTTCTCGGCGCGCACGCCGAGGTGGACGTACATGGTTGCGTCGCCGCCGTCATCGAGGATCATGTTGGGGTAGCCGCCGCCGTGCCAGTCGAACAGCTTGGCGGTGTAGTCCCAGTAATCCTGCAGCGTCTCGCCCTTGACGGCGAACACCGGCACACCGGCCGCCGCGATCGCAGCAGCTGCGTGATCCTGTGTCGAATAGATGTTGCATGACACCCAGCGAACATCGGCGCCGAGCGCGGTCAGCGTCTCGATCAGCACGCCGGTCTGGATCGTCATGTGCAGCGAGCCGGCGATGCGGGCGCCCTTCAGCGGCTGCTTCGGCCCGAATTCCTCGCGGGTCGCCATCAGACCCGGCATTTCGGTCTCAGCCAGCGACAGCTCTTTCCTTCCGAACTCGGCGAGCCCGATGTCCTTGACGGCATACTCTTTCGCGACGGCCATGACGTTCCTTGCTGGTTGGAATGGGTGCAGCGCGCGGGACCCCGGCACCTTCGCGGCTGCCTATAGCAGTCCCAAACCCAGCGCGCAACGACGATATAAAGAAATCTTTATGTCCGACATGGGCCGGTAACCCGGCTAGTCCTCTTCGCCGAAGCCGCTTTGAACCAGTTTGCTCAACGCGGAGATCGCGGCACTCGCCTCGCTTCCGGTCGCTTCGACCTTGATTGTCGTGCCGGTCGCCGCCGCCAGCATCATCAGGCCCATGATGGACGTGCCGCCGACGGTCTCGCCGGCACGCGTCACCGTCACGGTGGCGTTGAACTTCTCGGTGGTCTGCACGAATTTCGCGGACGCGCGCGCGTGCAGGCCCTTCTTATTGACGATTTCCAGAACGGCCGAGGCGGTTTCTTCCTTCGGCCAACCCTCTTCTTGCGGGTCGTCCTCGCGGTCGCTCATTTCCCGGCTAGCACCCGGCTGGCGATGGTGACGTATTTGCGGCCCGCGGCTTGAGCGGCCGCCACCGCTTCCTCGAGCGGGCAGTCTTCGCGGACTTTGGCGAGCTTCACCAGCATGGGCATGTTGATGCCGGCGAGGACTTCGACCTTCGGTTGGCCCATGCAGGAAATTGCGAGATTGGACGGAGTGCCGCCGAACATGTCGGTGAGGATGGCGACGCCATCGCCGCTGTCGACGCGTTTCACGGCGGCCAGGATGTCCTTGCGGCGCTGCTCGACGTCGTCGTCGGGCCCGATGGTCACCGCTTCGATCTGACGCTGCGGACCCACGACGTGCTCAAGGGCCGAGCGAAATTCGACGGCGAGCCGCCCGTGGGTGACAAGGACTAGGCCGATCATCGGGAGTACCAGGCGGGCGCGGTTGCGCCGCACGAAAGGGCGACAGTAATGACCATGCTTAGCCCCAGTTCAAGGGCCTTGGGATGGTTTACAGGAGATGCTGCATCGCAGCAACTAAGCCCATTTGGGCTAGCCGGCCATCGTCCGGTCCGCCTGATATAGGGCGGCGTTTCCAGGTTTTGAGGGGTCACCTGGGCCAATGCAGGGAGCAAGTCAGGTGTGGGCCGGGTTCGTCCCGAGGCGGGCCAGCAGCAGGGAAAGGGCGTCTGCCCCGGCTGCGACGGGAAGTCGCGGCACCCGCACCCCGGCCAGTACCGCATCCATTTGCTTTGGATCGGGCAGCCGTTCGGATGCGGTTAGACCAAGATCCACCACCAGGCCGACCGCCGCCACCGCCTCGTAATCCAGTTGCCGGATGCCGAGGCCGCGGACCTCGATCTGGCCCGCCAACGCAGACGCGGGCCGCACCAACAGCCGGCCATGCGCCGCTTCAATGTGGACGCGGTCGTCTCCAACGAGGCGCGCGAATCGAAGCGCGCCGGTGTCCACCGCCTCGATCAGCGCCAACGCCAACCGCGACTTGCCTGAGCCCGACGGTCCTTGAATGAGGACGGCGCGCGAACCGATCAGCACCGCGGATGCGTGAATGCTGGGAGCTGTCATCACATCGCCGGCAGGCGCACCAGGAAGCGCGCGCCGATCACCGGCGGCGGTTCGTCAGTTGCCGCGGCGACACCTGTCCGGTTCTCCGCCCAGATGCGTCCGCCGTGGGCCTCGATGATCTGCTTGGAGATCGAAAGTCCGAGCCCCGAGTTTTGCCCGAAGCCCTGGTGCGGGCGGTCGGTGTAAAAGCGCTCGAAGATGCGCTCGAATGCGTCCGGCCGGATGCCCGGGCCGTCGTCGTCGATGACGATCTCCACTTCTTTGCGCTGCCGCCGGCAGGTGACGCGGACGGTGCCGCCCGGCGGCGAGAACGAACGCGCATTCTCGATCAGGTTGTCGAACACCTGGCCTAGCCGCGAATCGTGTCCCGACACGAGGAAGGCGAGCGGGCCGCCGCCCTCGAAGGTCAGCGACACGGTGGCGTCGTCGGCCTGACGCACCTCATTGCGAATCCCGGCAACGGTGTTGAGCAGCTTCACCAGATCGACCGACTCCAGTTCGTTGCGTTGCAACTCGGCGTCGAGCCGGCTGGCATCGGAAATGTCGGAGATCAGACGATCCAGCCGCTTCACATCATGCTGGATCACCGCCAGCAGGCGCGACCGGCTGTCCGCCGACTTCGCCAATGGCAGGGTCTCGACTGCGGAGCGCAGCGACGTCAGCGGGTTCTTCAACTCGTGCGCGACGTCGGCCGCGAAGCTTTCGATCGCCTCGATCCGACGGTACAGCGCGCTGGTCATGTCGCGCAGTGCGCCAGACAGATGGCCGATCTCGTCGCGCCGCGCCGTCAGATCGGGAATCTCCACCCGCGAGCGAATGCGATGGCGCACATGCTCCGCGCTCTCCGCAAGCCGCTTCACCGGACCCGCAATCGTGCGCGCCAGCAGCAACGACAACACCACCATGACGCCGAGGAGAATGAGGAACAGCTTGACGATTTGCAGCCGCTCGGCTTCCACAGCCTGGTCGATGTCGCCGCCCTGGGTCGAGAGCAACAGTGCGCCGCGAATGGCGCGGAAACGTTGCACCGGTACCGCGACCGAAACGATCACCTCGCCACGCTCGTTGATCCGCACCATGCTGGCCTTGTTGCCAAGCAGTGCGTCGGCGACCTCGGGGTATTCCTTGCCGGCCTCCGGTCCGAGTTCGCGGTACAGCGGCAGGTCGCCTTTCGCGAGCCACTTCCGCACCGAGATCCACTGCCGCATGAAGAATCCGACCCGCTGGGTCGCCGGCGGCGGGAGATCGAAGCGAAGCACCTCGCCCGGAATGTAGATGTTGCGGCTGTCGAGGATCATGTAGCCGTAGCGGTCGTAGATGCGTGCCCGCGTCCCGGTCGGCGAGATCAGGCGGCGCAACGCCGGCGCGATCCGCTCCGGATTGATCGAGAACTCCAGGCCGGTCAGCCCATCGTCGCCGGGGCCGTAGCTTTCGCCAGGCTGCAATTCGAGCAGGCGGTCCGGGTCGGAGGTGCTGGCGTCGCTGTCCGCCGTCGCGGATGCGGCGATAGCGCTGGCGATGATCTCGCCCTGCACGACGAGGCTCTGCACCCGCGCGTCGATCAGGCCGGCGCGGAATTGCGAGAGATAAAGAATGCCGATCACGAGCGCGAGTAGACCCGCGACGTTGAGGAAGACGATGCGCCGGGTGAGGCTGCGGCCGACCAGAAATTGCCAGTAGAGCTGCGCGAGGCCGCGCAGGCCGCGCTCGCGGTAAGTCTCGGCCACGCGTTGCGGCAAGCCCAAGATTCCGGCGCGCGGCGCACGCTTCTTCGGCTCGTCGGGACCGGGTGTCTCGGCGGATTCCGTAACGCTCGTTGCGGTTTTATCGAGCAATGGGTCGCGTCTGCCAGCCTATCGTTTGCCCCTGGTGGGCACGCCCGACATTCTAGCGCGCTTTGCGCATGTGCGCGCAGCCGTTAAACGGCCCGTCAGACTTCCTTGAAGCGATACCCGACGCCGTAAAGGGTCTCGATCATGTCGAAATCGTCGTCCACGACCTTGAACTTCTTGCGCAGCCGCTTGATGTGGCTGTCGATGGTGCGGTCATCGACATAAACCTGATCGTCGTAAGCGGCGTCCATCAGCGCATTGCGGCTCTTGACCACGCCGGAGCGTGCCGCCAGCGCCTGCAGGATCAGGAATTCGGTGACGGTGAGCGTCACCGCGTCGCCCTTCCAGGTGCAGGTGTGCCGCTCCGGATCCATGCGCAGCGGGCCGCGCTCGAGCGCCTTCAGGTCGGTTTCTTTCGCCGGCGCGGTGGGATCCTTCGGGATCGCGCGGCGCAACACCGACTTGACCCGCTCGACCAGCAGGCGCTGCGAGAACGGCTTACGGATGAAATCGTCGGCGCCCATCTTGAGGCCGAACAGCTCGTCGATCTCCTCGTCCTTGGAGGTGAGGAAAATCACCGGCATGTCGTTCTTCTGGCGCAGCCGCCGCAGCAGCTCCATGCCGTCCATGCGCGGCATCTTGATGTCGAGAATGGCGAGGTCCGGTGGGGAGGTCTTGAAGCCTTCGAGCGCGGATGCGCCGTCGGTGTAGGTCATGATCCGGTAGCCCTCGGCCTCAAGCGCAATGGACACCGAAGTCAGGATGTTGCGATCGTCGTCGACGAGAGCAATGGTCGGCATATGACTAATCCCCGTAGACGCTAAGATTGGCGCGTGAACTTGGGCGCCGGTCCCCCAGCTTTGAAGCCCGTAAAGCTAGGCCGAAATGTGACAATCCCGGTCCAAATACGTGATTCGTCAATCTGTTGACGATGCTAGCAGTCAATGGTTCCGGCCCCCAGCAGGGAATATTCGTTAACCCGTTAACGCGGTAACGTATGCGCTCGATCGGCCTTTGCTAGGTCGAACAGCGGATAGTCCCATGAAGAACAACCCCGATTTCGATCCCAAGGCGGCGTCCAAGAAGCTGATGCGCGAGGCCCGCTCGGGCGCATTGGCGACCTTGATGGCCGGCAGCGGCGATCCCTACTGCTCGCTGGTCAATGTCGCGAGCGCAGTGGATGGCGCGCCTCTGCTCCTGATCTCGCGGCTCGCCGTCCACACCAAGAACATCCTCGACGACGCCCGCGTCTCGTTGATGCTCGACGAGCGCAAGCCCGGCGATCCGTTGCAGGACGCACGCGTCATGCTGATGGGCGAGGCGGTAAAGACCGGCAGCGCGGATGCGCGGCGCCGCTATCTGGCGTACCAGCCGGAAGCGGAAATGTTCGCGGGCTTCGGTGACTTCGCATTCTACGAGATCAAGCTCAAAGGCGCGCATCTGGTCGCGGGCTTCGGCCGCATCGTCGATCTCAAACCCGCGGACCTGCTCACGGACCTTACCGGTGCCGAAGCGTTGATCGCCGCCGAGCCCGAGGTGATCGATCATATGAACCAGGATCACGCCGAGACGTGCCGGCTGTTCGCCACCAAGTTGCTTGGCGCGCCCGATGGCGACTGGCGCTGCGTCGGCTGCGATCCGGATGGGCTCGATCTGCAATTCGAAAGGATCGGGTTGCGGGTTTTGTTTCCGCAGCGAGTCTCTCAGCCCGGCGTGTTGCGCGCGGTGCTCAAGCAGATGGCGGACAAAGCACGAGCTGCGGGTTGATCGGACGGTTCGAGGTGATTGTTGGGGAGACGATCATGGGTTCCGCGTTGCGGATGGCGTGCGTTGCAGCCGCGTTGGCGCTCGGCGCTGGTCCGGCCGCGCAGGCCCAGGAGGTGATTGCGCTTTCAATCGAGGGATGGCGTCAGGACGCCGGTGACGACGGCGTCGTCACCTATCGCTGTGCGAGCAAGATATGCGCCGCAGGGTCCGTGGTCAGCTACAAGCCGCAGCCACACCGGCCGGCACTCACAATGGCCGAGTTCGAAAAGCATCACCGGGGTCTGGTCCAGCTCAACACCGGAAAGGGCCGCATCCGGGAGGCGCGGCTCGTCGAGGCAAAGCAGCGGACAATCGAGGGCGTGCGCGTGTTTCAGATCGCCCGTGAGGTGGACTGGGCCGACAACACCACGATGTACACGATAGAGGCACGATTGATCGGCCCCGGCAAAAGCTTCAGCCTGGTCAGCGACTCGCCCAAGCGCGAATGGACCGCGAACAATTTCGAGGGCTTCCTGCGCCGTCTTGCCGACATCGCGGGCATCGAGACGCGCTAGCACTAGTCGATCACCTCATCGGCGCGGGCAATTACGCTCGGCGGCAGTTCCAGGCCAAGCGTCTTTGCAGTCCTCAGGTTGATCGCCCATTGAAACTTGTTTGGAGTTTGCACGGGGAGGTCAGCGGCCTTCTCGCCTTTGAGAATTCGGTCCACATAAAGTGCCGAGCGCCGAAAAAGATCGGCGACGTCGACGCCGTAGCTCATGAATCCTCCGCGCCTCGCGAAAAACGTGAATGGATATATCGCAGGTAAACGCGCTTTCGCCGCTGACTCGATAATCAGCGCTGCATGGGCCGATGTGAAAACGTCCGGCACTACGATCAGGCTGCTGTTGGGCGTCCTGCCAGCGGCTACGATGGCTTCGACGATCTGGTCCCGATCACTGACCGGGCCTGCGGTCGCTTCTACCGACAACGAGGAAGCGGCCTCCTGAATCGAGCGGGAAAAGGCCTGATGCGCCGTTTGTGTTGCGGGATTGTACATCAGCGTAACGCGCGCAATGCTCGGTGCGACCTCTTTGAGGAGGCCCAGCCACTTGCCACTCATCTCGGGCTCGAACGTCGTCAGGCCCGTGATGTTGCCGCCAGGCTTCGCAAGGCTTGCGACGAAGCCGCTGGCGACCGCGTCAATTCCTACAATGAACACGACCGGAGTGGCTTGTGCTTGACGCTGTAAGGCCGCAACGACCGATGTGCTGTTCGCCACAACGACTTCAAGTCCGAGCCCGGCCATTTCCGCTGCAAGGACACGCGCTCGCTCGACGTCCGCGGCAGCCCAACGATACTCAATTCGTAAGTTGCGACCGTCCTGCCAGCCTAGTTCCTGAAGTGCCTGGTGCAAGGCTGCGATACGAGCCCGTCCTTCAGTGTCCTTTTCCGGGACGCCCATAAGCACCCCGATGCGGCGAACCCGCGATGGCTGTGCCTGCGCCGTCATCGGCCAAGCGACCGCACCGGCAGCCAAGGTTATGAAATCACGCCGCAGCATGCTGTCCCCCAGCTTTCGCGGGGCATGGTAGCGGTTTTGACAAGTGTCACGGAAGGGGCGGCTCTGGCGGTCGAGGTGCTTGCCCACCGCATGCCCACAGTGGCAACGGCGTTTTCATTTGTGCAAAGCTAAGGCGACAAAAAGGTGTTTACAGGGGAGGATTGAATGCGTCGCCCTATCGTAGGTCTGCTGCTTGCGCTCGCTGCCACACCTGCCATCGCGCAAGCGAAGAAAGAGCCAATCGCTCTGCGAGACATGGGCTCGTTCCACATCGGCGGGCGGATGATCGAGATCACCGGCCAGCCGGTCAAAGAGGTGGTGTTTACCCCAGGCGGCGTGCCGGCCAAGGTCGATCCCAACGGCAAGTACCAGGTCGAGCAGATGTACGTTCAGTACTTCCTGCCGCAGAACAAGAAGGGAAAGCTGCCGATCCTGCTGTGGCACGGCGGCGGCCTGTCCGGCGTCACATACGAGACCAAGCCCGATGGCGGCGACGGCTGGATGCAGTATTTCATCCGCAAGGGCTGGGACACCTACGTGTCGGACGCGATGGAGCGCGGGCGCTCCGGCTGGACCAGCACGTTCAAGGGTGACGCGATGGTGTTGCCGTTCGGCGATCCGTGGGAACGCTTCCGCATCGGGCCGATAGGCTCTTGGAGCGACGATGCGTCGAAGCGCAAGAATTACGACGGCGCGCAATTCCCGATCGAGGCTTATCCGCAGTTCATGAAGCAGGGCGTACCGCGCTGGGTCACGACCGACAACGAGATCATCAAAGCCTACATCGAGTTGGTCGATAGGATTTGCCCGTGCGTTGTGCTGGTGCACAGCCAGTCGGGCACGTTCGGCTACAAGGTGCTGGAGGCGCGGCCCGACAAGGTGAAGGCGCTGATCGCAGTCGAGCCGACGCTCGGCGGCGATGCGAGCAAGGCGGCGTCGGTGAAGGACACGCCGATCATGGTGATCATCGGCGACAACGCCAAGGATCATCCGCGCTGGAAAAACATTCGCGAGAACAGCGTCAAATATCAGGCCGCATTCAAGGCCGCGGGCGGCAGCCTGGACCTCGTCGATCTGCCCGACGTGGGTCTCAAGGGCAATTCGCATATGGTGATGATGGACAAGAACAGCGATCAGGTCGCGGACCTGATCCAGAAGTGGCTCGTCAGCAAGGGGTTGGTGGATTGATCGCCGCACTCACCACGACGTCATGGCCGGGTTTGTCCCGGCTATGACGGGCACTGCGTGCAAAAGGGGAGCGTCATGCGTCGCATTTTGATTGGCTTGGGACTCGCACTTCTCGCACTCCCTGCCGCAGCCGAAGACATCGTGCTGCGCGGCATGGGCTCGTTTCACGTCGGCGGCCGCATCGCCGAGGTGAAAGACAAAGAAGTGCGGATGATACAGCGTCAGCCCGGCGGGCCGATGACCAAGCTCGATCCGAACGGCCAGTACATCGTCGAGCAGATGTACGTTCAGTTCTTCCTGCCGAAGAACAAGAAGGGAAGATACCCATTACTCATGTGGCAC
Source organism: Hyphomicrobiales bacterium (assembly GCA_021730985.1). Lineage (GTDB taxonomy): Bacteria > Pseudomonadota > Alphaproteobacteria > Rhizobiales > Xanthobacteraceae > Z2-YC6860. The sequence goes on along the minus strand of JAKFYI010000010.1, from coordinate 5,622 downwards.
GGCGGCGGACTCACCGGTGTCACCTACGAATCGACGCCGGATGGCCGCGACGGCTGGCTCAACTATTTCGTTCGCAAAGGCTGGGACGTCTACAACTCCGATGCGGTGGAGCGCGGCCGCGCGGGTTTCGCCAGCCCGGACGTCTGGACCGACGCGCCGATCTTCCTGACCTACCAGGATCCCTACGAGCGCTTTCGGATCGGGGAGGGCGAGGGCTCATGGAACTCCGACCCCTCCAAGCGCAAGCCGCTTCCCGGCAGCGCGTTCCCGGTGGATGCCTACGAGAACTACATGAAGCAGGCGGTGCCCCGGTGGCTCTCCACCGACAAGGCGATCGTCGCCGCCTATCTCGCTCTGATCGACAAGATCTGCCCCTGCGTCATGCTGCTGCACAGCCAGGGCGGCGCGTTCGGATTCCAGGTCGCCGAGCAGCGTCCCGACAAGATCAAGGGCATCGTCGCCGTGGAATCGGCCACCGCGGGCAATATAGCCAACGCCGGCAAGCTGAAGGACGTGCCGGTTCTGCAGATTTTCGGCGACTACGTCGATCAGCACCCGCGCTGGTCGACTTTCAAGAAAGTCGACATGGCCTACGGCGAGGCCATCAAGAAGGCCGGCGGCAGCGCGGACTGGATCAACCTCCCGGACATCGGCATCAAGGGCAATTCCCACATGATGATGCAGGACAAGAACAGCGATCAGATCGCCGAAGTCATCCAGAAGTGGCTGGTGAGCAAGGGGCTGTCCGACTGATCGTGTTGCAGCGCAACGAACAGGGCGCGGAACCGGCCTGCGGTAAGGTTACCTGCGGCGATTGGCGCGGACATTGTCGTTGATCTCGATCAAAAGCGCCGGCCATCGCCGACCCGCGTCCAATTGGTCTTGGCAGATGACCGGAGGGTGACTATACGGTCGCCCTTCGGTGGGGCTCGGGCTACAATCAACGGCCGCCTGAGACGGCCAACCCAGGGATTCCGGCGGCACCACGCCGGATGCGTGCGAGGAGGATTTCCGTGAAAGAGACGGGTTTGCGCAACAGCGCCTTTGGCGCAGACAAATTCGGCTTGAAAGATCTCGCCGCGGTCCACTGGAACCTGACCGACGCCCCGCTCTATGAGCACGCCATCCGCAACGGCGAGGCGACCATCGTCGCCGGCGGCGCGCTGTGCGCCGAGACCGGCCACCACACCGGCCGCTCGCCCAAGGACAAGCACACGGTGGTCGATGCGCTGACCGAGAACACGGTCTGGTGGGACGGCAACCGCAAGCAGAGCAAAGAGCAGTTCGAAATCATGTACCAGGACTTCCTGGCGCATGCGAAAGGCAAGTCGCTGTTCGCGCAGGATCTCTACGGCGGCGCCGATCCGCAGTACCGCATCAAGGTCCGCGTCTACACCGAGTACGCCTGGCACTCGCTGTTCATCCGCACGCTGCTGATCCGTCCGAAGGTCGAGGAGCTGAAGAGCTTCACCGCGGACATGACCATCATCGACCTGCCGTCGTTCAAGCCGGACGCCAAGCGTCACGGTGGCCGCGACGGCTCCGACACGATGGTGGCGATCGATTTCACCCGTAAGATCGTGCTGATCTGCGGCTCGTCCTACGCGGGCGAGATGAAGAAGTCAGTGTTCACGACGCTGAACTACTATCTGCCCGCGCAAGGCGTGATGCCGATGCATTGCTCCGCCAACGTCGGCAAGGCGGGCGACAGTGCGCTGTTCTTCGGCCTGTCCGGTACCGGCAAGACCACGCTGTCCGCCGACCCGAACCGCACCCTGATCGGCGATGACGAGACCGGCTGGTCGCCGAACGGCATCTTCAATTTCGAGGGCGGCTGCTACGCCAAGACCATCAAGCTGTCCAAGGAAGCCGAGCCCGAGATCTGGGACGCGACGAACAAGTTCGGCGCCGTGCTGGAGAACGTGGTGTTCGATCCGGTGACCCGCATCCCGGACTACGACAGTGACAAGCTGACCGAGAACACCCGTTCGGCTTATCCGCTGGAGTCGATCCCGAATGCGTCGGAAACCGGCATGGCCGGGCATCCGAAGAACATCATCTTCCTCACCGCCGACGCCTACGGCGTGATGCCGCCGATCGCTAAGCTTTCGCCGGCGCAGGCGATGTACCACTTCCTGTCGGGCTACACCGCGAAAGTGGCCGGCACCGAGAAGGGACTTGTTGGTGTTGAACCAGAGTTTTCCACCTGCTTCGGCGCGCCGTTCCTGCCGCGTCCGCCCGCCGAGTACGGCCGGCTGCTGCGCGACTACATCGCCAAGCACAAGGTGGACTGCTGGCTGGTCAACTCGGGCTGGACCGGCGGCATCTACGGCGTCGGCTCGCGCATGCCGATCAAGGTGACGCGCGCGCTGGTCACGGGCGCCCTCGACGGCTCGCTGAAGAACGCCCAGTTCCGCACCGACCCGTATTTCGGCTTCTCGGTGCCGACGGCGGTGCCGGGCATCGACACCAAGCTGCTCAACCCGGATCAGACCTGGGCCGACAAGAAGGCGTTCGACGAGACCGCCCGCAAGCTGGTCGGCATGTTCCAGAAGAACTTCACCAAGTACGAGCAGACGGTGGACGCCGAAGTGCGCGCCGCCGCTCCGGAAGTCCGGCTGGCGGCGGAGTAGCCGCTTTCGAATTCAACCTCAAAAGGCGGCCTTCACGGCCGCCTTTTTCATTGCTACGGGATTCAATCCAACCCGGCCTCATCCTGAGGAGCCTGCGAAGCGGGCGTCTCGAAGGATCGAGGCCGCCCGATCCTTCGAGACGCGGCTGTCGCCGCTCCTCAGGATGAGGGCGGGGAGAAGAAATTGATGCAGGTTCTCGTTGTCGGCGCGGGTGTGGTCGGGCTTGCGATGGCGCGCGCCGCGGCTCTCGCCGGCCATGAGGTGATCGTCGCCGAAGCGACGCGGGGCATCGGCAATGGCGTATCCTCGCGCAATTCCGAGGTGATCCACGGCGGCATGTACTATCCGACCGGCTCGCTGCGTGCCCATCACTGTCCGCGCGGCCGCCGCATGCTCTACGAGTTCTGCGCCTCGCACGGGGTGCCGCATCGCAAGTGCGGCAAGCTGATCGTCGCCACCGAGGATGCCGAAGTCTCCAAGATGGAGGCGATCCTCAAGCAGGGCGCGGCCAACGGCGTCGAGGGCTTCGAGCTGATCGACGGCGCGGCGGCGCGTGCGATGGAGCCAGCGCTGAATTGCGTCGCGGCGCTGCGCTCACCGGAAACGGGTATCATCGACAGCCACCAGTTCATGACCGCGTTGCGCGGCGACATCGAGGATCGCGGCGGCGCCATCGCGTTTGACACGCGGATCGAGCGCATCACCCGCAACCAGTCCGGTTGGATGGTGCACTTCTCAGGCGGCGAGGCGGGCGAGCTTTCGGTCGATGCGATCATCAATTCCGCGGGGCTGGGTGCGCAGCAACTGGCGCGGCACACCGAAGCCTATCCGCAGCAGCGGGTGCCGCGGCTCGTGATGGCGCGCGGCAACTACTTCGGCTACGCGGGCCGCCCGGTATTCTCTCGGCTGATCTATCCGGCGCCGCGCATCGACGGCGGGCTCGGCACCCATGTGACGCTCGATCTCGCCGGACGCATGCGCTTCGGTCCCGACGTCGAATGGATCGAGGAAGAGAACTACAACGTCAATCCGGCGCGCGCGCAGTCGTTCTACGCCAGCATCCGCCGCTATTGGCCCGGCTTGCCCGACAACTCGCTGCAGCCGGACTATGCAGGCATCCGGCCGAAGCTCACAGGCCCCGGCGAGCCCGCCGCCGACTTCATGATCGAAGGCCCGCAGCAGCATGGGCTGCCGGGCCTCGTTCATCTGTTCGGAATTGAATCGCCTGGACTCACGTCGTCGCTGTCGCTGGCCGACGAGGTGGTGAGCTATCTCTGAGCGCGCCGGCGATCGCTGCGCTCAGCGGTCTTTTCCTCAAGGGGCACGGGCGCCTCGGTTCGCGGCGGCGCGGGCGTCACCTTGATCGACATCAGGCGCAGCCGCCATTCGCTTGAACCGCCGGACTCGGCGATCGGGGTGAACTCGCCCGAAGCGGCGGACTTCCTGTTGCCGTTGTAGGTCGCCAGGCCTTCGTTGGTCGCAATGATGTCGCCGGCCTTCAATGTCGGATCGTCGGCGACGTCGAGCGTCACGAGACCGTAGGCATCCTTGCCGTTGCAGGTGCAGTTCTCGACCGTGCGCTCGCGGTAGAGGAACGCGTTGTCGAGATCGGCATAGCGCTGGCCGTCGGGCGCCACCGAATGATCGATCTTGCCGCCGGAAAAAATCTTGGTCTTGGCTGCCGGGCAGAACGACTTGCAAAGCTCGGCCGCCGTCATGTTGCCGCTGCTCTTCACCGGGAAGAACCGGCCGTCGCAGGTGCGGACGCAGTAGCCGGACGAGGGCCCGGCGTATTCGCGGCGCTCGCGGCGATCGTCATAGCCCGAGGGGTCGGAGTAGGCGCTGACGCGGGGCGCCATCTCGCGGCGCATGGCGCGGTCGAAGCCGCCGAACAGGGCTTCGAACAATCCCTGGGCGGAAGCCGGCTGAACCGGCGCAGCGGACAGCACCAAACCGGCCGCGCAAGCCGCAATGGCCGATCCGAAGGACTTGCGCCGTAACTGAAGAAACACCGCTTCACTCCCTGGCCGCCGTTTGCGGCCCCGCGACAGCTTGGAAACGCACAGCCGTCACAAAAGTTGCGCGCGCTTTTTGGCCGGACCGGCGGAACCAATCCGGCAGTTCACGCTAGCGGCACGGAGTAAACGACCCATGAGCGGCGGCCGCCGAAAACAGCCGGGAAAAGTCCCCTTCGCATGCGCGCCGCGTGCGAAACATGGCTAACAATTCGACAATCACCAGGGAGGCGCTCGTGACCGTTCGGTTTTCCAACCCATCCACCATGCCGCCGCCGCGCGGCTACACCATGGTCGTCGAGGCGAGCGGTCCCGGCCGTACCATCTACATTGCGGGCCAGCTCGGCATGACGGCGGACGGCCAGTTCGCCGGTGCGCCCGGCGACTTCCGCGCCCAGGCAACGCAGTGCTTCGAGAACATGAAGGCGGCGCTCGCCTCGGTCGGCGCCGGCTTCAAGGACGTGGTCAAGATCACCAACTTCTTCACCGACATGTCGCACCTGCCGATCTTCTTCGAGGTGCGCGACAGGTACGTGAACACCAAGGCGCCGCCGGCTTCGACCGCGATCGAGATTTCAAAGCTGGCGCGCGACGGCGCGCTGTTCGAGATCGAGGCGATCGCCGTGGTGCCGGCGAAAACTGCACGGGCAGCGAAGCGCAAGCCCGCCGCGCGCAAGGCCAAGCGCAAAACGCGGCGCTGAGTTTTCCGATTCGATTGTCAAACAGCAACTAGCCAACGCTCCGCCGCCGGTTGTTTCAAGACGGACCGGCGCCGTCTTTCCCCTTTTTCCGTTTCCCCTGAGGGGATGGAGCGCCGGGAGGCGCCAGGGCGGATCGCCGCCCTTGGTCAGCAGGCTGACGAGACCTGCCGGGCGAGCCTTGCGGCCCGCCAAGCGCATCCACGGCGATATCTCCGTTACCGAAGATCGCCGCTTGCGGGATGCGCGCGGCCAATGACGTAGGCCGCTGCGCCT
>JAKFYI010000035.1 GCA_021730985.1 Hyphomicrobiales bacterium | reverse complement strand
CCATCTTCGGCCGGCTCGTGATCGGGGTGGAACTGCTTGATCACCGCAGTCGGCCCGATGTCGCCTCGCCCGAGAGCCTCGTACAGGTGGTCGAAGTCGGGATGACCCAGAGCGGCGGCACCCGCCGCATCGACGTGCCGTCGGTGCACCGGCTCGATCATCTCAAACTAAAGTCGACCTTCTAGTCTCGGCCGCGCCGCTCGACAAAAACGCCGGAAAAACACCGCGATTGCAGCAGGCCTATGGGTTTGCCGCTGTTATTCGCGCGCAACCGAGGGCCGCGAAAGTCGCAGATTCCATTCACCAATGCGCGATTTTACGGGCATTTTGCCTGGAAATGCCGCATTATGACCCTATATGTTGCCTGCGTGATTTGAGTGCCCTTCATTCAAATTGCTTTCCAGGCGGAGTATGATGCGGGCCGTGCCGTAGACGGCCCGTCTTGCTGTTTCGGAGGTCCTATGAGTTCCGTTTTTGACTATCGCGCACCGGCCGAGCTGTTTCCCAGCCGTGGCCGCAAGACCAATCGGCAGATGGCTTATCGGCGCTTCAACACAGCCGCCGAGGCGATCCGCTTTGCCGTGGAGGAGCTGCCGGATTCGGCGCTGCTCGGCGCCTATTTGCAGGTCGAGGATGCGCGTTTCGATAGCGCCGCGATTCGCCGCCTGTATGGCAGCGAGAAGTTTCCGCTCAAGCGCAAGAAGGCAGCCTGACGTCTTTCGTTGTGGCGGCGGTCGCGTGGCGCTGACGCCGCGCCACCGCCGCCAAATTTTTTGCGTACATCGCGATTGAATTGCCCGGCGATAGATGCGCGCGCTGGTTCGGGCTCGTCGTCTTTCTTTTCTTCGTCCTCGATCATCTCGGCGCAGGCCTCCCACGCCTTTGCCATTTCCAGCATCTTCGGTCTTTGATCGGGCGGCAGCTTCTCGGCCGACCGCCGGCAATCGTCGGCGTACTGGCGAAATCGAAGTGCGCTCATCGTTGAGTCCTCGGCTTTGTGAGGGTGGGCCGAGAACGCCTGAGCGATTTTTTTCGTTCCCCGCGCATTGCAGTCAAATTTGCATGAGCGCAGGCAACCCGCTGATGGCACAGCAATATATTTTTTTTCTGCGTTGTTCGACATAGCGCATTGCAGCGCAATTCGGGCGAATCGATTTGCTGCAAATGCGTGCTGAAAGTGCCGTGCAAAAAAGTTTTGCGCCAAACGATTGCGCGGATGCCTCTCGATTCAGCGCTTCGCCTTTGCAGCAAGCTGTTCGTTGAATCGCGCCAGATCGATCAGCGCGCGGCGATGGGTGCCGCGGCCGATCTCTTCCTTTTCGTCGCGCGCGGAGACGTTGAATTCGATGTGCCGGCCGTCGACCTTCGTCACCTCCGCCACGGCTGTGACCTGGTGGTCGACCGGCGTCGCCGCCAGATGACGGACATCGACCGCCGTGCCGACCGCGCTTTCGCCCGGTTCAAGATAGGCGCGGATCGCGTTGAGGGCGGCGTTCTCGATCACCAGGATCATCACCGGGGTGGCCAGCACCTGCGGCAGCATGGCGTCCTTGAACTGATTGGCGAGATGCTCGGGCTTTACGCGCAGCGTGGCCGTTCCCTTGGCGCCCAGGGGTATTTCGCGCATCGAATGATCCTCGCGTGTGGCTTCTACTTGAGCCTTCCGGCCAACAGGCGCAATCCTCATCGCGAGCGATTCGGGGTCATTGAAAAATCCTATGGCGGACTACGATCTCGCCATCATCGGGGGCGGCATCAACGGCACCGGCATCGCGCGCGATGCCGCGGGCCGCGGCGTGCGCGTGCTGCTGGTGGAGCAGAACGATCTGGCGTCGGGCACCTCGTCGGCCTCCACCAAGCTGATCCACGGCGGACTGCGATATCTCGAACACGGCTGGTTCAGGCTGGTTCGCGATGCGTTGCGCGAGCGCGAGCGCCTGCTGCGCATCGCGCCGCATATCATCGCGCCGATGCGTTTCGTGCTGCCGGCCTCGCCCGACATGCGCTCCGCGTTCAAGCTCCGGTTCGGTCTGTGGCTGTACGACCGGCTGGGCGGCCGCGAGATCCTGCCGCCGACCAGGACGCTCGATCTCAGCCACCACGCCGCCGGCCATCCGCTGCGGCGGCGCTTCCGCACCGCCTTCGAATATTCCGATTGCTGGGTGGACGACGCGCGTCTCGTCGCGCTCAACGCGCTCGATGCCGCCGAGCGCGGCGCTTCGATCCGGACCCGCACGCGCGTCAATCGCGTCGAGCGCGGCAGGGAATGGGAGCTCATCATGAGCGCGCAGGGCCGCCGCGAGGTGGCGACGGCGCGCGTGCTTGTCAACGCGGCGGGGCCGTGGGCCGGCATCGTGGCGCAGCATGTCCTTCGCCTGCCGGGCAAGCCGCCGCTGCGGCTCGTCAAGGGCAGCCACATCGTGGTGCGGCAGTTGTTCGATCACGGCTTGGGCTACATTTTCCAGAATCCCGATGGGCGCATCGTGTTCGCGCTGCCGTTCGCGCAAGACTCCAAGGATCGCGGCTTCACGCTGATCGGCACCACCGACCGGGACTTCTCCTCCGACCTCGACGCCGCGGCGCCCGATGCCGACGAGGTGAAGTATCTCTGCGAGGCGGCGAGCGGATATTTCCGCGAAGCTGTGAGCCCGGCCGACGTGGTGTGGGCGTTCGCCGGCGTGCGCTCGCTCTACGACGACGGCGCGGGCCGGCCGGAGAACGTCAGCCGAGACTACCACCTCGCGCTCGATGCGCCGCGCGGCGCGGCGCCGCTGCTCACCGTCTATGGCGGCAAGATCACCACCTACCGCACGCTGGCCGAGGCCGCGATGATGAAGCTCGGGCGGTATCTGAACGGCGCCGCGCCCTGGACGGCGCGCGCGCCTCTGCCGGGCGGCGACATGCCGTGGGACGGCGTCGCGGCCCGCGTCGCGCAGGCGCTGCGGCGCTGGCCGTTCCTGAACGAGGGCGAGGCGAGGCGGATGGTGCGCGCCTACGGCACGCGGCTCGGTCGTGTGCTCGGGGAGGCGAAAGCCCGCGAGGAACTGGGGCCTTGGTTCGGTGAATTGTCCACGGCCGAGGTGCGTTACCTGATGGCCCACGAATGGGCGAGGGAACCCGACGACGTGCTGTGGCGGCGGAGCAAGCTTGGGTTGCGGATCGACCCTCCAGAAAAGGCCGCGCTGGCCGAATTCATGCGCCAGTCGGGCTGAAGCGGCACACGATTGCAACACACAGCGCTCGTTTTGCAGGGCGGGGCGTCCGGAGGCTTTTGTCGGCCGCAAGACACAGGCACAATCCCCGGCAGTCGTAATGGTTGGGGTCTGGTGTGCTGGTGCAGCGTCGCGTCGTCCGTGCGGTGGGACGGTTTATGCGTGCGTTGCTGCTCGCAGGCTCCGCGTTTGCGGTCACGTCCGGCACTCCGTCGCTGGCCCAGAACGCGACATGGACCGCGGGGACCGACGCCGATTGGAACAACGCCGCCAACTGGACGGCCGGCGTGCCGGCCGGCACCGCGAGCTTCGACGGCGTCACCGGCAATTCCGGCGCCATCACCACCGTCCTGTTCAGCGCCGATACGACGCTGCAGTCGATGCAGTTCGTGGCCGGCGCGCCGCAATATACGTTCGACATTACCTTTGCAGGTTTGAACGGTCTGACGCTGACCGGGGCCGGCATCGTCAATAACTCATCCAATCGCCCGCTTTTCCAAGGCGACAACCGGCTGACGTTCACGAACGCGAGCGCGGGCAATGCCGAGATCGCGCTGGGCTGCGCCTGCGGTCTGCTGATTTTCAACGGAACGGCCACGGCGGCCACCGCCCTGATCAGAGGTGACAGCGAGGTCAGGTTCAACGGCTTCAGCACGGCCGCCAACTCCACAATCGACGTCACCAATTTTCTGCGCTTCAACGACAACAGCACGGCCGGCAACGCGACGATCAACGGCGCTGCGGGATTTGTGCGGTTCTTCAACTTCAGCAATGCCGGTGCCGCCACCTTCACGCTCGACAACGAAGTCTCGTTTTTAGACGACAGCCGCGCACAATCCGCCCGCTTCTTCCTGTCCGTAAACGGCGCCCTGGGATTCTTCAATCGCAGCAGGGCCGACAATGCCGCGATCGACAATGCCGGCGGCTTCGTTTCGTTTCGGAATTTCTCCAGCGCCGACAATGCGGTCATTGTCACCCGCGACGGCGGCTTCACCGAGTTCCGCAACCGGGCGACCGGCGGGGACGCGCGCTTCGTCGTCAACGGAGCCGGAAGCCTGGTCGATTTTTCGCTCTCTCGCGGTGCGGCCAACGACGGCATCGTGACCGCGGGCTCGATCGAAGGCGACGGCCAGATCCTGATCGGCGATCTCAACACGCTGTTCCGGGTCGGCAGCAACCATGAATCGACGCTGTTCAGCGGCACTATCGACGAATGCAACTGCGGCACCGGCGCGCTTGAGAAGGTCGGCATCGGCACATTGATCTTGTCGGGCGCCAACACCTACAGCGCAGGCACCACGATCACGGCGGGAACCCTGCAGATCGGCAACGGCGGCACCACCGGCTCGATCATCGGCAACATCGTCAACAACGCCGTGCTGGCGATCAACCGCTCCGACAATTTCGACTTCACCAACAACATCTCCGGCACCGGCGCGCTCCACCACACCGGCACCGGCACCACCACGCTGACCGGCGCCAACACCTATACCGGCGCGACCAACGTGATTTCAGGCACGCTGCGGGCCGGCGGCGCCGATGCGTTCGGCGTCGGCAGCGCCGTCACCGTGAACACGGGCGCGGCACTCGCGCTCAACAACTTCAACCAGACCGTCGGCTCGCTGGCCGGCGGCGGCAACGTATCGCTCGGCACCGCGACCCTGACCGTGGGCAACGCCACCAGCACCGTTTTCTCCGGCACGATCGGCGGATCGGGCGGGCTGGTGAAGACCGGAACCGGCACGCTGATCCTGGCCGGCGCCAACACCTACACCGGCGGCACCGCGATCGACGGCGGCACGCTGCAACTGGGCAACGGCGGCGCCTTCGGCTCCGTGCTCGGCAACATCGTCAACAACGGCATCCTGGCGATCGACCGTTCGGACAATTTCACGCTCGCCAACCTGATCTCCGGCACAGGCGCGTTCGAGCAGAACGGCACCGGCATCACCACCATCACCGGCATCAACACCTACACCGGGGTGACCACGGTCAACGCCGGCGGGTTGATCGTGAACGGCTCGATCGGCACCTCGCGGGAGCTGATCGTCAACAACGGCGCGTTCGTGGGCGGCTCCGGCATCCTGCCGTCGACCACGGTGCGCGGCGCGCTGTCGCCCGGCAATTCGATCGGCACCATCACCATCAACGGCAACCTGACGATGGCGGCCGGATCGTCGTATGTCGCCGAGTTCGGCGGCAACGTGTCCGATCTCATCAACGTGACGGGCGTTGCGGCGCTGACCGGCAACGTGATCGCGCTGCCGGCCGGGGCGCTGCTGCCGCGCACCTACACCATCCTGCATGCGGACGGCGGCCTGTCCGGCGCCTTCACCGGCCTCGACCGCAGCTTCATCCCGCCGGCGTTCCGGGTCAGCCTGACCCACACCGCGAACGACGTGCTGCTGACGCTGACCGCGGGGCTCACCCAGTTCGGGCTGAACCGCAACCAGCTCGCGGTCGCGACCGGCATCGACGGCGCGGCGAACGCGGGCGCGGCCCTCAATGCCGGGTTCGTCGCGCTGTTCAACCTGCCGGGCGCAGCGCTGCCCGGCGCGCTGACGCAGCTCTCCGGCGAAGTGGCGACCGGCGCGTCGGCCGCGGGCCTGCAACTGATGAACCAGTATCTCTCGCTGCTGCTCAATCCGTTCGCCGAGCAGCGTGGCGGCGGCGCGTTCGGGCCGGCGCAGGGCTTTGCCTCCGCCGAGCCGCTGCCGCGTGAGATCGCCGACGCTTACGCCGCCGCGATGCCGGTAAAGGCCGCGCCGCAGAACGCCATGCAGCGCTGGTCGGTCTGGAGCGCGGCCTATGGCGGCGCCAACAAGACGCAGGGCGACGGCGCGGTCGCGGGCTCGCACGACGTCGCGCCGCGCGGCTACGGCTTCGCGGTCGGTGCCGACTATCGCGCCGCGCCCGGCACGCTGCTCGGCTTCTCGATCGCCGGCGGCGGCACCAGCTGGGCGCTGGGCGGCGGGCTGGGCAGCGGCCGCAGCGACGTGTTCCAGACCGGCGTCTATGCCTCGCGGCAGTTCGGCGCGGCCTACGTCTCGGGCGCGCTGGCCGCGGCCTGGCACGAAGGCAGCACCGAGCGCACCGTCTCGATCGCAGGCGTCGACCGGCTGCGCGGCGATTTCAACGCCGCGAGCCTCGGCGCGCGGCTCGAAGGCGGCTACCGCATCGCCGTGCGCGCGGCGGGCCTCACGCCCTACGCCGCGGTGCAGGCGCAGAGCTTCCGCAACACCGGCTTCGGCGAGACCGCGGCGTCGGGCTCCGCGCAGTTCGCGCTGACCTACAACGCCGCGACCGCAACCACGGTGCGCGCCGAGCTCGGCGCCTGGGCCGACAGCCGCATCGATCTGGCGGGCGGCAACGTGCTGGCGCTGCGCGGCCGTCTGGCCTGGGCGCACGACGAGGGCGACGATGCGCGGATCGGTGCCACGTTCCAGGGGCTGCCGGGCGCGAGCTTCACCGTGCTGGGGGCCGCGGCGCCCTCCGACCTCGCGCTGGCTGGCGCCGGCGCCGAACTGCGGCTGCGCAACAATCTCTCGCTCGGCGCCAAGTTCGACGGCGAGTTCGCGAACCGCTCGCAGACCTACAGCGGGGCGGGGACGGTGCGTTACGTGTGGTGAGGGCGGCGGCTCAGCGCTTCTCCGCCTTCATCGCCTCGACGATCTGCATCGTCTCGACGCTGACGCGTGTCACGCGCCTGAGCAGGTCAATCACCTTCTCCTTGTGATCGGCGAAACGGTAGGTGTTGAACTTCTCGCGGATGGTCGGGTCCTTCGGTGTCTTTTCCTTGTACTGGTCGAGAATCCATTCCAGCGCCGAGCGGTTGCCGAGCCTGTAGGTCCAGGCCTGCGGCGGCACGCCGGTCAACTGCGTCTCGCTGTCGAGCCGGATGTTGCCCGCGTCCTTGTCGGCTTTCAGCGCCGCCTTCGGCGCGATCTTGGCCTTGCGCGATTTTTCGTCGGCCGTGTCGATGCGCTCCAGCGGCCAAGGTTCGACCGTCTCGTAGCCGATGTGCAGCGCCATCAACTTTTCGCCCCACCCGGCCCAGTGCCAGAAATCGGGATAGAAAGGAATGCGTGGAAAGTCACGCTTAAGGTTCTGTCCGTATTTCTCGCGATAGACCGGGTCATAAAGCACGCCGTAGACGTAGTGGAATATTGCATCCCTGGTGATGGGGCGCTCGGTTCTTGCGCCTTTCTCGTAATGCGAACGAAACTGGCCTAGCGCCCAATCGGTGATGTTGTCTGTTTTCGATGCGCCATCGATCCGCCATCGCGGAAGGCATTGCGCTCAAGGCGTAATTTGGAATTGCTGTGCCAGCCAACGCTGCAAACGCAAGCCGATTTCCGGCAACGACGGCAATGTAGGTATTTGCTGTATCCTTGCGAGGCAAAACGCTCTCGATCTGATAAGTCATTTCGTTCAATTTCTTACTGAAATAAAGAGGTAAGCTAACAAACGGTCGATACAAACTAGTCCTAATCTCACCGTCGCTGAATTCGTACTTCCGCGCTTTTCGGAGATCATTTTTTACGGCGCGTGTCCACTTGATCGAATAGTCAAGCATGTCAGCCAATTTGTCGCTCTTTCTTGCAAGCGACAATCGCTGAAGATCGGCATTGTATGAGCTAATCAGTAGCTTAACTTTTTCTCGAAGTGTTTCGTCGTTGTGGTCATAAACCCACTCGTCTCGTGCGGTGACTACTCCCAAAGAAAACAATTTGAATATTGAGTGCTCCTGTCCGGAAATTTTTGTCGATTTAGTTGCTTTGTCCGCGGTCGGGATGAATTTGTCAAAATCGTTGATGGTTTGATTTATCCAGTCGCTTCGCACATTCGGTTGCACATTTTCGAACTTGATTGCGCCCAGTTTTGAATTTCCTAAGAACGCAAGCTTCTCTTCGGCAGTCTCCAGGGATGGTCTGCTCGTGTAATGAATTTGGCACCCCTTCGCTTTTGCGCGCTTCACCATGAAGCTGATAGCAACGCCGGTCTGGATGCCAAAGACATTGTGCTTCGTGCCTGAAATTCGCGGATCGGCGCGCACATCCCCGCCGAGGTCAACGAGATAAATGTCATTGAACTCGTTTGCGATTATCTTCCGAAATCCATCGAAAGTGCGGCTTTCGATAAAGCTGCGGTTGGTGATGAATGCCACGATCCCGTTCTCGTCGACGCGATCCGAGGCCCAACGAAAAAACCGCGCGTACATATCGTAGAGTTTTGTTTTCTGTGCGGTTGACGCATCGATATAGGTTGCCTTGATGCGCCGATCGATCTCGTCATACTCACGGTTCTTGTTGTTCTCGTTCTCGTTAAGCTGGTTGGCGTTGTACGGTGGGTTTCCGATGACGACGCTGATCTTCTTCTTGTTCTGGCGTTTGATGCGCGCGACGTTTTCCTCGCTTACGCCTCCGAACAGATCGCCAACGTGTTGATTTTTTTGCGCCTTGAGCGCTGCCGTATTGTCGAGCGTGTCAACGAAACAAAGGTTCGGAAACTCTTCGTATTCATTGATCGCCGCATACGTCGCCTCGATGTTCAGGTTGGCGACGTAGTAGGACAGGATCGCCACCTCGTTGGCGTGCAGTTCTTCCAAATACTTGTAGCGCAGCTTCGCCGGCTGGCCGCGGAAGTGCTCGATCAGTTCGGTGATGAATGTGCCGGTGCCGACGGCGGGATCGAGGATTTCCACGCCCTTGTCGATCAGTGATTTTTTGAAATGCTTCTGACAAAGCCAGTCGGCGCTTTCGATCATGAAGCGCACGATCTCGTTCGGTGTATAGACCACGCCGAGCCGGTCGGCCTTTTTCTTGTCGTAGACCTTGTAGAAATTCTCGTAGATCGTCTTGAGGAACTTCTGCTTCTCGAGGTGCCCGGTGACGAGCGCGGCGGCGCTCTTGATCGCGGCATAGTACGTCCGCAACGCCGCCAGCGTGTCGTGCTTCACCTTGCCGGTGAAGAATGTTTCTTCCAGCGCATAGAGTTCCTTTGCCACGTTGTTCTGACGATGAAAGTTTGAATCGTCGAACACCTGCGAAAAGATTTCTTCCGTCAGGATGTGCTGGATCAGCATCTCGCGCACGTCGGCGGCGGTGACGCTCGGGTTGATCGTGTCCTGGGCGTGCTTGAGGAAGCGCAGCGCCGCCTTTCGGAATTTCTCGTTGTTCTTTTCCGCGCCCTCGATCATCTCGCGCAGGGCCTTGAGCACTTCCGGCAGGTCGGACTTGAACTGCTCGACCGCCTTGCGGAAATCCGCGATCTCCGCGCGTTCGTAGCCGAAGAACAATTCCAGCAGATTTTTCAGCTCCGGCTTGTCCACCGGGCACCGCATCACTTCCTGCTTGTTCTGGATCAGCACCGCTTCGCTTGAATCTTCGAAGATGATGTTGTCCTGCGGATAGCCCTTGCGGAATTTCTTCTCGATTTCGCCGTCGAGGTCGTCCTCCTCGTCCTTCGCCTCCCAATAGCCGAGCGGGACGCGCAACTCGTGCAGCAGCGCGCCGTCTGGATAGACGCGCGTCTTGGTCAGCGTCTGATATTCGTATTCCGGAATAAACGTGAGATCGCGCGACCGCCCCCAATCCTTCAGCAGCGTCTTGAACGCTTCGCGCACCACGGACTCGCGCGACGTGCCGGAGACGCGGCGCAGCGTCTGCAACTCATTGAGATAATGCTGGATGAGAAGTTGGCTCAACGGGGAGTCCCGTGATTCGAGTCGCGTCACCGTATCGGCACAATCTTTGATCCGAAAGGAGGGATGTCGGGCGCGTGGGGATGCCAGAGTCCGGCGATGTTTCCGCGCACGTTGCGCTTGACAGGCGCGCGGCGATGTTCATGATATGTTCTATTGGATCGCAGCGAAGTTTGTCGATGAGTCTGGTTCACAACGAGCGCACCAAGCTGACGGCGACGTGGTTGAACTCCATGGCCACGGCGCTCATTGCCGCCGGACTGTTCGCGCCGCTGGCGGCCCTGCTCTACGGGTTGACCGAGCTTCGGATCAATCTTGTTGAGATCGGCCTGACGTTTGCAGGTTGTCTCGCAGGTTCTCTGTTTCTACATGTGATAGGCTGGATCTTGCTCGGGAGGCTTCGCGAATGACCGAGACCGAGGGCTTGAAAATCCTGGTGTTCGCCATGCCCGCGATCGTGGTGGCGATGGCGCTGTTCGTTGTATGGCTGACGGGGCGGCTCAACGACCGCGAAGACCGCCGCCGCGTACATCGCGCCGTGCCGGGCGAGTAGATGGCTGGCTGCGAATGACGATGTCCGAGACCGATGGTTTGAAAATTCTCGCAGTTGCCGCGCCGTTCCTGGTTGCCGCCACGGTGTTCCTTGGCATGTGGCTGACAATCTTGTTGGAGCGGCGCGAAGATCGTCTTCGCGCGCGGAGTACCGTGCCCGGCGAATAGATGTGCGGCGCATGCAAGTCGTGTTGCGGAGACTGCGCGAATGACCGTCAACGACTTTTTCTTTGTCCTGGCTGGGCCGCTGCTGGTGCTCGTTGCAATGGCGATCACGGCTTGGCTCGCGAATTGGCAGGATGCCCGCGACGACCGCCGCCGCGCAGGGCGCTCGGTGCCGGGCGAGTGGGTCGCGAGGCTTCGCGAATGACCGCCTCCGATATCGAGATTTTAAAAATATACGTGCTGCTTTCCCCCGCGCTTGTGTTCCTTTTGGGATTGGGAGCGATGCGGATCGCGCGTTGGCAGGATGCGCGCGACGATCGCCGCCGCATGCATTGGACGCTGCACGACAGCACGGTCGGCTGATCGCGATTGGAACGGCTCTCTCCGTTCGTCCCCACGACCCGCCTGCGCAAGAGGCTTCGGCGGGTTGGGCCTCGGTCCGCCGAAGCGTTAGCGAAGGCGGAAAGTGGGGACCCAGGGTACCAATCTCGTACGATGCGGTCGGCCCCTGGGTTCCCGCGTTCGCGGGAACGAACGGTTGACAGAGCCGACGTGACTTACGCCAATCGCACACCGCTTGAGTGTCCTGCGGTAGGAAAGACGTGGATGCCCGGCATGAGGCCGGGCATGACGGTACCCCCTCATGACCCACCTCATCGCCATCGACCAGGGCACCACATCGACCCGCGCCATGGTGTTCGACGCGCAGCTTGCGCCTGTGGCGAGCGCGCAGCAGGAGCTGCGCCAGATCTATCCGCAGCCGGGCTGGGTCGAGCACGACCCGGAGGAGATCTGGGCCGCCGTCGTCGCCACCGTGCGCGCGGCGATGCAGAAGGCGAATGTGCAGGCCAAGGACATCGCGGGGCTCGGCATCACCAACCAGCGCGAGACCACGATCGTGTGGGACCGCGCGACGGGCAAGCCCATTCACAACGCCATCGTCTGGCAGGACCGGCGCACCGCGGATGCCTGCGCGCGGCTGGTCCGCGAGGGTCACGAGGCGATGGTGGCGAGGAAGACCGGGCTGCTGTGCGACCCGTACTTCTCGGCGAGCAAGATCGCCTGGCTGCTCGATCATGTGGAGGGCGCGCGCACGGCCGCGGCGCAGGGGCGGCTGGCGTTCGGCACGGTGGACACGTTCCTGCTGTGGCGGCTCACCGGCGGCGCCACGCACGCCACCGACGTCACCAATGCGTCGCGCACCATGCTGTTCGGCCTGCGCGGCGGCGGCTGGGATGAAGACCTGCGAAGACTGCTGAACATCCCCGAGGAACTGCTCGGAAGAGTGGGCGAGAACGCAGAACACTACGGCACCGTCATGCCGGAGCTGTTCGGCGGCGCAATCCGCATTCTCGGCATGGCCGGCGACCAGCAGGCCGCAACCATCGGGCAGGGCTGCTTTTTTCCGGGAATGATGAAGGCGACCTACGGCACCGGGTGCTTCGCGCTGCTCAACACGGGCGATGCGCCCGTGCCGTCGCGCCACAGGCTGCTCACGACCGTTGCCTATCAGATTGACGGAAAACGGGTTTTCGCCCTCGAGGGGGCGATATTCGTGGCGGGGGCGGCGGTGCAATGGCTGCGCGACGGGCTGCGCATCATCAAGCACGCGTCCGAGGTTAACGCATTGGCGGAAAAGGCCGATCCGGCCGAGCGGGTCTATCTGGTGCCGGCGTTTGTGGGCTTGGGCGCGCCCTATTGGGATCCGCAGGCGCGCGGCGCCCTGTTCGGCCTGACGCGCCAGTCCGGGCCTGCGGAAATCGCGAAAGCTGCTTTGGAGTCAGTAGGTTACCAGACCCGCGACCTGCTCGAAGCGATGCGCGCGGACTGGCCGGGCATGGCGGATACGGTGCTCCGCGTCGACGGCGGTATGACGGAGAGTCAGTTTTCGATGCAGTTCCTGGCGGACATCCTGGATGCGCCGGTGGATGTTGCCGCCATTTCGGAAACCACCGCGCTGGGCGCTGCTTATCTCGCCGGCACCAAGGCCGGGGTGTGCCCGGATCCGCAAGGTTTTGCAAAGACTTGGAGGCTCAGCCGGCGCTATGCGCCCGGCCTGGATGCGGACGTTCGCGCCCGCAAATGGGCGGGCTGGCACGATGCAATCCGGCGCACCCGCGGCGGATCGACATGAACATGAACCCTTCATCAACGATGTTGCAGGACTCCGCCCCGGACTTATCGGGTCTGCAATCCGAGAATGATTAGTTTCTGGATTGTGCAGATCAACATACCGAAATATCTGGAAGCTCGGTTGCCGACGATCAAGGTGTTGGTCGTCGATGACGATCATTACATGCGCAAGGTGGTGCGCACGATGCTCAAGGCGCTCGGCGTGAATCATGTTCATGAATGCAGCGAAGGCACCGCCGGCCTTGAGGCAATCCGCGAACTCAACCCCGATATCGTGATCGTCGATTGGGAGATGCCCGTGATCGACGGCCTGCAGTTCATCAGGACGGTGCGCTCGCCTGGAAACTTTCCGGTGCCGGACGTGCCGATCATCCTGCTCACCGGGCATGCCGACCGCTGGCGCGTTATCGAGGCGGCGCGCTACGGCGTTCATGAATATCTGCTCAAACCGGTATCGACCAAAGCATTGCTGGATCGCATTGCCGCCGTACTGGTCAAGCCGCGCCAGATGGTGCAACTCGAGGGCTACTATGGCCCGCTGCCTCGCAAGCTTGTCTTGCTGGGCGACGATGCACCCGTCCCGCACGGCCAGGACGACGTCTTGCTCCTCAAGTAAATCGCATCGAAAGGTTGAGCCGTTGGGGCGCCGCGACTAGCGTGGCGCCATGATGGACTCGCCGTTCAATAGCCGCGGCCGAACGTGGCCGCGTCACGCGCCTGGCATCGATCCGGGAGCGAAGCCTCTGGTGCGGTTCGATGCCGTCACCAAGCGGTTCGGCGGCTTGGCCGCGGTTGAGCGGCTCACGCTCGACATTTTCGACAACGAGTTTATCGCCCTGCTGGGTCCATCCGGGTGCGGCAAGTCCACGTTGCTTCGTATGCTGGCTGGCTTCGAGCAGCCGGACGAGGGACGTATTCTGCTCGATGGCGCGGACATCGCGGGTGTGCCGCCCCATCGCCGGCCCGTCAACATGATGTTCCAGAGCTATGCTCTGTTCCCGCACATGACGGTCGGCGGAAATGTCGCGTTCGGCTTGAAGCAAGAAGACGTGCCGAAGGCCGAGATTGACGGGCGTGTGCGCGACATCCTCAAGCTGGTCCAGCTTGAAGGGTTCGATCAGCGCAAGCCACACCAGCTTTCCGGCGGTCAGCGCCAGCGTGTGGCCCTTGCCCGCGCTCTGGTGAAACGTCCGCGCGTTTTGCTGCTTGACGAGCCGCTGTCCGCGCTCGACCGCAAGCTGCGCGAAGAAACAAGATTCGAGTTGATGGAATTGCAGCACAGGATTGGATTGACCTTCATCATGGTGACGCACGACCAGGATGAGGCGATGGCGATGTCCGATCGCATCGGCGTGATGCACCAGGGCCGTCTGGTCCAGGTCGCGCCGCCGGCCCAAATCTACGAGCGGCCCAATTCGCGCTGGGTCGCGGGCTTCGTCGGTGACGTCAATCTGATCGAATGCCAACTTGTGGAATCCGGCCCCACCGGAAGCGCACTGGAATGCGCCGGCGTCGGCAGGCTGAGCATCGCGCAATCCGTCGATGCACCACCCGGCTCCGCGCTTTGCGTGGCGCTGCGGCCGGAGAAAGTTGACGTTGCCTCGCTGCCTCCGGACGCGGCGGATGGCAGTCACTTCGCCGGTCGCGTCCTCGATATTGGCTATCTCGGCGATCTTTCGATCTACAGGATCCAACTCGAAAGTGGATTTGTCCTCAAGGCTTCAGCGGCCAACCGGTCTCGCTTGGCCGCGGCGCGAATCGCAAGAGGCGACAGCGTGTTCGTGAGTTGGTCCAGCGATGCGGGCGTGGTGCTGACGCAATGAGCGAGCGAACCATCGCTGCGCGCCGTCGGTGGGCCTCACGGCTTGTAATCGTCATCCCCGCGTTGTGGCTTGCCGCTTTCTTTCTCGTTCCATTTCTGATCGTGCTCAAGCTCAGCCTCTCGCAAACTGCCGTCGCGCAGCCGCCTTACGTTCCGACATTCGATCTTGCGGCGGGCTGGCAGGGCCTGCGCGATTTTTTTGCCGCGCTGTCGGCCGGAAATTATGCACTGTTGGCATCGGACAGTCTCTACGTGACGTCTTACTTACGCAGTTTGCGGATAGCAGCGATTTCGACCCTGATCCTGCTGGTCATCGGGTATCCTGTTGCCTACGGCATCGCGCGGGCATCGCGCCGAGCGCAGCTCGTGCTGGTGGCGGCGGTGGTGTTGCCGTTTCTCACTGCGTTCCTGATCCGCATCTATGCCTGGGTCAACATCCTGCAGCGCGAAGGTCTTTTGAACGATGCGTTGCTCGGGCTCGGCTTGATCGGCGACCCGATCGTCTGGCTATCGACCGACACCGCGATCTACATCGGTATCGTTTATTCCTATTTTCCGTTCATGGTGTTGCCGCTGTATGCCACGCTCGAAAAGATGGATGAGTCTCTGCTTGAGGCTGCGGCCGACCTCGGGTGTCCGTGGTGGAAGGCGTTCTGGCTCATCACGGTGCCTTTGTCGTGGCCCGGGATCATAGCGGGCGCGCTGCTCTGCTTCATCCCGATCGCTGGCGAATTTGTCATTCCTGATCTGCTGGGCGGTTCCGATTCCCTGATGATCGGGCAGACATTGTGGACGGAGTTTTTTACCAACAAGGACTGGCCTGCCGCCGCCGCCTTGGCGGTCGTTCTGCTGGTCGTCTTGCTGGTGCCGATCGCGATCTATCAGCATTTGCAGGCGCGAGAGATGGGAAGCCGCTGATGCGCCGTGGTCTGTCGGTCTTCAACGTCACGGCGCTCGCGCTCGGGCTGGCGTTTCTGTATCTGCCGATCGTCATCCTGGTGATCTATTCGTTCAACGCCTCGCGCCTCGTGACGGTCTGGGGCGGGTGGTCGACGCGCTGGTACCTGGCTTTGCTTAGTGACAATGCGATGTTGGAGGCTGCCTGGATCAGCGTGCGGATCGCGTTCCTGTCGGCAACAGCAGCGACCGTGCTCGGCACACTCGCGGCGGTCGCGCTGGTTCGCGGCGGCCGGTTTCGCGGCCGCGTCGTGTTTTCCGGGCTTGTCTATGCACCGCTGGTGATGCCCGAGATCATCACCGGCCTCGCGCTGTTGCTGTTGTTCGTCGCCGTCGATGTCGAGCGCGGGTTCTGGACGGTGACGCTGGCGCACGCCACGTTGACCATGTGCTTTGTGACAGTGGTGGTGCAGTCGCGGCTACTGAGCTTTGACATGAGTCTGGAGGAAGCGGCGAGAGACCTGGGCTGTCCGCCCCTGAAGGCATTCTTCACCGTGACCTTGCCGCTGATCTTCCCGGCGGTCGCGGCCGGCTGGATGCTGGCCTTCACGCTGTCACTGGATGACCTCGTGATCGCGAGCTTCACCACGGGCCCCGGGTCGGTCACGCTGCCGATGCGCATCTATTCCGAAGTGCGGATGGGCGTGAAACCGGAAATCAACGCCGTCAGCACCATCATGATCGCGCTCGTGGCCATCGGCGTGATTGTTGCGGCTGTTGTCACCAAGCGTGGTGCGATCGTCCGCGAGCGGGCAACTGGCGATCGTTAGGGCTATTCGCTGCTGCTGCGGCCGGGCGGCCGGAACAGATAGACCACGAACCAAACCGGCAGGATGATCATCGAGCCGAGCAGGAGGTTGGGTGCTGCCCAAGCGATGCCGCGGCGCGCCAGTTCCTCGACGCGCTCATAGGACATTCCGGTATCCTTCAACAGAACCTCGGCCGTGATCCCGAAATGCGCGAGCACGGATCCAACGATCAGTGAGGCGACCGCCACTTTGACCAGGGTGCGGATCAGGGGATGCAGCATGGCCTCATCGCCGGCGCTGCCGGCCAGGGTGATTCGCTGCCGCATGATAGTCGAATTGGGCGTTCACCGCCCGCCGGACGGCAGCTACAGACCGGGATTGAGTGCTATTGAGCCGGCTTCGCAGCCGCGGGTGCGTTCGGCGGCGCCCCGGTCAGCCGTTCGATCGCGGAGCGCACGGTATCTCGGGTGTTGCGGTTCTTAACGGCTTCAAGCAGGGGCGATGCCGCTGGAGAGCGCAGGATGAGAGCCTGCGTGTCTGGTAGCATGATCGGATCGTCCCACGGCCCCTGGACCACGAACGGCAGTTCGAATGGCGGCGGAACTTCATTCGGCGTGCTCGCCACCAAGGCTGCCACGCCTCTGAGGTCGAACTCGCGCGCTGAAATAGAAGACGAGCCGACCACGCCGATCCTGACCTTGGGGCCATCGATGCGCATTTCCTCGACCACCGCCTCGCCATGGGTGATCTTGAAGATGGCGGTCAGTTTCTCGTACGGGGTGCGGCCGTTGCGGAAATCGCCGGCCCCGGACAGCGGACGCCGCTCCAGGCGCCGCAGCAACTGCTCGATGTTGATGCCGGTGATCGCGCCTTGCCGTCCCACCAGACTGGCGTTGCCGTTCAAGGCGCGGGTCAGCGCCATCATGCTGGAGCCCGAGGCATCGAGATTGAGTGCGAGGTTCCCCCGGCCTTCGACCCGGCGGAAATTGAACAACTCGCTCAGGCAGGTTTCCAAATCGACGTCGATGAAATTGAGCTGCGACTTGAAATCGGCGCCGCGCTCGGTGGCCGCGAGGCCGAATGAGCCCTGAAGGACCCCGCCGAATGCTTGGGCCTCGCCGATCGTCACAGTGAACTTGCCGCCCCGAAGGTTGGCTGCGACGGCGGTGCGTCCGAGCTTGGCGCGCGCCATCGTGATGCGCGCGGCTGACAGCCGTAGATCGAGGTCAATTCCACTCAAGCCTTCGAGCGATAGCGGGACCCTGTTCCAGTCACGCTGGTTGCTGGTCAGCAGACGGATCGTCGAGATGTATGGCGTAAGATTGAGCTCGTTGGCGGCCAGTGTGCCTTGCAGCGTCTGCCGCCCGTCGGTCGCGAAGGTCAGGACGCCTTCGGCATTGTTGCCGTCGAGTTCGATGTTGACGGTGGAAAGCGCGATCGTCCCGCCCGAGACGTTGGTCTTGGCCTTAAGCGCGAAGCGGCCGAAACCGCCGCCGGTGAGCGGCTGAAGACCGGCCCAGCGCAAGGTGTCGCGCAGCGAAGGTGCATCGGCCGCAATCGTGCCATCGATTTTCACAGTCGGGCGCAGGCTCATGGCGCCTTCGAAGGCGAACTTGAGCGGATTGCCGCTGAGCCGGACCTTGATGCCGGTGCGGTCACCGACCAGCGCCGCAGCAAAATCGCTCAGCGCGACCGTGGCATCGATCGGCTCGCCATTCCAGGTGAAGCGGCCGGTGGCGGCGAAGCTCTTGGAGATCGACGGCCAAGCCAGCGCCAGTTCGACATCCGTGAGAGTCTCGCTGATGCCGCGCACGGCGTCATTCAGAACGATGGTGCCGCCGGTGACTCGGATTTCAGAGAACGAGGTGGCATGGTCCGGCCGGCTCGCCTTGGGGCCGAAGGCGCGCGACAAGGTTTCGATCAGTCCCGCCCAGTTCGACCGTCCGTCCGGCCCGATCTGCACATTGATCCGCGGGCGCACCAGTGCGACGTCGGCGATCTCGATCCGTCCGGCAAACAGCGGGAAGAATTGCAGCCGTGCGATCAGTCGATCGGCGGCGAGGGCCGGTTGCCTGTCGTCGCCGAGCGCCACGTTGGCGAAGCTGATGGCGCCGTTCGGAAACAGCGAAACCTCGGCTTCGCCGCGCAACGAGACATCGAGCCCGGTCACACTGCGAATTTCCGCCTTGACCGCCTCGCGCACGCTTTCGGCCGGGATCAACAGCGCCACAGTGGAGAGCACGGCAATAACCACAAGCACGACCGCAACGATCGCGATACCCAGACGTTTGAAGCCGGTGGCCGCGGACACGGGAATTCCTGGAGTGGCGAAGCGCCGGGCGTGACTATAGCGGCCAGCGGGATGGGTGCAATGTGATCAAGCCACGCTGGACGTCATCTGTGACGCTTTCGTGGCCGGTGATGCCGTCCCAATCGTGGCAAATCGCCTCGGTGTGTCAGTTCTTCAGGGCAACGCTGTAGGCCGCCTCGGTCTTGGCCTTGATCTCGTCAAGGCCGGTGCCCGGCGCGATCTCCGTCAGCGTCATACCGCCGCCACTGCGGTCGATGTCGAATACGCCGAGGTCGGTGATCACCATGTCCACTACGCCGGCACCGGTAAGCGGCAGCGTGCATCGCTTGAGCAGCTTGGCCTCGTTCTTGGCGGAGTGCTCCATGATCACCACCACCTTCTTGACGCCTGCGACGAGATCCATGGCGCCACCCATGCCCTTCACCATCTTGCCGGGAATCATCCAGTTGGCGAGGTCACCGTTCTCAGCGACCTGCATCGCGCCGAGCAGGGCGATGTCGATGTGGCCGCCGCGGATCATGGCAAAGCTGTCCGCGGATGAGAAATAGCTGGTGGTCGGCAACTCGGTGACGGTCTGCTTGCCGGCGTTGATCAGGTCGGGGTCTTCGTCGCCTTCATAGGGGAAGGGACCGAAGCCCAGCATGCCGTTCTCGCTTTGCAACTGCACGGTCATGCCGGTCGGGATGTAGTTCGACACCAGCGTCGGAATGCCGATGCCGAGGTTGACGTAAAAGCCGTCGCGCAACTCCTTGGCGGCGCGTTCGGCCATCTGATCTCGGGTCCAGGCCATTGAATGTCCTCCTCAGGCCATAACGCGCTTGCGCACGGTGCGTTGTTCGATGTGCTTCACGGCGTTGGGTACGTGGATGATGCGCTGAACGAACACGCCGGACGTGACGATGTGGTCCGGGTCGATCTCGCCCGGTTTTACCAGGTGCTCGACCTCCGCCACCGTGACTTTGCCGGCGGTTGCCATCATCGGATTGAAGTTGCGGGCGGTCTTCCGGTAGACGAGGTTGCCTTCGGTGTCGGCCTTCCAGGCGTGCACAATCGCCAAGTCGGCGACGATGCCCTTTTCCATCACATAGCGCTGGCCGTCGAACTCGCGCTCTTCCTTGCCTTCCGCGATCATCGTGCCGGCGCCGGTCTTGGTGAAAAACGCCGGGATGCCCGCCCCGCCGGCGCGGATGCGCTCGGCCAGCGTGCCCTGCGGGTTGAATTCGATCTCCAGTTCGCCGCCAAGATACTGGGCGGCAAAGGTCTTATTCTCGCCGACGTAGGACGAGATCATCTTTTTGATCTGCTTGGTGTCCAGCAGTAGCCCCAGGCCGATGCCGTCCACGCCGGCGTTATTGGAAACCACAGTGAGGTTCTTTACGCCGGATTCGCGGATCGCCAGGATCAGGGCTTCAGGGATGCCGCACAGCCCGAAGCCGCCGGCCATGATCAGCATGCCGTCCTTGAGTAGCCCGGCGAGAGCCGCCTTGGCGTCGGGATAGACCTTTTTCATGGGTACTCCACTGCCGGCTGAGACGCCGTGTCACACCATAAATCTGTACCTGAGGAATTGAACCGCGATCAAGCGGTCAGGCGCTGATCCGGCCGATGGCCGCGTTCTGGACCGCCTCGTCGGCGTAGCGGACCATGCGGATTACCGGAATGATCCCGACCAGGACGATAATCAGCGCAGCCAGCGAGCCTTCCTCGAAGTCGCCCCGGGTGGCGAACTGGTAGATATAGGTCGAGAGCGTCTCGACGTTGAGCGGACGCAACAGCAGAGTCGCCGGCAACTCTTTTAGGCAGTCGACGAAGACCAGTAACGCTGCGCCCCACAGCGCCGGCCGCATCAGCGGCAGCTGGATCGACCAGATCACGCCGGCCGGCTTGGTGCCGATGGTGCGGGCGGCATCGTCGAGTTCGGTCGAGATGCGCGCCAGCCCGGCTTGGGCGAAACCGGTGGCGATCGCAAGGAATCGCACCGTATATGCGATCACCACCGCGGCGCTGGACCCGGCCAGAACGAGGCCGATGTTCACCCCGGCGAGGCAGCGTGTCACCGCGTTGATCGCCTCATCGATGGCGACCAGCGGCGCGAGCAGCCCGAGCGCCAGCACCGTGCCGGGCACCGCATAACCCAGGCCCGCGATGAAGACGCACGCCTGGGCAAACCGCCGGCGGACCAAACGCAGCGCAAGCGCCACCCCGAAGCCGAGCGTGAGGGTCAGCAGGGTGGCGCACGCCGCGATCGTGACGGTGCTCATGGTGTGGCGAAACAGGATGGAGTCGAACCCCAGCAAAAGGCCCCGCACGATCACCTGGTGGGCGAGATAGGTGAGGGGCACAAGAAAGCCGAGCGCCACCGGGGCGAGGCATGCCGCCGCCGCGAGCCAGCGCTTCGAGCCCGCGAGCGCGATCCTTCGCGCGATGCCCGGATGCCGGTCGATGCCGGTGAAGGCCTGGCGGCGCCGGCCGTAGCGCTCCAGCGCAATCAAGCCGGCGATAGCGATCAGCATGACGCAGGCAATCTGAGCTGCGCCCGGCAGGCTAGAGCGATTGAGCCAGGTCGAGAAGATCGACAGCGTCATGGTCTGCACGCCGAGATACTCGCTGGCGCCGATGTCGTTCAGAGCCTCAAGCAAGGCGAGCGCTAGTCCCGCGGCAATCGCCGGGCGCGCCAGCGGCAGCGTAATATCGCGGGCCAGCGGCCAGCGGCTGGCGCCGAGAGAGCGCGCCATCTCGATCAGCGATGCGCTTTGGGTCTGGAACATCGCTCGGGTGGCGAGATAGACGTAGGGATACAGCACGAAGCCCATGACGAAGATCGCGCCGCCGAGCGATCGCACGTTGGGAAACCAGTAGTCGGCTGCAGACCGAAAGCCGAACAAAGCGCGCAGCGTAGTCTGCACGGGGCCGAAGCCGTCGAGCAGATCGACATACACGTAAGCCACGATGTAGGTCGGAAATGCGAGCGGCAACGGCAGCAGCCAGACCAGGGCACTGCGGCCGGGAAATTCGTAGGCCGTGACGATCCACGCCGTTCCGACCCCCGTTACCGCTGCGATCACAGCAACTCCGGCCAGCAGCGCGAAGGTGTTGATGGCGGCATTCGGCAGCACATGAGCCACGAGATGCGGCCACAGACCTGTGTCGCCGATCAACGCGATCAGCACCAGGCTTGCGAGCGGTGCGAGGACGAAAGTGGCAACGCCGATCAGCACGGCAGTCGCGGCCGGATGCGCCATGCGCAGCCGCCGCATCGGATTGAACCGGCGCGATGGCGAAGGCGCGATCTGAAGTTCGGCTGCGGTCATGGGTCAAAAAAACGTCCCCGCCGAGTGGCGGGGACGTTGATCATATGGTTACGCACGAAGCGTCTGTCAGTTGTCGAATCCGACCTTATCGACCATCTCCGAGGCTTTCTTGCGGTTCGCCGCGATCTGAGCGAGCGGCATCGGGTCGCGCTTGAGCTCGCCGTAACTAGCGATGGTCTTGTTGATCGGCACGCCGGCGCGCATCGGGTATTCATAGGTCAGGTCGGCATGCATCTGCTGCGCCTGCGGACTCACCATCCACTCGATGAACTTCATGGCGTTCGCTTTGTTGGGTGCGGTCTTGACCAGCGCCACGCCCGACACGTTCACATGGGTGCCGCCGCCCTGGAACGACGGCAAGATCACTTTGGTGGCTTCGGCCCACGGCTTGCGCTGCTCTTCCTTGTCGTTCATCAGCGCCCAGTAGTAGGTGTTGGCGATGCCGATGTCGCACTTGCCGGCCGCGATATCGCGCGCCGTTTCGCGGTCGCCGCCGGACGGCTTCTGCGCCAGATTGGCCTTCAGGCCCTTCAGCCATTCCTCAGCCTTGGCTTCGCCGTGTTTGGTGATCATCGCAGCGAACAGCGCGTTGTTGTACATGTGCTGGCCCGAGCGGATGCAGATCTTGCCCTTCCACTTCGGGTCGGCGAGTTCCTCGTAGGTCATCGCGGTCTGCTTCACGCGCTCCTTCGAAGCGTAGACAATGCGGGCGCGCATCGCCACAGCGGCCCAATGGCCTTCCGGATCGCGATAGGCGGCCGGCACGGTCTGCTCGACGACCTTGGAGTTCAGCGGCGCGGTGATGCCATTCTGGGTGGCGTCTTCCAGGCGGCTGATATCGACGGTGAGCAGCACGTCGGCCGGGCTGTTGGCGCCTTCGGTCCTGATCCGCTGCTCGAGGCCCGAACTTGCCGAGATGACGTTGACCTTGATGCCGGTCTCTTTGGTGAAGGCTGCGAACAACGGCTCGACCAGCTTGGTCTCGCGATAGGTGTAAACATTGACGTCGCCCTGGGCGAACGTGGGGGAGGCGGCGAGCACGCCGACAATGGCGAGCGAAATCGAGCGCATGTTCATGAAGAACTCCTGGCAACAGTCAGATGCAGGCCGGAGTGGTATCTGCGGCGATCCGCCGGTCAAGGAGATTAGTTATAAAAATCAATATCTTAGAACAATTCCAGACAGATATCAGTCTGGAATGACTCGAAAGTCTCGGCTTCGCGCTTGAGGCAATGGACGAATTCCCCGCAGCAGGATCCGTACATTCCCCGCCTGTACTTTGCGACACAGCGTCTCAGGGCTATCCGCCGGGCCGCAGCGCTGGCGCGGCAGCCGGGGCCTCTGCGATTTCCGCGATCAACTTCTTGATGATGGCCTGGCCGAACGACTCGAAATTCTCCGCTGCGATGACGAAAGCGCCCGGTCCGCCAATCACGTTGTCGCGAAAGTAATTGACCAGTCCGCCGGGCGGATTGGTGTGCTCGGGATTCCACGCCATCGGCCGCTCGCTCAGGATCACCAGCCCGTTGATGGTGACGCCCTGGGCCAGCGCCGCGTCACGCGCTGCGGTGACGTCGCGGCCGGAATTGTTGGTGCCGTCGCCCGAGATGTCGATGGTGCGCCGCGCCGAATGGAACGGGGCGCGCTCGAATTGCTGCATCGAGAAATCGATGCCGCCACTGATCGAGGTGCGCTCGGCGAACGAGCGGCGCAGTTCCAGAAGCTGGTCGCCAAACTTCCTCGCCGAATTCTCGTCGCTGATGACGGTCCAGTCGATTACGACCTGCTGCGCGTTCACCCCGGACCATTCGACGAAACACACCGCGATGCGGCGGGTGCGTCCTGACGTAATTGCTTCGAGTACTCGCTTGTCGGCAATGGCCGCCGCATATCCTTCGCGTTGCAACTGGAACTTGGCGTGGTCGACGCTGCGTGAAACGTCCGCGGCGAGCACGAGAAGCAGGTCGACCGGTTCGGTGGCGCGCGCCGGAGCCGCGGCGACCATCAGCGCGATCAGGGTGAGACCGAGACGGATTGCCCGCAACATGCTGCCCCTCCACCAAGCCGGTGGAGAAGCCTAGCCGATTTCAGAAGGCTTGGCAGCACTCGTCATCCCGCGATTGCGGGGTGCAGCTACGCGCGGATCGACATTCGATGCCGTTATTCCGCCGCCATCGGCTTGCCGGGAAACGCGACCTCGATCAACGTACCGGCGTTGACCGCGCTCTTGATGCTGAAGGTGGCGCGGTTGGCCTCCGCCAGCGCCTTGGTCAGCGGCAGCCCCAGCCCGGTACCACCCGATCCGAAGCGGGCTGATGTCGCAAGCTGGCGGAACGGCTCTAGCGCGATGGCGATTTCCTTTTCGCTCATGCCGACGCCGGTGTCGCGCACCCGCAGCACCACCTCGCCGCTGTCGTTGACCGCCGTCGATACGATCACCTGACCGCCCGCGCCGGTGAACTTGATCGAGTTGGACAACAGGTTGAGCGCGATCTGGCGCACCGATCGCGCATCGGCCAGCACGGGCGGCACCGACGAGGACAGCGCGGTGCGAATGATGATGCGCTCGCGGTTGGCCTGCGGCTGCATCAGCGCGACGCACTGCTGGGTCAACTCGTTGAGGTCGAGGCTGGTGAAGTTTAGTTCGAGCTTGCCGGCCTCGATCTTTGACAGATCGAGCAGATCATTGAGCAGCGCGATCAGGTGACCGCCGGAGGTGTGGATGTCCTTGAGATACTGCTTGTAGCGATCGTTGCCGATCGCGCCGAATCGCTCCTCGATCATCACTTCGGAAAAGCCGATGATGGCGTTGAGCGGCGTGCGGATCTCGTGGCTGATCTTGGCGAGGAAGTCGGACTTGGCCGAGGAGGCTTTCTCGGCCTGCCGCTTGGCGTTCAGCAGGTCGTTCTCCGCGAGCTTCCACGGCGAGATGTTGCGGAACACGGCGGCGAGCTTGTCGGTGCCGGAAACCTGACCCACGGTCATGAACAGCGGGATCGGCGCGCCCTCGCGGCCGCGGCCGCTCACTTCGCTGCCCTCATCAAGCGCACCGGCGGCGGCGCTGCGATTGACGCGGTCCAACGTGTCGAACGCGGTGCGCTGACTTTCCGGCGTGAACAATCCAGCGAACGGCAGGCCGGACAACTCCCGGCTCTGGTGGCCGAACAGTGCTTCGGCGCTGCGGTTGATAGAGATCACGCGGCCATCGCGGTCGATCAGCACCACGCCGTCGGCCGAAATATCAAGGATCGAGCGCAACTCCTGCGCCTGTGTCTCGGCAATGCCGAGCGCCTTGTCCGTGCCGTCAGACTTTACTGTGTTTGCGGCGGCGGCGGCGCCCGCGAGCATCAGCACCAGCGCGGATTCCCCATCCCATGGTGTCGAGAACAGCCGGGCTTCGATCGGCAACTGGTTGCCGTTACTGGTGGTGATGGCGAGCGTCTTGGCGCCGTTCTGGCCGGGTGTGTCGGTGCCGGGCTCGATGAACAGCGCGTCGAGGCCGCCCGCATCCGAAAGCGCGTGGATGTTTTCGTACCCGGTCCAGTCGAGGAAGGCGCGGTTGGCGTAGAGCAGGCGGTCGAGGCGGTAGACCAGGACGCCCAGCGGCAGCCTGTCGAGGATCGGTCGCTGATCGTTGACCGCAGGGCGGCCCGTCGCTTCGGCCGGTGCGGGTGTCGCGGGCGGCGGGTTGATTGGAAATTGGGGAAAGGTGGGCTCCGCCATGTCGAGAGTGGTCTCGCCATTGGCGGCGCCGCTCTGCGCCTCGCGCAGCCGTGCGGTGAGCTTTGTCGCAAGCTCGCGGAAGGCCCGGCGCTCCACTGGTGTCAGGCTGGGAGATTTTTCTTTCTCGGGCGGCACGCCGGCACGAAACGGCAGCACGTTCTCGACCGGAGGCACCACGCTGAGCGCCGGGCGCTCCTCTTTGATCGCTGGCGGTTCGGGCCGTACTTCGGATTTCGGTTCGTGAGACTTGATTCCAGTCTTCTCCGCATCCACGGATGAACTGGGCGGCTCCGGCGTTGCTGTGGGAGTCGAAGGAGTGTTCCGTCCGGCGTGTCGTCCAGTCTCGGTTGGCTGCGGTGCGTTGCGGCAGACGCCGAAACCGCGATAACCGTGGAAATTGCGTTCGCGGTCGAACACCGGCAATCCCGACAATTCGACTGGCAGCCGCTGCGCTGTGCCGTCCACCGGGAAACCGACCGTGATTCCGCTCCAGGTGTCTTGCGAGGCGATGGCACGCAGGACCTGTCCGTCGGGATCAAGCTTGAACTCTTCCGCGTTCTCGCGCCACGGCCGCCGCAGGGCCTGCGTCGCCTGCGGGCCGATCACTGCGGCAAAGTCGTCGGAGCCGAGTGAGATTCGCCCTTCCATGTCCATCTGCCAGACGAAACGCATCGGGCGCGCGGTGCGCTGCGATGGTGCGTCGGCCGAGGGCCGCGGATTTTCGGCGGGCAGTGACGGTTCGGCGGAAATCGGCGAGGCGGCGGGAATATCCTGCGGCGGCGCGGCCGGAACGGGCTCGATTGCGCCAGGCTGCTCCTGTGCTGCGGCCAACGTGAAAGCGGCCAGCAGCACGGCCGATGCATCGGCACCGATACGTTCGACCCGGATCGCACCAAGATGCGAGGTGCCGGCAGCGCGGCCTTTGGCGAGTGCCTGTTCGGCGAGGTCGCCGGCGCCGATCGATGCGATCGACTTCAGCCCAAGAAGCTTCGCCTGGCCTTCGGCCGTGGCATGGATCAGTTCGCCATCGACCGAGAAGAACGCGATCGGCTCGCCGATGCCGACGCAGAGCCGGCGCACCCGCTGGTCGAGCGGCAGGCCTCCGCCGGCCGGTTCGGTCGCGGTCACCAAAATGGCGGGCGTTCGATCCTCCAGAATGACGCGGGAGCAGGCGCACATCAGCGCGCGCCCGAGGCTGCCACCGAAGCCGCGCAAACGTTCGAGCCGCGGTGCGCCGCCTTGCGGCAGCGTTCCAGCGATACGCGCGATCTGAAGCGCGGCGCTGCCTTTGGGATCGATGACGTAGCCGACAAGCGCCGCGGGCGAGGGTACGTCGAAGATCGCGGCGGCAGTCGGATTGACCCAAAGCACTTGCGTCGCGTCTACGCTCCACAGCCAAGCCGGCAGCGCGCTGGTGGCGTGCGCCGCAAGCTTCGGATCCCGAAGATATGAGAGCAGGGAACCCAACTTACTCACCTGCGTTCGCCCCAAGGCGGAGCGTGAAAAGACTCAATTTTGTTGAAATCGTAATAGTCCCCGAAGGCAAAAACGTCCACGCTAGCCAGGGCACGGCCGCACAGCGATCATGGCTAACCTTAATTGCCGTCGCCGCGATCATGCCCAGGAGCGAGCCGAAGGCGCTCGCAATGGAGGTTAAACATGGCCGACCCGACCAAGCCCGATTTTCAGGTTCCTCCGGAGATGCGCGCGTTCGCCGAGCAAAGCGTCGCGCAGGCCAAGAAGGCGTTCGACGGTTTCATGACCGCCGCGCAAGGTGCTGCGTCCGCGTTCGAGGGCCAGGCTGCGGCGGCCCAGGCCGGCGCCAAGGACATGCAACGCAAGGCCATTCAATTCGCGGAGCACAATGTCGCCGCGTCGTTCGAACTGGCGCAGAAGCTGGTCACGGCCAAGGATCCCACCGAGATGGCCCGGCTGCATGCGGAATACATGAAGACGCAAATGCAAAAGCTGACTGAGCAGGCAAGGGATATCGGGGAAACCATTGCCAAGGCGGCAAACGCGGCCAAAAAGGACTGAATGCTCCAGATTGGGGCGGCCAGCTGGCGCCAGCGTGACATTTTTGTGCGACGCAAGGTATTTTATTGCGCTGCAATAAAGGCGATGTTATATAGCTTTTATCGTGTTGCGATGAGCCAGATGCGGCCGATCGCGCAGTGCCGGGCGAACCGTATGGCGGCGGGCCCGGCGCGCAGCAGACCGCCACGAGAGGATGCTCGTCATGCCCGAGGCCACCACCAGCCGCCCGAAGCCGAAACCCGCTGCTGCTCCGTTTATCGCGGAGACGCCGAAGTTCGAGATGCCCAGCTTCGATATCCCGAAATTCGACATGCCCCAGTTCGAAGTGCCCGCGGCTTTCCGCGAGTTCGCCGAAAAGGGCGTCACCCAGGCCAAGGCCAACTGGGAGAAGGTGAAAGCCGCGACCGAGGAGACAACCGACCTGCTCGAGACCAGCTACACCACGGCCAGCAAGGGCGCCGCCGATTACGGCCTCAAGCTGATTGAAATCGGCCGTGCCAACACCAACTCCGCATTCGATTTCGCGAGCCAGATGTTCACGGTGAAATCGCTGTCCGAGGCGGTCGAGCTCTCCACCGCGCACGCCCGCAAGCAGTTCGAGACGGCTGCCGCCCAGGGCAAGGAACTCACCGCGCTCGCCCAGAAGGTCGCGACCGAAAGCGTCGAGCCGATCAAGGAGGGCGTCGCCAGCGCCTTCAAGAAGGTCGCCTGAGTTTCACATCCCGGCTGGACGGTCCAATAGCGAAGCCCGGACGCAAGTCCGGGCTTTTGCTTTGTGAAGCTGTTGCAGGGTGAACCTGGCTCTGCGTCAGGGCGACCAAGAAAAAGAGCCGGGACCACTCTGCTTGCCAAGGCAAACCTTTGCTCCTAGGTTCCGGCGCATCGGGATCCCGTGCAGGCGTAGCTCAGTTGGTTAGAGCGCTGGTCTGTGGAACCAGAGGTCGGTGGTTCAAGTCCACCCGCCTGTACCAGCCCGCATCCACCCCTCCACAATCGGCTTATCCGGGCGGCCTTGCAGGCCTTGGACGATCTCGTTCGCCTGGGCTCGGAACAGAAAAAACCGCCCCGCCGATGGTACGGCGGGGCGGTGAACATTGGGCTGTTGTCAGCCCAGAATGTTCTGAGCTGCGCAAAGCTTTCTCGAGCCGATCAGTAGCGCGAGTTCACGTACTTCGGAGCCCGCGCATAGGCATCCACCGGCTTGGTCGCTTGACCATAGACGGGGAGACCCTTGCCAGGGTAGCGCTTGTCTTCGCAGTTGCAGTCGCGGAGGTCACGGTTCTCGCCCGGGATCTCACGCTCTTCAACCACGCGCTTCCGCTCGGTGTTGTACTTGTGCTCGACGAGGTTGACGACGGTGTTGACGGTCTTGGTGTCAACGTTCCGCTTCGTCAGGACGAGCTCTTTCTCGATGACGGTGTGGTTGTGCTGAACCACGCCGACGTTACGAGTCTCGTTCTCGCGGATGATCAGATGGTTGGTCTCGATCAGACGCTTGGACGGCACAACACTCTGGGTCTCGATGGTCCGAGAGTGATCGACGTCCTTCGTCGTCTTGAGAACTTCCGTGCTGTCATAGTTCCTCGGCGGAGGGCACTTGTAGCAGTCACGGTTTCCGTTGCCGTAACCATTACCCCCAGCGGAGGCCTCGGTAACAATGCCGGCAAGTCCAAGGACCAGCGCAGCACTCAGCATTTTAGCGACGTACTTCATGTGAGGACTCCTTCACTGCGTTTACGCAACTCAGTCCCTCCGAGCGGCTAGCCGCTCGGAGAAACTTGCTGGCGCTGAACCTGGGCAGCGCCCCCCATGGCCTCCTCACAGTGGCCACACCGTACAGCCGCTTTAACGGTTTGTTAACCATTCATTTTAACCAGATATACTATTGAATTTATTGAATAAATCGTGCCCCGAATCGGGACGCAGCATGATAAAATATCCACAGCTTATCCACAGGCGAAGGTGCCTTCGCAGCGCCGTTTTTCGAACGCCTCGAAACCTCAAATGGAATGTGGATTTGCGCGGAATCTATTCGGGCTTGATTCCGGCTCGCGCGACGAGCTCTTTTACACCGGCAATTTCGGCGATCAGCTTCTTGGTCATCTCTTCCGGGGTGCCTGCGACAATTTGGTACCCCGCACGCCGCGCGGCCTCCTGGGATTCAGGTTTCGCCATTGCCGCGCGGGCTTCTTTCACCAGCAGCGCGACGATCTCGGGCGGCGTTCCGGCCGGCGCGAACAAGGCATTGAAGGTATCGGATATGAAACCCGGGTAGCCGGACTCGATCATGGTCGGAATTTCCGGCAGCGACCACCATCGCGTCGCGCCAGTAACGGCCAGCGCCCGGACGGTGCCGCTCTTGATCAGCGGCTCGACCGGCGCAAGCGCAACCGAAGCGAGCTGCACGGTGCCGGACACCAGCGCCTGGGTCGCCGGCCCGCCGCCGCGATAGGGGATGTGCTGGATGTTGATCCCGGCCCGCAGCTTGAGCTGCTCGCCGGTCAGGTGCGACTTGGTGCCGACGCCGGGCGATGCGTAGTTGAACTTCTCCGGCGCGGCTTTGGCCTTGGTGACCAGGTCGGCGATCGAGGTGATCCCGGAGTCGGGTTTCACGAACAGCACGTTCGGCGCGTTCACCAGTTCAGAGATCGGCGCAAAGTCCTTGATCGGATCGTAGGGCAAGCTCTCGAACAGGCCGGGGTTCACCGCGATCGCGGTTGACGTCAGCAACAGGGTGTGGCCGTCGGGAACGGAGCGTGCCACCATCGCGATGCCAAGGTTGCCGCCGCCGCCGGCGCGGTTGTCCACGATCACGCTCTGGCCGAGCGACTGCGACAGCGACTGCGCGATGATGCGGGCGATGATGTCGGTCGGACCGCCGGCTGCGAACGGCACGATCAGCGTGATGGTCCGTGTCGGATAGTTCTGTTGCGCGGCCGCGGGCGTGGGTGCAGCGGCGGCGATCAGGGCTGCGGCGAGAACGGACCTTCGGAGCATGGCGGCTTTCCTTGTGCGCCCGCAATCCTAGGCAGCGCAGCCGCCATGCCAAGCCCTAAAACGGCCCGCGCTGGCTCGGCAGGGCGGGGCCGTTGGGGTAGGCTTGACCGACCAGCCCGGGAGTTCCCATGACCAGTCCCACGCCGCAACAATTTGCGCAGTCAGGCTCGCTCGACGAACTGTACAGCAAGCTGACGCCCGTCATGATGGTGCCCGGCTGGGCCAAGACAGCGCCGTCGCTATGG
This sequence comes from Hyphomicrobiales bacterium, assembly GCA_021730985.1. Lineage (GTDB taxonomy): Bacteria > Pseudomonadota > Alphaproteobacteria > Rhizobiales > Xanthobacteraceae > Z2-YC6860. The sequence continues at coordinate 83,399 of JAKFYI010000035.1, read as the reverse complement.
CCCGAGCCGCGAAAGTCGTTCCAGGCGCATCGCTGGGCCTACGACCAAGCCAAAGGCGCGCTCGACGCCGCCGGCCGGCTGATCAACACGGAACTCGCCGAGCGGCGCAATCTGATCCTGCAAAATCCCGCGACCGGCTACGCCACATCGCGCACCATCGTCGCCGCCTACCAGATGATCATGCCTGGCGAGAAGGCACGCTCGCACCGCCACACGCCGAACGCGCTGCGGCTCGTTATCGATGCCGAGCCCGGGGCCTACACGGTGGTCAACGGCGAACGGCTCGCGATGATGCCGGGTGACGTGGTGCTGACGCCGAACTGGTGCTGGCACGGCCATGCCAACGAGGGCCGCGCCTGCGCGTACTGGCTCGACGTGCTCGACGTGCCGCTGGTGCAACTGCTCGACCCCATGTTCTTCGAGCCCCATCCCGACGATTTCGAAACCGAGATCACCGTACCCAATTCATCGCCGATGCATTTCGCCTGGGGCGATACGCAGCGGCGCCTCAACGAGGCTGAAGCGAAGGCGAATGGCTCGAGCCATGTCGAGGTCGCGCTGGGCGATCCGGCGCTCGACACCATGGCGCTGTCGATGATCAAGCTGAAACCCGGCGCGGCGACACCGGCCCGCAAGGCAATGGCCAACAACGTGTTCGGCGTGGTCCAGGGTGAGGGCAGCACAACAGCCGAAGGCGAAACGCTGAACTGGAAGCGCGGCGACGTGATCGTAGTGCCGTCCTGGCAGCAGCACGCCCATCACAGCAACGAGGGCGCCGTGCTATTCCGCGCTACCGACGAGCCGGTGATGCGCAAGCTCGGCTTCATGCGCGAGGCTGCGCAATAGAGCGGCGGATCACTCCGCCTTGATGTTCGCAGCCTTGATGATCGCCCACCACTTGTCGGTCTCGGCCTTGTGGAACGCGGCCAGCGCCTCGGGCGACTGTTGATCGCGTCCGGGGATCTCCGAACCGATCTCGGCGATGCGCTTGCGCACCGTCTCGTCGGCCAGCGCCTCGGTCATCGTTGCGTTCAGGCGCTCCACGATAGCGCGTGGCGTGCCCTTGGGCGCCCAGAGCCCCGTCCAGACCGATATATGCACGCCCGGTACCCCCGCCTCGTCGATGGTCGGGATTTCCGGGGCGACCGACCAGCGGGTCTTCGCCATGACGGCGTAGGCCTTGACCCGGCCGCCGCGCACATGCGGCAGCATTTGCGACGCCTCAGCGCCGATCCGCATATCGACCTGTCCCGCCAGCAAATCCTGGTTGGCCGGGCCGCCGCCGCGATAGGGCACGAACTGGATGCTGGTGCCGGTCTGGTTCTGGAAATAGATGCCGCTGACGTGCCCGGGGCTGCCGGCGCCGACGGTGGCGGCGGTTGCCTTGTCGGGATTGGCCTTGATCCAGCCGATCAGCTCCTGAAGGTTGCCCGCCGGCATTGTGCTTCTCCCGACGATCACCGTCGGGGCGCTCGGCAGAAGCGAAATCGGCTCCAGGTCTTTCAGGATGTCGAACTGAACCGGGAAGATCGCGGGACCGCCAACGTGGCTGGTCCAGTTGCCCATGCTGAGCGTGTAGCCGTCGGGCGCGGCGCGGGCGACGCGCGTGGTGCCGATCGAGCCGGAGGCGCCGCCGACATTCTCGATGATGATCGGCTGGCCGAGCGACGTCCTCATCTTGTCGAGCAGGATGCGCGCCAGCGTGTCCACCTGTCCGCCGGGCGGGAACGGGATCACGATGGTGATGGGCCGCGACGGAAAAGTCTGCGCCATTGCGCCCGCCATCGATCCGGCGAATGCGGCGAAGACCGCAACGAGCACGGCTGAGGTCTGCTTCAGCACTGTCCGCATGGTCGTGCTTCTCCTTGTTGCCGGGAGAACGTCACTGTTTGGGAACGCCAGCGTCATCGACGGTCTTGGTCCAGGTCGCAAGCTCACGCGCGACGCGGTCGTGCATCTCTTTGGGAGAGCCGGCCGCGGGCTCCCCACCCATGCCGACGAGCCGCGTCCGCACCTCCGGGACAGCGACAGCCTTTCGGACCTCGGCATTCAACCGGTCCAGCACCGGCAAGGGCATCCCGGCCGGACCCGCAATCGCGAACCAGGTCCGCACGTCATAGTCCTTGATGCCGAGCGATTCCTCGACGGTCGGCACATCCGGCAAGCCGGCGTAGCGGCTGTTGCCCGCGACGGCCAGCGCGCGCAGCTTGCCGGCCTGCACGTTCGACAGCGTCTGGGTCGGGGTTGCGAGCGCGAACTGGACTTCGCTCGCCAACAGAGCGGTGATGACCGGTGCGTCGCCGCGATAAGGGATGTGATTGAACTTGGCGCCGGTCTTTCCGGCCAGCAGCTCGATACCGAGATGATGTGTCGAGCCTGGGCCCGCGCTGCCGTAAGCCACGGTGCCCGGCGCGGCCTTCGCCTTGGCGATGACGTCGGCGAGCGTTTTGAACTCCGATCCTGCCGGCACCGCGATGAAGAACGGCACGGTGATGATGTTCGAGATCCAGTCGAAGCTTTTCACGGTGTCGAACGGCAGCGATTTCCACATCGCGCCGAAGATCGCATGTCCGCCTGGCGTCACCATCAGCGTGTAGCCGTCAGGCGCGCTGCGGGCGACTTCGGCCGCGCCCAGCGTGCCGGCTGCGCCGGGCTTGTTCTCGATGATGACCGACTGGCCGAGGCTCTTCGACAGCTCCGCGCCAATCACGCGCGCCGAGGTATCGACGCCGCCGCCGGCCGGAAAGCCGACCACGATCTTGATGGAGCGGCCGGGATAGTCCTGCGCGGCAGCCGGTACGATAAACAGCAGCAGGCCCAGGGCCAGCAATCCGGATCGCGCGCGCATCGTCATCCTCCCATTCGAGCGGCGCGTTGGCCGCGCCTTTGCCGCACACCATAACTTGGGTTCGGCCGATTTGGCGATATAGTCGCGCCGCACAAAGGGAATGCCTCATGGACCTGAAGCTGCGCGGCCGCCGCGCTCTTATCACCGGATCGTCGAAGGGCATCGGGCTCGCCATCGCGCAGGCCCTGGCGGCGGAAGGCTGCGGCGTCCAACTGGTGGCGCGCACCCGATCCGAACTCGACAAGGTGACGGCTGCGATCAAAGCAGACCACGGCGTCGAGGCGATCGGTCACGCTGCGGACTTGAGCGACAGCGCAGGGGTGAAAGCCGTTGCGGCCGCCTGCGGGGAGGTCGATATTCTGGTGAACAGCGCGGGCGCGATCCCGCGCGGCACGCTGCTCGACATCGACGAGGAGCGCTGGCGCAAGGCCTGGGACCTCAAGCTATTCGGCGCCATCAACCTGACGCGCGAGATTTACGGGCCGATGTGCAATCGTGGTAAGGGCGTCATCATCAACATCGCGGGCATCGCGGGCGAGCGTCCGGACGCCTACTACATCGCGGGAAGCTGCGCCAACGCGGCGCTGATCATGTTCTCGCGCTCGCTCGGCGGCGACAGCATCCGCCACGGTGTGCGCGTTCTGGCGGTCAATCCCGGTCCGGTCGAGACCGAGAAGCACATCAACGACACCAAGCGGCTCGCCAAGGAGAGGTTTGGCGACGAGAACCGCTGGCGTGACGTGATGTCGGGGCTACCCATGAAACGCGCCGCCACCACGGACGAAGTGTCGGGAATGGTCGCGTTCCTTTGTTCGGACTTCGCGTCCTATATCAGCGGCAGCGCGATCACGATCGACGGCGGATTGCTGACGGATTCGGCAATCGGCGTGAAGCGCGGCTAGGGCGGCAACGCCAAACGTAAAAGAGTGAGCGCGGGACATTGCGCGGGAGGGGATGAATGGGACAACTCATCGACGGAAAGTGGAACACCGAGAATGTCCTCGTCCAGCACGACGACAAAGGGCTCTACTTCAAGCGGGATTCCGTCTTTCGTGAGCGCATCGGCAGCGAAGCTCAGTCCGAGTTTGCTCCCGAGCCCGGCCGATATCACCTTTACTGCGCCGTCGCCTGTCCTTGGGCGCATCGCGCCACGCTGATGCGCACACTGAAGAAGCTTGAACCATTCGTGACACTGACCAACACCTTCCAGGAGCCTGGTGGCCAAGGATGGTCGCTCGGCGAAGGCGGCCATATCGTGCCCGGGACCGACCGCCGGGTGCGATGGCTCCATGAGCTCTATACGATTGCCGAGCCGGACTGCACGACCCGCGTGACCGTTCCCACGCTGTGGGACGCGAAAACGCGCCGCGTCGTCAACAACGAGTCCTCTGAAATCATCCGGATGTTCAACACGGCTTTCGTCGGCATTGCCGAGCCTTCGCCGGATTACTACCCCGAGACGCTGCGCTCGGACATCGACGCAACGAACGCGCTCGTCCTCAAGGGCGTGAACAATGCCGTCAACGGCTGCGGCTATTCGATCTCGCAGGAGGCCTATGACAATTCCATCAAGCTCCTGTTCGGGACGATGGACGGTCTGGAGCGGCGGCTTTCGGAACAGCGATACGTGTGCGGCGGTGTCCAGACCGAGGCGGACTGGCGGCTGTTTCCAAGCCTGGTGCGGTTCGATCCCTGTTACTACGTCGGCTACAAGTGCAACTTGCGCCGTCTCGATGAATACCCGAACCTGTCGAACTATCTCCGCGAGTTGTATCAGACGCCGGGCATCGCGGATGTCTGCGACGTCGCGGGCATGAAGCGCGGCGTATTCAGCAAGGCCGGACCGGTCGGCTCGAATGGGATCGTCCCGATCGGCCCCGCCATCGACTATTCACGGCCACACGATCGCGATCGCCCGGTTCGGCGCAACTGATCGTCAGGGCGCGTAGGCCCACACCTCGAACTGCACCGTCGCCCCTGGCACTGGGAGCGGCGAGGGCACCTCGACCGCCGAAAACGGTAGCGGCCGGCCGCCCATGCGGCGCTCCCAGACTTTGTAGACGGGGTAGAAGTCCCGAATGTCTGTGAAGAACATCAGCACGCGCACCGCGTTGTTCAGCGATGTGCCCGCCGCCTCGCACAACTTGCTGACGTTATCGACGATGAATTCCGTCTGCGCCTCGGCGGACGACGAGAAATGCGGCTGACGCGGATCGGCCGCGGCCGATGCCGCCAGGCCGTCACGGTCGGTTGCCATCAAGCCCGATACGAACAGAAGATCGCCCGCCTTCACCGCTTGCGGCTGATTGAGGAACGCGGTCGCGACACCGGCATCGATGTGGCGCTTCTTCGCCGCGCTGCCGGGCTTCACCGCGATGATGTTGATCTCGATCTTGCCGTCGTAAGGCGCTAGCCCGCGGTCGATGCAGGGGATGATGGACAGCGCCGGCTTTGACGCGCCGAAGTGCTTCAACCACGCCTCGTTGAAAGCGGAATAATCGTTGCGGTCGGTGAGATAGACCTGGGCGTGGATGATGTCCTCAAGCTTCGCGCCGGCCAGCGCCAGTGACTGCACCATGCGCTGCGTGATGATGAACTCGGTCTCAAGCTTGATCGGCAAGCCGGCCCATTGCGCGCCCTCGGTCATCAGCGCCGCCGCAGCAACGCCGTTTCTGCGCGGCTCGTCGCCGACCGCGAGCGAGGTGATGCCGGGAATGAAAATAAAGTCGCCAACGGTGAGGGCCGGCGAATAGCCGGAGGTGGGGCGGCCCTCCAATTGCTTGTGCTTGAGGTGCGTCACCTCGAAGCCCGGACCCGGGACTACGCCCATCGCCTGGATGTTCATGTCGGCGCCGGGCAGCAGCAGGCCCTGCTGCGCGATCGAGGTGGACGGCGGAATGCGGCCGTTGAGATGCTCGCGCCGCACCTGCTGGTAGGGCGGCACCGCCTTGACGGTGGTGTAATACTGATCGGTGCGTACCAGGTTGCTGTGGTCGGTGCCTGCGGCCTTCAGCACGGCATCCAGATTCTCGAAGATTCGCTTTGCTTCTTTCTCGCGCTTGGGACGGCCGCCGTGCGGCATGCGCTCGGCAAGGACATCCGTGGCGATGCCGGTGGCAAAGTCCTGCGCCATCAGTCCGGTGGCGAACACCCACCGTCCGGCCTTGATGCCGCGCGCGAACTTGACCTTGCCCGGTCCAAGCTCGACGGGGAGCAGCGCTTCGACTGCCGATGCATTCTTTTCCGCCATTGGTCCTCACCCTTGCACACAGATAGGAGCGAACTGTCGCATCCGGATACGGCGCTGGGAAGCGGCACCCACTGGCCTAACAGCCCGAACCGGCGTTCAATGCGGTGTCGGGAGCCGGCTGGCATGTCGCGTGCATGGCTCTCGGGCGTTCGTACTATTAGGCTGTTGGAAGAACAGGGAGCGACCTATGACGATCCGTCCGCGATCCATTCTTGTTGGCCTGCTGTTTGCCGGCACGGTTTCCGTGGCGCAGGCGCAGAACTATCCGAACCGGGCCATCAGCCTCGTGGTGCCGTTCGCAGCGGGCGGACTGACCGACGTGCCGGCGCGGGTGTTCGCGGCGATGTTCCAGGAGAAGGTCGGGCAGAACGTTGTGGTCGATAACAAGACCGGCGGCAGCGGCACCATCGGCGCGACCTTCGTGTCGCGCGCCGCGCCCGATGGCTACACGCTGCTTGCGAATTCCATAGCCGATGCGCAAAACCTGCACTTCGTGACCTCGCCTTATCACCCGATCGACGATTTCGCGCAGGTCGGCTGGATCGTCGATGGTCCGCCGATGGTGCTCGTCGTCAACGCCGGCCTGCCGTACAAGACGCTCGCGGAGATGATCGCCGACGCGAAGGCGAACCCGCAGAAGCTGAGCTTCGGTACCTCCGGACCGGCCTCCGGCCCGGCGATGGGCGTCGCGCTGCTCAACGCGGCCGCAGGAACCAGTATCGTCAGCGTGCCCTATCGCGGCTCCGGCGAAGCGGCGCGTGCCGTGACCGGCGGTCAGATCCAGGGGGTGATCACCTTCTTCTCGCAGGCCAAGCCGCTCACCGACGACGGCAAGCTGCGCGCGCTTGCGGTCGCGGCGCCGAAGCGGCTGCCGGACTGGCCCGATGTGCCAACCTTCGCCGAGCTTGGCTACAAGATCGACTTCCGCGGGTTTGTCGGTGTGGCGGCCCCGGCGAAGACGCCGAAGCCGGTCATCGAATACCTCAACAGGCAGGTCAACGGGGTGGTGCAGACCGATCTGTTCAAGAAGCGGATGGGCGAACTCGGCATGTCCGTTCCGGCCGCGGCCGACAACACGCCGGAGAAGTACGAAGCCTATCTTCGCGCGGAGATCGCGGCGCAGGGCCAGGTGGCGAAGCTGATGGGCGTCACCAAGCCGGAGGCGCCGAAGTAGCGGGAAGCGCTTCGCCTACTGTTTCTTGCTGGTCAGTTCGCGGACGAACGGGCCGAGTCGGGCGTTTTCGGATTCCATCGCCTGCTTGAACTGCGCAGGCGTTCCGGTCGCGATTTCGACGCCGAGCTGCTTGAACCGCTCCGCCAGCGCGGGCGCATTGGCCGCCTTGACGAAAACCTCGTTGAGGGTGCGGACCACGGCCGCATCCGTGCCGAGCGGCGCTACCAGTCCGAACCAGAGGTCAACGTCGACCAAAGGATGACCAAGCTCGGCCATCGAAGGAAGCTGCGGGAAGTCCTGGATACGCGCCTTGCCGGCGACGCCGAGCACTCTCACCTTGCCATCGGCGACAGTGCCGCCGAGCGATGGGATGCTCGAATAGACGAAGTCGAGCCGTCCACCGAGCACGTCGTTCATCGCGCCGGCCATGCCCTTGTAGGGGACGTGCGTCATCGGGACGGCGAGCGATTTCTCCAGCAGCGCGGCGGTTATGTGGGGCGCCGAACCGACGCCGGCCGAGCCGTAGTTCAGTCCACCCGGCTTCTTGCGGGCGAAGTCCACAAATTCGGCGAATGTCTTGGCTGGCGAACTTGCCGGCACCGTCAGCAATGTCGGCACCTTCACCAGCATGACAATCGGCTGGAAATCCTTCACCGGGTCGTACGGGATGTTCGCTGTCGTGTGCGGGTTGAGCACATGGGTGCTGCTGCTGACCTCGGCCAGTGTGTAGCCGTCAGGTGCGGCTTCCTTCACGGCCATCACTCCAATGGAGCCGCCGGCGCCGGTCTTGTTCTCGATGACGAATTGCGGGCCGCCCGATTCCGCCGCCTGCTTGGCGACAACGCGCATGATGATGTCCATTGCGCCGCCAGCTTCGAACGGAACGACGATGCGGATCGGCCGCGATGGATATGTCTGCGCCGACGCTGAGAGAGGCACGAACTGAATCGCTGCAAGCCCTGCCAAGATTAGAATTTTTCTCATGACGTCCCCCCGTGGCTGCTCGATCTTATCCGCCTGTGATGCGAGCGACGAGAGCGTTCGCATCCGGCGGCTCGGAATTGCCGCGCCAGGCGACGTGCTGGTCGGGGCGAATGATGGCAAGATCTCGTTCGTACAGATCGCGGGCGAGCGGGGCGGGGACATCGACAGTATTGATGGGGACGCCGCGCGCCTTGAATGCGGCCATCAGCGCATCGGCCGAAGGTGGACGCGGCCCCAGACGCAGCACCGTGAAGCCGGTACCCAGCCGGTCAAATAGCGAGTCCCCTATGGCGCGGCCTTCGCCGATCCAGAGGTGCGGTGCGCGGCCGCCGGGGATGCTGCTCGGCCGATAAGCGATCAACTTGTCCGATGGCGGAGCGGCATCCGAAACGACAATCGGAGAGGCGTCGTATCGGGCGCCGAGTTGCACGCCAAGAGAGGCGAACTCCTCGCCGCCGCCCCGCAGATAATCCGCCGCCGCTCGTCTCGCTTGCTCGCCTGCGGGCGAGCTGTCGTTGATCGCGGGTCCAACCGGTGTCTTGCCGACATTGCGGGCCAGCGCCTTGGCGGCGCCGGTGTTGCGGAAGGCGACCGGGCGGCGCTCGGCTTCGTAGCTTGCCAGGAGGTTCGGCCCGCCCCAGCCCTGAGCCATGGCGGCGAGTTTCCAGCCCAGGTTTGCGGCATCGTCGACGCCAGTGTTCATGCCGAAGCCGCCGGTCGGCGTGAACAGGTGAACGGAGTCGCCCGCCATCCAGGCCCGTCCAGCTCCGAAGCGTTCGGTGACAAAGGCCTGCCCGGCAGTCCAGGTCTCGCTGGAAATGAGTTCGAACGGCAGATCGCAGCCGATGCTGTCGCGAAATGCGGCAGCGATCATTTGTTGATCGGGCTTCTGATCGGGCCGCTCCAGCCGCGTGTTGAAGATGAACTCGGTGGTGCCGTCGATCGCCACGATGTTGCTGCGAATGTGCCGGTTCACCACCCAATATTGCCAGCAGGTATTTCGTGCCGTTGCCGGCAGGCCGGGCGCGCGGACATAGGTCGAGACCATCGGTCCGCCCAGATAGGGCTGCAACTCCGGCGTATCCCCCTGGTAGGAAATGCCGAGTTGATGCCGGACAATGCCATGCCCGCCGTCGCAGCCGGCCAGATAGGCGCCGCGCAGCGTTTCCCGCTTTCCAGTCGCGATCTCCTCGGTATCCACGGTCACACCGTCGGCCTGTTCGCTCCAGGCTGTGCACTGCCAGCCATAGCGCTTCTCGACCAGTGGACAGCGGCGGATCTGCTCGAACAGTTCCGCCTCGGCGTGCATCTGATTGCAGCGGAAGATCGGCTCGACGACTTGATCGTCCGGCGGCGCTGCATCGCGCGCGGCGAGTTTCTTGCGCTCCGACGGCATCGGGATGCGGGCCAATTCCCAGCCATTGAGCGAGGTGAAGTACGCGACGTCGGTCGGCAGGTCGGGCGGCATGCCTAGTGCGCGGATTTTCTCCACGATGCCGAGCCGGCGATAGTGCTCCATGGTGCGGGAGTTTTGCGTGCTCCCTTTCGGATGCCAGCGCGGCGCGCATTCCCGGTTGATCAGAACGCTGCGCGTCCCGAGCGCCGCCAGATTGAGCGCCAGCATCATGCCGACGGGGCCGCCGCCGACGATCACGATGCGGTCCATAGTCATGATGGGGCTCGCAAGCAGGGCGCTACGCCACCTTGGCCAGCTTCTGGCCGTTCATCTCGTTGTTGAACAGCTTGAGCGCATTGCCGCCGAGGATGTCGCGCTGGTGCAGGCACATGTTGGCGTAGGCGTAGAACTGCCCCTCCCAATGGAACACGCCAATGTCGTGCGCGCCGTGCTTGATGATGCGGCGGTCGCCATCGGGGAATTCGGCGACCTTGGCGATGAAGACTTCAGGCATGACGTCCCATTCTCCTTTGCCCGCACAATGCCCCGGTGGGCGTTTGGCCGCAACGCCGAACCGGCTCGGCAGCAATGCCCCGGCGCCGAAATTGCCGCTATGATCGCGTGACAGCCAAACCCGGGGACGGAAGCGCAAATGATCATCGACATCTACACCCACATCTTCCCGGACCGCTTCTTTCAGGAACTGGAGCGCGGTTCACCGAAGCTCGGCAACATGGGCAAGCGGCTGCGTTCGGTGCGCAAGCTGTTCGACCTCGATGCGCGCTTCAAGGACATGGACGCGATCGGCGAGGACTACCGGCAGATCATCTCGCTGCCGAATCCGCCGATCGAGGATATCGCGGAAGGCGAGGAGGCGAACAACTTGGCGCGGGTTGCCAACGACTCGATGGCCGAACTTGTTGCCAAGCACCCCGACCGGTTTCCGGCGTTCGCTGCCGCGGTCTCGATGCACGATGTCGATTTCTCGATCCGGGAGGCCGAGCGCGCCATCAAGATGGGCGCCCGCGGCGTGCAGACCTTCACCAATATTGCAGGACATCCGCTCGACGAGCCGCGCTTCCGCCCATTCTTCGCGGCGATGGCGGCGCACGACCTGCCGGTCTGGCTGCATCCAGCGCGCACTTCAAGCATGCCGGACTATGCCTCCGAGCCGCGGTCGCGATTCGAGATGTGGTGGTGCTTCGGCTGGCCCTATGAGACGACGATCGCGATGGCGCGGCTGGTGTTCGACGGCATCTACGATCGCCATCCGAAGCTGAAGATCATCACCCACCATCTCGGCGGCGGCATGATCCCGTTCTTCGACGGCCGCATCGGCCCCGGCATGGACGTGCTCGGCGCGCGCACCATCGACGAGGATCACACCAAAGTGCTGTCGTCGCTGAAGCGGCCGCATCTCGAGTACTTCAAGGAATTCTATGCCGACACGGCAATGTTCGGAGGCAAGTACGGCTTGCCTTGCGGCATCGATTTCTTCGGCGAGGACAAGGTGGTGTTTGCATCCGACGCGCCGCTCGCGCCGATCCCTGTCCATGTCAACGTTCTCGATCAGGTGCTGGGCGAACTCAAGCTCGGTTCCGGCGTGCGGCGCAAGATGATGGTCGGCAACGCCGAGAAGCTTCTGAACATGATGTTCAAATAGCGCACGACCCGGCGAAGTGGACTCCGGTTCGCCGGCACGGTCACATGCGCCGCGGAAAATAGCGTTCCGTTCACTCTTCAGCCATTGTTTACGGAACATAATTCCCGCCTGTCGCGGGGATTCTCATGATTGCCAAATGGGTTCTGGGGCTCGCGCTTGCTGCTGCCATCGCAGGCTGCACCGAGACACCCAAGCCGGAGCAGCCGACCTTCTATCGGAGCCTGGCCCAGCCGGGCGCCGCGCTCGATGCCAACGCCGCGGCTTCGATGATCTCGGGCTATCGCGCCAACAACGGACTCGCCGCGGTGTCGATCGACCCTGCGCTGATGCGGCTCGCCGAGGCCCAGGCCCGCGCCATGGCGGAGCGCGACAGGATCAGCCACAGCCCTGGCGGGGCAGCCTTCATCCAGCGCCTGAAGCGGTCGGGATATGACGCCAGGGTGGCGGCCGAGAACATCTCGGCCGGCTACCACACGCTGGCTGAGGCCTTCTCCGGCTGGCGCGATTCACCGCCGCACCGCGCGAATATGCTGCTCAACGGGGCCGACCGGATCGGAATTGCGGCGATCTATGTCCCGGGGTCGAAATACAAGGTTTTCTGGGCACTTATCATCGCTGCAGCCGACGGCAGGCAGGGCTGAGACCGCTTCGACGCCGCAATCGCGCCACAGCCAAACCCACGTTCGAAAGCGCAAATAACCCCTATTTATGGGCGATTCTGGCGTTTATCCGATTGCGAACCCGATAATTCCGTGTATTCAGGGCGTCATCATTTCAAAGGGAGTCGCGATTCATGGCCACCCAACCCCCCGCCGCCGTTGCCGCTGCAAAGCCGAAAGTCACCACCGTCAGCTTGAAGCATCTCGCCGCCAGCTTGGCCGGCGATCACGAAATGCCGAAGAAGCAGGCCGAAGCCATCCTCGGCGATCTGGTCACTCTCGTCACCAAGCACCTCAAAAAGGGCGACCGCATTCGCATCGCGGGGCTCGGTATCCTTGTGGTGCGCAAGCGCGCCGCGCGCATGGGCCGCAATCCGGCGACCGGGGAGCCCATTCAGATCAAGGCGAGCAAGAAGGTGGCGTTCCGCGCCGCCAAGGAACTCAAGGAATCGGTCTGATTTCTCCGACCGTCCTGCTGAAAATGCAAACACCCGGCCGTTTGGCCGGGTGTTTTGCATTTTGGCGGCATGTTCAGTTGAGCGAGACGGCCCTGTCGTCGGCCAGATTGCAGACGATGTACTGATCCTCCCCGACCTTTACGACCGCTGCTATGGCTTCTTCGGGATCCTCCGTCACTTGTGCTTCCGCGTCATACATTTCGTAGATGACGCGCGTGATACCGTCGGAGCAATACGCGGTTTGCTCCTCCATGTTCACGAGTACGACGTCCACTTCGATCACGATACGCACTCACTCGGTACAAAACAAAAGCACACTGCCCACTCAGGAGCATGAGAAGGCTAGCCAATTCCGGTTAATCGAACAATGCCGCGAATTATGGCGAGAGGCTGCGACGCGCGGCGTGATGTTTCGAAAACGCAGAGTCTGTCTGGCGAGTCGCGCGGCGCCGGTTTGAAAACCCAGATTTGACCGATGGAGTCGGCGCTGCGTTGCGCGAAAACCCAGAGTGCATCTGACTTATCGGCACATCGCTCTTTTTAGCGCAGCGCCAATCTTTTTTTGCAGGCCGCCCGCCGTGCCGCATTTCGGGCGATCCCAGGTTCCGCTTGCGCATGATCGCGGAGGAAATCCGGTTTCCCCTCGCTGCCATCATGCTCTAGCTTCGCCGCATGCTGCCGCCGGGCCGCGACTACGACGAGATTGTTCGAGCCTTCCGCTGGCAGGTGCCGGCGGAATTCAATATCGGCGTTGAGGTGTGCGATCGCTGGGCCGCGCACGATCCGCAAAAGCTTGCGATCGTGGCGGTGCGGCCGGATGGCGGCGCCGACCAGATCGGCTACGGCTGGCTCCGCGAAACCTCCAACCGGCTGGCCAACGGACTGGCCGCGCAAGGCGTCGGGCGGGGCGACCGCGTGGCCATTCTGCTGCCACAGGCGCCCGAGGTCGCCGCGATCCATATCGCGGTCTACAAGCTCGGCGCCATCGCGCTGCCGCTCGCCATGCTGTTCGGCGTCGAGGCTGTTTCTTACCGGCTGCAGAATTCCGGCGCCAAGGCGCTCATCACCAACGCGCAAGGTCTGGCCAAGGTCGAAGGCCTGCGCGGCGAATTGCCGGACCTGAAGCTGGTTCTGTCGATCGACGGGCCTGGCGGCGGCGCGGACGGCTTTGCGCAGACGCTCGCGCGCGCGTCGGCGGATTTCACCGCGCGCCGGACGCGCGCCGACGATCCGGCGATGATGATCTACACCTCCGGCACCACCGGTCAGCCGAAGGGTGCCTTGCACGCCCACCGCGTGCTGCTCGGCCACATGCCCGGTATCGAGATGCCGCATGATTTCTTCCCGCAGCCCGGCGACCGGTTCTGGACGCCGGCCGACTGGGCATGGGCCGGCGGACTGCTCGATTGCCTGCTGCCGAGCCTGTACTGCGGCGTCCCGGTGGTGGCGCGGCGCTTCGACAAATTCGATCCGGAGGAGGCCTTCGCGGTGATGGCGCGGCACGGTGTGCGCAACGCGTTCATCCCTCCGACCGCGCTGCGGATGATGCGTTCGGTGCCGAGCCCGCAGGGCCGCCACGACATCAGGCTGCGTACCGTCGGCTCCGGCGGAGAGGCGCTTGGCGCCGAGACCTATGAATGGGGCAAGACGGCGCTCGGCGTCCCCATCAACGAGTTCTACGGCCAGACCGAATGCAACCTGGTGCTGTCATCGTGCGCGATGATCGGCGTCGCGCGGCCGGGTGCGATCGGCAAGCCGGTGCCGGGGCACGAGGTCGCGGTGATCCGCGCCGACGGCGAGCGCGTCGCGGTGGGCGAGGTAGGTCAGATCGCGGTGCGGCGGCCCAACCCGGTGATGTTCCTCGAATACTGGGGGCGGCCGGAGGCAACGCGCGAGAAGTTCATCGGCGACTGGATGACCACCGGCGATCAGGGCGTGGTGGACGACGAGGGCTATTTCTCGTTCGTCGGGCGCGATGACGACGTGATCACATCGTCAGGCTATCGCATCGGTCCGGGCGAGATCGAGGACTGCCTGATCAAGCATCCGGCGGTGGCGCTGGCCGCAGCGATCGGCAAGCCTGACACCATGCGAACCGAGATCGTAAAGGCGTTCGTGGTGCTGAAATCGGGCGTCGCCCCGTCAGACGCGCTTGCCGCCGACATTCAAGGCTTTGTCCGCACCCGGCTGTCCGCGCATGAATATCCGCGTGAGGTCGCCTTCATTGCGGAGATGCCGATGACCACGACCGGAAAAGTGATCCGCCGTCTGCTGCGCGCCAAGGCCTGAGGTCACGCTGGCCTTGCGCCCGCGCACCCGGTCGCGCAACGACTTCGCAACACCCAGCGCGGCGCGCCGCAGCGCTTCGGCCCGGCAGGCGAGGGTGAACGGCAGCACCGAGCGTTTCACCGCAATGAGCCGGTCGCACAGCGCGAGCCTGCCGTGCCACATGCTGTCGATCATGGGGTGATCCGCGGCGGCGCAGGAATCGACGCGTGCCAGTCCCGGCTGCGACGAGAGTTGTGGCGTGAGCTCGTAAACGAGTTGCACGCCGGGCGAGAACCGCGCGACGCCCTCGTTGTGCGCGATCTTCCAGAACCAGCCGGCGTCGCCGGACGTAAGCGTGATGGCGACGGCAACGGCACGCTGGCCAAGATGCATACGGTCGATCCGGGCCTGGCCCTGCGCGGCGAGCGCGGTCACCGCGGTTTCGAGGAAGCGGCGCACAGCCGGATCGTAGGCCGCGGCGGTTCGGGCGACGCCCTTCCAGCCGCTCGCCTCCAGCACCAGGAAATCCTCGATCGCGGGCGCGATCGGCTCCGGGGTTCTGACGGTGCTGAAGGTCACGGGCGCGAATTCCTCGAGCCGCCGCCGCAGGCGCATCAATTCCTTGCGCCGGCTGCGCGACAACGCCTGCTCGTCCTGGCTGTTGCCGGGCTTGAGCAAGGCGCGGCGATGACGCCCGAACGAGGCGCTGCGCAAGTGCTTGCGCGCGAGCACGGCGTCGAGTGCGTGGGCGAAAGCGCCGCCCTCCGGCAGCATCGGCAGCATGAGGAGTGCAGGCATCGACGGCTCGCGCGCCAGATGCTCAAGCCATGCGGCAATCACCGCCTCCGCCTCGTGGCGGTCGACCAGCGGCGTGCCGAGCGGAGCATAGGGGTGGGTCCAGCCGGTTACGGCCGGCAGCGTGGCTTGGCTCCAGCCTGCAAGCCGCGCTGGAAACAATCCCATCAGGTTGCCGCGCGCCGACCACACCAGAACGGCGCCGCAGTCCTTGCCGAACACCGGTGCTGCGGCGAGTGCGAAGGCTGGATCGTAGAAGACGTTTGGCTCCAGCGCGCGCGCAGCGAGCGAGCGCCATTGATCGATCAGTGGCGTCAGATCTGAGATCGGCCGCCACTCGACCCGGAGCGCGGGACTGAGCGGGGCATGCATCGCTATTGCGCCGGGGCGCGTCTCCACACGAAAGCGTGCAGTTTGAGACGTTTCCTTGTGACGTAGAACAGCAGAGCGGATTCCGAGATCATCGCCATTGCGGTCGAGATTGCAGCGCCCTCGATCCCAAGCGTCGGGATCAGAACGAAGCAGAGCGACAGGTTGAGCACAAATGCGAAGGCGTAGATCGTGGCGCAAATGCGCTGCTCGCCGAGCATGGTCAGAAGCCGCTCGACCGGGCCGACCGCGGCGCGCGCCAACAGGCCGGCGGCGAGAATGATCATCGCCTGGAAGCCTTCGACGAACACCGGGCCAAACAATCCCAGCAGCCATTCGCCGAGCAGCAGGATGCCCGCGGTGGCCGCAGCCGAAGGCCAGAACGTCCACTTGATCGCATCGTTGAGGAATTGCGACAGGCGTTCGCGGTCGCCGGCGACGTGGTACTCGGTGAAGCGGTGCGCGACCGCAGCCGACACCGCGAAATAGACGAACGACACCAGCGCGATGGTCTTTGACGCGGCATAATAAGTAGCGACCTGCTCCGGCGTGCAGAAGTGCTGCAGCACCAGGATGTCGGTGTGCGTGAGCAGCAGGTAGAAGCCGCCCACCATCAGCATCGGCAGCGACACCGCAAACCATGTACGGACCTCGGCTTGCCGCGGCCCTTTGCCCATTTCGGCGGTGAGGCGGCGATTGAGCACGACTGTCTGCCCGATTGCAGTCAACGCCAGCGACAACGCAAGCACGGAAACCACGGTGACCGCGTCTGTCGGCAGCCCGGCCATATAGGCGATGCCGAGCATGCCAAGCATCGCGACATGCCGGATCACGTACATCGGCATCAGCGCGAGTTGCACCCAGTTATAGGAGCGCGCAATGCCGTCCTGCATCTGCATCAGCGCGTAGAACGGCAGCGTGACGCACGCAATCATCAGCGGCAGCACGACATAGTCGGAGAGCAATGGCTCCGCGAGCTTGACTGCAACCGCGCCAACTGCGCCGATCAATGAAGCTCCGCCGACGGTAAGCCAGCGGCTGTAGCAGATGAAGCCGCGCAGTAGCGCCATTGATCTGGCGCTGGCATATTCCGGAATGAATCGCTGTGCCGCCGGCGCGAGGCCGAGGTCGGCGAATTCGCCGATCACCAGAACCCAGGCGAAGACATAAACGTAGATGCCGAACTCGAAGCTGCCCATCCAGCGCGCGAACAGGATCTGCGAGCCGAACACCAGTGCGGCGCTGAAGACGCGGATCAGGAAAGCGCCGCCTGCAACCTTCTGCGCGATCGAGGTATGGCTGCCGTCTTCGCGCCATTCCCGGACCTTGGCCAGAAGTCCCGCAAGTGCGGCTCGCGCCGGAGGGGCCGATGTTTCGGAGCCGATCAACGCCACTTCACACCTCGCGCGGCACATCGTTCGGGCAACCGGCCCGCACGTCCGAGACCTAGCAAGGAACCGTTAACATTCAGTTGGCCTGAAGGGTGGCTTAAGCCGTTGTTTTCACGATAGTTCTGCGAGCGTCTGCTCGACTGCGCGGCGCTCTTCGGGGCCGAGCGCGGCCTGCGGCGGCACCGGATCGCCGACCGCGTATCCTTGTGTCTGCAACCCGACTTTGATGCAGGCCGCCAGATTGAACCGCGCGAACGCTTCGTTGATGCGCCAAAGCTTGCGCTGCAGCTCCATCGCCTCGGCCCAGCGCCCGGCCTTGCAGAGATCGTAGAGCTTCACGCTCTGCTTCGGGACGATGCAGGCCGGCCCCGCCATCCAGCCGACGCCGCCGATCAGCATCACCGCGGCGGGAATGTGAGCCGATGCGGAGAACACCCGCATATCCGGCGCACGGTTCATGATCGAAAGCAGCCGTCCGGTGTTGGTCGAAGCGTCCTTGATGTAACGGATGCGCGGATGCGCCGCGAGTTTAGCGATGACGTCGAGCGACAGATCGCTGCGCTGGAATTGCGGGTTGGTGTAGAGCACCACCGGAATGTCCACCGCGTCGGCGATGGCGCGGAAGTAGCTTTCGATCTGTGCGGCCTTCACCGGGAAGTAGGCTTCCAGGATGGCGAGGATGCCGTCGGCGCCGAGCTTGGCGTAGTTCTTGGCCTGTTCGACGGCATCCGCGGTCGCGGTTGCCGCGACGCCCGCGATCACCGGCACGCGCTTGTTTGCCGCTTCGATCGAGGCCTGCACCACGGCGGTGCGCTGGGTGCGGTCGAGATAGGCAAACTCGCCGGTGGAGCCCAGCGGCGTCAGCCCATGCACGCCGGCCTTGATGAGATCGTCGCACAGCTTGCCGAGCACGTCGGTCTTGATGCGGCCGGACGGGTCGATGGGAGAGACAAGATAGGGGAAGACGCCGTGGAGGTCGGTCATGGATTTTCCGTTCTGTGTCCCGGACAAGGTGCAGCGCGTAGCGAAGCGAAGTGCTGCACCGACGATCCGGGACCCCGGTTTGTATCAAGGAACCGGGGTCCCGGGTCTGCAGCGCAGCACTTCGTGCCGCGCTGCGCCCGGGACAAGTGAGATCTAATCATCGCTCTTGTTGAACTTGGCCAGCCCCTGCAACGCGAACGGCGCGATCAGCGCGATCAGCGCAATCCCGAGCAGCGTGGCCGAGATCGGCGACTGCACCAGCACGGTCGGATCGCCCAGGCTGATCTGCATGGCGCGGCGCAATTGCTGCTCGGCCATTGGTCCTAGGATGAGGCCCACCACCACCGGCGCGACCGGAAAGTCGAAGCGCCGCATCAGGAAGCCCATCACGCCGAATACGCCGAGCATGGTGAGCTCGACCGCCGAGGGCTTCGCCGCGATGGTGCCCATGGTCGCGAACACCAGGATGCCCGCATAGAGCCACGGCTGCGGAATGGCGAGCAGGCGCACCCACAGTCCGACCAGCGGCAGGTTGAGGATAATCAGCATGACGTTGGCGATGAACAGGCTGGCGATCAGGCCCCACACCAGGTCGGGCCGCTCGGCGAACAGCAGGGGGCCGGGGTTCAGTCCGTATTGCTGGAAGCCCGCCAGCATCATCGCCGCGGTGGCTGACGTGGGCAGGCCGAGCGTCAGCAGCGGCACCAGGGTGCCTGCGGCCGACGCGTTGTTGGCGGCTTCCGGGCCGGCGACGCCTTCGATCGCGCCCTTGCCGAACTCCTCGGGATGCTTGGTCAGCCGCTTCTCGGTCGAATAGGACAGGAAGGTCGGAATTTCGGCGCCGCCCGCCGGCAGCGCGCCGATCGGGAAGCC
Source organism: Hyphomicrobiales bacterium (assembly GCA_021730985.1). Classification (GTDB taxonomy): domain Bacteria; phylum Pseudomonadota; class Alphaproteobacteria; order Rhizobiales; family Xanthobacteraceae; genus Z2-YC6860. The sequence continues at coordinate 64,287 of JAKFYI010000035.1, read as the reverse complement.
GAACGCGGTGCCGCGCAGCCACGGCTTCCAGGAGCGTTTCCAGTCCTCCTTGGTCATCCAGAGCGAGCCGCGCACGGGCTCGATCTTCTCCTCGCCCTTGTTGCGGCGTGAGGCGATGTAGAGCGCTTCGCCCACCGCGAACAGCCCGACCGCGAGCGTCGTGATTTCCACGCCGTCGAGCAGTTCCGGCACGCCGAACGACAGCCGTGCCTGGCCGGTCAGCTTGTCGATGCCGACCAGTCCGAGCGTGAGGCCGATGAACAGGCTGGTCAGCCCGCGAACCGGGGACGATCCGAACGTCGCCGACACGGTGACGAAGGCGACGCACATCAGCGCGAAGTAGTCCTCCGGGCCGAACTGCAGCGCGATCTCGACCAGCCAGGGCGCCAGGAAAACGATGCCGATGGTGGCGATGGTGCCTGCGACGAACGAGCCGATCGCGGCGGTGGCGAGCGCGGGTCCGCCGCGGCCGGCCTTCGCCATCTTGTTGCCTTCGAGCGCGGTTGCGAGCGATGCGCTCTCGCCCGGCGTGTTGATCAGGATCGCGGTGGTCGAGCCGCCGTACATGCCGCCGTAATAGATGCCGGCGAACATGATCAGCGAGCCCGCCGGGTCGAGCTTGAAGGTGATCGGCAGCAGCAGCGCCACCGTCAGCGCGGGGCCGATGCCGGGTAGCACGCCGACCGCGGTGCCGAGCATCACGCCGATCAGCGCGAACAGCAGGTTCATCGGCTGCAGCGCGACAGTCAGGCCCTGGGCGAGTGCGGCGAATGCGTCCATGTCAGAGCAGCCGCTCGATCGGACCCATCGGCAGCGACAGCGTCAGCAGCTTGGAGAACATCAGAAAGACCAGGACTGACAGCACGAAGCCGATGACGAAATCCGTCAGGATGGCGCGCCGGCCGAACGCGGTCGCGGTCGCTGCGAACAGCACCGCGGTGGCGGGGATGAAGCCGCCGTTCAGTCCGATGATGGCGATCAGGGCGAGCAGGCCGCCGAGGATGAGCAGCACGGCCTGCAAATCGTAGTCTTCACGCTCGGGGAACTCGCCGCGCCAGGCCAGCACCGCGTTGCCGATCGCGAGCAGCACCAGCCCGCCCGCCACCAGGATCGGCACGGCCCGCGGCCCGATGCCGTAGACGGTCGAGGGCAGGGACGAGGCGTCCCACACGATCACCACGGCGATCACGAGCAGGCCTGCGGCGATGGCCATCGCCGCGCGGTCGATGCGGTGTGTTGCGGTGCTCATCGGACTTGACCTGTTCTCGCCGCGTTCAAGCCCGGGACCAGGCCGGCATGACGGAGAAGCGCTACTTTACCAAGCCCACTTCGCTGAGCACCTTGCGAACGCGGGTCTGCTCGTCCTTCAGGAACTTGGTGAAGGCGTCGCCCGATACAAAGGCGTCGTCCCAGCCCTTCTGCTTCAGAACGTCCTTCCAGGCCGCGGACTTCGCCATCTTCTCGACCGCGTCCTCCAAGGCCTTCTTCTGGGCCGCCGTGATGCCCGGGCCAGCGACCACCGATCGCCAGTTGGTGATGACGAGGTCGATGCCCTGCTCCTTGAAGGTCGGCACGTCGATGCCGGCCCGCCGCTCCGCCGAAGTGATGCCGATGGCGCGCAGCCGCCCGGACTTGATCTGGCCTTCGTATTCCGCGTAACCGGAAATGCCCGCCGTCACCTTGCCGCCGATGATGGCGGCGAGCGACTCGCCGCCGCCGGAGAACGGCACGTAGTTGACCTTGGCAGCGTCCGCGCCGGCTGCGCCGGTGAACAGCGCCGCCATGATGTGATCGACGCCGCCCGCCGAGCCGCCGGCGAATGTGACCTTCGAAACGTCTTTCTTGACCGCATCGGCCAGATCCTTCGCGGTCTTAATCGGCGAATTGGCCGGCACGACGATGATCTGCATTTCCTCGGTGAGCTTGGCGATCGGGGTCACCTGATCGAGGTTGACCGGCGACTTGTTGGTCAGGATCGCGCCCACCATCACGAAGCCGTTGACCATCAGCGTGTTGCCGTCGCCCTTGGCGGTGTTGACGAACTGCGCGAGCCCGACGGTGCCGCCGGCGCCCGGAATGTTGGTCACTTGCGCGCTCTTGGCCGCGCCGGAAGCCGTCATCGCCTGCTGCATGGAGCGCGCGGTCTGGTCCCAGCCGCCGCCCGGCGCCGCGGGCGCGATGATCTTCAATTCCATCTGCGCCGATGCGGGAACTGCGCTCAGCGCCGCCGCGGCAATCAGAAGTCCGCGCAAGGTGGCGCGTTTCGACCAGGACATGAGGTTTCCTCCATTTCTGGTGGATATTAAGGGCCGCTTTCCGGCCAACGTCCAGGGCGGGAATGCGAAAAACCGGCAGCGCGTGGGCTCAGCCGGCGAAACCGCCGCTGTCCAGGAAGGCCTGCTCCGCCGCCGTGGTGGCGCGGCCGAGCACCGCGTTGCGGTGAGGGAAGCGCCCGAACTTGCGGATGATGTCGGCGTGCAGCTCCGCCCATTTCAGCAATTCGGCATCGCCTGTCGCCCGGAACAGCGCCACGCAGCGCTCCTGATCGGCAAGCTGCTCCGAGTGCTCGAATGGCAGATAGAAAAACTGCCGGTCCGTGACCGACACCTGCCGGTCGTGGCCCTTGGCGACCGCGCTGCCGGCGATCCGGTGCGCCATCGGATCGGTGGCGAAGACCCGGGCCGAACCGCGGAACATGTTGCGGGGAAACTGGTCGAGCAGGATCACCAGCGCGAGCGAACCTTCGGCGGTGCCTTCCCAGTCTATCAATTGTCCCGCAGCGGCAGCCTCATGGGTTGCAAGAAAGTCCGTGCGGATTGCCTCGTCGAACGCGGTGTCTTTGCTGAACCATTTCTTCGGGCCGGCTTCGCGCCAGAACGTAAGGACGTCTTGGACCGCCGCAACCGCATTCGCCATTACAATCTCACCCGACCCTGCTCGATGCGCTGGTGGAGCGCCGGATCGAGCCGCACGAAGCCGCCGGACTGCGTATCGTTGAAGTATATCGCGTCCACGATCCGGGCAGGATCGAAGCCTTCCTTCACCAGATCGACCTTCTTCTGCTTGAACGTGCCGGTCACGTCGATCTCGCTCTGGATGCGCAGGAACAGCGGCCGCGCATAGTCGGGCAGGTGCGCGCGCAGGTGAGCGTGCAGCGCGGCCAGATCGACCGAGCGGTTGCAGACCACCGCGGCCATCCCCGCGCGGCCTTCGCGGCCGGGGATCGTCACGCCGTACACGTTGGCATCGAGGATTCCGGGAAAGCCGTTGATCGCCTCGGACACCTCGCCGGTCGATACGTTCTCGCCCTTCCAGCGGAACGTGTCGCCGACCCGATCGACGAAATAGAAATAGCCGCGCTCGTCCTTGCGCATCAGGTCGCCGGTGCGGAACCAGGCATCGCCCTTCGCGAAGGCGTCGCGCAGGATCTTGTTCTCGTTCTGCGCCGATGTTGCGTAGCCTTCGAACCGGTTGCCGGGCTTCGACGCCTTGTTGATGATCTTGCCGATCACCTCGCCCGGTTCGTTGGGATCGCAGCGCTCGCAGAAGCCGCGGGCGTCACGCACCGGCTGGCCCTTTTCGACGTCGTAGCGCACCACCGCAACCGGAAAGCGGTGCGCGACAAACCACGGCACGCGGCCGACCGCGCCGGGCTTGCCCTCGAAATTGAAGATGTTCACGTTGCCCTCGGTCGCCCCGTAGAATTCGAGGATCGCGGGGATGCGGAAGCGGTTCTTGAAGTCGTCCCACAGATCGGGCCGCAGTCCGTTGCCGCAGACCAGACGGATGCGATGCTTCGATTCGTTCGGGTTCGGCGGCGCGTGGGTGAGGTAGCGGCACAGCTCGCCGATGTACTGGAACATCGTGCAGTCGTATCGCACCACATCGTTCCAGAACTCGCGCGCGGAGAATTTCTCGCGCACCACAACGCAACCGCCGTTGATCAGCACCGCGCCGGTCGCGACCAGGCCGCCGGCGGTGTGGTACATCGGCAGGCAGTTGTACATCCGGTCGGTCGGCTGGGTGTCCATCACGCCGGCAAACGCGTGGCTCGCCAGCATCACCCGGTAATGATTGATGTTCGCTGCCTTCGGCAGGCCGGTGGTCCCCGAGGTGTAGATGTAGAGGGCGCGGTCTTCGATGTTGAGCGTTGGCCGCTCGGCCGCGGTCAGCGGCCGGTCGTCGAGGTCGTCGATCTCGGTCTCGATGCGCGGGAACTCGACGCTCTCGCCATGCGACCAGATCTTAGCTTCGGATTTCAACATGGGCCGCGCGGTGGCGAAGGCCGCGGCAAGTTCGGCCGCGACGATGATGTGCTTGGGCGACACGATATCGATGCAGTGCGCCAGCGACGGGCCCACCAGATTGGTGTTGATCAAACCGCACACGCCGCCGGCGCTGATCACTCCGATCCAGATTGCCATGTATTCCGGCCGGTTCGGCATCAGCAGGCACACGGCGTCGCCCTTGGCGATGCCTTCGCGCTGTGCCCAGCGCGCGTAGCGGTTCGATCGCGCCGCGAGAGAGCGGTAGCTGAACTGTTCGCGGTCTGAAATTAGCGCCGGCGCGTCGCCGTACCGCTCCGCCAGTTCATCGAGCACCAGCGGGAACACGCGGTTGGGGTTCTTGGCGATAGGGGTCGTCATCTTCAAGGCGCGCAACGCGCCGCGCAGGAAGACGACGTCATCCTTCAGATTATCGAGCAATCCCATGCCGGCGAGCCCCGAGATTCGCGCACAGCATCGGAGAGTTGGTCCGGCATGACAAGCCATCCCACACGCGAAAGCGTGTGGGATGGCGTTGTTGCCGTTGAAGAAGCTATTGCGCCGCGGGCTTCGGCGTCTTCGGACGCGGGCGCGGCATCGGCACCGCGGACTTTTGCGCCGCAGCATCCGGCATCGCGGTGAGCGGGGCGGGCTGGGCGCGGGCCGGAGATGCGAAGCTCATCACGGCCGGGTTCTCGTTAACGGCCGGCATTCCGCGCTGCTGAGGCGGCGTGAAGCGGCCGGGCGGCGGACCGAACGCGCCGTCCGGGGCTGCGGAAATCGTCTGCGTGGCCGGCTGAGCCGCAGCGGCCGGCACAGCAACTGCGGCAGGATCCGCCGATGCGATCTGCTTTGACCCCTTCGGGTTCTTCTTGTCGAGCTTGGTGCGAACGGCGGCGATCTGCGCTTCAGCCGACTTCTTGCTCGGTCCGGTGTGGACGATGACCGGGTTCACGGGGCCGGGCGGCGCCACCAGTTGCGAATTCTTGACGGTCGACGGGCCCAGGCTAGAGAGCATAAACGCCGTCGGGGTGTTGGGGTCGGCCTGGTGATTGTTGTCTGCGACGACTGAATCGTCGTCAGCCTCTTCGGCTGCGGGCCGCTTGCGGTGTTTGCCGCACATTTCCTCGCGCATGTCGGGCGGCGCGGCGGCGATCACTTGGAGCGAATCCACGGTGCCGAGCGATGGTGTAAGCCAGGCGAGCCCGTTGCGGTTGAAGCCGCGCTCGAGCATGCCGGCCGCCTTGGCGCCGCGCAGCGGCGAGGATTGCGAGCCGAGCACGACGGCGATCAGGCGCCTGTTGTTGCGTGTCGCCGAAGCCACCACGTTGAAGCCGGATGCGCAGATGAATCCGGTCTTGCCGCCGTCGGCGCCGGGATAGCGGCCGATCAGCGAGTTGGTGTTGCGCATCACCTTCTTGCCGAACTTGATGGCCGGGGTGTTCCAGTAGCTCTGATACTCCGGGAAATCGCGGATCATCGCGCGCGCGAGCATCGCGATGTCGCGCGCCGAACTGATCTGGTTCTCGGCCGGCAGGCCGTTGGGATTGACCCAGTGCGACTGCGTCATGCCAAGGCGGCGCGACGTCGCGTTCATGTCGTCGGAAAATTTCTCGACCGATCCGCCCACACCCTCGGCGAGGACAAACGCCACGTCGTTCGCCGATTTCACCATCAGCATCTTGAGCGCGTTATCGACCGTGACGGTGGTGCCGGGCTTGAAACCCATCTTGGATGGAGCCTGCGCCGCGGCGCGCGCCGAAACCGTCAGCAGGCTGTCGAGCGTGAGGCGGCCGTTCTTCACCGCCGTCAGCGTCACGTAGGCCGTCAGCACCTTGGTGACCGAAGCCGGATACCACGGATAGGTCGCGTTCTCCGCGTGCAGCACCTTGCCGCTCTCGGCTTCGATCAGCAGCATCGCTTCCGCGGACGCGCGCGTCGGGGCTGTGACGGTGAGGGCTGTTGCGGCCACGGCCGCGAGCAGGGACGGGGAACGGAGCGTCGATACAAAATGCACTGGCGCGGTCCGTGTTCTGATTTCGGGCCTTGGAGCGGCGATAGCCGCTCAGGAGCTTGATCTATCTAAACCCAAGGCCGATTGGAACGCAAAGCCGGTGCGCGCCCACCTGATTTAATGGTTTATCAGCCCTCTGACGTGGTAAATCGCAGCAGAAAGCGACCGAATTTCGGCAAGGAGGCCGCAATGACCGGCTGCATCGTCGGTTGGGCACATACACCATTCGGCAGGCTGGATGGTCAGTCCGTCGAAAGTCTCATTGTCCAGGTCGCCAACGGGGCGCTGGCGGACGCAGGCCTTGGTCCGGCCGAAGTCGATGAGATCGTGCTGGGCCACTTCAACGCCGGTTTCTCTGCGCAGGATTTCACCGCATCGCTGGTGCTGCAGGCCGCGCCGGAACTCCGCTTCAAGCGCGCGGTGCGGGTCGAGAACGCCTGCGCCACGGGTTCCGCTGCGGTCCAGCAGGGCCTGCGGGCCATCGCCGCCAAGGAAGCCCGCATTGTGCTCGTGGTCGGCGTCGAGCAGATGACGGCCACGCCCGGGCCCGAGATCGGAAAAAACCTGTTGAAAGCCTCCTATGTGCGGGAGGAGGCGGACACCGAGGGCGGCTTCGCCGGAATCTTCGGCAAGATCGCCGGGCTCTACTTCCAGCGCTGGGGCGACCAATCCGATGCGCTCGCGATGATCGCCGCCAAGAACCACAAGAACGGCGTCGGGAACCCTTACGCGCAACTGCGCAAGGACCTGGGCTACGAGTTCTGCCGCACCGTGAGCGAGAAGAACCCGTTCGTCGCAGGCCCGTTGAAGCGAACCGATTGTTCCCTGGTGTCCGATGGCGCAGCCGCGCTGGTGCTGGCCGATGTCGAGACCGCGCTCCGCCTGCGCAAGGCGATCGCATTCCGTTCGACCGCGCATGTGCAGGACTTCCTGCCGATGAGCAAGCGCGACATCCTGAAGTTCGAGGGCTGCGCCGAGGCGTGGAAGCGGGCGCTCGGCAGCGCCGGCATCGCGCTCGGCGATCTGTCGATGGTCGAGACCCACGACTGCTTCACCATCGCCGAGTTGATCGAGTACGAGGCGATGGGTCTGACGGCGGAGGGGCAGGGCGCCCGCGCGCTGCACGAAGGCTGGACGCAGAAGGACGGCAGGCTGCCGGTCAATCCATCGGGCGGCCTCAAGGCCAAGGGTCATCCGATCGGAGCGACCGGGGTGTCGATGCATGCGCTGTGCGCCATGCAACTCTCAGGCACGGCGGGCGACATTCAAGTCAAGGATGCCAAGCTCGCGGGCATCTTCAACATGGGCGGGGCCGCGGTCGCCAACTACGTCAGCATCCTGGAGCGCATCAAGTAGCGCAGCCGGCCGTTATTCCGCGGCGTCGGTGGCTGCGACGTTGTCGCTCGCGGCGATCTGCTTCGGGCGGTCGCCGGTGAGGAACTGCGCCCTCGCCAGCGCTGCGAACGCGCCGTTCTTCTGGACCAGTTCGTCGAAGCTGCCGCTCTCGACGATGCGGGCGTTCTCGAACACCAGGATGCGCGTTGCGTTGCGCACGGTCGAAAGCCGGTGTGCGATGACGAAGGTGGTGCGGTCCTTCATCACCTCGTCGAGCGCGGCCTGCACCTTGACCTCGGTGGTGGCGTCGAGGGCGCTGGTGGCCTCGTCGAGAATCAGCACCGGCGGGTTCTTGAGCAGCGCGCGCGCGATCGAGACGCGCTGGCGCTCGCCGCCGGACAGCATGCGGCCGCGCTCGCCGACCGTCGCCGCGAGCCCTTGCGGGTTGCGCTCGATGAAATCGAACGCCTGGGCGCGCGCCGTGGCCTCACGGATTTCCTCGTCGGTCGCGTCCGGCTTGCCGACGCGAAGGTTCTCCGCGATCGAGCGGTTGAGCAGCAGCACCTCCTGGAACACCACGCCGATGTTGCGCCGCAACGCTTCGAGCTTGATGGCGCGGATGTCCATGCCGTCGATCTTGATGCTGCCCGATTGCGGATCGAACACGCGGTGCAGGAGTGCGAGCGCGGTGGATTTGCCGGCGCCGGTCGGACCGACCAGCGCGATGGTCTCGCCCGGCAGCGCCGTGAAATTGAGGTCGGCGACGGCGGGGCGCTTGCCGTCATAGGAGAACGACACGTCCTTGAACTCGACCAGACCGCGCACGCGGCCCGGATCGATCGCCGACGCCTGGTCGCGCACCGCGGGCACGGTGTCGATCACGTCGAAGAATTCCTTCAACCGCGGCGCGTCCATGAAAATGCGGTTGGCGAAGCCGACCGCCTGCTCCAGCCGATGAACCAGCAGGCCGGCAAAGCTCGTGAAGGTGACGATTTCGCCGATCGTGGTGAGGCCCCGCATGTAGAGACCGATGCCGACGATGAAGATCGCGAGCATGGTCAGCGTGGTTGAGGAGCGAGTCAGCACCGCGGTCAGCGCCCACCAGGACAGCACCGGCATCTGCGCGCCGAGCAGTTTGGCGACGACATTGCGGACGCCGACCACCTCGTCCTCGATGCGCGAATAACTCTGCACCAGCGCGACGTTGCCGAGTGCGTCCGACGTGCGCTCCGCGAGATCCGAGTAGTGGCGCTCGACCGCGGTCTGTCCCGCCTCGGCCTTGCGGATCACCAGCGCGGTCAGCGCCGTGAACACCACGCACAGGATGATGAGCAGGATCGCCAGCCGCCAGTTCAGGAACAGCGAGAGCGGCAACAGCACGATCAGCGAGACGAGCGCCGCGAGATGCTCGCGGAAAAATCCGAGCCAAAGCCACCACAGCGAGTCGGTGCCGGTGATCATGATCTTGGTGAGGCGGCCGGTGTGCGTGCCGCCGTGATAGCTCAGCGGCAATTGCAGGACGTGCTCGAAATAATTGGTCAGGACCGCGTGGCGGCGGCGATGCGAAAGCCGGTCGGCGTGCAGCGCGATCAGCGCGCCCGCCAGGATGGTGAACAGGCCAAACCCGGCCCATGCCGTGAGCAGCACGCCAAGGTCGGTCCATTCGGGCGCGGCATTCTTGGCCTGGGCGCCGACCATGGCGTCGATGATGCGGCCGAACAGCACCGGCTCGGCAAACTGGGCGGCGGCCAGCAGCACGTTGGCGAACGCCAGGATCCAGCCCAGCCGGGCTTCCGAACCCAGCAGCTTCAAGGTGCGAATGTAGAGTCGCAGCAGATTCATGACACCGGCGTCGATTTGGATCGGGTATCGGGCGATAACAACTGTGTCAGGCAGCGTGGCGACACGTTGTGCAGGATCGTAACATGTTTTCGCCACATCAGTTCCATCAGGTCATAAACTAAGACTTTGCCGGGCAATTGATCCACGTTGGGCCTTTTTACAGGACTCATTTGAGAAATTCGAATAATGGAATATGATTGACCATCAGTCTTTGTAGCCCGATGACCAACATCCCCACCGAATTGCTGCGAACCCTCGTGACCGTGGTTGAACTGCGCAGCTTTACCAAGGCCGCGCAGTCGCTGGGGGTCACCCAGCCCGCGGTCAGCGCGCAGATCAAGCGGCTCCAGGGGTTGCTCGGCACCGAGCTGTTGGACAAGAGCGCCCCCGGCGTGACGCTCACGTCCGCGGGCGAACTGGTCGTGAACTACGCCCGCCGGCTGCTGTCGATCAACGACCAGATTCTCGATTTTGCCGCGCCGCGGCCGGCGTCGCAAACGCTTCGCATCGGCGTCACCGGCGACTTCACCGCCGGCAACATTTCGCACGGGCTCGCATGCTTTCGCGCCCGGCACCCGCAGCTACGATTCATCGTCCACAGCGCGATGATCGACGATCTGGTGCGCGACATGCGCGACGGCGCTTTGGACGTTGTGGTCTGGGTGTCCCCGACCGGGCCGGCGTTCGAGGCACGGCATTGCTGGACCGAAGAACTGGTGTGGGTGCGTGGCGCGACGTTGCGGTTGGAGAGCGCCGGCGTGGTGCCGCTGGCGTCGTATGGCGAAGAATGCCCGTTCACCCGCAGCATGGTGGCCGCGCTCAACTCCATCAACCGCGACGGCGAGCTGGTTTTCATGGGCTCCAGCATCGCGGGTCTCGGCGCCGCGGTGGCGTCGGGCATCGGGATTTCGGCGCTGCCCCGCAACTGCGCCAACATTCTTGGTGTCACGATTTGGGAAGACGCACCGCTGCCGAAACTTCCTGAGTTCTTCTGTGGCATCTATGTCCGCGCCGGCGGGGAGTCCGAAGACCGCGACCATCTTGCCGATACGCTGGCGACGGCGCTGCGGCTGCGCCGCCACGTTGGCGGTGACTTACAGCATATCGAGCCGACGGTGACGTCGGCCGGTTAGTTCGTCAGTTCTGCGCGAAGCCGGAGCGCTGCGCCCAGCCGGTCATGCGTTTTTCCAGCACGGCCATCAGCCAGTACATCACGATACCTTCGACCGCGAGCGCGATCAGCCCTGCGAAGATCAGCGGAACCTGGAACTGCGCTTGCGCTTGCAGCATCAGGTTGCCGATGCCGTTGTTGGAGGCCACGCTCTCCGAGATCACGGTACCGACAAAGGCCAGCGTGATCGCGACCTTCAGCGAGCCGAAGAAGTAGGGCAGCGTGCGCGGGATGCCGACCTTGCGCATGATGTCGAGTTTGGAGGCGCCGAGCGCCTTGAGCACATCCTCGAGCTCCGGTTCGATGGTGGCGAGACCGGTCGCGACGTTGACGACGATCGGGAAGAACGAGATCAGGAATGCGGTCAGTACCGCGGGAACGAACCCGATGCCGAACCACAAGACAAGGATTGGCACCACGGCCACTTTCGGAATGGCGTTGAAACCGATCATCAGCGGATAGAGGCCAGCGTAGATCGACCGCGACCAGCCGATGACGAGACCGAGCAGCAGTCCGAATCCCACTGCGAGGCCGAAGCCGACCAGCGTCGCCCACAGCGTAATCAGCGAGTTGCGATAGATCGCAGGCCAGTAGTCGTAGATCGCCACGGCTATGGTGCTCGGCGGCGGCAGGAAGAACACCGGAATGCTGAAAATCCAGACCGACGCTTCCCAGATGGCGAACAGCGCCAGCGTGTAGAGCCAGGGTGACAGCGTGATGGCGAGCGAGCGGTTCTTCATCGCCGCGTCTTTACGATGTGGCTGCGCAGTTCGTGGACGATATCCTGGAACGCCGGTGTGAACGTCACGTCGAGGTCGCGCGGCCGTGGAATGTCGATCTTGCGCTCCACCACAATGCGGCCGGGGCGGGCCGACATCACGAACACCCGGTCGGCGAGGAACACCGCCTCGCGCAGGTCATGCGTCACGAGGCAGACCGTGATTTTGCGCGCCGCCTGCAGATCGCGGATCACGCACCACAGCTCTTCGCGGGTAAAGGCGTCGAGAGCACCGAACGGCTCGTCGAGCATCAGCAGTTTGGGTTCGTGGATCAGCGCGCGGCACAGCGAGGTGCGCTGCTGCATGCCGCCCGACAGTTCCCACGGGAACTTGCCGCCCTGGTCGCGCAGGCCCACGGAGGTGAGCAGGTTCTCGGCGCGAGCGACGAATTCGTGGCGCTTGCGCCGCATCTCGCTGCGGTGCGGCTGGACGATCTCCAGCGGCAGCAGCAGGTTTTCCAGCGTGGTCCGCCACGGCAGCAGGGTCGGCGCCTGGAACGCCATGCCGGCGATCTTGAGCGGCTTGTCGACGGCCTCTCCCGCGATGCGGACCTTTCCCTTGAAGGGAAACTGCAGCCCGGTCGCAAGCTTCATGAGGGTGGATTTGCCGCAGCCTGACGGTCCGACGACGGCGGCAAACTCGCCCTCGTTAATCGAGATCGACAATCCCTCGACCGCCGGGGCGCTGGTGTCGCCGCCGTATGCGTGGCTGACGTCTTCGAGGGTGACGAACGCGGTCACGGCGTCACCCTCCGGCGGGTTCCCTCAGTTCGCCTTGAGTTGCGCTGCGGCTGGCAGGAATGAAGGATCGAAGATGTCGGCGGCCTTCGGTCTCGCGCCCTTGAACGTGTAGGTGAGCGCGATCTGGTCGATCGACTTGTCGAGACGGCCCATATCGACGGTGCCGTAGCCGTTTTTCTTCACTTCGTCGGTGACGATGTTGTCTTTGATCGCCATCTGCAGGCGCTCAAGCTCGACCGGCTTTTTGGCCACGTCGTTGCGCTTGATGACGGAGTCCACGGCCGTCGAGGGATTGCTCACCGTGTCCTTCATGCCCTTGAGGAAGGCCACCAGGAATTTTTTGACAACCTCCGGCTTCTCGGCGGCGAACTTCGGATTCACGATGATCGCGTTGCCATAGAGGTTCACGCCGTAGTCGGCCATCAGCATGACGACGATGTCGTCGGCCGGCACGCCGCGATCCTTGAGGTTGATGTAGGACGAGAATGAGAAGCCGGTGATGGCATCGACCTGACCTGCGGCGAGCATCGGCTCGCGCACCGGGAAGCCGACGTTCTCGATCGTGACCTTGGAGGCATCGATCTTGTTGGCTTCGGTGAAGATTTTCCACTGCGCGTAGGCGCCGTCCGGCGCGGGCGCACCGAGCTTCTTGCCTTCGAGATCCTTCGGCTTCACCACGCCACGGCTCTTGCGGCTGACGATGGAGAATGCCGGTTTGTTATAGACCATGAAAATCGCTTTGATCGGCACGTTCGGATTGGCGTCGCGGAACTTGATCAGCGAATTGATGTCGCCAAACCCGATGTCGTAGGTCCCGGACGCGATGCGGTTGAGGGGCTCGAGCGAACCGCCGGCGGTGTCGATGGTCACGTCGAGGCCTTCGGCCTTGTAGTAACCCTTGTCGAGCGGGACCAGGAACGGGGCCGCCGGGCCTTCGAACTTCCAGTCGAGCGTGAATTTGACGGCCTGCTGCGCGGCAGCGGGGCCATGGGTGAGCAGCGCCAGGGTGGCGGCGGCGGCAGCGAGCCCGGCGCGGCCGAGCCCCAGGTTATTCAGGACGCCCATAGTCTGTTCCTCTTTGGATTTAAGGCGTGGCGAAGCGGCAACTGCCCGCCAATTCCGCCTTTGGTCTCAGCAAAGAACATGCCGAATGAAAGAGCAAGACGGAATGCGACTTCGCCCCGCCGTCTGCACAATCAGGCGGGATTTTGCACAACGGAAGGCCACCGTGCTTCGCCGTTGGGCAGCGGCCTGCTGCCTGCGCTGATAGACTGCACTCGTCTCCCTCTAACGGCTTGCCGGGATCGTCATGGGCGCATCCGAAAGCTCTGGCCGAACCACTCCGCCGCCGCCGTTTCGCGCCCCCTATGCACCGCCCGACGAAGGCATCGCGGCCCGGCTGCTTGCATCGGCGCGGCGTAGTGCCGCGGCGGATGCGCGGATCGACGACCGCGCCCGCCTGCTGGTCGAGGCAATCCGCTCGCGCGCCGGCGGTCTCGGCGGCGTCGAGGATTTTCTGCATGCCTATTCGCTTTCCACCAAGGAAGGGCTGGCACTCATGGTGCTGGCGGAGGCGCTGCTGCGCGTCCCCGATGGAGCGACCGCCGACCGCCTGATCGAGGACAAGCTGGCCGCCGGCGATTGGGCCGAGGCGGAGCACTCCGTCTCGCTCCTGGTGTCGGCCTCGGCGTGGACGCTGGGATTGACGGCGCGCGTCATCCAGCCGGGCGAGACGCCGGACAACATTGTCGAGAGCCTGGTCAAGCGGCTCGGCCTTCCGGCCGTGCGGCTGGCAACCCGCCAGGCCATGAAACTGCTCGGGTCGCACTTCGTGCTCGGCCAGACCATTGAGGAGGCGCTGTCGCGCGCCGGCTCGCACCGCGAATTTCGCTACTCGTTCGACATGCTGGGTGAGGGCGCGCGCAGCGTGGACGATGCCGCGCGTTACTTCGAGGCCTACGCTCGCGCCATCGATGCGATCGGCAGGCGCGCCGGCAATGCCGCATTGCCGGCGCGGCCCGGCATCTCGGTCAAGCTGTCGGCGTTGCATCCGCGCTACGAGGCGGTGTCGCGCGGGCGCGTTATGGCGGAACTTGTGCCGCGCGCACTGGAACTGGCCCGCAAGGCGAAGGGCCACGACCTCAACTTCACGGTCGATGCCGAGGAGGCGGACCGGCTCGAACTGTCGCTCGACGTGATCGCCGCGGTTCTGGCCGATCCGTCGCTCGCGGGCTGGGATGGCTTCGGTCTCGCGGTGCAGTCCTATCAGAAGCGCGCCTCGGCGGTGATCGACTGGCTCGGCGACCTGGCGTCCGCCTGCAACCGCCGGCTGATGGTGCGCCTCGTCAAGGGCGCGTACTGGGACACCGAGATCAAGCGCGCGCAAGAGCGCGGCCTCGCCGATTATCCGGTGTTCACCCGCAAGGCGATGACCGATCTCAGCTACATGGAATGCATCCGAAAGCTGCTCGCCGCGCGGCCGCGGCTCTATCCGCAGTTCGCGACCCACAACGCACTCACCGTTGCGGCGGTGATCGAGGAGGCGGGCGGCGTCGAGGGCTACGAATTCCAGCGGCTGCACGGCATGGGTGAGGTGCTGTACGAGGCGCTGCTCGCCGAGGTGCCGGGCGCCGCGTGCCGTGTCTATGCGCCGGTCGGCAGCCACCGCGATCTGCTCGCCTACTTGGTGCGGCGGCTGCTGGAGAACGGCGCCAATTCCTCGTTCGTCGCGGTGGCCGCCGATCCCAAGGTGCCGGTCGATGCGATCCTCAAGCGCCCGCAGGACTGGATCGGCGACGCCCAGCATGCGCGGCATCCGCACATTCCGCTGCCGCGCGATCTCTACGGGCCTGCGCGCGCCAACTCCTCCGGCGTCGAATTTGGCGATCGCGCGGCGCTCGAACGGCTGGTGGGCGAAGCCGCGCGCGATGCGTCGGTGGGGGTTCCTGCCGCGCCGTTGATCGGCGGCAAGGCGGGTAAGGGCACGCAGCGGCCGGTCATTTCGCCGATCGATGAAGCAACAATTGTCGGCCATGTGCTCGAAGCGGACGCGGTGGTCGCGGCAGACGCGATGCGCGCGGCGCAGGCGGGCTTCCGCGATTGGTCCGCCACGCCGGTGGAGCGCCGCGCCATGATCCTGGAGCGCGCCGCCGATCTGCTCGAAGCGGCGCGCGGACGGATGATCGCGCTGCTGCAACGTGAAGGCGGCAAGACGCTCGACGATGCGCTCGCCGAAGTCCGCGAGGCGGTGGACTACTGCCGCTACTACGCCGCCGAAGCGCGGCGCGCGCTGGCGCCGCAGGCGATGCCGGGGCCGACGGGCGAGTCCAATCACCTGACCTATCGCGGCCGGGGCGTGTTCGTCTGCATCAGCCCGTGGAATTTCCCGCTGGCGATCTTTCTCGGCCAGGTCACCGCGGCGCTCGCTGCCGGCAATTCGGTGGTGGCGAAGCCTGCCGAGCAGACGCCGCTGATTGCCGCGGAGGCGGTGCGCCTCTTACATCAAGCCGGTGTGCCGGCGTCAGCGCTTCATCTGGTGCCCGGCGATGGCAAGGTTGGCGCGGCGCTGGTCGCCGATGCCAGCGCCTCGGGCGTCGCCTTCACCGGTTCGACCGAGGTCGGTCGCGCGATCAACCGTGGCCTGGCTGCGAAGAATGGCCCGATCGTGCCGCTGATCGCGGAAACCGGCGGCATCAACGCCATGATCGTGGATGCCACGGCGTTGCCCGAGCAGGTCACCGACGATGTGGTCATGTCTGCGTTCCGTTCAGCGGGACAGCGCTGCTCGGCGCTGCGTCTGCTTTGCGTGCAGGACGATGTGGCCGACCGCATGATCGGGATGATCGCGGGTGCGGCGCGCGAGCTTGCGGTTGGCGATCCGCGCGATCCGGCGACCCAGGTCGGCCCGGTGATCGACGCCGAGGCGAAGGCCAGGCTGGACGGCTGGATCGCGCGCCACGCTGGCCGCGTCCGCTTCCGGTGGGACCAGGATCGCAAGCTGCCCGCGCGCGGGCTTTACGTGCCGCCCGCCATCATCGATCTGGATCGCGCCAGTGACCTGCAGGAGGAGGTGTTCGGGCCGATCCTACATGTGGTGCGCTGGCGCGCCGATGTGCTCGACAGCCTGCTCGACGACATCGCCGGCAACGGCACGGGCCTCACGTTGGGCGTTCATTCGCGCATCGACGCGACGGCACGGCAGATCGTCGAGCGGCTTGCCAACGGCAACGTCTACATCAACCGCAACATGATCGGCGCGGTGGTTGGCACTCAGCCGTTCGGCGGCGCCGGACTTTCCGGCATCGGCCCCAAGGCCGGCGGCCCGAATTACCTGCGGCGCTTCGCCACCGAGCAGACCGTCACCGTCAACACGGCGGCTGCGGGCGGCAACGCGACGCTGCTCGCCGCGGAAGAATGATTGGAACGGGCGCCGCCGCGATGCCGGTTGCGCCGCGGCATTTTCATTTCTGAACGTCCGTTACTCTACATTGCAAAAACATAATCCGCGGCGCGGCTCCGCCGCCTGAACGCTTCCCCATATCAAACGTACTACCAAGCACAGGGACGTGGTCCCCGATGGAGGGTTACGACGATGCTCACGATCAGAAGCTGCGCCATTGCAGCCGCCGCTGCTGCCGCCATTGCGCTCACCTCGTTCACCGCCACTCCGGCGAGCGCCGGCCGGCGCGGCGATGCCGTCGCGCTGGGCGCGATTGTCGGATTGTTCGGCACGGTCGCAGCGATCGCAGCCGCGAACGCGCACGACCGGCGGGAATCCTATTACCGGCCGCGCTACGTGCAGCCCGGGTATGGCGGGCGTTACATCCACGGGCCGGTTCACCGTGGTCCGCGGTGGGACGGCTGGCACCGTCACCACCGGTATCGCTGACAACAACGTGCCAGCCTGTTGCTTTGAGTCTTGGCGCCGCCTCCGGGCGGCGCCATTTCGTTGCGCCGCAGCGAACGGATTAACCGGCTGCAAGTCATTTCGGTGTATGCATGTTGCATGACTGATTCGCTCGACCGGCTGTACCAGCAGGTCCTGAGTGCGAAGGACGCCGATCCAGCGGTGTCGCGCACCGCACGCTTGCTTCGCTCAGGGCGCGGCAAGATGGCCAAGAAAATGGCCGAAGAGGCGGTCGAGGTCGTCATCGATGCCATGAACGGCGACCGTGAGGCGGTGATGCGCGAGAGCGCGGATCTGCTCTACAATCTGGTGGTGCTCTGGGTCGCCTCGGATCTTCGCCCCGCCGACGTCTGGAACGAGATGAAGCGGCGCGAAGACATGATGGGCATCGCCGAGAAGCTGCCGAAGAACCAGGGCGAGGCCAGTTCGCGGCGCAAAGTGGTGCTGCTCGACGCGCGCCGCGGCCGCAAACGGCGCTGATCCACAGCGCGCCGGTCGCATGGACTTTCCGCAAGCGCGCCGGTAAGCAACCCCGCCATGCTGAGAAAGCTCTACGATTGGACACTGTCGCTTGCCGCCCGCAAGAGCGCGGAGTGGTGGCTGTGCTTCATCTCGTTCGTTGAAAGCTCGGTGTTCGTCGTGCCCGCCGAAGCCTTGTTCGTGCCGATGGGGTTGGCGCGGCCGGATCGGGCCTACCGGTATGCGCTGATCGCGACGGTGGGCTCGGTGCTCGGTGGCATCGCCGGTTGGGCGATCGGCTACTACGCCTACGAGTTGGTCGCGCGCCCGGTGCTGGAGTTCTACGGCACCCTCCACAAGTTCGAAGCGCTTCGCGCATCGTCGGGCGACGCCATTCTTCTGATGCTGATCACCTCTGGCGTCGCCCACCTGCCGCCAATGAAGGTCGTGACTATTCTCTCCGGCGCAGCAGCCATCGACATCTGGCTTTTTATCGGATCGGCCATCCTGGCCCGCGGCGGTAAGTTCTTCCTGATTGCTTGGCTGCTGCGGCGCTACGGCGAGCCGATCCGGGGTTTTATCGAGAAGCGGCTGGGGCTGATCGCGATGGCCGGTGCGGTGGTCCTCATCCTTCTCTATGTCGTGCTGAGGGTGCTGCTTTAGGCCAGCGGTCTCTGCGGCTATACCATTCTAAATGCTTGGCTTTTGTGCAGTGTCGGGTCCGATCCAGGCACGGAAGGCCTTGGTATTTCTCGTTACTGGGATCGTCGTTGCGCTATAATCGCGCTGCCCCCTGAGTCCTGGTTCCTCATTTTGGCCACGCCGGCTCATCAGGTTCGGGACCGTTGGCGGATTGAATCGATTGAGCGCGATGCGCAACGCGATGAACGCATTCAGCTTCAGATGGGGCCGGCCGTGCGGGCTGGCAGGGATTGCACTTGCCGCACTGGTTGCGCCGGTGCTGCTCGCGCAGCTTTCGTTTGCCCAGCCGCAGCCGCAACAGGAGCCGGCTCCGCCCGCGCCGCCCGCGGCCCAGACGATGAACGAGTCCCGCGGGCTGTTCGAGTCGATTGGCCGCTGGTTCGATCAGGGCACCGCCAACTTCCGCTCCCACGTAACTGGCGCGAAGGACAGCTTCGGCGATCTCAACGAGAAAGCCGCCACCACCACCAGGAATCTTGGCGACACTGCGGTGGGCGTGGGCAAGAACGCCGTGGATGCCGGAGTGGCAGCGGCCGACGCCACCAAGGACGCGGTCGGGGTGGTCGCCAAGCTTCCGCTTAGCCGCGTCATCGCCGGCCGCGAACGTTGTGCGGTGGCGCCGAATGGCGCACCGGATTGTCTGGCCGCTGCCGAAACGCTTTGCCGCAAGCAGGGCTATTCCTCCGGCAAGAGCATGGACTTCACGTCTGCCGAACAATGCCCGCCGCGCGTCTACCTCAGTGGCCGCCAGTCGGAAGGCGAATGCACCACAGTGACCTTCATCAGCCGGGCGATGTGCCAATAGGCAGCGCCTTGCAGCGGCTCCACTAAACAACCCGCAGGTTCTGCCGGCGGGTTTTGTTTTTCGGCAGGTGCTTGTTTTCATCTCGTTGCCGCCGCGAAAATTTCCTACATTAAACGCATCAACGATAGGAGGACCGCATGGCCAAGCGCGCGTCGTCAAAGACGAAGGAGAGAAAGCGGTCGCGTCCGTTGAAATCTCCGAAGACGAGAGCGGCGAAATCCCAAGCGGCGAAGACGGCGAAGTCCGCTGCCAGGATCGGCACGGCAAAAGCTGGCGTCATGCCTTGCCTGACCTATCGTGATGCCCCGGCTGCGGTGGAATTTCTGTGCAAGGCGTTCGGTTTCAAGAAGAAGATGGTGGTCGAGGGCGACGGCGGTTCCATCGCTCACGCCGAGCTTACGCTCGGCAATGCGATGGTGATGCTGGGCTCGCACAAGGAAACGGAATACGGGAAGCTGGTGACCACGCCGCGCGAGGTCGGTATCTGCACCCAGACGATCTATCTGATCGTGCCGAAACCGGACGCGCACCACGACCGCGCCAAGGCCGCTGGCGCCGAGATTGTCTTGCCATTGACCACGCAGGAATACGGCGGACGCGACTACACTTGCCGCGATCCAGAAGGGCACATCTGGACGTTCGGAACCTACGACCCCTGGGCGTAGCGGCGGGCTTTTCGCTAGTCGGCGGACGCCGTCTGCGCCTTCAGCCGCTGCCTTTTCGCTTCGTCGAAGCCGTGCATGCCGACCGCCCACTGCAGCGCCACGATGGCGCCCTTGACGGGTTGCAGCAGCAGCAGAGTCAGCGCAACGACCAGTGCGGGCCACAGGAGCATGTGGACCCAGTAGGGCGGCGCATAGCGCGTCTCGGCCATCAGCACGAGCGGGACGATGATGTGCCCCACGATCACGATCACAATATATGCCGGGAAATCGTCGGCGCGTTGATGGGTCAGATCCTCGCCGCACGCCGGGCACTGGTCCGCGACCTTCAGGTAGGCGCGGAACATGCGACCCGAATTGCAGGCCGGGCACACGCCTCGCAGGCCGCGCAGCATCGCATCGGTGGTGGTCAGATCGGCAGCCATGATTTCAAAACCTTGGTGGAACGGTGACCAATGACTCGGTTGAGGCGGAAGTTGCCATCCTTTAGCTAAGGCCGGCCCTCAAATCCTGCAACGTAGACATAAGTTGGCGCAGACGGTGCGCCAGGCTGGCTCGGTCCAACCGTCCGTCGCTTGTATTTGGCCGGGCGAGGGCGTTGAATCCCCCAAGACACACGGCCAAAGACACACACGGCCAAACACCCAGCGGCGCAACGCGCCAACACACCATTGAGGACATTATGGCAAAGTACCTTCTGGTCAGCTTCAAGACCTGCCCCTGGGTGCAGCGCGCGGCGATCGTGCTGCGCGAGAAGAACGTCGAGTTTGAATTCCGTCACATCGACCGGGATAATCGCCCGGACTGGTTTCGTGCCATCTCGCCGCACAACAAGGTCCCGGTGTTGAGCATCGACGGCAAGGTGTCGCTGTTCGAATCCAACGCGATTGCCGAATACCTCGACGAGACGATTGCGCCGCGCCTTCATCCGGACGATCCGGTGCTGCGCGCGATCAATCGCGCCTGGACCGACTACCTGCCCACGTTCTCCGAGATGGTGACCGGTTCCGCCTATGCGGAAAGCGAGGCGGAGCACAAAGAGGACGTCGCGAAAATCCCGCTGGCGTTCGCGCGCCTGGAGGGAGCGCTTGAAAAGCAGAATGCGGGGCCGTTCTTCAACGGGGTGACGTACTCGCTGGTCGATGCGGCCTACGCGCCCTTCCTGCAGCGCTATTTTTTCCTCGACCGGATCAAGCCGCTCGGTGTCATCGGACACTATCCGCGCGTGAAGGCCTGGGCCGACGTCCTGCTCAAGCGGCCCTCGACGCATTCATTCCCCGAGGCGGAGCTCGAGCCGCTGTACCGGCAGAACGTCAAGCGCCGGAAGTCGTGGCTATCGCAGTTCGTCGCCGACGCGGCGGTCGCGGCGGAATAGTGCGGCCCTCGAAGCGCGTAGCGTGGTCACTTCCAAGAAAGCCGCATCGGTCATCGTCAACGACAGGATGCAGAAGCGCTACCACTACCAGCGTGTGGCGGCGGCGGGGCGCGGCTTCGATCCCGAGTTCAAGCCAGATCTCACCCCGCAGCAAATGCTGGCGCTTGGCGTGTTCGGCGGCAAATACATGACCGATTGCCGGAAGGAGTTTCCGGCGAGCTGGTTCAAGAACGCCAAGCTCTCGCCGAAGCGCGGCGATCCCGAACTGAACCACTTCGGCGTCGATGCCAGCCAGCCGTTGTCGGTGTGGCGGAACAAGGGATGGATTCATCCGGACGACCCGCGCGGCTGGTTCCAGTGGTACTGCCGCTACTACATGGGACGGCGAACGCCGGACGAGGATAGGCGCCAGATCAAGCGCTGGAAGGCGATCCGCCGGCACGTTGCGCAGATCAGGCAGAATTGCGAGCCGGGCGACCCCTATTGCCGGCCGCGCCAGCGCCAGGCGTTGCTGCATTGGGCCTACGACAGCCGCAAGATTTAGGGTGCTGTGAATAGGGCAGGCATCGCCCTCCGCAACTGCCTCTTGTGGAGGCAGTCTTGATGGGGAGTGATTCGTTTGCTCGGATACGCGGTGTGGCCGGCGTGCCCGGGCAGGCGAGCCGGAGATGGCTGCCCTGCCGGATCAGCCGGTGGCCCCTTTATGAGATCGCATATGCTGTATGGGCTCTGCGGCTGGTTAACGATTGGTAAAGGGTTCAGGCGGACCATGAGACAGCGGCGGCTTCCGTGTCTTGGCACGCTTTTTGTTTTAAGGGGATGCAACGAGCGGCCAAGCGACAGCGGATGTTCGCGACACGCTTCTCGTAAGAGGAGGTCTGCATGAAGAGTGCACTCCGTGTCCTGCTGTTCTGCCTGTGCGTCACGCCGGCTGCGGCCCAAAAGCAATCCGACCCCAACTCCCAGGTCCAGGTCGGGAACACTGTCATCTGCGACACGCAGCAGCAGATGGAACGGTTCGTGGTGGTGTTCGACGGCGACTTCGCCGCGGCGATGGACAAGGTCAACACCGAAGAGAAAAACCCGACCGCCTGCATCGGCGCCACCATGGCATACGTCGAAGGCAACGAGCTCTCCAGGGCCAAGAGCGAGACCAGGGGCACCTATCACATCATCCGCGTGCTGGTGATCGGCATCACGACGCCGAGAGGGTTCCAGGCGATCCAGCCGGCGGCGTTCTTCTCGATCGTGAAGAGCGAAGAGGTCGAGACCTAGCGGTCTGCGGCGGCGCGGTCTTAGCCGAGAACCTTGCTCAGCAGCCCGATGATCGGGAAGCCGAGTGAGCGGTCGAGCGCAATGATCGCGCTGCGCAGTCCCGATGGCGCCTGGTCGCTGTAGCTGAACACGAAGAAGGCAAATAACAGCGGGATCGCGGCCGCGGCCCAGATCAGCCGCCGGATCGTCTGCGCGCGGCCTCGCGCGGCATCCTCCGGACGGACATATTTCGGAACATAGAGTGGCATGGGCGCAGGATGGCGGTGCGCGCCGCCGCATGCAAGCCGCTTCGGATCGTCCGGAGTTAGCGCCGCGCGATGCCGGTGCCGCGAACCACGACGATTTGCGTGCGTCCGCCGCTGATGCCGAAGTCGTCGTCGTTGACGATGGCCAGGCTGCCGTCGCCGAGCAGCGCCATGCCCTCGGTCTTGCCGAGGATGCTTGGGAATTCCGCGGTGTCGAACCGCAGGGTCTTCTTTACCGGCGCGATTCCGGCGGACGCGACATCGCTTTGCTCGAGAGTTGGGAGTGTCGCCACGTCGTCCCATTTGCTGCCGGCGATATCCGTCGCGCCGGCCAGTTCGATTTCGTGCAGCTTGGTGGTCTGTTCGGTGCGCTCCAGCACGATCAGCCTGTCGAGCCCGATCGCCATTAGTTCGCTGATGCGCGGATCGCTCGGCACGTCTGATGGATCTCGGCGGAAGCTCTTCGGATCGTCCATGACGTAGACGTATTCGCCGGCGACCCGCATGGTCTCGCGCTCGATCTTGAACAGCCGGGCGTTGCGCGCCTGCCGAAAGGCCGCGGCATCCGGGTTCGCCAGCGGGTTCTGCATGATGAAATAGAGGAATCGTTCGTCGGGTGAGATTGCCATGCTCTCGATGCCGCGGTTGGCCTGGCGCTTCGCCAGTATCGACGGCAGCGAGCCCGTCACCTGATAACGCGCGCCCGCATAGTCGCCCTCTGTCCCGCGCGGCACATGGCGCGCGATGACCCGGCCGTCGGTGGAAAAGTGGACCATCGACGGGCCGTTCTCGTCGCCGATCCAGAATGTCCCGTCGGCAAGCCGGACGATGCCTTCGGCGTCGATGCCGTGAACGTCCTGCTGCAGCCGCTTGCCGGTGCCATCCAGCGGCGTTTCGGTGGTGGCGACCTTGAGCGGATTGGGCATCCCATTGAGTGGGCGGCCGTCGCGATCCTTGAGCGTGATGACATCGGTCACGCGGAACGTGCCGTCGTCCAGCAGCATCACCCGGTAGATCGACGGCGAATACTGAGGCACCGGATAGACGCGGCCATTCCTGACGTCACCGCAGGTCGCGGGGGCCACACCGGCCACGTTCTTGGCCTCGCCGCAGGTGAAGTTCGGGCCGCGGTCACCGACCGTCCAGATCACGTTAGGCGGGTCGCTCGGGCCGCGGAACGCGCCGCTTCCGATGCCGACCGTGAGGTTCAGCGTCTTGCCGCCCTCGAACGAATAGGCTCCCAGCGTGAGCAGCGTATCGTTGCTGAGGTATTCGCGCATGGTGATGTCCGCAGCGGCCGCTTGGGATGCGAGTGCCGCCGCCGCGCCCGCGGCGATCCACCGAATTGAATTTCTCATGGCCATCGTCCTGTGTCGGCGACGATAGTCAGTGCAACATGACAGTTGCGTGACGGAAATCCTACGGCGTGACCGGCTCCAGGCCGTTTTCTTTCCACACCGCGATCGCCGCCGGCGTGGCTGACCTCATCCTGAGGAGCATCGCGAAGCGATGCGTCTCGAAGGATGGGCTGCACCGGCAGTGGCCGCCTCGTCCTTCGAGACGCCGCCTTCGGCGGCTCCTCAGGATGAGGCGGAACGAGCGACGCCGCCTTAATACCGATGGCTGATCGGCAACTCCTCCGCCGGGAACAGTGAGATCACCTTGCAGCCCTTGTCGGTGACCACGACCTCTTCCTCGATGCGGGCGGCCGAATAGCCGTCGGTCGCCGGGCAATAGGTTTCGATCGCGAACACCATGCCCTCCTTGATCTCGGTCGGGTGATCCATCGACACCACCCGGCTGATGATCGGACGCTCATGCAGCGCGAGCCCGAGGCCATGCGCGAACTGCAGGCCGAACGCGCTCATCTCGTCGGGGAAGCCGAACTCCTCGGACTTCGGAAACGCCGCGCAGATGTGCGCGGTGCTGGCGCCCGGCTTGATGCGCGCCATGGCGTTGTCGAGCCATTCGCGCGCCTTCTTGTAGGCGTCGCGCTGGCTGTCGGTGGCGCGGCCGACGTTGAAGGTACGGTAGTAGCAGGTGCGATAGCCCATGAACGATTGCAGGATGTCGAAGAACGCCTGGTCGCCGGGCCGGATCATGCGGTCGGTAAAGTTGTGCGGGTGCGGGTTGCAGCGCTCGCCGGAGATGGCGTTGATCGCCTCCACGTCGTCGGAGCCGTGGGTGTAGAGAAACTTGTTCACCTCGGCGACCACGTCGTTTTCGCGCACGCCGGGCTTCAGCATGTCGTTGACGAGCTGGTAGGCGCCATCGACCATGGCCGCAGCGCGGTTGAGCAGGTGGATTTCGTCGGCCGATTTCAGCTCGCGCGCCTCCAGCATGGTCTGCTGGCCGTCGGCGATCTTCAGTCCGGCCTTCTCCAGCTCGAACATCATCGGTGGCTCGATGATGTCGACGCCGATCGGCATGTTGGCGACGCCGTGCTCGCGCAGGATCGCGGCGATTTCCTCGGCGTGGCGCTTCATCAGGCCGAACTGCGGCGCCACCGTGCCGCGCAGGCCGACCAGGCCGGCCAGGCAATTCTCGGGCTTTAGCCACGGCGAATAGAGCTTGTGATGGACGGCAGCCGAGCCGAAGTCCCAGATGATCGGCTCGCCGTTGCGTGGCAGCAGCGCCCAGCGCGAAAGCTTGTCGCGCTCCCATTCGCCGATCTTGGTCGAGGTCAGGTAGCGGATGTTGTTGACGTCGAACACCAGCAGCGCGCCGAGGTCGGACTTCTCCAGCGCCTGGCGGGCGCGGCCGAGCCGGTATTTGTGCAGCCGGCGGTAATCGACGCGCTCCTCGAAATCGACCCCCATGATGCCGAGCGAGGGCAGCGCACGGCCCCAGTTGTAGCGCGGGTTGATGTCCTCGGCGCGGATCTGAACCGGCTCGCGCTTGGTGATGTCGTCCATAGGGTCTCCTCAGTGTTCTTAGGCCGTCTTGCCGGCACTATAGCCCGTGTCGAGGGCGCAGCGCAGTCCGCCGGCCAGTTCATTGATCGAGTAAGATCGAGGGAGCAAGCCTGCTTCCCAGTGGACATTGCCTATCAACATCACCGATCGGAGGACATCCGTCACAATAATGTTGCATTGCGATAAATCTCATGCTGCAATGCGGTAGATGCTAGCCGGAGGTAAGCTTTGGCGACTTCTAAGAATTTGAAGAAGCAAGCTGAGCGCTGCGGCACGCTTGCGCGACAGACCCAGGACGACGAGGCCCGGCAGAGGTATCTGCGCCTTGAGCAGATGTATCTCCACCTCGCGGAGACCAAAGAAACCACGGCCGATGGCGGCATCGACACCGCAGCCTGACCGGTTCTAACGGCGCTTCGTCGCCATAGTCGATAGGGCCGCAGCGCGCCTGTCCGAAGGCGCGGTCAAGCCACCTTCTTCCCCCACAGCCGCTGCGAAGCGATGTCCGCGCCCTGGCGGATCGCCTTCAGCTTGAGCCAGACCACCGGCTCGATCACCCACTCGCGCTTGGTGAAGGTGCCGAAGCCGCAGTCGGTGGAGGCGATGACGCGCTCGCGGTCGCCGACCGCGGCCACGGCTTCCTCGATCCGCCGCGCCACCACCTCCGGGTGCTCGACGAAGTTCGACGTGGTTTCCACCACACCGGGGATCAGAACCATGTGCGGCGGCAGCGGATGCTGCTTCAGCGCGGTGTATTCATGGGCGTGGCGTGGGTTGGAGAACTCGATGGTCAGCGCGCCGACATTCGCCGTGTAGAGCGCGGGCAGGATGGTCGCCAGCGGCACGTCGTGGATGTGCGGGCCTTCCCAGTTGCCGTAGCAGACGTGCAAACGCACGCGGTCGCGCGGGATGCCCTCGATTCCTTTGTTGATCGCGGCGACATGACGCTCGCAGCGTTTCACGAACTCGCTGTCGGACAGATCGCGGTACATCATGGTGCGATCCATCGCGAGGTCCGGCGCGTCGATCTGCAGGATCAGCCCGGCCTTGTGGACCGCTTGGTATTCCTTGCTCATCTCGCGCGCGATCGCGTCGAGATAGGCGTCGTGGGACTCGTAGTGGGCGTTGAGCATCGTGGTCGAGATGATGCCGGGGGACGCCGCGGTCATGAACCGTTCGGAGAATGCGCCGAGCTCGCCGGCGATCTTGTTGAGCCCCACGGTCTCGTCGGTGATCGGCTTGAGGTCGTGATATTTGACGTCCGCCTGCGCCTCAGGAGCGCCCTGCTGGCTCTTGGTGGGATTGGGGAAGCGGCGCATCAGGTAGGCGAGCAGATCGGGGAACTCCTCGAACTCCTTGCCGCGGCGGCGCTTCGAGACGCCGGCAAAGCCCGACATGCGCTGCGGCACATAGGTCTGGAAGCCAATGCGGCGCTGCTCGCCATCGTTGCCGACATCGATGCCGGCATCCATCTGCGCCTTGACGACGTGGCGGACCGCCTTGTCCATCTCGGCTGCCATCACCGCCCGGTCGTAGGGCTTGCCTTCCTCCTGCGCCATCAGCAGGTCGGACAGCGTCTCGTTGCGCGGCAGGCTGCCGACGTGGGTGGTCAGGATGCGGTCGCGGCTGAAGATCATGAAGGAACTCCCGGCAGGCATTGGCGCGTTGCGGCTCTGATGGCCGGGCTGCATAATAGTGCAACTCGTTTGGGGGATGCGAATGGTTGCTGGGGCCGATGCGCGCGCAGAGGCGGAATCGGCGATGCCCACGCCCGATCCGGTGGGCGCGATCCCGCGGCAGTACAATTTCGCCGCCGACATCATCGGCCGCAATCTGAAGGCCGGACGCGCCAACAAGCCGGTGTTTATCGATCCGCGCGGTGCGTGGACGTATGGGCAGTTGGCCGACCGCGTGGCGCGCTTTGCCGGGGCATTGCGGACGCTCGGTGTGCAGCGCGAAGAGCGCATCCTGATCTGCCTCACAGACACGATCGACTGGCCGACGGCTTTCCTTGGCGCACTCAAGGCTGGCGTTGTCGCCGTGCCGGTCAACACGCTGATGACCGAGGACGACTACCGTTTCATGCTGGCGGACAGCCGCGCCCGCTTGCTGGTGGTGTCGGAAACGCTCCTTCCGAAGTTCGCCGCGCTGATCGGTGAGTGCCCGGACCTGCGGCATGTCGTCGTCTCCGGCGGTAACGTGCAAGGCCACAAGAATTTCGAGGAACTGGTCGGGAGCACTGCGCCCGATCCCGACACTGCGCCGACCACACGCGACGACATCGCGTTCTGGCTCTACACCTCGGGCTCGACCGGCAAGCCGAAAGGCGCGGTCCACGTTCACGCCGACCTGAAGTTGACCGACGACCTGTACGGCGGGCCTTATCTCGGTCTCACCGACAAGGACGTCTGCTATTCGGTCGCCAAGCTGTTCTTTGCCTACGGCCTGGGCAACGCCCTGACGTTCCCGATGTCGGCCGGCGCCACCACCGTGCTGCTGCCCGATCGTCCGACGCCGGACAGCGTTGCGGCGCTGCTGCGCCAGCATCCGGTCACCGTGTTCTATGCGGTGCCGACCTTCTACGCCGGGTTCCTCGCCAGCCCCGGCATGCCGGAGCGCGCCGAATTGAAAATTCGCCGCTGCGTGTCGGCGGGCGAAGCGCTACCGCAGGACGTCGGCAAGCGCTGGCTGGAGCGCTACGGCGTGGACATCCTCGACGGCATCGGCTCGACCGAGATGCTGCATATCTTCCTGTCCAATCGCGCAGGCGAGGTGAAGTACGGCACCACCGGCAAGGCGGTGCCGGGCTATGCCGTCAAGCTGGTCGATGACGACGGCTTGCCGGTGCAGCCGGGGGAGATGGGCGAACTGCTGGTCTGCGGCCCGACCAGCGCGATCATGTATTGGAACAACCGGGAGCAGTCGCGCGCCACCTTCCTGGGCGAATGGACCCGCTCCGGCGACAAGTATGTCGAGGACGAGGACGGCTATTTCGTCTACTGCGGCCGCCGTGACGATATGCTCAAGGTGTCCGGTCTCTACGTCTCGCCGTTCGAGGTCGAGGGCGCCTTGCAGACCCACGCTGATGTTCTAGAAGCTGCGGTTGTGGCGTGGCCGGACGGCGACGGCCTGATCAAGCCGAAGGCCTTCGTGGTGCTGAAATCCCCCGAAAAGGCCGCCGATCCCGGAGCTTCGGAGGTCATGTCGCGGACCCTCCAGGACCACGTCAAGCTGAAGCTTGCGCCCTACAAATACCCCCGCTGGATCGAATTCCGCCGGGACCTGCCAAAGACCGCCACCGGCAAGATCCAGCGCTTCAAATTGCGCGCCGAGGGGCAGCCGCGCTAAGGTCGGACCAATCACCCATCCAGGAGGGACAGGATATGAAAAGGCTCTTGCTTGCCAGTTGCGCTATTGCGGCACTTGCCGTCGCCCCGGCGGCCGCACAGCAGAAGACGGTCAAGATCGGCTTCGTCAGCACGTTCAGCGGCCCGGTCGCCGCGATCGGCAACGACATGCGCAACTCGTTCGAGCTGGCGCTCGATCACCATGGCCGCAAGCTTGGCGGCTTGCCGGTCGAGGTCATCTACGAAGACGATCAGGTCAAGCCTGAGGTCGGCGTGCAGAAGGTCCAGAAGCTGATCGAATCCGACAAGGTGGACTTTATCGTCGGCATCATCTGGTCCAACGTCCTGCTCGCGTCGCTCAAGCCGATCATCGACTCCAAGACCTTCACGATCGTCACCAACGCCGGCGCCTCGCAGCTCTCCGGCGAAATGTGCTCGCCCTACGTGTTCTCGACGTCGTGGAACAACGACCAGACGCCGCAGGCCATCGGCACCTACATGAATCAGAAGGGCGTCAAGACCGCGTTTCTGATCGGGCCGAACTACGCTGCCGGCAAGGACATGCTGGAAGGCGTCGCCGCCACCTTCAAGGGCAACATCGTCGGCCGCGAACTGACCACATGGCCCACCCAGGTCGACTTCCAGGCCGAGTTGTCGAAGGCGCGCAACGCCAAGCCGGACGCCATCTTCGCATTCTATCCCGGCGGACCCGGCATCCAATTCATTACCCAGTACGCGCAGTCCGGCCTCAAGGGCCAGATTCCGCTCTACACCGCGTTCACCATCGACTCGTTGTCGCTGCCACGATTGAAAGATCTTGGCCTCGGCATTCCGGGCGCCCAGCAGTGGGTGCGCGATTTGCCGAACGAGGCGAACAAGAAATACGTCGCCGACTTCAGGGCCAAGCATAAGACCGACCCGTCGTTCTATGGATCGCAGACCTACGATGCCGTGCCGCTGCTCGACAGCGTGGTGAAGGCCGTCAACGGCGACCTCACCAAGAAGGACGCGATGCGCGACGCCGCCCGCAAGGCCGACTTCAAGTCGGTGCGCGGCAACTTCAAGTTCGGACCGAACCACATTCCGATCCAGAACTTCTACCTCCAGGAAGCGATCAACGAAGGCGGCGAGTTTCGCATGAAGACCGTCGCCACCATCGTGGAGAACGATCAGGACAAGCACTTCCAGAAGTGCAAAATGCCGAACTGATCGGCAATCCAGCCAAAAAAGACGGCAGAAGCGGGCGCTTCTGCCGTCTTGTTTTTTGAGTGTATGTCAGGCCTGATCCGAGAGCGGAATATGGCCCGAAGTGGGGATCGGGGGGCGTGCTTTATCTTCTCGAACAGAGCCTGAATGGTATTCAGCTCGGCATGCTGCTGTTCCTGCTGGCGGCTGGCCTCACGCTGATTTTCGGCATCATGGACTTTGTCAACCTGGCGCATGGCTCGCTCTACATGTTGGGAGCCTACTTCGCCGCGACGTTCGTCGGGCTGACCGACAGCTTCCTCGCCGGTATCGCACTGGGTCTGGTCGCGACGTTCTTTGCCGGCATCGTTTTGGAAGTGATCGCCATCCGGCCCCTTTATGGGCGCGATCATCTGGACCATGTGCTTGGCACCTTCGGCCTTCTGATCTTCTTCAACGAATTGGTGCGGCTGATCTGGGGCCCCGCCGGCCTGACCATTTCGCTGCCGAGCCAGATGCTCACCGCGGTGCAGGTCATCCCTGGGATCTATTATCCGATCTATCGTCTGGTCACCATCGGCGCGACGCTGACGGTCGCTCTGCTATTATACATCCTGGTGATGAGAACCCGCGTCGGCATGCTGATTCGCGCCGGCGCATCCAACCGCGAAATGGTCGGCGCGCTCGGCGTCAACATCAAGCTGCTCTACACCTTGGTGTTCGGTCTGGGTGCGGCGCTGGCGGGCTTCGCCGGCATGATGCAGGCGCCGCTGGCGTTCGTGCAAATCGGCATGGGCGAGAACATTCTGATCCTGGCGTTTGTCGTCATCATCATCGGCGGCATAGGCTCGATCCGCGGCGCGTTCGTTGCGGCCATCATCGTCGGCCTGATCGACACGATGGGCCGGGCATTTCTACCCGATCTGGTGCGGACGTTCCTGAGCTACAGCGCGGGCTCGAGTGCGGGCCCGGCGCTGTCGTCGATGCTGATTTATACGCTGATGGCGCTGGTGCTGATCTTCCGTCCGGAAGGCTTGTTCCCGGCATCCAGCAAATGAAGTCCTGGCTCACCCCGCGCAATGCGTTCGTCACCGCGCTGATGATCGTTCTGGCGCTGCTGCCGGTCTATTCGGCGCTGACCGGCAACACCTTCATGGTGACGCTGTTCACGCGCATCCTCATTCTTGCGATCGCGGCTGTCAGCCTGAACCTCATCATGGGTTTCGGCGGCATGGTGAGTTTCGGTCACGCCGCCTATCTCGGCATCGGCGGCTATGTGGTGGGCATTCTCGCGAAAGAAGGCATCAACAGCGGCTTCGTTCAGTGGCCGCTGGCGCTCGTCCTGTCGGGATTGTTCGCGCTGGCCGTCGGCGCGCTGAGCCTGCGCACGCGCGGCGTCTATTTCATCATGATCACGCTCGCCTTCGCGCAGATGGTCTACTACATCGCCAACGGGCTCGACCGTTACGGCGGCGACGATGGCCTCACGATCCAGCGGCGCAGCGATTTCGGCGGCCTGATCAATTTGTCCAACCGCACGGTCTTCTACTATCTCTGCCTGGTCCTGCTGATGGCGACGGTCTACTTCGTCTGGCGCATGGTGAACTCGCGCTTCGGCCTGGTGATCCAGGGCGCGCGCTCGAACGAACGGCGGATGCGCGCGATCGGATTTCCGACGTTCCGCTACAAGCTGACCTGCTTCGTCATCGCCGGCGTGCTTTGTGGCCTGTCGGGCGTGCTGCTCGCCAACCACACAAACTTCATCAGCCCGGCGCTGATGCACTGGACCCGCTCG
Organism: Hyphomicrobiales bacterium; assembly: GCA_021730985.1. Taxonomy (GTDB): domain Bacteria; phylum Pseudomonadota; class Alphaproteobacteria; order Rhizobiales; family Xanthobacteraceae; genus Z2-YC6860. The sequence continues at coordinate 32,470 of JAKFYI010000035.1, read as the reverse complement.
GGCGATCTGATCGTCATGGCGGTGCTGGGCGGCATGGGAACCGTGTTCGGCCCGGTGATCGGCGCCGTCGCGCTGCTCGTGTTGGAGGAGGCGCTGCCTCATCTCATGGGGCTCGCCAGCTATCTCGCCACCGGCAAGGAGGTGGCGGCCGCCAAGGAGTACTGGCAGCTCATCCTAGGCCCGATGATGCTGCTGATCGTGATCTACGCGCGAGGCGGCATCGAAGGCCTGATCTCGGGGCGCCGCCGTGGCTGATACGCTCCTCAAGATCGGCGGCCTGACCAAGCGCTTCGGCGGCGTCGTCGCCTCCGACAACATCGCGCTCGATATTGTCGCGGGCGAGTTGCACGCCATCATCGGCCCGAACGGCGCCGGCAAGACCACGCTGATCGGGCAGCTCAGCGGCGAGCTCACGCCCGACACGGGCCAGGTATTCTTTGACGGCCAGGACATCACCGCGCTGCCGGCCTACCGGCGCAGCGCGATGGGCCTTGGCCGCACGTTCCAGATCACGTCGCTCTTTCCCGATTTCACGGCGCTCGACAATGTTGCGCTCGCCGTTCAGGCGCATGCTGGACACTCGTTCCATTTCTGGCGCGACGCCCGCATGGAAAGCGACCTGCGCGAGCCGGCCCGCGCCGCGCTCGCGCGGGCGGGACTGTCGAATCGTGCGGACGAGATCGTGGCCAACATGAGCCACGGCGAGCATCGCCAGCTCGAACTGGCGATGGCGCTCGCCACCCGGCCGCGGCTGCTGCTGCTCGACGAGCCGATGGCGGGGCTGGGCCCCGAAGAATCCTCCCGCATGGTGAAAACGCTGCGCGAGCTCAAGCAGGAGATCACCATTTTGCTGATCGAGCACGACATGGAGGCGGTGTTCGCGCTCGCCGACCGCATCTCGGTGCTGGTCTATGGCCGCGTCATCGCTTCGGGCGAACCCGCCGCAATCCGCGCCAACGCCGAAGTGCGGCAGGCCTATCTCGGCGAGCAGGAGGCGGTGAGTGCGCCCGGAGCGGGCCATGGCTGACCTGCTCGAAGTCGCCAACATCGAAACCAGCTACGGCCTGAGCCAGGTGCTGCACGGCATTTCGCTCGCCATCGCGCCCGGCGAGATGGTGACGCTGATGGGCCGCAACGGCATGGGCAAGACCACCACGGTGCGCTCGATCATGGGATTGACGCCGGCGCGCGCCGGCTCGATCCGCTTCGGCGGCGCGGAGATCCGGACGCTGCCGTCGTACCGCGTGGCGCAACTTGGCATTGGACTGGTGCCCGAGGGCCGCCAGGTGTTTCCGAACTTGACGTGCCGCGAGAACCTGGTCGCCACCGCCACGAACCGCCTCGGCGCCACCGACGCATGGACTCTGGAGCGGGTGTGCGACCTGTTTCCTCGGCTTGGCGAACGGTTCGCCAGCATGGGCAACCAGCTTTCCGGCGGCGAGCAGCAGATGCTGGCGATCGGCCGCGCGCTGATGACCAACCCGCGTCTGTTGATTTTGGATGAGGCGACCGAAGGGCTGGCGCCGCTGATCCGCACCGAAATCTGGCAATGTCTGACGCACCTCAAGACTGCAGGCCAGTCGATCCTGGTGATCGACAAGAACGTCGAGGCCCTGACGAGGATTGCCGATCGGCACTATCTGATCGAGCGCGGCCGGGTGGTATGGACCGGCACTTCGCCGGAACTTGCCGCCGCGCCGGATGTTCAGCACCGGTATCTGGGGATATAGGCGGCACTCCATCCGCTTGTCCCCGCGAAAGCGGGGACCCAGGGTAACGAACTGGATGCCCGCTTTCGCGGGCATGAGCGGGAGAGATTGAAGGAGCGATCCAGCGGCTATGTCTTTGACGTTGCTCCCAGACCACGGCTTCGTCGATCTCGGCGACATGCGGCTCGAATACCGCATGATCGGGCCGCGGCCCGATGCTGCGCCGACGCTTGTGATGCTGCATGAGGGTTTGGGCTGCGTCGGCATGTGGGGCGATTTTCCCGACAAGCTTCAGGCTGCGAGCGGCTGCGGCGTGTTCGTCTATTCCCGCCTCGGCTATGGCCAGTCGTCGCCCGCTCCGCTGCCGCGCAAGCTTGACTTTATGCACGACGAGGCGCGCAAGATATTGCCGCGTCTGCTCGACGTGATCGGATTTCGCCGCGGGTTGCTGGTCGGGCACAGCGACGGCGCTTCGATCGCCGCGATCTACGGCGGCAGCGTGCAGGACCATCGCGTTTCCGGACTGGTGCTGATGTCGCCGCACTTCTTCGTCGAGGACATCACCAGCGCGTCGATTGCCGAGGTCCGCAAGGCCTATGACACCACCGATCTGCGCGCGCGGCTGGGGCGCTGGCACAGGGACGCAGACGCCACCGTGCACGGCTGGACCGACGTCTGGCTGAAGAACGATTTCCGCAGTTGGGACCTCACCGAGGATCTGGCCTACATCCGCGTGCCGGTGCTGGTTATCCAGGGTGAGGACGATCAATACGGCACCATGAGACAGGTCGAGGCCGCGCAGGAGGAGTGCTACTGCCCTATCGAGGTGCTGAAGCTGCCGAACACCCGCCATGTGCCGTATCGCGAGGCGTTTCAGCCGACCCTCGATGCCGTCGTGGACTTCGCCCGCCGGGCGCTGGAGGCAGCAAAATCCGACGCCTGACCGGCTTGCATGCACTATGAGACATGAATTATAATACATGTTCCTCGGAGCCAGGCCCCTATGGCGTTACGGCCAGACCAGTCCGCGCGTGAGCGTCCCGACACCGCAGCTTCAGGCGGCCGGGCGGATGCGGCATTCGCCGAGGAGATCGGCCGCCGCGTGCGGCAGGGCCGCGCCAAGCGCGGCATGACGCGGCGTCAGCTCTCGCAGGACTCCGGCGCCTCGGAGCGCTATCTCGCTCAGATCGAGGGCGGTACCGGCAATCCCTCGATCGTCGTGATGCGCGCCATCGCCGAAGCGCTGGATGTGCCGATCGTCGAACTGCTGCCGCTGGCGCGCGGCGGCTCTGCCGCCCTTGAGCGCATCGTCGATATGCTTTCGCAGCTTCCCCCAAACGAGCTTCCGGCGATTGCTGAATTGATCGAGAAGCACGCAGGCCGCACAGCGTCGGCCGACCGTGCGCAGCGCATTGCGCTGGTCGGTTTGCGCGGCGCCGGTAAGTCGACCTTGGGCCGCAAGCTGGCCGAGAAGCTTGGTTGCCCGTTCGTCGAGCTCAACCGCCTGATCGAACAGGAGTACGGAGCGAGCCTGCCCATGCTCATCGAGATGTCGGGGCTCGCGACGTTCCGCCGCTATGAGCGGGCCTGCCTGGAGCGCGTCATCGCCGACCACGGACAGGTGGTGATTGCGACCGCGGGCGGCATCGTATCGAACGTCGAGACCTACGCGCTGTTGCTGCGCCGCGCGCACACCGTTTGGGTCAGCGCGCGGCCCGACGAGCACATGAGCCGCGTGATGAAGCAAGGCGATTTTCGTCCGATGGCCAAGAATCGCGAGGCGATGTCCGATCTCGTCGCCATTCTCGATGCACGCAAGCGGGACTACGCCCGCGCCGAGGCGCAACTCGATACGTCAAGTGCGACGGTTGAGCAGAGCCTCGCCAAGTTGAACAAAATCGTGACGCCGTGGTTGAAGAACAGAGGCGCGTGATGGCCGAAGCGGACCGCAAACTCGCAAACGGAGCCGACCGGATCGATTTTAAAACCGATCCGTCGCGCTATCGCCACTGGAAGCTCGCCGTCGAGGGCGACACCGCAACGCTGACCATGGACGTGGACGAAAACGCGCCGCTGTTCGAGGGCTATCAGCTCAAGCTCAACTCTTATGATCTCGGCGTCGATATCGAATTGGCCGACGCGCTGGAGCGGCTGCGTTTCGAGCAGCCGCAGGTGCGCGTGGTGCTGCTGCGCTCCGGCAAGCCGCGGGTGTTCTGCGCCGGCGCCAACATCCGGATGCTCGCGGCGGCCAGTCATGCGCACAAGGTGAACTTCTGCAAGTTCACCAACGAGACCCGCAACGCCATCGAGGACGCCAGCGAATTCTCAGGCCAGCGCATGATCTGCGTCGTCACGGGTTCATGCGCAGGTGGCGGTTACGAACTGGCGCTTGCCGCCGATCACATCATCCTGGTGGACGACGGCTCATCCACCGTGTCGCTGCCGGAACTGCCGCTGCTGGCCGTGCTGCCGGGAACGGGCGGGCTTACCCGCGTCACCGACAAGCGCAAGGTCCGCCGCGACCACGCCGACGTGTTCTGCACGACCGAGGAGGGCGTGAAGGGCAGGCGGGCGGTGGACTGGAAACTGGTGGACGAGGTGGTGCCGAACTCCAAGCTTGACGAGACGGTGGCAGCGCGCGCCCAGGAGTTTGCGGCGAAGTCGGATCGTCCCGCCGACGCGAAGGGCATCGTGCTGGCCCCGCTTCAGGTGAAAGCGACTCCCCAGGGACGAGAGACCGCACTCGTTTCGGTGGAAATTGCCGGCCGCATCGCCACTATCACGCTGCGCGGGCCGCAATCGGCCCCGCCGGCCGACATGAACATGATGTTGGCGCAGGGCTCGGCATTCTGGCCGCTGGCGCTGGCGCGCGAGCTTGATGATGCCATCCTCGACATCCGCCTTAACGAATTCGAAGTTGCGGCGATCGTGTTCAAGTCGGAGGGCGATGCCGCTGCTGTGCTCGCCCACGATGAACTCCTCGAAGAGAACAAGGCGCACTGGCTCGCCCGCGAAATCCGGCTGAAGTGGAAGCGCGTGCTCAAGCGGGTCGATCTCACATCGCGCACGCTGGTGACGCTGGTCGAGCCGGGCTCCTGCTTTGCCGGGACGCTTGCCGAACTGGTGCTCGCCGCCGACCGCTCCTACATGCTGGTCGGCCAGCGCGACGGCGACAACCGGCCGGCGGCTGCAATGGCGCTTCATGCCGTCAACTTCGGGCCTTATCTGATGTCGAACGGGCTCACGAGGCTCGCGACGCGCTTCCTCGATGACGATAAGGCGGTGGCCGCTGCAAAAAAAGCCATCGGCGAGGTGATCGACGCCGGCGCGGCCGGTGAACTGGGCCTCGTCACCTTCGCGCTCGACGACATCGACTGGGAGGACGAAATTCGCGTGTTCCTGGAGGAGCGCGCCAGTTTTTCGGCCGACAGCCTGACCGGCCTTGAGGCCAATTTGCGCTTCGGCGGGCCGGAAACGATGGAAACGAAAATCTTTGCCCGGCTCACCGCGTGGCAGAATTGGATATTCCAGCGTCCCAATGCGGTCGGGGAGGAAGGCGCGTTGCGCCGTTACGGCACCGGCCAGAAGGCCGTGTTCGATACCAAACGAGTCTAGAGGAGTACGCCATGGACCTCATCAATGTGGACTACCGCGAGAAGATTCCGAACAACGTGAATCTCACCGAGGACCGCCGCGTGCTCAAGGCTCTCGAAGGCTGGCACCCCGGGTACCTCGACTGGTGGAAGGACATGGGGCCGGAGGGCTTCCAGGAGGCGATGGTCTATCTGCGCACCGCCGTGTCGGTCGACCCCAAGGGATGGGCCAAGTTCGACTACGTAAAGATGCCGGAGTACCGCTGGGGAATCCTGCTGGCGCCGCAGGATGAAAATCGCACCGTTCCGTTCGGCAAGCACAAGGGCGAGCCGGCCTGGCAGGAAATTCCGGGCGAATACCGCGCCATGCTGCGCCGCCTCGTGGTCATCCAAGGCGACACCGAGCCCGCGTCGGTCGAGCAACAGCGCTACCTCGGCAAGACAGCGCCGTCGCTCTACGACATGCGCAACCTGTTCCAGGTCAACGTCGAGGAAGGCCGCCATCTCTGGGCAATGGTTTATCTGCTGCACAAGTATTTCGGCCGTGACGGCCGCGAGGAGGCGGATGAACTGCTTCGCCGCCGTTCGGGCAGCACCGATTCTCCGCGCATGCTCGGCGCCTTCAACGAGGCGACGCCGGATTGGCTGTCGTTCTTCATGTTCACGTTCTTCACCGACCGCGACGGCAAGATGCAACTCGAAAGTCTGGCGCAGTCCGGCTTCGATCCGTTGTCGCGCACCTGCCGATTCATGCTGACGGAAGAGGCGCACCACATGTTTGTCGGCGAGACCGGCATCGGCCGCACCGTTCAGCGCACCTGCGAGGCGATGAAGAAGGTCGGCGTCGAGGATCCGCATGCGATCGACAAGGTCCGGGCACTCGGCGTGGTCGACCTGCCGACCATCCAGAAAAAATTGAACCTGCACTATTCGCTTTCGCTCGACCTGTTCGGCTCCGAGGTCTCGACCAACGCGGCGAACGCTTACAACTCGGGCATCAAGGGCCGTTTCCGCGAGACCGCGATCGACGACGATCACCGGCTTGAGAATTCGACCTATCCGGTGCTGAAGATGGTCGGCAACGAGATCAAAAACGTCGATGAGCCGGCGCTCACCGCGCTCAACATGCGTTTGCGCGACGACTACACGCGTGACTGCGCCAAGGGTATCGAACGCTTCAACAAAATCATCGAGCGATCGGGCGTCAAGTTTCGCCTCGCGCTGCCACACGTCGCATTCCATCGCCAGATCGGCGAGTTCAAGAACGTCGAGGCGACGCCGGCCGGCGTGCTGCTCGACACCGCATCGTGGAATCGCGAGCGGGACAATTATCTGCCGTCGTCGGCCGACGGCGATTTCATCGCGTCGCTGATGAAGCCGGTGACGGAGCCGGGACAATTCGCGTCGTGGATATCGCCGCCGAAGGTCGGCATCGACAACCGCCCGGGCGACTTCGAGTACGTGATGATCGCGGCATGAGGGATGAACGCCGGTTCAACAAGCTGAAGCCAGGTTCACCTACCTAACGCAAACATAATGTAGCGGTCCCGAAACGGCCGGGATGATTGCGCATTGTTTTTCCGCGGGTGAGATCATTCACCCAAGGAGAGGAACATGCGCAAGATCGTTCTCGCACTGGCCGCGGTCGCCGCTATCGGCATCGCCATCCCGACGTTCGCCGCGACGCCGGTGGAAGCTCACACCGTGATCGTGACCAAGAAGAAGATGCACCGCGATCACGGCCGCCACTACGGCCACAATCACTACGGCTGGAACCGGCACTGGCAGAATCGCCATCGTCACCACCGGCACCATCATCACGGCTGGCGCTAGCCCGCCGCCGATGACGGTTTGATGCGGAATGCGGCGGCAGCAATGCCGCCGCATTTCGTTCCAGCCGCGAGGATTAGTTTGCCGCTTTGGCGCGCGCGATCGCCTGCCACACGCGATAGGGCGAGCACGGCGTGTCGATGTGCTGGACGCCCAGCACCGACAGGGCATCGACAATGGCGTTCACGCCGGCCGACAGCGAGCCGACCGTGCCGGCCTCGCCCGCGCCCTTGACGCCCAGCGGGTTGGTGGGCGTCGGCACCGGGTTGTCCTCGATCGTCACGTTGCAAAAATGCGCCGCGCGCGGCATCGCGTAGTCCATAAACGAGCCGCTCACCACCTGGCCGCTGCGGTCGTAGGCCTTGTCCTCGAACAGCACCTGGCCCATGCCCTGGGCGATGCCGCCCATGATCTGGCCTTTGACCAACATCGGGTTGATGACCGTGCCGACGTCGTCCACCACCCAGTAGCCGACAACCTGCGTTGCGCCGGTGTCGGGATCGATTTCGACCTCGCAGACGTGCGCGCCGTTCGGAAAATTGCCGGAGTGCGCGCGATAGGTCGCGGTCTCATACAGGCCGGGCTCCATGCCGGCCGGCAGCTTGTCGAGCTGAAACGCGGACCTGGCGAGATCGTGCACGCCGATGGCGCGATCCGTTCCGGCCACCGTGAAGCGTCCGTCCTTGAATTCGATGTCCTCTTCCGCGGCCTCCAGCATGTGGGCTGCGAGCTTCTTGCCCTTGGCGACGATCTTCTCGCTGACCCGCACGATGGCGCCGCCGCTCATCGTGGTCGAGCGCGAGCCGCCGGTCCCCATGCCGAACGCCACCGCGTCGGTGTCGCCCTGGATGAACTTGATCCGTTCCGGATCGACACCAAGCCGGTCCACCAGCATCTGGGTCTGGATCGTGGCATGGCCTTGGCCGTGCGAGATCGAGCCGGTCACAAAGGTCATACCGCCCAGCGGGTCGAACCGGATTTCGGCGGTCTCGATGGTCGGGTCGGACGCCTGCTCGATGGTGTTGGAGATGCCGATGCCGCGCAGCATGCCGCGCTTCGCCGCTTCCTTGCGTCGCCGTTCGAAGCCGTGCCAGTCCGCGAGCCGCATCGTGCGGTCCATGTTCTCCTCGAACCGCCCGCTGTCGTAGGTAAAGGTCAGCGGCGTCTTGTAGGGCATGGCCTGCGGCGGGATGGTGTTCCGCCGCCGCAGCTCCGCCGGGTCGAGGCCCATCCGGTCGGCGGCGAGATCGATCAGCCGCTCGATCATGTACGAGGCCTCGGGCCGGCCCGCGCCGCGATAGGGCGAAGTGCAGTGCGTGTTGGTCAGCATGCCGGAGATCGCGACATGGGCCACAGGCGTCGTGTAGACGCCGCACACCGTTCCGATGTTGACCACCGGCGGCATCGCGCCGCGGAACGAAACGAACGCGCCGAGGTTTCCGAAGCTGCGCACTCGCAGGGCGAGGAACTTGCCATCCGCGTCGAGTGCGAGCGCCGCGTCGACGATGTTGTCGCGCGCATCGTCGTCGCTGATGTGTGCCTCGTTGCGCGTGCAGACCCATTTCACCGGGCGGCCCGTGCGCCGCGCCGCCCAGAGCATCAAAATGATTTCCGGATAGATCGAGCCGCGCAGCCCATATGAGCCGCCGATATCGCCGGTAATCAGCCGGAGCTGCGCCTCGGGGATCTTCATGGTGGTTTCGGCGATGCCGTTGCGGAACAGCCAGGGCCGCTGGAAGCCGCAATGCAAAGTGTATTTTCCCGTACCGGCGTCGTACTCGCCGGTCACGCCGCGCGGCTCGATCGGATTGGCGGTGACGCGGTTGATGACGAGCCGTTGCTCGATGACGTGGGCGGCGCGCGCGAAGGCGGCATCGGTCGTGGTCTTGTCGCCCGCCTGGTAGAAATAGGCCTCGTTGTTCAGGCAGTCGTCGTAGAGCTGCGGCGCACCGGGCTCAAAAGCCTCGCGCGCCGATACCACGGCGGGGCGGGGCGCGTAGTCCACGGCTACGCGCTCGGCGGCGTCGTGCGCACGGTCGAGCGTGTCGGCGACCACCACGGCCACCGGATAGCCGACGTGCATCGCGCGCCCGATGGCGATGGCGGGCCGGTGCGGCAGGTACATCGGGCTGCCGTCGCGCTTCTTGTAGGGCGCCATCGACGGCATGGTGCCAAGGCCGTCAGCGCGATAGTCCTCGCCGGTGAGAACGGTGTGCACGCCGGGCATCGCCAACGCGGCGCTGCTGTCGACGCTGCGAATGTCGGCGTGGGCGTGCGGCGAGCGCACGATTGCGGCGCGAAGCTGGCCGGCCAGTTGCAGATCGTCGAAATAGCGCCCGCGCCCGGTCAGCAGCCGCGGGTCTTCGCGCCGCAACACCGATTGGCCGATCGAGAACTGGCCCATGTCCCCCCGCAGCAGCGTTTGTTGGATGGCCAGCGTAGCGGGTCCGCAGCCGCGCCGGAAGGATATGCCCCGCGCGCGGCACGGCGGCGCGAGTGACGGTTCACAGCGCCGCGATCAATCCAGTTTTGGGATTTTCGCGTCGGCGATAACCTTTGTAAACCGGGCGATGTCGGCGCGATACACCGCGTCGAGTTGTTCCGGCGTGCCCGCGGCCGGCTCATTGCCGGCTGAGCGCAGGCGCTCGGCGACGTCCGGGGACTTCAGCACCTCGGTCATTTCGCGGTTCAGACGCATCACGATCCCGCGCGGCGTGCCGGCCGGGGCGAACAGGCCGTACCAGGAATCCGCCTCCAGGCCTTTGACGCCGGCTTCGAGCAGGGTCGGGACGTCAGGCAACGCCGGCGAGCGTGTTTGTCCGGTGACGGCGAGCCCCTTGACCTGCCCGTTCTTGACCTGGGGAACGCCGGTGCCCGCCGGCATGAAGCCGATCTGCACGTCGCCCGCCAGCAGCGCCGTGAACATGGGCGCGTCGCCCCGATAGGGGATATGCGCGATGTCGAGCCCGGCGCTGTGTTTGAATTGCTCCGTGAGCAGATGCAGCGGAGCACCCAGTCCGCTCGAGCCATAGTTCATCGTGCCCGGCTTCGCGCGGGCGAGCGCGATCACATCCTGGATCGTCGCGGCCTGCATCTTAGGCGAGCCCACCAGCACGAATGGATTGGCTGCAACCTGCACGACCGGCTCGAACGCCTTGAGCGGATCGAACGGCAGAGTCTTGTAGAGCGCAGCGCTGATGGAGAGGGCGTTGACCGTGATCAGAACCGTGTAGCCGTCAGGCGCCGCTTTGGCGACGGCATCCGCGCCGAGCATGCCGCCGGCGCCCGGACGATGTTCGACCAGCACCGGCTGCCCGATCCGCTCGGACAGCTTGGTGCCGACGATCCGCGCCATGGTGTCGACGCCGCCGCCCGCCGGGAATGGCACCACGAGGCGGATCGGGCGGTTGGGGTAGGTCTGGGCGAGGGCAGGTGTCGCAATCAACGCGCCCAATACGAGCGCAAGCGTAAAGCGGACGAGCTTCATGCATTCCCTCCCTGGCTCCGTCACTTCTGACGGCGCGCACTTTGCACGCCTCAGGGTGACGGATCGGGGTCGGGGTGTAAAGCCGAGAGCTATTCCGCCGCGGCGCGCTTCGGTCCGGCATGAACCGAGGCGATGTAGTCCATCGCCGCCTGCACGCCGCCCTTCTTGTGCGGGATACCGGCGAGACCCAGCGCCATCTCGGTGATGCCGAGCGCGCCGATCAGGGTGCCGTCGTTGATGTCGCCGAGGTGGCCAATGCGGAAATACTTGCCCGAGTAAGCGCCGAAGCTCGCGCCGTAGGCGATGTTGAAGGTTTCCAGCGCCAGCCCGCGGAACTTGTCGGCGTCGTGACCTTCCGGCAGCAGGATCGCCGTGATGGTCGGCGAATACTGCTTGGCGTTCTTGTTGAGATTTTCCAGACCCCAGGCCGCCACCGCGCGGCGGGTCGCTTCGGCCAGCCGCTCGTGGCGGGCGAACACGTTGTCGAGGCCTTCCTCGTGCAGCATCTCGACGCCCGTCACCAGGCCGTGCAGCATCTGCGTCGCCGGCGTATAGGGAAAGAAGCCGATCTTGTTCATGGCCAGCATGTCGTCCCAGGCGAAGAACGAGCGCGGCAGCATGGCGGTCTTGTTGGCGGCGATGGCCTTGTCGCTGATGGCATTGAACGACATGCCGGGCGGCAACATCAGGCCTTTCTGCGCGCCGCCGACGGAGACGTCCACGCCCCACTCGTCATGGCGGTAGTCGGCGGACGCCAGCGAGGAAATGGTATCCACCATGAACAGCGCCGGATGGCCGGCTGCGTCGATCGCTTTGCGGATCTCCGCGATCGGCGTGAGCGCGCCGGTCGATGTTTCGTTGTGGAGGACGCAGACCGCCTTGATCTCCTTGCCTTTGTCCTCGCGCAGTTTGGCTTCAATGGCCTTCGCGTCCGCGCCCTGGCGCCAGTCGCTGGTAATGAACTCAGGCTTGAGGCCGATCCGCTCGGCCATCTTCTTCCATAGTGCGGCGAACTGGCCGGTTTCCACCATCAGCACGCGGTCGCCGGGCGACAGTGTATTGACGAGGGCGCCTTCCCACGCGCCGGTGCCGGTCGCGGTGTAGATGATCACCGGATTGGTGGTCTTGAAGATCGTCTTGATCGCTTCCAGCGCGCGCTTGGCGAGCTTGGCGAACTCCGGCCCGCGGTGGTCGATGATAGGCGTGTCCATCGCCCGCAGCACGCGATCCGGAATCGGCGTCGGCCCGGGAATCTGCAGGAAATGGCGCCCGACGTTGCGTGCGGAATTCTGGGCCATCGTTGAAAAGCTCCGGCTGGAAGGGGATTTCTGGCCGGACAAACACCGGATGCGCGGCCTTGGTCAAGCCCCCCGAAACCTATCGGTCAATAGGGGATTACCGGGCAATCCCGAGCCGGTTGATCACCCCGGTCCAGCGTTCGACATATTGCGCCACCGTGGCGGTCAATTCCTCAGGCGTGCCGGCTATTGCGGTGTTTCCCATGGTCCGCAGCCGCTCTTTGGTTGCCTCCGCGTTCACGGCGTTCGCGATCTCCCGGTTGAGTCTTGCCACAATCGCGGGCGGGGTTTTGGCCGGTGCCGCAATCCCCAGGAACGTGCCCACCGCGAACCCGGGCTTGAGCTCTCCGAACGACGGCGTGTCGGGCAGCAGCGCCTGCCGCTCGGTGGAGGTCACCGCCAGCGCCCGCATCCGGCCGCCCTGCACCAGCGGAACAATCGTCAGCATCGAATCGATCGACATATCGACGCGTCCGCCGATCACGTCGTTCAGCGGCATCGCGCCGCCTTGATAGGGCATGTGCGTCCATTGCACGCCGAACTGCGGCTGCGCCACTTCGCCGATCAGGTGCTGGGTCGAGCCTGCGCCGACGCTGCTGAACGTGCGCTTGCCGGGATCGCGTTTCGACAATTCCAGCATCTCGGCGAACGACCTCGCCGGATGATCTGCTGCAACCGCGATGGCAAAGCTCGCTTCGGTCAGATGGCAGATGAAGGCGAAGTCTTTCACCGCGTCGAACTTGATGGACTTGGCATAGAGACCCGGCAGGATGGTGTGGCCGCCGGTGACGAAGAGCAATGTGTTGCCGTCTGGCGCGGCGCGGGCGACGAATTCGCCCGCGATCAATCCGCCGGCGCCGGGCTTCGGCTCCATGATGATGGTGCGATCGATCGCGGGTCCGACGCGCTCGGCGATCAGGCGGCCGATGGTGTCGGCCTGACCGCCGGAGGCGGTGGGCAGCACCAGCCGGATCGGCCCTGACGGAAGGTCAGATGTCTGGGCGCGCAGGATCGCCGGCGCCATCGGCACGAAAGCTGTGCCCAACGCCAGTTGAAGAACGGTCCTGCGGCTTGGTGCGGATTTGCGCGGCATCGTCGCCTCCCTATTGCCGGCACGCCGCCTCGCGGCGTTGCCCTGGCGCGGCCGGCTCAATATGGTCGGCTGGTCGCCCCGAGTTTCCAGCAATTTAGCATTGTGATTCCGGCATGCCAAAGCGCGCCATGACGTCCCACAGGCTGCGGAGCTAGCGGTGGAACGGCTGCTGCCCGGATTGGAACGGCGTCTGCGCTCGGAAATTTCCGGTGGCGTGCACTTCGACCGGTTCACGCGAGGCCGCTACGCCACCGACGCCTCGCATTATCAGATCATGCCGCTCGGCGTGGTGACGCCCGGCAACATGGACGAGGCCGAACGCGCCATTGCGCTCGCGCGCGATGAAGGCGTCACCGTGCTGCCGCGCGGCGGCGGGTCGTCGCAGGCCGGTCAGACGGTGAATTCGTCGCTGGTGATCGACTGCTCCAAGAACCTGACACGCATCCTCGATCTCGATGTCACGGGACGGCGCTGCCGGGTCGAGCCCGGCATTGTGCTCGACGATCTGAACCGCCAGCTCAAGCCGCACGGCCTCTGGTTCCCGGTCGATGTCTCGACTGCTTCGCGCGCCACCATCGGCGGCATGACCGCCAACAACTCGTGCGGTGGCCACTCGCTGCGTTACGGCAACACGCGCGAGAACGTGCTCTCGATCGATGCCCTGCTGGCTGACGGCAGCAAGGCGCATTTCGGGCCGGTGGCGGCGGATCTTTCGGATCTGGCGCAGGATTCGCCTTTGCGCCCACTTGCCGCGGACCTGTTCGCGCTGGGCGCGCGCGAGGCTGACGAGGTGGCTGCGCGTTTCCCAAAGGTGCAACGCCGGGTCGGCGGCTACAACATCGATACGCTGGTGCCTGGGCGCAACGACGTCAATCTCGCTCACATCTTGGTCGGTTCTGAGGGCACGCTGGCGTTCTCCACCGCGATCGAATTGAAGCTGTCGCCTGTGCTCGGCCGCCGCGCGGTCGGCGCGGTGCATTTCGGCAGCTTTCACGAGGCGATGGCGGCGGCGCAGCACATCGTCAAGCTGGCTCCGATCGCGGTCGAGTTGGTCGATGCGACCATGATCTCGCTGGCGCGGGACATCGCGATGTTCCGCCCGACGCTGGAGGCGTTCGTGCGCGGCGAACCCGCGGCGATCCTGCTGGTGGAGTTCGCCGAGGCCGAATGGGAGGAGAACGCGCGGCGTCTGGCGCGGCTCCACGAATTGACCGGAGATCTCGGATTTTCCTGGCGCCACGACGGCGAGTATTGGGGCGGTGTGGTGGATGTGCTCGATCCCAAGCTGCAGGCGGCGATCACGGAACTGCGCACAGCCGGCCTCAACATTATGATGTCGATGAAGGATGCCGGTAAGCCGGTTTCCTTCGTTGAAGATTGTGCGGTGCCGCTGGAGCATCTCGCGGACTACACCGCGCGGCTGACCGACGTGTTTCACAAGAACGGCACGACCGGCACCTGGTACGCGCATGCTTCAGTCGGCTGCCTGCATGTGCGGCCGATCCTCAACCTGCGGCTCGACAAAGATATCAAGGCGATGCGCAACATCGCCGAGCAGGCCTTTGCATTCGTGCGCGAGTACAAGGGCTCGCATTCCGGCGAGCACGGTGACGGCCTGGTGCGCTCGGAGTTCAACGAACCGATGTTCGGCTCGCGGCTCGCCCGTGCCTTCGAAGAGGTAAAGGACCGTTTCGATCCGAACGGTGTGTTCAATCCCGGCAAGATCGTGCACGCACCGAAGTTCGACGATCCGGCCAACTTCCGCTACGGCCCGGGCTATGCGGCGCTTCCGATAAGGGCGCAACTGGACTGGTCGGCCTACACGGGCGAGGGCGGCGGTTTCCAGGGCGCCGTGGAGATGTGCAACAACAACGGTGCCTGCCGCGCCTCGGCGGGCGGTGTGATGTGTCCGAGCTATCGTGTCACCCGCGAAGAGCGCGACGTGACGCGCGGCCGCGCCAACTCGTTGCGGCTGGCCATCACCGGTCAGCTTGGTCCCGACGCTTTGACGTCGGACGAGATGGCCGAGACGATGAAGCTCTGCGTGTCATGCAAGGGCTGCCGCCGCGAGTGCCCGACCGGCGTCGATATGGCGCGGATGAAAATCGAGGTGCAGGCGGCGCGCACCGCCAAATACGGGCTTTCGCTGCACGACCGTCTGGTCGGCTATCTGCCGCGCTACGCGCGTTACGCCAGCCGGATGCCGTGGCTGATGAACCGGCGTGATGCCTGGCCCGCGGCGGCGAAGTTTTCGGAAAAGATAGCGGGCTTCAGTGCAAGACGGAGCCTGCCGAAATGGCGCTCCGACGTGTTCCGGGATCCGCCCGGCAAGGTGGCGGCCCAGCGCGAAGTCGTGCTGTTCGCCGACACCTTCAACCGCTACTTCGAGCGCGAGAACATCGATGCCGCGCTCGCTGTGCTCGGCGCGGGCGGTTACCATGTGCATATGGCCAAGCCGAAGGGTGGCTCCTCGCGTCCGCTGTGCTGCGGCCGCACGTTCCTTGCCGTCGGCCAGGTGGTGCAGGCGCGGAAGGAAGCGGAGCGCGCGCTCGACGCTCTGGCGCCGTTTGCCGCGCGCGGCGTGCCGGTGGTCGGATTGGAACCGAGCTGCCTGCTCAGCTTCCGCGACGAGGTTCCCGCCATGATCACGGACGATCGCGCCAAGCAGGTCGCCGCGCACGCTGTGACCTTCGAGGAGTTCCTGGCGCGCGAGGCCAACGCGGGCCGGTTGAACCTGCCGCTGAAGAAGATTGCAGGCCGTGCGCTGCTGCACGGGCATTGCCACCAGAAGGCATTCGACGCGCTGAGCCCGGTTGAGCAGGTGCTCGGGCTGATCCCCGATCTCAACGTGGAGACGATCGAATCTAGTTGCTGTGGCATGGCCGGCAGCTTCGGTTATCACTCGGAGACAATCGACGTGTCGCTGGCGATGGGGGAACTGTCGCTGTTGCCCGCGGTGCGCAAAGCGGATGCGGAGACGATCATTGTTGCCGACGGCACGTCATGCCGTCATCAGATTCATGATGGTGCGGGCCGCGACGCGCTTCATGTTGCCCGCGTGCTGGCGCTCAGTCTGGCTAGCTGAGCCGGACCTTCTGCTCGTAGAAAGTCCACAAAAGCGCGAACAAACGCGGGTTGAAAGTGCCCTCGCGGCAGTCGCGCGCCTCCTCGCCGGACATCGGGATGGCGCCGCCCATCACCTCGGCTTGAAGCTGGATTTGCGCGTTTTCTTCGAGGAACGTGCTGCAGAAGAACACTTCCTCCGCGGTTCTTCCGACCACCACAGTGCCGTGACCTCGCATCTGCGTGACGCTTGAACTTCCCACGGTGCGGGACAGGTCGGCGGCCTGCTCGTCGTTCACCACCAGGCGCGGGTTGTCCCAGGTCGGCACGCCGGTGCAGAGGAACGAGCCGTGCAGGAACACCGGGGTCAGCGGCTTGCCGGCAATGCCGAGCGCGCGCGCATGCGGCGCGTGCAGATGCACGACGCACATGGCGTCGGGCCGGTCGCGGTGGATCTGGGTGTGGATGCGCCACTCCAGCGGGATCAGACCGCCGGGATGCTCGATGATCGTGCCGTCGATGTTGTAGACGAACATGTGCTCCGGCCGCACCGTGGTCTTCTCGGTGCTGGCGCCCGGACTGATGAAGCAGCGATCCGTGCCGGGAACGCGAACCGACACATGGCCGAACATGCCGATCGTGCCTTGCAGGTTCAGCATCCGCGTCAGCGTCGCGGTCTTCTCGCGCAACAGGGCTTCGTCACTCATGGGATGGCCTGCGTCCGTTATTGCGATTGGGCGACCCCGGCGCGCTCCACGATGCTGCCCCAGCGGCCGATCTCCGAGGCCAGAAATTTCTGCACTTCGGCGGGTGCGGGACTCTCGACCGGAACTGTGCCGATCTTGACCAGCAGCGTCTTGATCTCCGGCATGGCCGCGATGGCCTTGAACTCGGCGGCGAGCCGGTTGATCACCGGCTGCGGCGTCGCCTTCGGCACCGAGATGATCGTCCAGCCGACCGCGTCGAACCCAGGGACGCCGGCTTCCGCGATGGTCGGCGTGTCCGGCAGCACCGGCACGCGCGTGGTGGAGGTGACGCCGAGCGCGCGAACCTTGCCGCCCGCGATGCTGCCGATCACCGCACCGGCATCGGCAAACATCAGCGGGACATGTCCGGCCATCACATCGTTGAGGCCGAGCGGGGCGCCGCGATAGGCAACCCCGTTCATGCTCGTTCCGGTCATGGTCTTGAACATTTCGGCAGCGAGATGAATCGCCGAGCCCGGGCCGCCGTGGGCGTAGTTCAGTTCGCCGGGCTTCTGCTTGAGCAGCGCCACCAGTTCGCCCACGGACTTTACGGGCACGCTGGGATTGACCACCAGGGCGAGCGGAGTGCGGAACACCAGCGACACCGACTCCAGGTCGCCGAGCGTGTCGAATGGCAGCGATTTGGCGAGCTTCGGGTTGGCGGCCAGCGAGCTTGCGGAGGCGAGCAGCGTCAGTCCGTCGGGTGCGGCCTTGGCAACCGCGTTGGTGGCGATCACGCCGCCGCCGCCCACGCGGTTCTCGACGATGACCGGCTTGCCGAGCCGCTCCTGCAGCCGCGGCGCGATCGCGCGCATCACCACGTCGATGCTTCCGCCCGCGGGGAACGACACCATGATTGTGACCGGCCCGGCGGGGTAATCCTGCGCGGCGGCGGGTGCGGCAAGGCCGGCCAGCGCGACAACGAGCATCATGGATCGGCGCGTGATCATAGAATCCTCCCAAGAGGCGGCAACTTACACGTCCGTCCGGCCAGCGTATATGCGGGGGCTGGGCACTGCTGTCATGCCCGCGAAAGCGGGCATCCAGTACGCCGCAACGGCGCGAAGAATCTTGAACGACGGTGTTTACTGGATCATCCGCTTTCGCGGATGATGACAGCCGGAGGAACAATCATGGCTTTGCCTTTGCTGCCCACGTCGCTCGTCGGTTCCTATGCCCAGCCGGATTGGCTGCTCGACCGCAAGAATCTCGCCGGACGATTTCCGCCGCGGGTTCGCGCCAAGGAGTTGTGGCGCGTCGCGCCCGAGTTCCTCGACCAGGCGCAGGACGACGCGACGCTGCTCGCCATCCATGACCAGGAGCGCGCCGGGCTCGACATCATCACCGACGGCGAAATCCGCCGCGAGAGCTATTCCAACCGCTTTGCCACCGCGCTCGAAGGCGTGGACATCGACAATCCGGGCACCGCGCTCGACCGCTCCGGCCATCCCAACCCGGTGCCGCGCATCACCGGCAAGGTGAGGCGCAAGCACCCGGTCGAGGTGAAGGATGTGCAGTTCCTGCGCGCCAACACCAATCGCACCATCAAGATCACGGTGCCGGGCCCGTTCACGATGTCGCAGCAGGCGCAGAACGATTACTACAAGAACGCCGAGGAAATGGTGCTCGACTATGCCGCCGCGGTGAACGCCGAAATCAAGGACCTGTTCGCGGCGGGCGCCGACATCGTGCAGATCGACGAACCGTACATGCAGGCGCGGCCGGACCGTGCCCGCGAGTACGGGCTCAAGGCCTTCAACGCGGCGCTCAGCGGCGTGAAGGGCACGACGGCCGTTCAC
This sequence comes from Hyphomicrobiales bacterium, assembly GCA_021730985.1. GTDB lineage: Bacteria > Pseudomonadota > Alphaproteobacteria > Rhizobiales > Xanthobacteraceae > Z2-YC6860. The sequence goes on along the minus strand of JAKFYI010000035.1, from coordinate 13,852 downwards.
GTCTGCTTCGGCTACGCCGCCGTCATTCATGTGCGGCCGGAGGGCTATTCGTTCCTGCCCGAGTTCGCGCATTCGCCAGTGCAGCAGGTGTCCATCGAGACCGCGCAGTCGAACCTTGATGTCTCGATCCTGGCGAAGCTGCCGGGCAAGACCATCATCCTCGGTGTGCTCGATCTATCCGACATGACAATCGAGCAGCCCGAGACAGTCGCTGCCCGCATCCGGCGCGCGCTCAAGCACGTCGCGCCGGAGCGCATCGTGGTGGCGCCTGACTGCGGGCTGAAATACCTGCCGCGCGAGGTGGCGTTCGGAAAGATGTGCGCGATGGTGGAGGGCGCCAAGATCGTAAGGAAGGAACTGCAGGGGTAGCTGTTTCGGCACTCTCGCAGTCGTCCCCGCGAAGGCGGGGACCCATTTATCAGCGAGTTCGGTGCGCGATGGGTCCCCGCTTTCGCGGGGACGACACCCCGTGTGTTGTGCGAACCGACCTACTCCGCCTCGACCAGAAAATCGAAGTCGCAGCCCTGTTCGGCCTGGGTGACCGTATCGACATAGAGCCGCGCATAGCCGCGCGCGGGCTTCGCCGGCGCCTTCCACTGCGCCTTGCGCTTGGCAAGCTCTGCCTCGTCCACCTTCAGTTCGAGGCGGCGCCCTTTCACGTCGAGCGAGATCATGTCGCCGTCGCGCACCAGTGCCAGAGGTCCGCCGGCCGCGGCCTCGGGGCTGATATGCAGCACCACGGTGCCGAACGCGGTGCCGCTCATGCGCGCGTCGGAAATGCGCACCATGTCCTTCAGCCCCTTGGAGCCGAGCTTCTTCGGGATCGGCAGCGCGCCGGCCTCCGGCATGCCCGGCGCGCCGATCGGGCCGGCGTTGCGCAGCACCATCACCGATTGCGGGGTGACGTTGAGGTTCGGGTCATCGATCCGCGCTTCGAGATCGTCGAGCGAGTCGAACACCACCGCAGGGCCTTCGTGCTGGAACAGGTCCGGCGTTGCCGCTGCGATCTTGATCGCGGCGCCCTGCGGCGCGAGGTTGCCGCTGAGGATGGCGATGGCCGCGCCCTTCACCACCGGATTGTCGAGCGGGCGGATGACCTTTTCATCCACGTAGGCGGGCCAGCGCTTGATGACGTCGCCGATGGTCTCGCCGTTGACCAGCTTGGCCGACAGGTCGAGGTGATCCTTCAGCCGCCGCCACAGCGCGGGCAGGCCGCCGGCAGCGTGGAAGTCCTCCATGAAGTTCATGCCGGCCGGCTTCAGGTCGAGCAGCGTTGGCACCTCACGGCCGACGCGGTCCAGTTCATCGAGGTCGTATTTGATGCCGGCGCGGCCGGCGATGGCGGCGAGATGCACCAGCGCGTTGGTCGAGCCGGAGATCGCCTGCAGCACCACCGAGGCATTGCGCAGCGAGGCCTTGGTCATCAGCTCGCTCGGCTTCGGGCCGCCGGTCTTCGCCATCGTCACCGCGTGGGTGCCGACCGCTTCGGAAAAGCGCGCGCGATCCGACGACACGGCGGGCGCGGTCGCGGTGCCGGGCAGCATGAAACCCAGCGTCTCGGCGAGGCAGGCCATGGTCGAGGCGGTGCCCATCACCATGCAGGTGCCGGAGGTCGGCATGAGCTGGTCGTGGGCGCGGTCCAATTCGGGTCCATCGAGCGAGCCTGCGCGGTAGGCGGCCCACAGCCGGCGGCAATCGGTGCAGGCGCCGAGCCGCGTTCCCTCGTGGCGGCCGGCCAGCATCGAGCCGACGTTGACCACGATAGCCGGCATATCGGCGCTGATCGCGCCCATCAGCTCAGCGGGAATGGTCTTGTCGCAGCCGCCGATCAGCACCACCGCGTCGAGCGGCAGGTTGTCCACCATTTCCTCGACGTCCATCGCCATCAGGTTGCGCAGCAAAAGCGAAGATGGCCCGGCGAACGCCTCGTGCAGGGAGATGGTCGGGAAGATGAAGGGCAGGCCGCCGGCCAGCCGCACGCCCTTCGCCACCGCTTCGGCAACCTGAGGGGCGGTCTTGTGGCAAGGATTGAAATCGGACGCCGTCGATAGAACGCCGACGATGGGCCGCTCCAGCGCGTCGTCGGTGTAGCCGGCGCCCTTGAGGAAGCCGCGCCGCAGGAACAGCGCGAATTCCTCGTCGCCGTAACGCGAGAGCCGGGACCGCAGACCTTTTTTTGCCATCGTCAATTCCTTGAGCGTCAACCAGCCGGCGCGCCACCCGGCGCGGGATGCTCATTGCTCAAATTGGGTGCGGTGGAGTCAACAGCGAAATGGGCCTTCGGGGTGCCGGTCGGCGCCGGGTTGGCTATAGTGTCCACCGGCAGGAGGCGAAATGAGCACCGGCATACGATGGTTCGCGGCCGCGGTGATGCTGACGTTCGCGCCCGCCCATGCGCAACAGCTCGACAAGGTGACCTTTGCCACCAACTGGGTGGCGCAGGCCGAGCATGGCGGCTTCTATCAGGCGCTGGCGGACGGCACCTACCGCAAGCACGGTCTCGATGTGACCATCCTGCCCGGCGGCCCGAACGTGAACCACCGCCTGCAACTGCTGGCCGGCCGCATCGAGTTCTACATGAGCGCCAATTCGCTGCAGGCGTTCGACGCCGTGGAGCGTAATATTCCGACGCTCGCCATCGCCGCCATGTTTCAGAAGGATCCGCAAGTTCTGTTGGCGCACCCGGACCAGGGCATCGAACAGTTCGACGACCTGAAGAAGCTCACCCTGTTCATTTCCAAGGAGGGCATGGCGTCCTACTTCCAATGGATGAAGCGCGACCACGGCTTCAGCGAGAATCAACTGAAGCCGTACACCTTCAACCCGCAGCCATTCCTCGCCGACAGGCGCTCCGCCATGCAGGGGTATGTCACATCGGAGCCCTTTGCGATCGAGACCCAGGCCAGGATCAAGCCGAAGATCTTCCTGCTGGCGGATCAGGGATTCGACAGCTACTCGACGCTGGTGGAGACGCGGCGCGACCTTGCCGAAAGGAATCCCGCGATGGTGCAGCGCTTTATCGACGCGTCGATCGTCGGCTGGGCCCATTATCTCTACGGCGACAACAAAGCCGCGAACGACCGCATCAGGAAGGACAATCCCGAGATGAGCGACGCGGCGATCGCCTATTCGATCGCCAAGATGAAGGAGTTCGGCATTGTCGATTCCGGCGATGCGAAATCACTCGGCATCGGCGCGATGACCGACGCGCGGATGAAGAGCTTCTTCGAGCGGATGCTGCGCGCAGGCGTGGTGAAGGCGAGCGTCGATTATCGCAAGTCCTACAGCCTGCAATTCGTCAACAAGGGCGTCGGCAACGATCTGCGGCCCAAGCAATAGTGGTTTCGCCCGTGTCCCTTTCCGCCACCGAACCGGTCGTTACGTTGCGCGGCGTCGGCAAGGTGTTCGGCTCCGGCGTGACGGCGCTGGAGGGTCTCGATCTCGACGTTCGCGCCGGCGAATTCCTTTCCCTGCTCGGGCCGTCCGGTTGCGGCAAGTCCACGGCGCTGCGGATTGTCGCGGGCCTGAGCGAGCCTTCGCGCGGCACCGTGACCTGGCCGGGCGCGGGGCGGGGTCCGGTCAAGGACATCGGCTTCGTGTTCCAGGAGCCGACGCTGATGCCGTGGGCGAGGGTGTTCGCCAATGTCTATCTGCCGTTGAAGCTTGCCGGCGTCTCGGAGAGGGACGCCGCTTCTCGTGTGGCACAAGCGCTGGCTCGCGTCGGCCTCGGCGATTTTGCCAATGCCTATCCGCGCCAGTTGTCCGGCGGAATGCGGATGCGGGTGTCGATCGCACGCGCGCTGGTGACCGAACCGCGCGTGTTGTTGATGGATGAGCCGTTCGCCGCGCTCGATGAGATCACGCGATTCAAGCTCAACGACGACCTGATCGCGCTGTGGCGGGAACTGAAGATGACGGTGGTGTTCGTCACCCACTCGGTGTTCGAGTCTGTCTATCTCTCGCAGCGCGTGGTTGTGATGTCGGCCCGGCCTGGCCGCATCTTCAGCGAGCTTGCGATCGGCGCAGCTACACGCGACGCCTCGTTCCGCACCTCGGCGGAATACGCCGGCCATTGCCGTGTCGCGTCCGAGGCGCTCGCGCAGGCGATGCAAGCATCCGAGGCCGCGGCATGACATTCGTCCGGCATGCTCGTATCCATCCCGGCCTCATCCTGAGGAGCACGCGAAGCGTGCGTCTCGAAGGATGGGGCCGCCCCCGTCCTTCGAGACGGCGGCTGCGCCGCCTCCTCAGGATGAGGGCGGAGGGAGACCGGTCGTGTTGAACGAGCGCGCGCTCCGCATTGCGCTGCCCGCCCTGGCGCTCGGGATCGGCGTGCTGGTCTGGGATCTGGTGGTGCGTCTCAACGAACTGCCACCCTACATCCTGCCGGGTCCCGGCCTGGTGGTGTCCACCGTCTTTGCCGACTGGCCGATCCTGTGGAGCTCGCTGCTCTCGACGATGGAAACGACATTCGCGGGTCTCGCGCTCGCCGTGATCGGCGGCGTGGGCCTTGCCATCGCGTTCAACCAGTCGCGGCTGGTCGAGCACGCGTTCTATCCCTACGCGGTGATCCTGCAGGTGACGCCGGTGGTGGCGATCGCGCCGCTGCTGCTGATCTACCTGCCGCAGCAGGCCGCCGTGCTGGCGTGCGCCTGGATCGTGGCGTTCTTTCCGGTGCTCGCCAACACCACGCTGGGGCTGAACTCGGTCGATCACAATCTGGCCGACCTGTTCCGGCTGTACGGTGCGTCGCGCTGGCAGATTCTCCGCGAGCTGAAGCTGCCGTCGGCCATGCCGCACATGCTGGCCGGGCTGAAGATCGCGGGCGGCCTGTCGCTGATCGGCGCGGTGGTGGCGGAAATCGCAGCGGGCTCGGCGGGCGCGGGATCGGGCTTGGCCTATCGCATCGCCGAGTCGGGCTATCGGCTCAATATTCCGCGCATGTTCGCGGCCCTGCTGCTGCTGTCCGTCGCCGGCATCGTGATCTTCTTTCTGCTGTCGGCGCTCGAGCAACTGGCGCTGCGGCGCTGGCATGAAAGCGCAGTCAGCCGCGAGAGCTGATTACGCGCCGAATACCAGCCGGGTCGCGATGCCGAGTGCGGCCATCGTTACCACCACCTCGATCAATCCTCGATGCAGCACGAAGGCGAGCACGCCGGCAATGACCGCCAGCGCGGCGGCCTTGAGATCGAGCGCGAGCGGATCGAATGCGTACCAGCGCAGCCATCCCGTGTGCCGCTCGGTGACATGAACGAACAGCACATGCAACGCAAACCAGACTGTCAGGTTGAGGATGACGCCGACAACGGCCGCGGTGATGGCGGCGAGCGCGCCAGACAGCCGCTTGTTGGCGCGCAGTTGCTCGACGAAAGGCGCTCCGACAAATACCCAAAGCATCGATGGCGTGAACGTGACCCATGTGGTCATAGCCGCTGCGACGATGCCGGCGGCGACCGGAGAAAACGGCGCCGCATCGCGGAACCCCGCGAGGAATCCGACGAATTGCGTGACGAGGATCAGCGGCCCCGGCGTGGTTTCGGCCAGACCCAGACCGTCAACCATTTCAGGCGCTGTCATCCAATGGTGGGTCTCGACCGCCTGCTGCGCCATATAGGCGAGCAGCGCATAGGCGCCGCCGAAGCTGACGACGGCGAGTTTGGAGAAGAACAGCCCGACGTCCACCAGCACATGGTTGAAACCGAACATTGCGATTGCGATTGCGACCGGCGCCCACCAGGCGACAAGGCCGATCGCTGCAGCGGTGGCAGCCTGTCGCCAGCGGTCCGGCGCAGGAGGAGCGATGACCCCGATATCGTCCTTCAGTCCGATCGAGGCTGGCGACCACTGCGCCGCAAGAAACCCGGCCAATGCCGCGGCGACGACGATAATGGGAAACGGCAGGGCGAGAAAAAAGATGCCGGCGAAGGCGACTCCCGCGATTGCGAGCAGCAGGGACGTCTTGAGTGCGCGCTTCCCGATGCGGATCAGTGCTTCGACGACGATCACGAGAACGGCGGCTTTGATACCGAACAAGGCGCCGTCGATCGCGCTGTAGCCCCGCCCCAGTGCGTAGAGCAGGCTCAGCCCCAGCATGACCAGCGCGCCCGGCAGCACGAAAAGGATGCCGGCGGTCAGGCCGCCTCGAACCCCGTGCAGCAGCCAGCCGATGTAGGTCGCAAGCTTCTGCGCCTCCGGCCCCGGCGTCAGCATGCTGAAATTGAGCGCGTGCAGGAAGCGTGCCTCGTCCACCCATTTTTTCTCATCGACCATGATGCGATGCATCATGGCGATCTGGCCGGCCGGGCCGCCGAAATTGATGCAGCCGATCTTCAGCCACGTCTTGAAGAATTCGCCAAACGTAGGCTTCACGCCAGTCGTGATGGGTGGATTGCCGGCATTGCTCATGTCATGCAGCCTTGGCTGGCCAGTTGTGACGCTCCGCGGACGCGAAGCGCAGGTAGGCAAACAACGCATCGTAGATCATGAAGCCGCGTTCGAGCAGCCCATGATCGTCGTCGCCGGCAAGCGCTGACAGGCCGAGCGAGACGGCATGCAGGCCGGCGGCCTCCGGAGCGAGATCGGGCCGTGCGGTATCCGCGCCTCGCACGATCAAGGCGAGCCGGGCGAGCGACGGCTCGCTTTCCAGGCCGAACAGCTTGAGCATGGTGTCGAAGGAGCAGCGCGAACCCTCGTGCGAGATTTCGATGCCTTCGATGTCGAACGGCACGGCTCCGGTCTCGCGTGCCACGGCCGGCACTTCAGGAGGATCGACGAACAGGATGCGCGCCTTTGCATCGATGAAGCGGCGGATGAGCCAGGGGCATGCCACACGATCGATCTTCGGCCGCCTTCGCGTCACCCAGAGGCTCGGCTGTCGCGGCGCGAGCCGCTGCACCGTGGCCTTGTCGATCAGCGGCAGTCCGGCGTCGCTCCAGCCCGCGTAGCCTCCGGTCAGGACGCTGGCGTCGTAGCCTTTTTCCCGGAGGTCCGCCGCCACCATCTGGCTCATTTGGTGCGCGGCCTTGCAGGCCACGACAATCGGACGCGCGCGGTCCAGCGACTCGATCCAGCCTGCGCTGTTGGCGTCCTGCCATGTCGCTGTCGGCAACAAGCCGGGTGCCGCGTCATAGACGTCGCGGCGGCGGGCGTCGATCAATTGCGGCGCCCGCGCGCTGCCGATCAGATTCCAAAGGTCCGTCGGTGATATGAAGTAGCCAGCCGAATGCATAGCCCCCTCCTTGTCAGAGGAGGCGGTGCTTGGGCCAAAGCCTTGGAAGCGCGGGGCGACCGCCGCAGGCCCCGCCAACGCACAGTAGCATCACCACAAGCTGATGAGCAAGAACGCACCCGCGGCAAGCAACAGCCAGAGCACGATCTTGCGAAACACCTCGTCGTCAATCTTGCCATAGAGTTGGAAGCCCGCCCACGTACCGAGCGCCAGTGCGGGCAGTCCGATCAAGAACAGGTACACGGTGTTGAGCGCGATCGAGCCCGTGACGCCAAGTCCGATGGCGGACATGCCGAGCATTGCAACGCTGACCGGCTGGAACACGCCGCGCTGCACGTCGCGCGTCCAGCCGCGCATGCCGCACCAGATCACGATAATGATGCCGGGAAATCCGGCCATCGCGCCGAGCGCGCCGCTCAGAAAGCCGATGGCCACGTCGGCGGCCGGTCCGGCGCGCACGGGTTTGAGCGCCGGTCTGGTCAGGCCGTAGATCGAATAAATGACCAGGAAGGCCGCGATCCCGGCTCGCATGTAGGCCGGATTGGCCCAGCGCAACACATTGATCCCGATCGCAACGCCGGGCGCGCCGCCTGCGATGTAAGGCCAGACCCTGCTCCAGTCGAAGGCGTGGCGCATTTTCCAGAAGCCGTAGCCCTGCACCAGCAGGCCATAGCCGATGGTCAGCGACGCGGTTTGCAGCGGCGTGAGGATGTGCAGCCAGACGGCCGCGGCGATCAGCGCGAACGCGAATCCGGTAACGCCGGCCACAAAGGCCGCGGCAAATGTTGCGCCAAGGAAAAAGCCGAGTTGGAGAAGCGTAAGGTCCAGCGCCCGCTCCCAGGAGAGGGGGCAGCGCTTGGATGGATGTCCATCTGAAGGGGAGGCTGCGATACCCCGTGGCTGCAATATATCAGGCGCGAGCGCCGTCTCAATTGGCATCAATGCTGGTGTGAAGAATCGCCGCTCGCTTGCGGGCGCGGCCTTCGATAGCTTGCGGACATGGCCAATACGATCGACCTCGGCGGCAGGAATGCGGTGGTGACCGGCGGCGCGCAGGGCATTGGGCGCGCGATCGTCGAGCGGCTGCTCGATTCCGGCGCCGCGGTGGCGATCTGGGACCGCGATCTTGCACTGGCGGAGAAGACCGCGGCTGCGGTGAGAGGCCGCCGCCGGGTCGAGGCCGTGGCCGTCGATGTCACCCGGCTCGATGAGGTCGAGCGCGCCCGCGACGCCACGGTGAGGGCGTTCGGCCGCGTCGACATCCTGGTCAACAACGCAGGCATTGCCGGGCCCAACGCCAAGACCTGGGAGTACGATCCCGCGGCCTGGTCCGAGGTGATGAAGGTCAACCTGGACAGCCAGTTCTATTGCTGCCGCGCCATCGTGCCGCTGATGATCGCGCAGAACTATGGCCGCATCGTCAACGTTGCCTCGATCGCCGGCAAAGAGGGCAATCCGAACGCCGCGGCGTACTCGGCATCGAAGGCCGGCGTGATCGCGCTGACCAAGTCGCTGGGCAAAGAGCTTGCGAGTCACGACATTGCGGTGAATTGCGTGACTCCGGCAGCCGCGCGCACCGCGCTGTTCGACCAGATGTCGCAGGAGCACATCGGCTACATGCTGTCGAAAATCCCGCGCGGCCGCTTCGTCGAGGTGGATGAGATCGCGGCGATGGTGGCGTTCTGCGCCTCGGCCGAGTGCTCGTTCACCACCGGCTCGGTGATCGACATTTCCGGCGGGCGGGCGACCTATTGAGCGATCCCGCGCACGAGCAGCGCCGCCAGCGGCTGGCCGGCATCGCCATGATGTGCGGTGCGGTGGCGTTCTTCGCCGCGCTCGACGCTATCGCCAAGTACCTCGGGCGTCACATGGACCCGCTGCAGGTTACGGGGATGCGGTTCATCAGCGGATTCGTCATTGCCTTCGTCATCTTCAATCCGCTGACGCGGCCGGAATTGCTGAAGACGCAGCGTCCCGGATTACAATTCGTTCGCGGGCTTTTCTTCGTTTCCACCACGATCTTCAATTTTCTCGCGTTCCGGCATCTGCAGCTCGACGAGGCGCTGTCGATCATGTTCGCGACGCCGTTTCTGGTGGCGATGGCGGCCGGGCCGGTGCTGGGCGAGTGGGTCGGATGGCGGCGCTGGACCGCGATCGCGGTCGGTTTTCTCGGCGTCCTGGTGGTGATACGGCCTGGGGTGGGCGGCGGGATGCAGTGGGCCGCCTTGCTGTCGGTGGCGGCGGCGATCTTCTATGCCGCTTACGGGATAGCCACCCGCATGGTGTCGCGCCACGATTCCAGCGAAACCACACTGTTTTACGGCAACCTGGTCGGTGTGGCCGTGATGGCGCCGGTCCTGCCGTTCGTATGGAGCACGCCGTCGCTGCTCGACCTCGCCATGCTGGTGGCGGTCGGCGCCCTTGGCTCGGCCGGTCATTATCTGCTGATCGCAGCCCACCGGCGCGCGCCGGCGTCGGTGCTTTCGCCTTTCATCTACACCCAGCTCATTTGGGCATCGGCCCTGGGCTTTCTGGTGTTTCAGGACATTCCCACCCAATGGACGCTGATCGGCGGGGCGATTGTGGTCGCCTCGGGGCTCTACCTGATCCATCGTGAGCGCAAAGTGACGGGCCGGGTTGTTGCCCCGGTCGAGCCCGGTTGACAAAATACCCCGAGCCCGCCTGATACCAGCGACCAAAAAAGCCCGCCCAAGGAACCTTATGTCCCAGACCCCGATCTCCGCGGCCGCCGTGAACGACGACATCGGCGAGCAGACGCGGCTGGAGCTCTACCGCAGCCAGGTCAACATCCGCGAGGCCGAGCAGCGGGCCTTCGACCTGTTCCTGCAGAACATGGTGAAGGGGACGAGCCATCTTTCCTTGGGGCAGGAGGCCGTGGCCGCCGGCTTCGCCGTGGCGATGAAGAAGGGCGACCTCTCGTTCTGCACCTACCGGGGCCACGCTCACACCCTGGCCCGCGGGGTGCCGGTCGAGAAGGTGCTTGGCGAGCTGATGCAGCGCGACAACGGCCTGATGCGCGGCAAGGGCGGCTCGATGCATCTGACGTCCGAGGAGCATGGCGTGATGGGCTCCTACGCCATCATCGGCGCGCACCTGCCGATCGCCTGCGGCGCCGCCTGGCGCGCGCAGTACAAGAAGCAGGATGACGTGACGGTCTGCTTCTTCGGCGACGGCACCACCAACATCGGCGCGTTCCACGAGGCGCTGAACTTCGCCGCGGTCTGGAAACTGCCGGTGATCTTCGTCTGCGAGAACAATTTCTACATGGAGTACACGCCGATCGGCGACGTGACGGCGGTCAAGAACCCGGCCGGTGATCGCGCCTCGGCCTACGGACTGGAAAAGATCGTGATCGACGGCAATGACGCCGATGTTGTCTATCGCGCCGCCAAGACCGCCTACGACAAAGCACGCGCCGGCGGCGGGCCGTCGCTGATCGAGTGCCTGACCTACCGCCACAGCGGCCACTCGCGCGCGGACCCCGCGAAATACCGCCCCGAGGGCGAACTGGAGAAATGGAAGGAGCGCGATCCGATCAAGATCTATCGGGAGCGGCTCAAGTCGTTCGGCATCGGCGATGACGTCGTCGCCAAGATCGATGCCGAGGTGCGGCGCGTGGTCGACGATGCCACGGAGAAGTGCAAGGCCGCGCCGAACCCGCCGATGGAAATTCTCACCACCGATGTCTACGCCGATGGAGGCTGGGCATGGCGGAACTGACTTATAGAGATGCGGTCGCCCGCGGCATTGCGCAGGAGATGACGCGCGATCCCGACGTCGTGTTCCTCGGCGAGGATGTCGCCAAGGCCGGCGGCGTGTTTAAGGCGACGGTCGGGCTGTACGAGCAGTTCGGCCCGTTGCGCGTGCGCGATACGCCGATCTCCGAGCAGGCGATCCTCGGCGCGGCGATGGGAGCCGCGATGACCGGCCTCAAGCCGATCGCCGAGATCATGTTCTCGGACTTCTTCGCGGTGTGCTTCGACTACATCGCCAACGAAATTCCGAAGAGCCGCTACATGAGCAACGGGCAACTCAAATGCCCGCTGGTGATCCGCACCGGCAACGGCGCGGGCTCGCGGTTCGGCGCGCAGCACTCTCAGAGCGTCGAGAACTGGTGCATGATGATCCCCGGCCTCAAGGTCGTGGCGCCGTCGAGCCCAATCGACGTGATCGGGCTGCTGGCGGCTGCGGTGCGCGATCCCGACCCGGTGATTTTCCTGGAGCACAAGTCGCTTTACGCGACCAAGGGCGAGGTGCCGGACGGCGAAATCCTCGACAAACTCGGCACCGCCAAGATCCTTCGGCCCGGCAAGGACGCGACCATCATCGCGCTCGCCTTGATGGTGCCGCGGGCGCTGGAGGCGGCGAACCGGCTCGCCTCGGAGCACGGCATCGACTGCGAGGTGATCGACGTGCGCTCGCTGGTGCCGCTCGACACCCAGACCATTCTCGGCTCGATCGCCAAGACCCATCACTGCTTCAGCGTCGAGGAGAATCCGAGGCTGTGCGGTTGGGGCGCCGAGATCATGTCGATCGTCGCCGACGAGGCGTTCTACGATCTCGACGGGCCGCTGGTTCGGATCACCACGCCGCATATCCCGCTGCCGGCCGCCGACATTCTGGAAGACGCGATCCTGCCGACGGTGGACCGCATCGTCGAACGGGTCAGACGGACGCTGAAGGGGTAGCTGAGGCTGTATGTCATGACTCCTGAAGCACGCGCGATGACCCAAATACTGCTTGACCACCACCGCGACCTGACCTTGCAATTTCCTCCAGGAGCGTCTCTAGCAATTGATCGCTATCTCATCGCGTATGGCGTTTTGTGCGAGCGGATGAATGCTGCATATCTGACTCGCAATGCAGGTAGGTACTTGGAAGAAACTGCGCGATGGTGTGCCGACAACGGCTGGCCGCCCCTGAATTCGTTGGCGGTTAATGCAGAAACTCGGATGCCGGGAGATGGCTATGACGGTGCTGGTGGTTTTAGGATCGTCAATTGGCCCGAAGAAGTAGCGCTCTGCATTAGGTGTGATGGCTATCCGGCTACGGCACCACAGCACTAAGTGCCCAAGGAATTGGAGGAACCTCATGGCTGCATACGACAACCTGCTCGCCAATGTGCCGACCGATTTGTGGATCAACGGCCAGTGGAAGAAGTCGTCCGACAACGCGCGCTTCGATGTCATCGATCCCGCGACCGAGCAGAAGATCGCATCCGTCGCCAGCGCCAGTGTCGATGACGCCAAGGCGGCGCTCGATGCCGCCCAGGCTGCATTCGGTCCGTGGGCCGCGAAGAAGCCGCGCGAGCGCGGCGAAATTCTGCGCAAGGCCTACGACCTGATCATCCGCGATGCCGAGCGGCTCGCGAAACTCATCACCATCGAGAATGGCAAGGCGCTGTCGGACTCGCGCGGCGAGGTCGCCTACGCCGCCGAGTTCTTCCGCTGGTTCGCGGAGGAGGGCGTGCGCAATCTCGGGCAGAACGGCATGGCGCCGGCGTCCGGCGCGCGCATGTTCGTTCATCACAAGCCGGCGGGCATCGCCGTTCTGGTGACGCCGTGGAATTTCCCGGCGGCGATGGCGACCCGCAAGATTGGCCCGGCGCTCGCGGCCGGCTGCCCGGTCATCCTCAAACCGGCGTCGGAGACGCCGCTGACCATGCTGGCGCTGATGCCGATCCTGGAAGAGGCAGGCGTGCCGGCGGGCGTCGTCAACGTGCTGCCGTCGCGCCGCTCCGGCCCGGTGGTCGACCACATGCTGCACGATCCGCGCGTCCGCGTGGTGTCGTTCACGGGTTCGACCGAAGTCGGCCGCAAGCTGCTGCACAGCGCCGCCGACAACGTGCTCAACACCGCGATGGAGCTGGGCGGCAACGCGCCGTTCATCGTGTTCGAGGACGCCGACATCGATGCCGCGATCGACGGCGCGATGATCGCCAAGATGCGCAACATGGGCGAGGCGTGCACGGCCGCGAACCGCTTCTACGTGCACGAAAAAGTGCAGGACGAATTCTCAAAAAAGCTCACCGCCAAGATGGGCGCGCTCAAGATGGGCAATGGGCTCGACGACGGCGTCGCGCTCGGGCCTCTGGTGAACGCCGAAGGCCGCGACAAGGTCGTCGAACTGGTCGATGACGCGGTCGGCAAGGGTGCGAAGATCCTGGTCGGCGGCAAGCGGCCGGATGGCGCAGGCTTCTTCTATCCCGCGACCGTGCTGTCGAACGTACCGGACAGCGCCAAGATGCTGAACGAGGAAATCTTCGGGCCGGTCGCTTCGCTGCAGACGTTCAAGGACGAGGCCGACGTCATCAAGCGGGCGAACGACACCGAATACGGTCTCGTCGCGTACCTGTACACGAAGGATCTCGGCCGCGGCATGCGCGTCTCTGAGAAGCTCGACTTCGGCATGATCGGTCTCAACCGCGGTTTGGTGTCGGACCCCGCCGCGCCGTTCGGCGGCATGAAGCAGTCGGGCATCGGCCGCGAGGGCGGGCACGAGGGCCTGATGGAATTCCTGGAAACGCAATACATCGCGACGAATTGGTGAGGCCATGAGGCTCGCTCGGTGTGCTCCCTCTCCCCTTGAGGGGGAGGGTTGGGG